>CAJJKN010000001.1 GCA_905188085.1 uncultured Bacillota bacterium
GATTTTGGGTGTGCATTTTGACCCCCTTTGTCCAAATGAGTGAAGGGGTTATTTCAATTCCGGATACGAAATGCACTTTCAAGACTAAATGAACAGAGAGGTTATACATATATGCAGAGAAAAGAAATTCAGCGTGGAGATTTATTCTACTACGATTTTGGAAAAAGGGAGGGGTCTGTCCAGTCGGGAGAGAGACCTGTAATGGTAATTCAGGCGGACAACTTTAATGCAAACGCTCCGACAATTATTGTTGCGGCTGTTACAGCTGTGATGAAAAAGAAGTATCTTCCTTCACACATCATTTTGGGTGAGGACTTCGGTCTGAAGAAGCCGTCAATGGTTCTTCTTGAACAGATACAGACCGTCAATAAGGATGAACTGACAGACTACATTGGTTCGGTAAACGATGAAAGGCTTTGGAAGCAAATTAACGCAGCTCTTAAAAAGACTTTCGGTTTATGGATTTACAACACAGACAGAAACGGAGATGTTCGTTGCTTATGCCCCAAGTGTCTGAGCGACTATATCCACGACCCAAACTATGTTGTCAGGCGTCTTGACCCGTTTGCGAAAAGCAAAGACCACTGCGATAAGTGCAATAACAGCGGTTGGGATTACATCGTTTATGACAAACGCACCTCGGTCAAAGGAAAGGGGTGCAGGAATGTCAAATAGCAGTGAAAAAAAGAAGCGTTACAACATTCCTCTTTGGTGTAAACCAAACCTGTCTATTGAGGAGGCGGCAGCTTATTCCGGTATTGGAATGGGAAAGCTTTATGAAATGACGGAAAGTCAGGATTGTCCTTTTGTTCTTTGGATTGGTAGCAGAAGAATGATTAAAAGGAAAGTCTTTGACGAGTTTATCGAAAGGCAATACTCGATTTAAGGAAAAAGTCAAGTCTGCGATGAGCCGATTCGCATAATTGGCTTACCGCAGACTTTTGAGTATGCTGTAATCACCAAAGGCAAGGAGGTTACAGCGTATGTCTGACAAACAACTTAAATCCAATATGTCGAGTGTCCCAATTTGGAAGAAGATGAACCTTACGGTTGAAGAAGCTTCGGAATATTCGGGCATTGGCACATCAAAGATAAAAGAACTATCGAATTGCGAAGATTGTCCTTTCGTTCTTTGGAACGGGGCAAAGCGATTGATTAAAAGGAAACAATTTGAGGAATACCTGTCATCGCAGTATTCCCTCTGATGGAGGTGGTGTTATGGGAAATAAGCAGACTGAATTGAATAATTCAGGTAATCAGGTGGAAACCGTGCCGGTTTGGGTAAAGCCTTACCTTACGATTGATGAAGCGACCGCTTACACAGGCATAGGCAGAGACAAACTCTATGAGATGACAAGCCGAGAAAAATGTCCGTTTGTTCTGTGGGTAGGAAACAGACGAATGATTAAGAGACGAGTTTTTGATGAGTACATTGAGAAAATGTACTCAATATAGGAAGGAGGGCTTATGGACAACGATGTTTTAGCTTACAGAGTCTTACTCGAAAAGCGAAAAGAAAATGCTCCCTTTTGGGAGAAGAAGGTTTTAACGGTTGAGGAAGCAGCCGAGTACACCGGTATCGGCAGGACAAAAATCAGGCAAATCATAATGAGGGGCGATTGTCCCTTTGCTGTCACTAACGGTGTTCAGGTCTGTGTAATCCGAGACAAATTTATTGATTATCTTGATAAGCAATTTAGTATTTAAGGGAGGAAAAAGTTATGCCAAGAACAAAAAGAAAAGACAAATCAAGAGTAGTGCTTCGTACAGGCGAATCACAGAGAGCCGATGGTACATACCATTTCAGTTGGACGGACGCCAACCACAAAAGGCGTTATGTGTATGCCAAGACACTTGATGAACTGCGATACAAAGAGGAACAAATCGCAAAAGACAAGAGCGATGGCATTAAGGCAGAAGCTCGATACACAACGGTCAATGACATTTATGAGCTTTGGAAGGATTTGAAGCGAGGTCTGAAAAACAACACCTTTGAAAACTATAAGTATATGTATGAGACCTTTGTCCGTCATCAGATAGGTTCAAAGACTGTATCTTCTCTGAGAAAAACAGATATAAAGAGGTTCTATAATTACCTTGCAGACGAACGCCATCTGAAGCCGGCGACCATTGATAATATTCATACGGTTCTCCATCAGATTTTGGATATGGCGGTCGATGATGACTACATCAGGAATAACCCGTCAAACAATGTGCTCAAAGAGTTGAAACAGTCCCATTGTTTTCAGACCGAGAAGCGTAGAGCCTTAACAAAGCCGGAGCAAGAGTTGTTTCTTGACTATTTGAAAAACTCTCCGACATCAAAGTATTGGTATCCGGTGTTTGCGGTTATGATTGGTACGGGACTTCGTGTTGGAGAGGTTACAGGGTTAAGATGGTGCGATATTGATTTGGAAGAAGGTATCATTGATGTGAACCACACGCTGGTTTACTATGACCATCGTACCGAGGGCAGTAAGCGTGGCTGTTACTTCAATGTTAATACGACCAAAACCCCGGCAGGAAGAAGAAAAGTGCCTATGCTCGGTTTCGTCAAAGAAGCATTTTTAATGGAAAAAGAAAGACAGGAATTACTTGACCTTCATTGTGAAGCGACTGTTGACGGATACACCGATTTTATCTTCATCAACCGTTTCGGACAGCCGCAACATCAGGCAACCCTCAACAAAGCAATTCGCCGTATTATTCGTGACTGTAACGATGAGCAGTTGTTGAAAGATGAAAATGCAGAAGTATTGCTCCCGCATTTTAGCTGCCATTCTTTAAGGCATACTTTCACAACAAGAATGTGCGAAGCAGGGGTAAATGTTAAGGTCATTCAGGACACGCTCGGTCATAAGGATATTTCAACTACGCTCAACATCTATACCGATGTAACAAAGGAGCTGAGGAAGTCCGAATTTGAAGGTCTTGACTCCTACTTCAAAAATGAGTATAATAAAGTGTCGGTTTGACAGATTAAATTGATACGGACTTCATAGTTGGTGGATAAAAGCATTTACATCATTTACATCAATTCTTACACAAAGCCCCCACGAAACTAATCGAAAATAAAGTAAAGTAGGATTTTGAAAAAATCTGATTTGCGACTTATTTTGAACTATGTTGGGTTATAGCAAGAATTGAAACGATGTCCTAAATCGTCCCGACGATGAAACCGATTGAAAAATAAACTGCAAAAACCCAAGATATCGTCAGGATATTTTGGGTTTTTTTATTGATCGAAAGAGAAAACGCGATCTATTTTTTGCGAATGTCAAAGCAGATAAGCAGGCGGCTCATTTTACAGCAATGCAGGCCGCCTCTTTTTTAATTTTAGGGTTGCCGTAAAAAACGGAGAAAGTTTTACGATAGGGGGTAAACTTGGCATAGTGACGGGATAAAAATGCCGTACAAGGCTTGTAAACATTGCAGTATACTTGTGTATAATAGATGGAATAAGAATTGCTGTTATGCAAAGAAAAAAGATAGAAGAGGAGTCGCACGGAGAAAGCTCCGGCGCTTATTTTGGCTGCATTGATGATACCGACACTGTGCGGCTGAGGTAACAATGCTACATCTAGCCACAGACAAGGGCGAAGCAAATATGGCCAACAAAACCGGCGGTAGAGTGGCTGGATCTACCGCTTGTCCCGAGACCTTTGAGATTGCGGCGACCGACCCGCACTACACCATCGCTACGCCCGATTGGACGGCCGAAAGCTTTGGCTGCGGGTTTGCGCTGAATGAAAAGGGAAATAAAAACTACGCCATTGTGGCGGCGTGCGGCTCCGAAGCGGTAGAGACGCCGCTGAAAGAGGCTTTCACGGCCCTGTATAACGATACCTTTAACGGAATTTTGATGCAGAACTATCGCACTAAATATGCGGAATTTGCGCTTGTTACCACCGATGCAACGATGACAGACGGCAGCGCCGCGCAGTGCTTTAGCGGCACGCAGACCGCCGATGACTATGGCGCTGCACTGAATTGCCACATTTACGGCTATGCCTTTAGGCATGATGATGTGCCGTTTATCGTGGCCTACATCGTGATGGATGAATCGGCAGCCGACGATGCCAAACAGACCGAGATGAAAGGCTATGTGGACGAGATGATCAATACCGTCCGCACGGCGCAGTAAGAAAAATTTGCGCTGATAAGAGCCAAAGACAAGAAAAGAACAAAAACAAATGGGCGGTCCTGTTTTGGGGCCGTCCATTTTGAAAGTAAGGCGGCAAAAAGTTTGGAAAAAGGGACATATAAAAATGCAGTCCCCGGGGTTTTAAAAGAGAACGGGAGAAGGAGTGTTATAATTTTATGAGAAAAGGGAACTGGAGAAATCGACGGTAGGGAGAATCCAATGTTTTTCGCCAGCCGATAATTATGAAAATGAATGTGGATGAAGGGAGAGAGAAATGGAGATTTATGAATATGGGAACCCAAATGCAACGGATGTATTGATTCAGCCGGTGACACAGGATATGCTGTGCGAAATGGAACAAGAGGCGGAAAAGATTAGACAACGGACGCAAAGACAGTTTCGGTTGATCGCGGTAAAGGTAAATGATTGGAACGAGGAGTTATCTCCCTGGAAGGCGCCTGCGGTATTTAAAGAGGAGGCGTTTGGCGGCTGCGCCGTGGAAACACTAAAGGGGATATTGGAGCTGTGCCGGGAGGAAAATAAACGCTATTCTATCGGCGGATATTCGCTGGCGGCTCTTTTTGCGCTCTGGGCTTCGTATCAAACGGAAAGGTTTTGCGGGGTTGCGGCGGCTTCGCCGTCGGTTTGGTTTCCGGGATTTATGGAGTATATGAACCAGCACGAGACAAAAAGCAAAGCTGTTTATCTGAGCCTGGGAGACAAAGAGGAAAAAACCAAACATCCGGTTTTATCCACCGTGGGCGACTGTATTCGGACCGGCTATGAAAGATTAAGGGAAGAGAAAATCACCTGCACTTTGGAATGGAACCGGGGAAACCATTTTCAGCAGCCGGAAATAAGAACGGCCAAAGCGTTTGCCTGGGTATTGGAAAACCGGCCGTAACAGAGAAAGGCTCGGGCATGGGTTAAGAAGAGCGGAAAAAGAAAAATCCCTCCGAAAATCCGGAGGGAAAGTGGAAAAATTAACTTCTGGATGATCCTTCAAACACAACAGCCAAAAGCCCGGCTCCCGTATGCGCACCGACAACCGCGCCTAGGGGAACAATTTCCACGTTTTTTACCGAAAGTGCTGCTTCAATCATCTTTTTAAGATGGAGGGCGTCTTCCAAACAATCCGCATGGGTGATATAGACGGTTTGCTGTTCGGGAGATACGGCGCGCTCTACTAGCTTTTGCACCAAAAAGCGCATACCCTTTTTGCGGCCGTTGATTTTGGCCGTCGGGATTAAAGCGCCTTTTTCGTCAATGTGCAAAATGGGTTTGATTTTCAGCATTTTGCCAACAGCGGCCGAAGCGCCCGAGATACGGCCGCCGCGGCGAAGGTGATCCAAACTATCCACCATAAACCAATGTTCTACGGTTTGGATATAGGAAGGCAGCGCCTCGGCGATTTGCCGGGCGGAATAGCTTTCCGCTTTTAATTTGGCGGCATGGCGAATGACAATGCCTTGCCCGATGGCGGCGGAACGGCTGTCCACCACATAAAAATGTTGATCCGGATACTGCGCATTCACTTCTTCCGCGCAGGCAACGGCAAATTGATAGGTGGAGGTTAGCGCAGAGGAAAAGCAGATGTATAGCACATCTTCGCCCTGCGCCATCAAAGGAGAAACCGCCTCAAAAATGGCCGCATGGTTGATATTGGTGGTGGAGGGCAAAGCCCCTTCCCGGATGGATTGATAATAAGCGGAAAGATCGGTCTGGCCAGGCACGTCGGAATAGGGCTGGCCGTCTATGATATAGGTATATGGCAAGCAGATGATGTTGTTTTCGTCATAATATTGACGGGAAAGATCTGCCGTGGAATCTGTTATAAGATGAACCGGATTCATTAAGCGCCTCCGTATAGAAATGTACTATACAATATACCAAGAAAACGGCCAAATGCAAAGAAGAAATTATAAGGAAAAGGGACAAACGCTTGACAAAAAGGCTTGGTTCCCCGTACATTAAATAAAATAGCCGCATCGCAGAGAAGAAAACCCGAAAATTTTGTAAAAAGCTTTGTAAAAGCTTGCGCAAAAGTATGTTGCAATGGGGTTATAATAAAAACATAAACACTGCCAAGGAGGCTAACAACCATGTACTTGCTTTCCAAAAGAGCGGCCCAGGTGGCGGGCTCGTTGACGCTGGCCATCGATGCAAAGGCAAAAGCGATGAAAAGCCAGGGCGTGGACGTCGTGAGCTATGGCGCAGGGGAACCGGATTTTGATACGCCTCTGCCAATTTGCCAGGCGGCGATTCGCGCCATCGAACAGGGACAAACGCGCTATACACCGGCGCGCGGCACGCTGGAACTGCGCCGGGCCATTTGCGAAAAACTGGCGCGCAGAAACAATTTGACCTATACACCGGATGAAATCGTGGTAACCAACGGGGCCAAACAGGCCCTGCATGATGCGTTCAGCGCCATTTTGGAAGAGGACGACGAAGTGATTTTGATGACGCCGTGCTGGGTGAGCTATCCAGAATTGATCCGTATGGCGGGCGGCATACCGGTGTTGGTGGAACGCAACAAAGAAGACGGTTTTGCGCTGGATTTGCAGGCGCTGGAAAGTGCGGTTACGGAAAAGACCAAAGCGATTGTGATAAATTCTCCGGATAACCCGTGCGGCGGCGTATTGAGCAATGAAGAAGTAAAAGCGCTGGCAGATTTAATCATAAAACACGATTTGATTGCGATCAGCGATGAAATCTATGAAGAATTTATCTATGAGGGAGAAACGCCCATCTCGCTGGCGGCGGCCCGCCCGGAAATGAAGGAGAGAACGGTGCTGGTAAACGGCGTGTCCAAAACCTATGCGATGACGGGCTGGCGCATCGGCTATATGGCCTGCCCGGAAAAATTGGCAAAGGCCGTTGCCAACTGGCAGGGCCATGCCACCGGCAACCCCAACAGCATTGCACAGGCAGCGGCGTTGGAAGCCATTTCCGGCCCGCAGGATTGTGTAAAAGAGATGGTAGCGGAATTTAAAAAACGCCGCGATGAAATGGTGCGGCGCATTCGTGAAATTCCGGGGCTTAGCTGCAATGTGCCGCGCGGCGCTTTTTATGTGATGGCGGATATTTCGCAGCTGTTTGGGAAAAAGTGTGAAGGGAAAGAGATTACGGACAGCATGAGCTTTGCCGAAGCTTTGCTGGAACAAAAGGCCGTGGCGGTTGTGCCGGGCGCGGGTTTTTTTGCGGACGACATGATCCGGCTGTCCTATGCGCTTTCCATGGAAGATTTGGTAAAAGGGCTGGAAAGACTGAAAGAGTTTGTAGAGGGCCTGGAATAAAAATGCGGGGTAAGTGGCTAATGCTTAGGCGAAAGGAGGCTATGCCATGCTGGAATTAGGAAAAAGAAACGTATTGGAAGAAAACGAATACGAATACGAGTTGCAGGATGTTGCGGAACCAAACTTATACAGAGAACTATACGAATACGATACGATCCCGAAAGTGTCGTTTAACCATCGGCTGGTGCCGCAGAAAATGCCGGACGAAATTTGGATTACGGACACCACGTTTCGCGATGGGCAGCAGGCGTGTTCTCCGTTTACGGTGGAACAGATTGTAGATGTCTACAAGATGCTGAGCAGGCTTTCCGGCCCGAAGGGCATTGTGCGGCAGAGCGAATTTTTCCTGTATACGGAAAAGGACAGGGCCGCCGTGCGTGCCTGCCAGGAGCTGGGGCTGCAATTTCCCGAGATTACGACCTGGATCAGAGCCAATGAAAACGATTTTGATTTGGTAAAGGAAATGGGCGTAAAGGAAACGGGGATTTTGGTTTCCTGTTCGGACTATCATATCTTTAAAAAGATGAATTTGACGCGCCGGCAGGCAGCGGACAAATATCTGGGGATTGTGAAGGATTGTTTGTCCCATGATATCATTCCGCGCTGCCATCTGGAGGACGCTACGCGAGCGGATGTATACGGATATGTGATCCCCTTTGCCACGGAACTGATGAAACTGTCCAAAGAAAGCGGCATTCCCATCAAAGTGCGCATTTGCGATACGATGGGGTTTGGCATTTCCTATCCCGGCGCATCGCTGCCGAGAAGCGTGCCGGGGCTGATCTACGGGCTAAACCATTATGCGCAGGTGCCCAGCGGACAGATTGAATGGCACGGCCATAACGATTTTTACAAAGTGGTTTCCAATGCCGGCACGGCCTGGCTGTATGGCGCCAGCGGGGTAAACTGTGCGCTTTTGGGCATCGGGGAAAGAACGGGCAACTGCCCGCTGGAGGCAATGGCGATAGAGTATGCTTCGCTCAGGGGCACAACGGACGGTATGGATCTTACGGCCATTACCGATATTGCCCGCTACTTTAGCGAAAAGATGAACATCCCCGTGCCGCCGAGAACGCCGTTTGTGGGCAAGTGGTTTAACACAACGCGGGCCGGCATTCATGCGGACGGGCTGATGAAAGATGAAGAGATCTACAATATCTTTGATACGGACAAGATCTTAAACCGGCCGGCGATGGTGGCGGTGGACGCAACCAGCGGCGTGGCGGGCGTGGCGCATTGGGTAAACGGTATGTTTAACTTAAAACAGGACAAGGCTTTGGATAAAAAGCATCCTGCGATTTTGGAAATGCGCAGACGCATCGACGAACTGTATGCAGAAGGCCGCAACTCCGTAATGACGGAAGAAGAACTGCTGGCGCTTTTGGAACAGAGTGACCCGGCTTTGTATCGGAGCTTGATGCAAAATATATAAAACCCATCGGCGAGGGGAACTTCCCCTCGCTTTTTGTATGTTGGGGTGGAAAAACAGGGACGGTTGTATTATAATAAAAGCGAACCACCAAATACTTATGGAGGTGTAAGGTATGATCGGATTTGTATGTGGAGTGAAAGGCTCCGGAAAGACCAAGAAGATGGTTGAAATGGCCAATGGCATTGTGAATGATGCGCTGGGGAAAGTCGTTTTTGTGGATGACAATACCCGCCACATGTTTAACTTGAAACATAGCATTCGCCTGGTCACAACCGATGATTTTGCACTGAATAACCATGATTCGATTTATGGATTCCTTGTCGGTTTGATAGCAGGCGATTTTGATATTCATACCATTTTTGTGGATAGCTTTTTGCGGATGACAAACAGCAGCGTCACGGAAGTGGAACCGCTGGTTCGGCGTTTAGAACCGATTATGGAACAAAACAATGTACGGCTGATTCTTTCCATTTCGGCCGATGTTGAAAATGTTCCGGACTATATGAAGGAAAAGGCGATTGATTGACGATGATGTCTTTAATTTCTACGCGTACAGCGTCTACTGCTTCGCCGTTTGAAGCAGTGCTCTGTGGGTTGGCACCAGATGGCGGGCTTTATGTGCCCGCCTCTTTGCCGGCATGGACTTTAGACCAGATCCAAGCGCTGGCGGGTTTGCCGTATGAACAGGCAGCCGCTCGGGTTTTGCACGGCTTTTTTGATGCCGTTCCCATGGAGGAAATGCAAAATTTGACAAAGCAGGCCTATGCCTCTTTTACCGATGAAAAAAGAGTGCCTGTTTCGGAGATTGAACCGGGGCTTTATGCCATGGAGCTGTATCACGGGCCGACGCTGGCGTTCAAAGATGTGGCGTTGCAGCTGCTGCCGCTGTTGATGGCGTATAGCGCCAAGGCGGTTGGCAAAAAGGAAAAATCGCTGGTTTTGGTAGCCACCAGCGGCGATACGGGCAAGGCGGCCCTGGAGGGCTTTGCGGATAAGGCGGATACGGCGATTGTGGTCTGTTATCCCAATGACGGGGTTTCCCCGGCGCAAAGGCTGCAAATGGTCACGCAAAAGGGAGATAATGTTTGCGTAACGGCCGTAGAGGGCAATTTTGACGATTGCCAAAACGGCGTAAAACGTTTGATGGGAGACCGGGCATTCCACAAGATGGTAGAGGAAAACGGATATACCATCACCAGCGCAAACTCCATTAACTTTGGCCGTTTGGTGCCGCAGATTGTCTACTATTTTACCAGCTATGCCGAATTGCTGCGCCGCGGTGAAATACAATTGGGTGAACTGCTGGATTTTGTCGTGCCGACGGGTAATTTCGGCGATATCTTGGCCGGCTGGTATGCCAAAAAGATGGGGTTGCCGGTAGGGAAACTGATTTGCGCCAGCAATAAAAACAACGTTTTGAGCCGGTTTTTTGAAACGGGCACCTACGATTGCAGCGGAGAGTTGTATAAAACCACTTCGCCCAGCATGGATATTTTGATTTCTTCCAACCTGGAACGCTTGCTGTTTGAATTAACGGAAAAAGATCCGGAGCCGATCCGGACGTGGATGGAGCAGCGCACGGCGCAAAAACGCTTTACTGTGGAAGAAAATTTGATGGAAAAAGCACGCGAAGATTTCTATGCGGCCTGGGCGGATGACAAAGCGGCCAGCCGCGCCATCGGCGATGTGTTTGCAGCGCATAATGTGTTATTGGATCCGCACAGCGCTGTGGGGTATTGTGCATATCAACAATACAAAAAAGAGCAAAACAGCGATCATAAAACAGTATTGCTGTGTACGGCCAGCCCGTACAAATTTGCTGCCACGGTATTGTCCGCTCTGGGCCATACGGCAGATAGGCAGGAACAGACCGCCAAAGCCCTGGCGCAGGCTTCCGGCAAACCGGTGCCGCAGGCCATTTTGGATTTGTTTACGGCAGAGCAAAAGCATTTCCACTGCGTAGCGCCGGAAGAATTGGACAACCTGGTAAAGGAATTTTTGCAAAAATAATGAGAATTGCGGCGCTGTTGATCACGGCCTATGTGGCGGAGAGCAATTCGCTGAAAGATAAGCGCAGCGTGATAAAGCAATGGCAGGCCCGGCTGAGAAAAGAGTATGGCGCCTCGGTTTGCGAAGAGGCCTATCAAAACCATCGAAAATGGATGGGGCTGGGGGTTGCGCTGGCGTGTGCAGATGAGACAATAGCGCATCAACGGATACAGAAAATAGAGCAGATTTTGTATGAAGATGAGCGATTGTCGCGCCTGGATATTGTAGAGAAAATCTATTAAAAAGGAATGGATGTACCGATGGAAAAGAAAAAGGTAGTGTATAGTGCGATTCAGCCGTCCGGCATGCTGACGCTGGGCAATTATGTGGGCGCCATACGCAATTGGGAAAAGATGCAGGAGGAGTTTGACTGTATTTATTGCGTGGCAAACATGCATGCTATTACAGTGCGCCAGGAACCGGCTGTGCTGCGCCGCAGAACGCTGGAAACCTATGCGTTGCTGATGGCCTGCGGCATAGACGCTGAAAAATCCATTCTGTATGTGCAAAGCCATGTGCCGGAGCATGCGCAGCTTTCCTGGGCGCTGAACTGCTACACCTATATGGGTGAACTGAGCCGGATGACGCAGTTTAAGGATAAAAGCGAAAAGCACCCGGACAACATCAATGCGGGGCTGTTTGATTATCCGGTGTTGATGGCGGCGGACATTTTGCTGTATCAGGCGGACCTGGTGCCGGTGGGTACAGACCAAAAACAGCATCTGGAAATTACGCGGGACATTGCAGAGCGGTTTAACAACCTGTATGGAGAAACCTTCACCATTCCGGAAGGATATATCCCGCCGGTAGGCGCCCGCATTATGAGCCTGCAGGAGCCGGATCATAAGATGAGCAAATCCGATAAAAACGAAAACGGATACATTGCGTTGCTGGATCCGCCGGATGTGATTACAAGAAAATTCAAACGCGCAATTACCGATTCCGATACGGAAAACGCCATTCGCGTGGCACCGGAAAAACCGGGCGTAAGCAATTTGATCGGGATCTATTCCGTGTTGACCAATAAAACCACGGAGCAGGTGGAACAGGAGTTTGCCGGGAAAGGCTACGGCGCGTTTAAGCCTGCGGTGGCGGAAGCGGTTGTGGAAACGCTGAAACCGATCCAGGAAAAATACAAGACCTATTTGGCGGACAAAGCGCAGCTGGAAACGCTGATGAAGCAGGGAGCAGAAAAAGCGGAGAGCATTGCGCGGCGTACGCTGAGAAAAGCCTATAAGAAGATTGGATTTTATCAGATCTGATTTTCAAAGGAAAAGATGCCTTTGAGGCCAAGGCGGCAGCCTATGGTTTCGTGCAGATAAACAGAAGGAAAAGCCACGGGGTTCCGTGGCTTTTTTGAAAAAGGAACGGTATAAAAGTGGCAAGAACATGACAATCTGTATGTGAAAGAAGAAAACGTGGGGTTTAGTGGAAAAAAAGGAACTTCCATGCTAAAATAAATATTCAGGAGGTGCGCCGTGTTTGGGTATATATCGCCGATACAGTCGGAGATGGAACCGCAGGATTGGGCGGCGTTCCGTGCTTTTTACTGTGGCACCTGCAAGCAGATGGGCCGTCTGGCCCGGATGACGCTGAGCTATGAATGCACTTTTTTGGCGGTGATGCGCGCAGGATGCGGAAATCCGCAGCCGGTTTGTCAAAAACGATGCGTGGCCAACCCGTTTAAAAAAGTGGATATGGTATTGTCGGAAGATACGTTGTATGCGGCAAAGATCAATACGCTGCTGGCGTATTATGATCTGTGCGATAAAATACAAGACGGCGCGGGGAAGACGATCCGGTTGTTGCGATTTTTTCTGGCGCCCAAGGCAAGGAAGATCAGAAAGCAGCTGCCGGAGGTGGACAAAACCATTCGCGAACAGCTAAAAGAGTTGGACAAGCTGCAAAAAAACAACAGCGCAGAGGTGGACAGCGCTGCGGACACGTTTGCCGTATTGCTGCAAACGGTAGCGGCGCCCGGGGCAGACCGGCAAGGCCCGCTGGGGCGGTTTTTTTACAACATCGGCCGTTGGATTTATTTGCAAGACGCGATGAACGATTTTGAACAGGATATTTATGAAAACCAATACAATGTGTTGGTAAACCGATATCATTCGCTGGAAAAAGCGCAGGACGCCATGGAGTTTTCGCTGTGGCATACGCTGGGAGAGGCGGATGTATGTATTGAGCAGCTAAAGCCCGGGCCGCAGGTGGCGGGCATTGTGGAACATATGATTGCTTGTGCGCTGCCGGAAAAAACGGAAGCGGCATTGGATAGAGGAGGAGACGGCGCTGAATCCATATGATGTGCTGGGTGTGAAACCAGGGGCCAGCGAAGAGGAAATTAAAAAAGCCTACCGGGCTCTGGTAAAAAAATGGCATCCGGATCAATATCAAAATACACCAAAGCATGATGAAGCGGTAGAAAAGATGAAAGAGATCAACGCCGCCTACGATATGCTGACGGGGAAAAACGTAACCCCCAACTTTGGGCAGCAGGGCAATGCCGGCTACGGCGGCGCAGGCTATGGCCAACAGGGCTATGCCGGCCAGGGCGCAAACAGCAAAGAGCAGGTGTTTCAATATGTTCGTATGCTGTTGCAGATGGGGGATTGGCGCCGCGCGGAAATGTTTTTAATGCAGGTGCAGGAGCGCACGGCGGAATGGCATTTTTTAATGGGCATGACATTTTGGCAAAGCGGCCGATACGACAGCGCGCGGATTCATTTGACCCAGGCGGTGCAGATGGAGCCCGGCAACGTGGAATACAGGCAAAATAAAGAGCAGTTTGACAAGCGCGGCACGCAATTCCGCGGCACGCGTCGGCGTCCGATGAACAACCAGGAGCTTTGCTGCTGCAGCGCAATGTGCGCCATGACGGCGGCTTCAACGCTGCGGGGCGGCGGTTTGCCCTGCATGTTCTTCCCGTTCTTTTGCTAGATATAGGAGGTTTCCATGAAGGGAAAACGTCAAAAATCCGGTAAATTGACGGCGCTTGCTTGCATGTTTGCCATGATGATCAGCTTGTTTTTGTATGTTTCCGTGCTGATGCCTCGGTTTATGACCATCTTAATGCTCTTCTTTGCAAGCTCTCTGCTCGGCTGTCTTGTGGTGGAAGGGGAATTTGGCAAGGCGTTTTGCGTCTATATCATTACAAGCGTTTTCGGCCTGTTTATGGTGGGCGGCCTATACGGCATGATGCCCTACTTTCTGTTTTGCGGATGGTATCCGATTTTAAAATTCTTTTTGGAGGAATCCAAGGATAAAATTGTGGTTTTTGCTATAAAGATGATGTTGTTTAATCTGTTGATGGCGCTGAGCATTTTTTTGGCACCGCAGCCGATTTTTACTCCCTATGCGGCGCATTTGCCGGGCTGGGCGATTGCGGCGCTGCTGAATGTAGGGTTTTTGCTATACGATGGCTGGTGTTATCTGGTGGCAGGGGTGTATATTGGGCACGTCAGACAACATTTATTATAAGAAAACGCCGGTGGGCGTTTTTTTATTAAAGAGGAAAAGTTGACAGAAAAGTATATATATAATAACATCATAATTGCTTTATATGTGTGTGGTGGGAGGAACAAAGATGCAGGAGCAATGGCATAAGGATGAAACGATGGGCGCAGAGCCGGCAGAAAACCGGGCGCAAACGGAAAATGCGGCGGAAAGCTTGGAGCCGGTGCAAAAGATGAGCCAAATGCGGGAGCTTGTGATGGATTATGCGACCAGCCAGCAGGCGGCCCAGTTTTTCAAAACCTTTGCAGACGGCACAAGGCTGCGCTTGTTGCAGGCGCTAAGCGTGCGCGAACTGTGCGTGTCGGATTTGTGCGGGCTGCTGGAAATGTCTCAGCCGGCTGTCTCCAACCATTTGCGAGTGCTGAGCAATCAGCAAATTGTAAAATCCAGGCGAAGCGGGAAAAACATCTTTTATTCGCTGGATGACTGGCACATCAACGCCATCATCGGCATGGCGATGGAACATCTGTCAGCCGATTTGGCACAGCCGTGGTAAGATGGCAGTTTGCATAAACAAAGCAGCTCCCCTATAATAAGCTAAACACTGGAAGGAGAAAGAATGTTTTGGCAGATACGGTGGTAAACATCATAACGGATATTTCCAGATTCTGGTTTTTGCTGATTACGCTTTATATTCTTATACGGCTGATTGATAATTCGCTTTCGGAATATGCGTTTAGAAAACAAATGCTCAATTACGGCCCGGGGCAGATTTTTGGAGAATTGGTGGTGCAGAGCCCTGCGGATACAAAAGGGAAATTGAATCCGCCGCAAAGGTATGGCCTAAAATGGGAAAATACCATTGGAAGCAACCGGCTTTGCGATGTATGCATAGAGGATAAAACGGTGGCAAAGCGCCATGCCGTTTTGTATATGGCAAAGGGACAGGCGTATGTATCTCCGCTGGGGCATGCGGAAATTATGATCAACGGAAAGCCGGCAGAACGCGGGGATGAAGTGTTTAACGGCGATGTATTAACCCTGGGGCACACAAGCCTGCGCTTGAATCTTTATGAGGAAGAGGAGGCATAGCATGTCGAGAAATCGCAGAAGAAAACCAAGCTTATCCAGCGTTGTATTTACGATGATCCTGTTTGACATCAGTGCCTTCGGCGTGTTGATTTTAAACAGCGATGCGTTTGATCCGCTGGCGCTGATTGCGATGGCGGCCACGGTGCTGTTGTTGATTTTTCAATATTTTATTCTATCGGTGTTTTTTCCAAACTGCGACAGAACCGTACTGGTCATAGCCAATTTTCTGGTGTCTGTAGGGCTTGTGATTCAATTTCGCATTTCGCCCAGCGTTGCCATGAAGCAGCTGGTATGGATTGTGATGGGCATGGTCTGCATGATCGTTACCACCCTGGCGATTCGCAGATCCAAAATCTGGCCGAACTTATGGCGGATTTTGATTGTGCTCAGCGGCGTATTTCTGGCGTCCGCGGTGGTGCTGGGCTCTGAAAAATTCGGGGCCAGCAACTGGATCAATATCGGGATTTTTTCCTTCCAGCCTTCGGAATTTGTGAAAATCATGCTGATCTTTGTATTGGCTGCGCTGCTTGGCCGGGAACGGAACATGAAAACCATGATCATTGCGGCGGGCTATGTGGGCGCATGTTTGCTGCTTTTGCTGCTGCAAAAGGACCTGGGCGCCGCGCTTTTGTATGCGGGCACGGCGATGATTATGCTGTATATCGCAACGGGGAATAAATTGCTGCTGGCGGGCTCTGCTGCGGGCGGGGCTGCCGGTGCGGTGGTGGCGTATAAAATGTTTTCCCATGTGCGCGTGCGCGTGGCTCTATGGAAAAACCCTTGGGCCATGTATGAAAAACAGGGGTATCAGGTGGTGCAGGGGCTGATTGCCATCGCCAGCGGCGGGCTGTTTGGATTGGGGCTGATGCAAAGCATGCCAAAATCCATCCCGGCCGCGCATACGGACTATATCTTTGCGGTTATCTGTGCGGAGTTTGGCGTGCTGTTCGGCCTTGCATTGCTGGCGTTTTACTTGATTTTCATCATCCGAGGCGCCATCATCGCGATGGATTGCCGCAACAGCTTTGATGCGATGGTGGCCATCGGCTGTGTATCCATGCTGGCGCTGCAAAGCTTTATCATCATCGGCGGCGTAACAAAGCTCATTCCGCTGACGGGGATCACGCTGCCGTTTGTATCCTATGGCGGCAGCAGCATTCTTTCCTGCTTTTTCATCCTGGGCATTTTGGAAGGATTGGCCGTGAAAAACGGGGATGCGGATGAAGTGGAGTTTGCCGAATGGAATGAAGAACAGGACGAATGGGAAGAGAAAAACGGCTGGGAAACCGAGGACGAAGCATACGACGATGCGTATGACGAAGACGAGTACGATGAATATGAAGAGGATCCGTACGACGATGACCGGGCGTATTATCAGGAAGACGAAGCGCAGCCGTTTGCCAGCCGGCGAAACAGAGAGCCGGAGCCGCTGACAAGGCGGCAGGCCAAAAAACAGGCCAAGCAGGCAAAGGCGGAGGCCAAACAGGCCTATAAACAGGCAAAAAGGCAGGCCAACGAACAGGCCAAACGAAAGAACCGGAGGGCCGGGCGATGAAAGAATTAAGAGGACATATTCGTTCTGTATTGATTGGGTTTATCGTGCTGTTTTTGGTGCTGGGCGGCTATATCGGATACAGCATTACCACAAACGGCACGCGGTGGTTTGTTTCCGCGTATAATCCCGTTTTAAAGCAACAAAAGCAAAACGTAAAAGCGGGTTCTATTTTGGATCGAAACTATATCGTGTTGGCGCAAAGCGACGACAACGGCGAACGGACATACAGCAGCAATGCAACGGTGCGCAAAGCCATGAGCCATACCGTGGGAGACCCATACGGCATTGCCGCGGCGGGCATTGAATCGTTTCACGCCAAATATCTTTTGGGCTTTTCCGGCAATATCTTTGAGCGGATTTATCAATCCATCACGATGGAAAAGCGGACGGGAGACAATGTTGTTTGCACGGTGGACAGCAAACTGGCCGCATATGCATATGAAAAAATGGGGGATACCAGCGGCGCGGTGGTTGTGATGAACTATAAAACGGGCGAAATTTTAGCGTCCGTTTCAAAGCCGGGGTTTGACCCTAAAACAATAAAGCAGCCCTCGGAACAAACCGATACGGAAAGCAGCCATCTGGTAAACAGGGCGACCATGGGCAAATATACGCCCGGCTCCGTATTTAAGCTGGTTACGGCAGCGGCAGTGTTGGAATACAAACCGGAGCTGGCCAACAAAACCTATACCTGCGCCGGAACGCTGGATTATGGCGAAGAGGGCAAAGTGACCTGCGCGCACGGCGCAGTGCATGGCGAATTGAACCTGGACGGCGCGGTGACAAAATCCTGCAACTGCGTATTTGCGCAGATTGCAGAGGATTTGGGTAGAAACAATCTAAAAAAGATGGCAGAAAAGTTGGGCTATAACGAAGATTTTCTGTTTGATGATTTGATTGTTTATCAATCCAGCTATGATCTGTCCGATGCGCGGGATATAGACTATGCGTGGTCTTCCGTGGGACAATTTAAGGATACGGCAAGCCCGCTGCATGTGTGTATGATTACTTCCGCCATCGCCAATGACGGGGTGATGATGGAGCCTAAACTGGTGAAAAGCGTGATGAACTATCGGAATTTTGAATACATCAAAATGTCCAGCAACACGTTTAAGCGGTGTATGAGCCAGCAAACGGCCCAGCAGCTGCAGGAGATGATGGTAAACGTTGTGAAAAAGGGCACAGGCAAAGCAGCGGCCGTAAAGGGCGTAACGGTGGCGGGCAAAACCGGCACGGCGGAGGTATCGGACAGCAAGACGCAAAAGCCGCATGCCTGGTTTACCGGGTTTATCCAAGACCCGGAGCACCCGTATGCCATTGTTGTGATGATTGAAAACGCGGGCGGCGGCGGCAGCAAGGCGGCGCCGATTGCCGCGGCTGTTTTGAAAAAAACCATGGAGCTGATCGGTTAGCATGAATGACAGGATCGAAGCGATCTTAAAAACATTGCCGGACCATCCCGGTGTATATTTGATGAAAGACAAGGATGGCGAAATCATCTATGTAGGTAAGGCAATTTCGCTGAAAAACAGGGTGAGGCAGTATTTCCGTTCCCATAAAAACCATAGCAGCAAAGTGATTGCGATGGTAAAAAAGATAGAGGATATTCAATATATCCTTGTGGACAGCGAGATGGAAGCACTGATTTTGGAATGCAACCTGATCAAAAAACACAGGCCGCATTACAACATCCTGATGAAGGACGATAAGCAATATCCCTATATGCGGATAGATTTTTCCGACCCGTTTGCACGGGTGGATGTGGTGCGCAAGATAGAAAACGACGGGGCAAAGTATTACGGGCCGTTTTTAAGCGCCGGCGCATTGACGGATGTGCTGGATGCCGTGGCCAAAAACTTTCCGCTCAGAACCTGTAAAAAGGATTTGCAAAAGGCGCGCGCCAGACATGAGCGCCCATGCTTGAATTATCAGATCGGCCGCTGCTCGGCGCCGTGTGCCGGGAAGATAACGGAAGAAGAATACGGCGCGCTTTTGGAGCAAGTCAGCTCCTTTTTACAGGGGAAATACGATACGCTGCGAAAAGAGCTGGAAGCGGAGATGAACAAATGCGCAGAGCGCATGGAGTATGAAAAAGCAGCGATTTGGCGCGATCGGATTCGCAATGTGGAGCGGGTGATCCAACGGCAAAAGGCCGCGGAGACCAACCTGTCCGAACGGGATGTGCTGGCCATTTCCCGCCTGGAGGGCGACGCGATGGTGCAGTGTTTTGGCGTAAGGGACGGAAAGCTCTGCCAAAGCCGGCAGTTTTTATGGGAAGATGTGGAT
Source organism: uncultured Bacillota bacterium (assembly GCA_905188085.1). GTDB lineage: Bacteria > Bacillota > Clostridia > Christensenellales > QAND01 > UMGS1975. The sequence goes on from CAJJKN010000001.1 coordinate 19,314, forward strand.
AAAGAAACGGACGCGGAAATTTTAACGGCGTTTGTAAAGCAATACTATGAACAGCAAACACACATTCCCAAAGAAATTTTGGTGCCGGTGGAACTGGAGGACCATGCGCTGGTAGGCGAATATCTTTCCAATTTGCGGGGGCATAAAGTGCAGCTGCTGGTGCCGCAGCGCGGCGAAAAACTGCATCTGCTGCAATTGGCCGAACAGAATGCCACAGAAACGCTGGAAAAGCGAAAGCTCCGACGGGAGCATCAATATATGCGGCATGAAGGCGCGGTAAAATTGTTGGCAGAAGAACTGGGGCTTTCGTTTATTCCGCACAGGATGGAATGTTTTGATATTTCGCATACTCAGGGTGTGGATAATGTGGCAAGCATGGTGGTTTGCCTGGATGGGAAACCGGCCAGAAAGGAATACAGAAGGTTTAAAACAAAGACAGTGGAAGGCGCGGACGACTTTAAAAGCATGAACGAAGTGGTCAAACGCCGTCTACTGCGCGCCATGGAGCCGGACGAGGCCTCGCAAAAAGCGTTTGGCTCTTTGCCGGATTTGATGGTGATCGACGGCGGCAGAGGGCAGCTGAATGCGGCGCTGCGCGCCATGGACGAAGTGGGGCTGCATATTCCCACCATCGGCCTTGCCAAACAATTGGAAGAAGTGTATGTGCCGGACCGGGATGAAACCGTGATGTTGGATCGAAAATCTCCGGCGCTGCATGTGCTGCAACGCATTCGAGACGAGGCGCACCGCTTTGCCATTACCTACCACAGGTCTTTGCGTGCTTCGCACGAACTGACCAGCGCTTTGGATACCATTCCGGGCATCGGCCCCAAGCGCAGACGGCAACTGCTGATGCAATATAAAACCGTAGACCAGATAAAACAGGCCACCTTGGAAGAACTATTGGCGGTGGAAGGCATGAACAGAGCCAGCGCCGAAGCGGTGTTGGCCTGGGGCAAAAAGGATGGACAAGAAAAGCAGGGCTAAAGTATAATAATATGAGTTGTTTTGGAAAACAAAAGAGAAATCGGCATGAAATTTTTCGGAGGAGGCATACTTGCAATGCAGTATAAATTGTTGGCGCTGGATATTGACGGAACACTGGTGAATTCCGAAGGGAAAATTACGCCGCGCGTGCGGCAGGCGATTCGCAACGCCGTGGACGCCGGCTGCCATGTAATGCTGGCTACAGGCCGCTTTTATCGCGGTATGATTAAAATTCAGGAGGAACTGGGCCTGACGGTGCCGTGCATGGTATACGGCGGTGCGCAGGTGGTGGATAACGGCAAACGGCTGTTTGAAATGTCCATTGATCCGGAAACCACCTATGAATGCATGCAATGGGCCAACGAAATGGGCCTGTATGTGCAGACCTATGAAGGGGACAGCTATTATTTTGAAAAGCACACGCCGTACAGTGATCTTTACGCCAAAGGAATCGGCATTGAAGGCGAAGAGATGCCGGGGATGACGAGCCGGCATGATTTGGCTTCGCCCAAGATTTTGGGCATTGACGAGCCGGACCGCATTCGTGAATTGCAGGATATTGCGCGCGAAAAATTTGCGGGCAGATTGCAGGTGGGCATTTCCAAACCCCGCTATCTTGAAATTACCAACCCGAAGGTGAACAAGGGCATTGCGCTGGAGTTTTTGTGCAAACACTACGGCTTAAAGCCCGAAAACTGCATTGCCATGGGAGACGGCACCATCGATGCGCCGATGATTGAATACGCGGGCCTGGGCGTTGCCATGGAAAATGCGGACGATATGACCAAATCCGTTGCAAACTTGATTTGTCCCAGCAACGATGAGGACGGCGTGGCCTATATCATAGACCGTTATATTTTGGGAGGCGAAACAGCTTGAGCGCAAATGAAAAGGACATCAACGTAAAGTCGTTTGCCAAATATACGCATACGGAGATTGCCTTTGAAGGACGGGAATGTTTCAAAGTACACACGTCGGATCTAAACCGGCCGGCCATTCAGTTTGCCGGGTATTTTGAACATTTTTCCTGCGAGCGTGTTCAGATTATCGGCAATCAGGAGGTGGCCTGTCTTAGGACGTTGTCGCCGGAAACGATTGACGAACGCATGGAGCACTTCTTTTCGTTTAATGTGCCTTGCCTTGTGGTTTGCAACGGAGATCCTGTGCCGGAAGTGTTGATGAAATACGCCCAAAAGCACAGCGTGCCTGTTTTGTGCAGCGAACAGGGGACCAGCAAAACTTCGCATATCATCATCGACTTTTTGGATGATTTTCTGGCGCCGGAAGAAACCATTCACGCCAACCTGCTGGATGTATACAACGTAGGGGTGATGATCCGCGGGGAAAGCGGGATGGGCAAAAGCGAACTGTCTTTGGAACTGATCAAGCGCGGACATCTGCTTGTGGCGGACGATGTGACGGTCATTCGCAAAGTGGACAGCAAACACCTAATCGGCTATGCGCCGGAAGCAACGCGCAATTTGATTGAAATTCGCGGCCTTGGCATACAGGACATCAAGCAGCTTTACGGGATGGCCACGGTGCTGGAAAGGAAGAGCATAGATATCATCATCGATATGGAAATGTGGGAAACCGGCAAGATGTATGACAGGCTGGGCTTTGATAAACACTACGATACGGTGATGGGCGTCAGCGTGCCGCATTATGTGATGCCGGTGCGCCCCGGGCGCAACCTGGCCGTGGTGGTGGAAGGAACGGCCATGGATTACAGGGTGAAAAGCGCCGGATTTGATATTGAAAAAGAAATCAACCGAAGAATGGAAAAAGCATTTTAACGCTTTGGTTGCATAGCGGCCCCGCCCGGCCCATATCTTTATGTATGGACAGTTTTGTGAGCGGGGAGGTGAAAGGGCTTGCCAAAAGGAAAACGCGCAGCCCTTTTTTGCTGCTTGTTTTGCGCGGCCGTGGCCTTCTTTTGGCCGGGCAGTTGGAATCAACCGCTGCAAAGGCAGCAGATCAATCAATGGATCCGGGGCAAACGGCTTTCGTATCAGGGTACTTTGCAGGTGTGGTATGTATCCGCAGGGGCCAGCGGCACCGGGGATGGCAGCGCCTGGGTACGGGCTCGTATGCAAAAATTTGAAAAGAACCATTTCGGCATTTTTTATCAAATGCAAACGATGGATGCTGCGGCGCTGAATGAAAAGCTGGACTGCGGAGAGCGCCCGGATTTGATCTTTTTCGGCAAAGAACAGAGAGAAAAAATCGTGCCGCTGCTGCAAGCGTGCGATCTATCCGCAACGCTGTTGCCGGCCTTTGAAAACAACACGACCGAAGGGAAAACCTGGCCTGTTTTTTATGGCGGATACGCCATCTTGGTCAACGAACAGGCGCTGTACAGCGTGGGGCTGTCCCCTCCGTTGGATTTGGAAACCATGGACGAAACCTATTTGCAGCAGGTAACACAGGCATTGCCGCATGCGTTTGCCTACCAGACCCAACAGGCGGGCTTGGCCGCTGTGAGGGGGCCTGTGAACGCGGGAACACAGGCGCTGTTTGCAAACGCGGCGCAGGGAACCAAAGAGCAGTTTTTAAAAGAGGAGATTGCGTTTTATGCCTGCCCGATTTCCACCTGGTATACCCTGGAAACTATGAGCAACACACAGGCGGTGCCGTCTTATCAGGCGTTTCCGATTTCAAATTTGGCGGTGGATGTTCAATATATGGGCATGGTTGATACACAGGAGGAGAGCAAACAAAAGGCCTGTACGGCAGTGCTGTCGTTTTTCTTAAATGAATACAGCCAGCAGGCTTTGCAAACCATCGGCGCGCTGCCGGTTATTCAAACCAAAGAGCCGCTTTCGGCCGAAGGGAACATAACAGGGGCCGTTTGGCAGCAGCAGGAAGCGGAGAAAGTGCGGCTGTTTTCCGTAAATGAACAGGCGGAAACATTCTATTCTTTATGCCGAACACAGGGGCATCAGGCTGCCATGAAATGGCTGCAAGCGGCTTGCAATGAATCATGAATCTGTGTAAAATAATATGAAACACATTTGTAAATATTAGGACTTTTTCATAGAGTGTTTGAGGAGATGTGATGGTATGATCGAGGCAGCCGTTTTGCAGAGGCTGCGGGCAGTTTTGCCGGCAAAAAATGTCTTGGAACAGGAGCCCATGCGCCTGCATACCACCTTTAGAATCGGGGGGCCGGCGGACGTGTTGTGTTTGCCGGAAAACGATGAACAGGTGGCCGGGATATTAACGATTTTAAAGCAGGAAAACGTACCGTTTTATGTGGTGGGCAACGGAAGCAACATCCTGGTAAAAGACAACGGCTTTCGGGGCTGTATTGTGAAAATGCTGCATAAGGGCAGCGAGATTCGCGTGGACGGCAAAGCCTCTACGCTGTATGCCGGCGCAGGGGAAACGATGATGACCATCGCCGTGCGCGCCGCCAAAGAGGGGTTGGCGGGCATGGAATTTGCCAGCGGCATTCCGGGCACGCTGGGCGGCACGGTCAGCATGAATGCAGGCGCCTACGAACGGGAAATGAAAGACATTGTGAAAAGCGTGCGCATCGTTACGCCAGAAGGGGAAATCCGCGACGTTTCAAACGAGGAGATGGCGTTTGGATACCGCACCAGCGCGGTGCCGAAAAACAATTGGATCGTGCTGGGCGCGCTGTTGCAATTGGCGCCGGACGACCCTGAAAAAATTCAAGAGAGAATTGATGATTTTACCCATAGGCGCAAAACGCGGCAGCCGCTGGAATATGCCAGCGCAGGCAGCACGTTTAAACGCCCGGAAGGATATTTTGCGGCAAAGCTGATAGACGATGCCGGGATGAAAGGATACAGCGTGGGCGATGCCCAGGTAAGCGAAAAACACGCGGGGTTTGTAATCAATAAAAACAACGCCAGCGCGGCGGATGTGTTGGCGCTGATGGAACAGATTCAAAAGACGGTAAAAGAAAAATTCGGTGTGGATCTGGTGCCGGAAGTGCGTGTGATCGGCGAATGAAGCAAATGGAGATTCAGGCGGATTTGCATACACATTCCAACCTTTCCGACGGAAAGGGAACGTTGGAGCAAAATGCGGAGGCGGCATATCGCGCGGGGCTTTCTTTTCTGGCCTGCACAGAACACGGCCCCCGGCATATGAAGGCAGGCATTTCCAAACGAAAACTATCGGAAATGCGCCGCCGGGTGGACAAGCTGAACCAAAAATACCAGGGGAAGCTGACGGTTCTCATGGGCATAGAGGCCAACCTGATCTCTTTAGACGGCACGTTGGATATACCGGCGCAGGCGTTGGAGTATTTTGACATTGTTTTGATGGGTTTTCATCTGAGCGCCAGAACCACAACGCTTTCCGAAGCCTGGATGTTTCAGGTGAAAAACCCGCGCAAAGAAGAAAAGTATTCCGTAGCCTATCGAAAAAAAGCGACAGAGGCGTATCTGCGGGCCATTGAAAACAACGAGTTTGATATTTTGGTGCATCCCGGCCTGCATTGGCCGCTGGAGTATGAACCGGTGGCAAAGGCGTGCCGGGACAAGGGGATTGCGATGGAGATCAGCGCGCGTCCCAAACATTTGATTTTTAACAAAACGCAGGCAGAACAGATGGCCAAAACGGGCGTAAAATTTGCCATAGACAGCGATGCGCACAAGCCGGAGGAGATAGGCCAAGTGCAAAGCGCGATTGAGTTTGCAATGCGCGCGGGCATTCCCGCAGAGCAGATCATCAACGCCAAAGGCCACCCGCTGCCGGCTTTCAGGCGCAGGTAAAGGAGGAAATCATATGCGGTGTGTATTGGTAACAGGATTGTCCGGCGCAGGGCGTTCTACGGCGCTGAGGCAGCTGGAGGATATGGGCTATTTCTGCGTGGATAATTTGCCGCCGCAGATGATGGCTACGTTTATTTCCATGTGCCAATGTGAAAACATTGAAAAAGTGGCGCTTGTGGTGGACAGCCGGACGCGCATGTTTTTTGCCGATATCTATAAAGCGATGGACGATTTGAAAAACATGGGCGTAAATATGGAAATTCTTTATCTGGAAACGGCAGATGAAGTGTTGATCCGCCGCTATAAAGAGACAAGACGAAAGCATCCCATGGGCACAAATACCATCATGCAGGGGATTGCTGTGGAGCGCCAGCGGCTGGGAGAGCTGCGCAATATGGCGCAGCATGTCATAGATACGTCCACAATGAGCGCCAAACAGCTGAGCGAAATGCTGTGGGGGCTGTTTTCCGATCAGCATAAGCGGGATACCATTTTGCCGGTCATCGTGTCATTCGGGTTTAAAAACGGCATTCCTTTGGATGCGGATTTGGTGTTTGACGTGCGTTTTCTGCCCAATCCGTTTTACGATTTGAAATTAAGACCCATGAGCGGGCTGGATGCGCCGGTGCGCGATTATGTATACAGCCATGAGCAGACGCGTTTGTTTGAGGACAAACTGGTGGATTTATTGGAAATGCTGCTGCCCTATTATCAGCAGGAAGGAAAATATCAGCTGGTGGTGGCCATCGGCTGCACAGGCGGACAGCACCGCAGCGTAGCGGTGGCGGAGAGCCTGTATCACAGGCTGAAAGAGGACGGCATTGCGGGCGTGGTGCAGCATAGAGATATCGGAAAGGACGCGTTAAAGCATTGAGCCAACAGCGAAATGTGGAATCTTTTTCCGCACAGACAAAAGAAGAGCTGTTGCGTACAAGCCCATCCCATAAGGGGTGTAAACAGGCGGAAATGGCGGCGGTGATCCAGGCTTGCGGTAGCCTGGTGTTGACCCAGCGCGGCCTTCATTTGGAATTGATAAGCGATCATCCGGCCCTTGTGCGCCGGATGTTTGGCTATTGTAAGCAGATGACCGGGCAAAGCGCGCAGCTTTTGGTGCGCCAAAACAGGCGGCTGCATAAGCGAAACAGCTATATTTTGCGCTTGATAGGGCGCGAAACGGTGCTGGGCCTGCTTACGGAATTGGGCCTGTGGCAAGGCGGCATGATGCAGGGTATGCCGCAAACGATCCGCAATACCTGCTGCAGGCGCGCGTATGTGCGGGGGCTGTTTTTATGCTGCGGCAGCGTAACAAACCCGGAAAAAGCCTATCATCTGGAATGGAACTGCAAAGAAGAAGCGCTGTGTCAGGCGCTGTATAAACAGTTGGTGGCGTGGCAGATTCCGGCGCATACCATCCGTAGGAAAAATTCGTTTGTGGTCTATATCAAAGACGGGGACGCCGTTGCGGAAATGCTGGCGATGATGGGCGCCAACAATGCGATTTTGCAGATGGAAAACGCGCGCATTGTGCGCCAAATGAGAAACAAAGCCAACCGGGCGATGAATTGCGATACGGCCAACATCAACAAGACCATGACGGCGGCGGCCAAACAGCAGGCCTGCATTCGTTTTCTGGTGAAAGAAAACCGGTTTGAAACGATGAATGCCGGGCTGAAAATGGCGGCGGAAACGCGCCTTGCCTATCCGGAGGCCACCTTGGAAGAACTGGGAGAATTGATGGAACCCCGCATGGGAAAATCCGGCGTGAACCACCGCATGCGAAAATTGGTGCAAATGGCGGAGGAGATGGGGTTTGTGTTTGAAGAAGGGATGGAAGTATGAGCGGATTTTGCCATTTACATGTGCATACCCAATATAGCCTGCTGGATGGCGCTGCACGCATTCCGGAGTTGATGGAACATGCCAAAAAAATGGGCATGACGCACATCGCCATGACGGACCACGGCGTGATGTATGGCACGGTGGAATTTTATAAAGCGGCCAAGGCGGCGGGCCTTGTGCCGGTGATCGGCTGCGAAGTGTATGTGGCTAAGCAAAACATGCACGATAGGCAGGGCCGGGCAGACAGGGAATACAGCCATTTGATCCTGCTGGCAGAAAACCAGAAGGGCTATCAAAACCTGGTGCATTTGGTTTCGCTGGGTTGGCTGGAAGGATATTATTATAAGCCCAGGATTGATTACGAAACCCTTTCCAAGCATACGGAGGGGCTGATTTGCCTATCCGCGTGTTTATCCGGGGATATTCCGCGCCTTTTGATGCAGGGCAACTATGCGCAGGCCAAAGAACTGGCGCTGCGGCTGAGCGGAATGTTTGGCCCGGAGCATTTTTATCTGGAATTGCAAGAGCATGGCATTCCGGTGCAAAAGGGAGTCAATGCGCAATTGGTTCGCATGGCGCAGGAAACGGGCTTGCCGCTGGTGGCCACAAACGATGTGCACTATATCAACCGCGAAGACGCCGCCGTGCAGGATGTGCTGATCTGCATTCAAACCGGGCGCTTTTTAGATGAAGAGGATCGGATGAAAATGGATTCCGATCAGATGTATTTAAAAAGCGAAGAAGAGATGGCGGCGCTGTTTCCCTATGCGCCGGAGGCCCTTGCCAATACGCAAAAAATTGCAGAACGCTGCCATGTGGAGCTGGATTTTGAAACGCAGCATTTGCCGCAATTTCCTTTGCCGGAAGGCGAAACCAACACAGGGCTTTTATACCGGCAGGCCGAAGAAGGGTTTCTTCGCCGCTATGGGGAAAACCAGGCAGTACACGAACAGCTGCAATTTGAATTAAGCGTAATTGAGCAGATGGGATATGTGGATTATTTCCTGGTTGTATGGGATTATATCCGCTTTGCCAGAGAACACGGCATTGCCGTCGGCCCCGGCCGCGGCAGCGCGGCGGGCAGCGTGGTGGCCTATTGCCTGGGGATTACGGATGTGGACCCCATTCAATATAATTTGCTGTTTGAGCGCTTTTTGAACCCGGAACGCATTACCATGCCGGATATAGACGTGGACTTTTGCTATGAACGCCGCCAGGAAGTGATCGATTATGTAATCGAGAAATACGGGAAAGACCATGTGTGCCAGATCATCACATTTGGTACGATGGCGGCGCGCGCCGTGATTCGCGATGTGGGCCGCGTGATGCGGATTCCCTATGCGGATGTGGACAAAATTGCCAAAGCCGTGCCGATGGAATTGGGCATTACGATTGACCGTGCCATTGAGATTTCCCAGCCGCTGCGCCGGGAGATGGAAAATAACCCCACCGTGGCGCAGCTGATTGATATGGCGCGAAAACTGGAGGGCATGCCGCGCCACGCCGGTACGCATGCGGCGGCGGTGGTAATTTCCAAAGACCCGCTGACCACCATCATCCCGCTGCAAAAAAACGATGAAACCGTCACGACGCAGTTTTCCATGGGCGCCATTGAAGAACTGGGCCTGTTAAAAATGGACTTTTTGGGCCTGAGAAACTTAACCGTGATACAGGACGCCTGTAATCTGGTGGAAAAAAGCACCGGAAAGCCGGTGGATATAGAAAAGATTCCGCTGGATGATCCGCTGGTGTATGAAATGATAAGTCGTGGAGATACGGACGGCGTATTTCAATTGGAAAGCGGCGGCATGCGCGAGCTGTTAAAGGAATTGAAACCCAATTGCTTTGAAGATATCATCGCCTGTATTTCCCTGTATCGTCCGGGACCGATGGACAGCATTCCCCGCTATATTCAGGGCAAGCGGGATGCAAACAGCGTAAAATATCTGGATCCCCGGCTGGAACCGATTTTGAAGGTGACCTACGGCTGCATGGTTTATCAAGAGCAGGTAATGCAGATCGTGCGTGAATTGGCGGGATACAGCTGGGCGCGCAGCGATTTGGTGCGCCGTGCCATGAGCAAGAAAAAGCGCGATGTGATGGACAAAGAGCGGCAGGCGTTTATTTATGGCACAGAGGACGGCAGCGTGCCGGGCGCGGTGAAAAACGGCGTGCCGGAAACCGTAGCCAGCCAGATTTTTGACCAGATGACGGATTTTGCGCAGTATGCCTTTAATAAATCGCATGCGGCGGCGTATGGCGTGGTATCGTATCGAACGGCGTGGCTGAAAGCGCATTACCCGGTGGAAACCATGGCGGCGCTGATGAACAGCTGCCTGCAAAATTCGGCGAAGATCGCACAATATATTGCCTACTGTCGCAAGCAGGGCATAGAGGTGCTGCCGCCGGATGTAAACGGCAGCGGCGTGCGTTTTGAAGTGCAGGATGGCAAAATCCGCTTCGGCCTGTCCGCGGTGAAAAACGTGGGCGGCAAAGCGGTGGAAATGATCATTCAAGAGCGGGCGCATAAACCGTATGAGGACTTTTTCTCCTTTTTGCGGCGGGTGCCTGCGGAAGCCATCAACAAACGCATGGTGGAAAGCATGATCAAGGCTGGCTGTTTTGACAGCTTTCATGTAAAGCGCAGCCAGCTGATGGCCGTATTTGAAAGCGCGATTGACGCCCAGGCAAACGACAGAAAACGAAACCTGGAAGGGCAGGTTTCGCTGTTTGAGGGCTTGATGGATGCGCCACAGATGATGCCCAGCCAACAGCTGCCGGATATTGCGGAATTTGACGCGCGGGCGCGCCTGGCTATGGAAAAGGAAATGACGGGCGTATACATCACCGGTCATCCGCTGATGCAATATGAAGCGCAGATGGAGCGCTTTCCCGTAAACATTTTGAATATTCTGGAAAACAGAGACGAGGGCTTGTCGCTGGATGGAAAAGAAGTGGCCTTGCCATGCGTGATACAATCCAGAAAAAACAGAACGACCAAAACAAACAAGCTGATGGCCAATCTTGTCATTGAAGATTTATATGCACAGATGAGCGTGATGGTGTTCCCCGGGGTTTTGGAACGGCTGAATTTTGTTTTGCAGCCGGATGCGCTGGTGTTGATCAAAGGCCGGATAAGTATTCGAGAGGATGAGGAGCCCACCATTTTGGTGGATGATGCCAGAATCTGGGAGCCGGACCGCGAACAGGCGGAGGAAAAAGAGAAAAAAACGTCTGCGCCGCCGATCCCGGGCCTGCCCAGCGGCGATGAATTGCCCTTGTATGGAATGGAAAATCAAGCGCAAAGCAAACAGGAGGAACCGCAACAAACCCTGTGGCTGAAATTAAAATCGTTTGACAACGAATTTATGATGACCGGCCTATTGGCTATGCTGAACCGTTACCCCGGTCCGCACTGTGTAAAGGTATACGCAGCGGACAGCAAAAAGCTGGTAAAACTGCATGATACGGTGGCGTTTGAAACGGATTTAATGGAAAAGCTGACCCTGCTGTTGGGGAAAGAAAATGTAAAAATTACGCAGAAATAGCTTGTGCCATATGCTATAATATGGACAGCTAAAAAAGAGCAGGAAATTTCGCTCTGCGCCCATAAAAAAGGGCGGATAGAAACTACAAAACCGGAAGGAGCGCAAAGGCATGAAAAGATTGGGTGTGCTGTCCAGCGGCGGCGATACGCCGGGAATGAACGCAGCGATTCGCGCCGTGGTAAAAGTGGCAGCGGAGTATGGGATTGAAGTATTTGGCATTCGCCATGGATATAGAGGGTTGATCGAGGGCGATATTTGCAAATTGAGCATGGATGATGTGCGCAATATTGCCCATAAAGGCGGCACGATTTTAAAAACCGCCAGATGCAAAGAATTTATAACGGAAGAAGGGCAGCGCCGCGCGCTGCTGACGGCACAGGCCTTTGACTTGGAAGGCGTAATCGCCATCGGCGGCGACGGCACCATGCACGGCGCCGGCGCGCTGAGCAAGATGGGCGTGCCGACCATCACCCTGCCCGGCACGATTGATAACGACTTGGCATATACCGATTTTTCCATCGGCTTTGATACGGCGGTCAACGGCGTGTTGACAGAGCTTATCAAAGTGCGGGATACGATGGTATCGCATGACCGCGTGGGCATCATTGAAGTAATGGGCAACAAATGCGGCGATATTGCGCTGCATGCCGGGGTGGCCGGGTCTGCGGATTTCATTTTGCTGCCCGAAATGGAATTTAATATCGACGAAATATGCGATCAGCTGATTAAAAACAACATCCGCAACCGCAAGACCAGCATGATTGTGTTGGCAGAGGGCGCCGGCAAAGGCGCTAAGCTGGCAGAATATATCCGGGAACAGACCAAGCTGGAAATTAAGAGTGTTGTGTTGGGATACACCCAGCGCGGCGGCAGCCCGACGGCCAAAGACAGAATTTTGGCAACGCGGCTGGGCGGCCGTGCGGTTTCGCTGTTGGCTCAGGGCACGGGCAATCGCGCTGTGGGGATTCACGATAACAAAGTGCAGGATATGGACATTTACGAGGCCCTGGATGCAGAAAAGCAATTTGATACCGAATTGTACACCCTGGGCAAAATTATGGCCAGATAAAAAAGCAAAAGGACGATGCGGCGCCATCGTCCTTTTTTATATGCGTTTATAAAAAGTGCCCGCTTGGCAAAGCGGCGCCAAAAGCAGTGGCGTAAAAACGGGGATTTTGCGGCGATGGCACAAAAGCAGAAAACAACTTTTTTCCTCCATCGGCATAAGGATATGTTAAAATAACAAAAAAGCGATGCATACAAAAGGAGTGGTTGGCATGGAGTGGCTGGCATGGGTTTTCATTGCGGTGATATTTGTCGCCAGTTATTTTGTGGGAAAGGGATTGTCCTTAAAAAAACCGGCGGAGGCGCCCAAGGCGCAGCCGGTGCCGCTGGATAAACAGCAGGCCGCGGCGCATTTGGCGGGCGCGCTGCGCTGCAAAACCTACGGGCTGGTGACGCCGGGCAGCGAAAACATCAAAGAGTTTGAAAAGCTGCAAGCGCATTTGCAAACAAGCTTTCCGCATGCGTTTAAAGCAATGACCTATGAACAGGTAAACCTTTGCAGCCGCCTGTATTGCTGGAAGGGGGACGGTTCTTCCCCAAAACCGCCGATTTTGTTGATGGCGCATCAGGATGTGGTGCCCGTGGTGGAAGGAACGGAAAAGGATTGGAAATATCCGCCGTTTGAAGGACGCATTGAAGAGGGGTGCGTTTGGGGCCGCGGCGCGATTGATATGAAAAATGCCCTGGTTGCCATTTTTGAAGCGATAGATGCCATGGTAAAGCAGGGCTTTGTGCCGGACCGCGATGTATATATTTGCAACGGCCATGATGAAGAATTGATGCTGGATAAAGGCTCCAAAGGCGTGGCGGACCTATGTAGGGAAAAAGGGCTGCATTTTGAATTTGTGCTGGATGAGGGAAGCAGCTTTGCCGATGGGGCCCAGTTTGGGCTGCCGGGCCGGCTTTGCGCCTGCATAGGCGTGTATGAAAAAGGCTATTGCGATGTGCGCGTAACACTGCACGATAAAGGTGGGCACAGCAGCACGCCGGCATTGCCGACGGCCCTGGGCAGAATGACAAAATTGATCGAGGAAGTGGAAAAAAGGCCGTTTCCCGTTCGCCCCACGCATATTTTTTATGAAATGTATAAAGCCGCGGCGCCTTACGGCGGGCTTTGGAGCAGGGTGAAAGCGGCAAACCCGCGCTTGTTCGGACAGGGATTTTTAAATCAGCAGCTGCAATCTTTGCAGGGCAATGCTTCTGTGAGAACCACGGTGGCGGCCACGCAAATCCACGCCAGCGACACGCCCAACGTGCTGCCGCAAACGGTTTGGGCCAATTTCAACTGCCGCTTAAACCCGGGAGACACCCGGCAGGAACTGGTGGAGTTTTTCCAGGAGCTGGCCGGGCCGGATTGTGAAGTAACACTGCCGATTTCCTTTGAAGCAAGCAAAATTGCCAGCACCACTTCGCCGGCCTATCGGACGATTTCCCAATCCGTTCGCCAGGTATATGGCGAAATTCCGGTGGTGCCCTCGGTGTTTTTTGCCAGCACGGACAGCCAATATTTTAACGAACTGGCGGATGATGTATATAAATATATGCCGTTTATCAGCAATTTGAAATATACCACAACCATGCATACAACCAACGAACGGATCGATGTGGACAGCTTTGCAGAGGGCGTTCAGTTTTATGCACAGCTTTTGCGTAACGTTTGCACGCACAACGCTTAACGGAGGGGTTTGGAAAAATGGAATATTCTGTACAATTGCCTGAAAAACAAACCATAGCAGATCACTTGGCGGGCATGATCCCGTTTCGCACCATTGCATTTCGCGACCAAAGCAAAACCGAGGCTGCGCCGTTTGAAGGGCTGCATGCCTATTTGCAGAAAACCTATCCGCTGGTGCATGCAAGTTTACAGCGGACCGTTATCGGGGCATACTCGCTGTTGTATCATTGGAAAGGGACGGGCAAATCGGCAGAAAAACCGATTTTATTGATGGCGCATCAAGACGTGGTGCCGGTGCCGGAGGAAACGCTGGATCAATGGCATTATCCGCCGTTTGAAGGGATACAGGCAGAGGGTATGGTTTGGGGCCGCGGCTCGCTGGATTGCAAAAATATGCTTTGCTGCGAACTGGAAGCAATAGAAGCGCTGCTAAACCAAGGATATACCCCGAAGAGAGATATTTATTTGGCCTTTGGGCATGATGAGGAAAGCGGCGGCTTTAACGGAATGACGGCTGTGGCGGCCTATTTGAAAGAACAGGGCGTAACGCTGGATCTGGTTTTGGATGAAGGGCCGGGCTATGTGGCGGGCGAGGAGAGAAACTGCCCGGGGCAGGCGCTGGCAGAGATCGGCGTGTTTGAAAAAGGCTATGTGGATCTTCAGCTGACGGTTCGTTCAGCCGGCGGGCATGCCTCTCGGCCGGAACCGCATACGGCGCTGGGCATTTTGGCGCAGGCCATCAACGCGCTGGAAGGAAATCCGTTTCCGCTGTCTGTGCCGCAGCCTGTGCAGTGGCAATATCAAGCGCTGCTTCCGTATCTGGAAGAGGGGCCGCTGAAAGAAAACGTAAAGAATATGGAAAAAGATCCCATAGCATTGGCGCAATATTTGAGCCAAACGCCGAGAGGAAACGCCATGGTGCGCACTACAACGGCGCCCACAATGGCGCAGGCCAGCCAGCGGCCCAATGTGCTGCCGTTGCAAGCGCAGGCAACGGTGAATTTCAGGCTGAACCCGGATACCTCCTGTAAGGATTTGATGGCGCATTGCGAAAAAGCGATCGGAAACAGCAGTGTGGAGAAAACCATGCTCAGGGGCGAAGAACCTTCGCGCATTACGCCGATTGACAGCGATGCCTACCGGCAGCTTTGCCGAACGATTCAGGCGCTGCGGCCGGATTGCATTCCGGTGCCTGTGCCGGTGCTGGGCGCTACGGACAGCAGAAAATTTGAAGCCATTTGCGCGCATATTTTCCGCTTTACGCCGCTGTACACGCCGGGCCTGGCGCATACGGTGCACGGGATCAACGAAGCGATGCCGGTGGATTCTTTGCAGGAGGGCGTGCAGTTCTTTGTATCGTTGATACAACGCCTCAATGCCTAAAAACAATCGAATTTCCCAAAACCAACTGCAAAGAAAACAGAGGCAACCAAGAATTTGTTGAAATCATCTTCCATTTCATATACAATAAAGAAAATTCATAATAATGAATAATGGGAAATTATGAAGGAGGACACGATGAGAGATTATATCATCGCGACGGATTCAGATTCCGAATTGTTGTATTCGTATGCGCAGGAGATGAAGATTCCGGTGTTTGCCATGCCGGTTACGATGGATGGCAAAGACTATGACTTTGATTTGGATATTGAGGGGAAATTCCCTACCTTTTTTGAAGATTTGAAAAACGGCTCTAAGGTTTCCACGTCCGCAAAATCGCCGTGGGAAGTGAAACAATGGTTTTTGGAGCTGTTGGAAAGCGGAAAAGATATTTTGTATATCGGCTTTTCCAACCAGTTGAGCATTCATTTTTCCAATTGCCAGCAGGCCGTGGCAGAGATAAAAGAGGAGCGCCCGGAAGCGAAGATTGTATTGGTGGATACGCTGAGCATTTCTGCCGGACAATCGCTTTTGATTCGCCGTGCGTTAAAGTTAAAGGCGGAGGGCAAAAGCCTGGAGGAAGTAGCCGAATACTTGGAAGATAACAAACTGCATAGCTGCGTATTGTTCAGCGTGGATGATTTGAACTATTTAAAACGCGGCGGCCGGTTGTCCGGTGGGGCGGCCTTTGTGGGCACGGTATTGGATTTAAAGCCCATTGTGCATGTGACGGATGATGGGAAACTGGTGCCGACGGAAAAATGCAAGGGCAGAAAAAAAGCATGGCGTCGGATGGCAGAACTGCTAGCGGAACGGTTTGATTACAGCGATCCGGATAACGAAGTGATCATCCTGTATGCCGAGCTGGAAGACGGCAAAGCGTTTGAAGAGATATTAAAGCAGGCATGCGGCGAGATAAAAACGCTTTTGTGGAAGGTAGGGCCGGTGATCGGCGGCCATGCCGGACCGGGCGTAATCGGTGTGTCGTTTTTTGGAAATCCGCGATAAAAACAGAAAGAGCCGGCGCATTGCGCCGGTTTTTTTGTCGATGGCACAAAGTTTACACCACAGGGGTAAATATGGTATAAAGAAAGCAGGCACGGAAAGGGAGAAAACGCATTGTATTTAGCATTTTACCGTCGGTATCGTCCAAAGACGTTTTCAGAGGTGGTAGGGCAAGATCCCATCATTCAAACATTGAAAAACCAGGTGGCAACGGGGCATGTTTCGCATGCTTATTTGTTTTGCGGCTCTCGAGGGACGGGCAAAACGAGCACGGCCAAAATCCTGGCCAGGGCGGTAAACTGTCAATCTCCCATAGAGGGCGAGCCCTGTGGGCAATGCAAGGTTTGCCGCATGAGCGAAGAAGAGCTGGCGGTTGATATTTTAGAGATAGACGCTGCCAGCAACAACGGCGTGGATGAAATCCGCGATTTAAGGGAAAAAGTACGGTATGCACCGGCGGTTGGGAAATACAAGGTGTATATCATAGACGAAGTTCATATGCTGAGCGCGGGGGCGTTTAATGCGCTGTTAAAGACGCTGGAAGAACCGCCGGCTCACGCAGTTTTTATTTTGGCAACCACGGAAACCCATAAGCTGCCCGCGACGATTTTGTCGCGCTGCCAAAGGTTTGATTTTAAACGCCTGCCGGATGCGCTGTTGGTAAAACAGATGCAAAAGGTGTTGGCAGAGGAAAACATACAGGCAGAGCCCGAGGCACTTTCCCTGATTGCAGGGCAGGCCCAGGGCGGCATGCGCGATGCACTGAGTTTGTTGGATCAATGCGCCGGCATGGCGGGCGGATTGCTTACGCTGGAAAAAGCACAGCAGGTGCTGGGCGCAGCAGGCCGGGAAAACGTGGCTGAAATTGCGCGGAGCATACAGGCGCGGGATGTTAAAGCGACGTTGGAAAAAGTGCAGCGTTGCTATGAAAACGGGGCGGATTTATCCGTATTCGTGCGCGAGATGATAGATTTTTACCGGCAGGAAATGATCTCTGCCGCAGAAGCCGGAACAGGACAGTTTGCCATGCAGGCAGTATTGACCCTGGCCCAGGCGGAAACGGATATGAAGCTGTCTCCCAGGCCCAAAACGCAGCTGGAAGCGGCGCTTGTGAAGCTTTGCATGCCAAAGATGAGCCAGGGAGAAACGCAGCTTTTGCAAAGAATTGAGCAGCTGGAACAGCAGATAAAAGATTTGCAGCGCAGCGACGTGAGAAAAACAGCGGCGGAGGAAACGCACATACAGCCGGCCGAGCCCGGTATGCCGGAGGAGGCGCCGCCCTGGGAAAGCAGCCCGCCGTGGGAGGAAGCGCCGCCGATGCAGGAAGAGGACATGCGCCCTCCCTGGGAAACGACGGAAAAACCTTTGGAAAAGCCAAAAAGAAACATACAGAAAAAACAGCCGCAGCAGAAACCTCGGCCGGTTCAAACGGAAAACCCTGCACGGGGGGATTCTATTTTGGACCAGATTTTTGCGGTCTTTTCCAAAAAACAGCCGGGGGCAGCGTATTTTCTAAAGCGGGCGGAATCCGCCCGGCAGGACGGGGAGACGCTTTGGCTGGAGTTTGCCCCGGTGAATGAAAACCTTGTGCAGGCGCTGCGTCAGTTTCAACAGGATTTGGAACAGGCGGCAGAGCAAGCGCTGGGCAGCAAAGTGGAAATCCAGTTCAAAATACAAAAGCCGGAAGAAATGGAAAAAACAGATGTGCAGGATGTATTGAAAAAAGCACAGCAGGCTTTTGGCTTGGAAATAGAAATGGAAGAATAAAAGAAAAGAGGAAAACACAATGGCAAGAGGCGGAATGGGCAATATGCAGCAGCTGATGCAGCAGGCACAGCGCATGCAGCAGCAAATGGCACAAAAACAGGCGGAATTGGCAGAGCAGACCGTGACGGCGCAAAGCGGCGGCGGCATGGTTTCCGCCACGGTAAACGGGGCACACGAGCTGCTGTCTCTTTCGATTGATCCGGACGTGATTGACCCTGACGACAAAGAGATGCTGGAAGATATGGTCGTGGCGGCGGTAAACCAGGCAATGCAAAAAGCGGACGAGATGGCGCAGCAGGCGATGAGCAAGCTGACCGGCGGGCTGAATATCCCGGGGCTGAGGTAAATGAGCTACAGCATAGAATCGCTGTCTTTATTGACAGAGCAGCTTTCCCGGCTTCCCGGAATTGGGGGCAAAACGGCGCAGCGGTTGGCATATCATATTTTGACCATGCCGAAAGCTAAGGCGCACGAATTGGCGGCCAGCATTGAAACGGCCACAGAACATGCCAGGTTTTGCAGCATTTGCGGCAATTTAACGGATCAGGATCCTTGCAGCATTTGTACCGATGCCACAAGGGATGAATCTGTAATTTGCGTGGTGCGCGACGCACGGGACGTGATGGCGATGGAACGCGGCCGCGTATTTCGCGGTAAATACCATGTGCTGGGCGGCACATTGTCTCCGATGGATGGGATTGGGCCGGATCAGCTTCGCATCAAAGAGTTGTTGGCCAGGCTGAACGGCGTAAAGGAAGTGGTCATTGCCACAAACCCCGATGTGGAAGGGGAGGCAACGGCGGTATACCTTTGGCGGCTGCTCTCGCCCATGGGGATTCGTGTATCCAGAATTGCGCACGGCGTGCCGGTTGGCGGAGATCTGGAATATACAGACGATGTAACGCTGCAAAAGGCCATGGAAGGCCGGCGAGAAATGACATAACAAAACCCCCTGCTTTGGTGAAAAGCAGGGGGTTTTTATAAAGAACAAAGAGAGAACAGCGGGTATGACAACCGCGGCTTTTCTGCAAAACGCGAAAAATAAAACGATCAAGCCATACGGTATTGCGTGTTTGTTTGATAATCGCACAGCAAAGCATCGTAAACAAGCCGGTAGCCGTTTTCGTTGGGGTGAATGCCGTCTTCGCAAAGAAGATCGCGATAGTTGCGTTTATCCAAAAAAGCAGAACGAACATCCACAAGCGGACAATTGGTTTGATAGGCAAGCTTGATGACGGTTTCGGAATAGAGCTCTTGGTACCGATAGATCATCTGTACATCGCCCAGCCAGCGCAGGATGCGGTTTTGATCCAGCCCGCCTTTTTGCGTAAACCAGGCAAAATACCGATCGGCATCGATGGGAGGCAGGGTGAGCAAAATGGGGCTGATGTGATGCGCACGCAGCGATTGGATCATCTGGCGGTATAGCGCGGTAAACCGGGAAAGCGGCGTGTGCGGCGTATGCTCCCGGTCCGGCGCTTCGGCAATGGTTTGCCAATTGAAATCGCAATCGTTTCCGCCAAACTCCAACAAAGCATGACTATGGCTGGGGAGCTGCGGCATACGGGTTTGCAAAATGCGGCTGCCCTTTTCAATGGTGCTTCCGAATTTTGCATAGTTTGAAACCTGCACGGGGAATTGGGCTTCAAAGCGCTTCATCCACTGGGGCGCCGTGAAACGATAATGCTTTGTTTTTGTATCCAACAAAGTTGCTTTCATGATGGATGTACCAAAAATTTGAATGGAGCCGGCCATAACATACCTCCCGAGCAAATGGAATATCTAGTATTTAATACTATATTATCTGTATAATATGATTATTTCAAGCAAATGTTGTAAAAATATTGTGACGTTTTTTCTACTATGTTATACTGTTGCCAAAAAGGAGGCGAATATGCTTTCATGAAACCCGATTTTTCCGAGATTGTTCATTATCATTGCCTGCGTTGGCAGGAACTGCCGGATTTGTCTCTTTATATGGATCAGGTGCTCAGCATTTTGGAAAAACAGCTCGGCGTGTTGGCTTGCGGCCCGGAGGATAAACAGCTGACAAGCACGATGATAAACAATTATGTAAAACACAAGGTGATTCCCGCGCCTGTGAAAAAAAGATATGAAAAGCAGCATCTGGCCAGTTTGATGATGGTGTGCATTGCAAAGCAGGTGTTAAGTTTAACGGAAATTGTGCAGATGATGCGCTTTTTAACGCAGACGGCAGAGATGGAACAGGTATACGATTCGTTTTGTGAGATTTTAGAGCGGGCGCTGCAAAAGGTGTTTGCTGCGCAGCAAACAAAAGAGGAGCCGGAGCAGGAGATTGCGGCGGAAATGATGAAAACACTGGCCGGCGCTTTTGCCAATAAATTGTATTTGCAGCGCATGTTATTACAACAGCAAACGGAAAAAGCCGAATAAAACACTCGGCTTTTTTCTTTTAAAGAGAAAGTATAAAAACCTCCCCTCCCGGGCATACTGGGAAAAAACAGCAAGGGAGGAAAACAATGTTAGAAGAAAAAACAAAGGGGAAGGCCCTTTCCCAAAACAGCAATGAATATTTGAAAAAAGCATTGGCGGCTTGGAAGGACGCGCAGAATTATTTTGACAACGTGGCGGATCCGGACTTGATAGAATTCGCCGTATACGATATGCAGGCGGCGCAAAGACGCTATGAATATATGTTAAAATGCGTTAAACGAGGGGAAATCGATCCCTGGGCCGCAACGCCTGCGCTTTCCCAAGAACAGAGAAACGCAAAGGAACATACAAAGCGGATAGACAAGCAATTGATTTGGAAAATGATGCATCAAGGCCGCGAGGACAATCGGCAGGAACCAAGCGCGCAAGACATAAAACAAACGCCGCAGACATAAAGTAGGAACAAAAAGGGAAAGGCGCGTGGGCAGATGGCAGTTTCCGTTTCTACTGTGTTGGCGTTTTTGGCGGCGCTATGCCTGGTATTTTTGCTGGGGAAAATTTTGGGGAAACCTGCCAGATGGATCGGGCGGCTGTTGATCAACGGCGCGGCAGGAGGGCTTGTGCTGTATTTAATCAATCTGTTTGGCGGGGTGTTCGGCCTGCACGCGGCGCTAAACCCGTTTACGGCCCTGGTGGCCGGCACATTGGGGCTGCCTGGCGTTGCGCTGGTGCTTTTGGGTCCGGTGTTGCTGAGCGTATAAAATGCTTGCAATCGGGCAAAGAGCATGGTATAGTGAAACACAATAAAGGGGAGTAACTCGCCATCTCGGTTTTGTTGTTCGTCATCACGGCATATCGCCCGGGCAACAATCATCTTTGAGAGTAAGACCTTTGTTCCAACAGGGGACAAAGGTTTTTTTGTGCCCTGAAAAGAGTAGGAGGCATGAAAGTATGGAGTTTTGGCACACAAAGACAGCGGCGCAAACGATGAAAACGCTGCACACAACAGACAAAGGGCTGTCTGAAAAACAGGCGCGGCAAACGCTGGAAACGCACGGCGCCAATGAATTGAAACATGCAAAACCCAAAAGCGTAGGGCGTATGTTTTTAGAACAGATGACAGACGTAATGATTCTGGTTTTGCTGGCGGCGGCCGCGATTTCTGCCTGTTTGGGAGAAGCGGTGGACGCGGCGGTAATTTTATTTATCGTGGTGTTAAACGCCATCATCGGCGTGGTGCAGCAAAAGCGGGCGGAAAAATCGCTGAACGCGTTAAAAGAGCTTTCGGCGCCCAATGCCAAGGTGATCAGAGACGGCAAAGAACTGAGCGTGCCCGCCAAGGAACTGGTGCCGGGAGACTTAGTCTTGCTGGAGGCGGGCGATGTGGTGCCTGCGGATTTGCGGCTGGTGATGTCTGCCAACTTAAAAGTGCAGGAAGCGGCGCTGACGGGGGAATCCCTTCCGGTGGAAAAGGATGCCACGGCGGTTTTAGATGAAAAGGCGCCGCTGGGCGATAGAATCAATATGGCGTTTTCCTCCAGTGTGGTTACATACGGCAGAGGCAGCGGCATTGTGGTGGAAACCGGGATGCAAACCGAAGTGGGGCGCATTGCGGAAATGCTGATGAGCGAAAAAACAAGACCCACGCCGCTGCAAATGAAATTGGCAAAGCTGGGCAAAGTGTTGGCCATGGCGGCCATTGGCATTTGCGTTGTCATTTTTGTCGTGGGGCTGCTATATGGCAAGCCGGTATTGGATATGTTCTTTACGGCGGTATCACTGGCGGTGGCGGCCATTCCGGAGGGCTTGCCGGCCATTTCCACCATTGTATTGGCAATGAGCGTGCAGCGCATGGTAAAGCGAAACGCGATCATCCGCACCCTGCCTTCCGTGGAAGCGCTGGGCAGCGCTACGGTGATTTGTTCGGATAAAACCGGCACGCTAACGCAAAACAAAATGACGGTTACGCATCTGTTTTTGCAAGGGAAAGTCGTGCCCGTTGCGGAGGCAGCGCAGCTGGATCGTCGGGGGATAACGCTGCTGGGCCGGATTGCGGCGCTGTGTAACGACGCCAGGATCGTGCAAAAAGAAGGCGGCACCATGGCGGTGGGCGATCCTACGGAAATTGCGCTGATGGAAGGGGCTAAGGCCCTGGGGCTTTGCAAACAGCAGGAAGAAACGGAGGCGCCGCGTTTGGCGGAATATGCCTTTGATTCGGACCGCAAATTGATGAGCACAGTACATAAAGATGAAAACGGGCTGGTTTCCTATACAAAGGGCGCGCCGGACGTACTGCTTGGCCGGTGTACAAAGATATGGGAAAACGGAGCGGTGCAGGCGCTGACCGAGGAGAAGAGAGAGGAAATCTTGCAGGCCAACGATAAAATGGCTGAACAGGCGCTGCGTGTTTTGGCCATGGCCTATAAACCGATAGACAGTGTGCCCCAAGGCCAGGCGGAATTGGATGGCCTGGAACAGGATCTGATTTTTGTCGGCATGACGGGGATGATCGATCCGCCGCGGGAAGAAGCGAAAAAAGCGGTGGCGCTTTGTAAGCAGGCCGGCATTCATGCCGTGATGATCACGGGCGACCATAAGACAACGGCGGTGGCCATTGCCAAAAGCCTGGGCATTTTAACAGAGGGAAAACAGGCGATTACAGGACAGGAACTGGATGCGCTTTCGGATGAGCAACTGGCAGAGCGCGTGGAGGATATTGCCGTGTATGCCCGGATTTCGCCGGAACATAAGGTGCGCATTGTGAAGGCCTGGCAGGAAAAAGGCCATGTGGCCGCGATGACGGGCGATGGCGTAAACGATGCGCCGGCACTGAAAAATGCGGACATCGGCTGTGCGATGGGCATTGTGGGCACGGAAGTGGCCAAGGAAGCAGCGGATATTATCCTGACGGATGACAACTTTGCCACGGTGGTTTCCGCGGTGGAAGAAGGCCGGCGGATTTATGACAACATTTTCAAAAGCATTGCATTTTTGCTGTCCAGCAACATCGGGGAGGTATTGACCCTGTTTATAGCGACCATGCTGGGCTGGGCAGAGCCGCTGCTGCCGGTGCATTTGTTATGGGTCAACCTGGTAACAGACAGCCTGCCGGCCCTGGGCCTGGGCGTGGACCCTGCGGAAAACGACATTATGCAGCCCAGAGAAAACAGACGGGATAAGCTGTTTAGCAAGGGCATGGTATACCGCATTTGCTATCAGGGTATTATGGTTGGCGCGCTGGCGCTGACAGCCTTTAGAATCGGATTGCATAGCGGGGTGGAAACGGCACGAACCATGGCGTTTGCGGTATTGGCAATCAGCCAGCTGGTGCATGCGTTTAACGTGCGCAGCGTAAAGCACAGCGCATTTTCCGGCGCGGTAGGTTCAAACGGGAAACTGGTGCTGGCAACAATTGTATCGCTGGCCATTATGCTGTCGGTATTGCTGATCCCGCCGTTCCACGGATTGTTCAACACGGCCGTTTTAACGGGGAAACAATGGCTTTGTGTGGCGGGGCTGTCCTTGGCGCCGCTGGTGATTGTAGAATTGTTCAAACTGCTGCATATCAACGGGGAAAAATAAAAAAAAGAGGCCGTATAGGCCTCTTTTTTATGCTTTCAAAAGGGTAGTATGCATGTTTTTGGCAAGAAAGCGCTGTCATGAAAGATAGAAAACAGAATATAGATAAAGATGTAAAGAAAACAGAGATAAAACGCTATTCATGAAGCTCGATGGGCAGGCCATCCGGATCAAAGCAGAAAGCAAAGCGTTTGCCGGAAAATTCGTCGTAGCGGATGGGCTGGGTTTCTACGCCTTTTGAATGAAGATAACAAACCGCCTGCTCCACATCCTGCACGGCAAAGGCCAGATGGCGCAAGCCGCAAGCCTCCGGATAAGTGGGTCGCGCAGGGCTGTTTGGCTTATAAAACAATTCCAATTCACAGCCGCTGAGCTGAAGATCCAATTTGCAGTCTTGCTTATCCGGGCGAACGTTTTCACGGAGAACGGGAAGCCCTAAAATATCGACATAAAAGGAGCGGGCTTTTTGATAATCGGATACGATGATAGCAACATGATGAAGTCTTGAAAACATAAAGAATCCTCCTTAAACAGCATGTATCAACGCGGCAATTTTCTCAGTCGTTTGCCGAGCGGAAAGATGGGTTGTGTCTATTTTTATTGATGTTACGGAATGATAAAGCGGTAAGCAAGAAAGATTTTTGGGGATGATTTCCGGCTACCGTAGGCCGCTGGCAATCTCCGTTTATAGGTGTTATTTTAACACTTTCGACTAATAAACCAATGCGATTTTAAGGACTTCTTCCGAAAAGCTACAAAAAGAAAAATATTTTTTGAAGAAATTTTTATCCTAGATGGTTCGAGAGAACAGAACATAGGAGAGATTCCGATTACAAAGGGAGGAATTTAATAGATACATCATATGTTTGAAGATCATCCGCTTGTTCCAGTTACGAAGATAAACGGTTGCATCAGCCAGTATCAATCTCCACCCCAAGTATTTATGGTTGCAAAAAGTTGACTTGTGTCGGCAGACCGTGGTTTTTCCAACACCCATAGGACCATGAATCAAAATCAAGTGTTTCATAAAGAAAAAATTCCTTTGCAAGATGGTTTATTATCATTTTGCAACAAAAAAGAGCGGCAAACAAGGGGAAAGGGGCGGCTTTTTGTGTGTAAGGCCCGGACGGGAACGTTAGGCGCATGCATACATAAGATCAAAAACGCTGCTTTGTGCGAAAAGTAACGAAGGTTGACTTTCTTTTTATTCATTCGGTATAGTACAATCAATGAAAATTTTTGTACTCTAAGAGGAGGAGTATCACGATGAGAAAGATCGGGATCTTGACAGGCGGCGGCGATTGCCCCGGCCTAAACGCTGTAATCCGCGGCGTGGTGGAACGTTGTGCCACGCAGGATGTGCAGGTCTTCGGCTACCATGAAGGCTGGCGCGGCGTTTTGAATCAAGAGGGCCACTGGATGGACCAGGCGGAAGTGGAAAACATCCAGAGCATGGGCGGCACGATTTTGCGCACCAGCCGCACCAACGTAATGCAGATGGAAAACGGCCCTGCCTTGGTGAAAAAGAGCATGGAAGATCTGGGCCTGGAAAGCATTGTGGCCATCGGCGGGGACGATACGCTGGGCGTGGCCAACCAACTGGGGCAGATGGGGATGCCGATGGTGGGCGTGCCGAAAACGATTGACAACGACCTGAACTGTACGGACTATACCTTCGGCTTTGATACGGCAGCCAACGTTGCGATGAAAGCCATGGACGACCTATGTACAACGGCGGCCAGCCATTCCCGCGTGATGGTTGTGGAGATCATGGGACGAAATACCGGATGGATTGCGGTGCAGAGCGCCATAGCGGCCAATGTGAATGTATGCGTTATTCCGGAATTCCCGCTGTCGCTGGACGAAATCTGCAAGCGCGTAAAAAAACGGTTTGATGACGGAAAGCATTACAGCATTGTGGCCTTGGCAGAAGCGACGAGAATCAAAGGCCTGGATGAGGATTTAGAGCGGTTGGAAAAGGATTCGTTTGGAAACTACAAATATCCGGAAAGAAACATCGGCCAGCGGCTGGCAGACGCCATTGAAGAAAAAACCGGCCTGGAAACCAGACACATCGTACTGGGGCATTTACAGCGTTCCGGGGCACCCACGCTGTTTGACAGGGTGCTTGGCGTAAGGCTGGGCGTAAAGGCGGCGGATTTGGCCTTGCAAAAACAATACGGCAAAATGGTGGGCTTAAAGGGCACAGAGATAGTGGCAGTTTCCCTTGCAGAAGCGGTGAATATGCGCAAGGAAGTGGATGAAGAACTGTATTCTATCGCCGAAATGTGTTGCAGGTAGGCAAAAGAAGGCGTATGATAAACGTAGCTGTTCCGAAGGGAGCGGCTACGTTTCATTTTATCAGGAGATAGGAGGGAAACAGTTGATAAAAGGAAAAAAACGTATGTTATGCGGGTTGATGGCAGTATGCTGCCTTTTGGGGCTAACCGCATGCCATAAGGCCGAAGAGCCGGCGCCCACCGTAGAACCGGCGCCCACGGCAGCCAGCGGCCAAAACCCGTTGCAAAATGCTGTGATTGATTATTTGAACCAAAGGGATAACAGCGTGGCCAAAGCGAACGAGATTATGGAAGCCTATCAGCCCGCAGAGGGGGAAACGGACTATACGAATTTGATCAATTCGCTGTTCGCGCCTAACTTTAAGGCGGATGATGGGCTTGTGGATTTGCTGCAATCTATGGTAAAATCTGAACAGACAGAGACGGGATTTCACATGTCCGGCGAAAACGGGGGCAGCGGCGATCTCGTACTGGAAGGAAATCTGTATACCTATCATTTTCAAGAACAGGTGCAAGACCAAGACACTGTAAAAACAATTTCTCATGTTGCGACCCTGCGAAAAGACGGCAGCCAGCTGGATGCAAAAAGCGAAAGCACGGCGCAGGGCGGCGTTCCTATTTTGGTAAACTGGCTTCAGGTAAGCAAAGAACAAGGTTCCTATCAAGTTCAGCAATTTTATACAAACGATGGCGGCAGTACGCATCAATTGATTCAAATGAGATTTCAAGAAGGCCAATTGGAATATGCTGTTTATGAAAACGTTGAAACCAAACCAAACAGCATTTTTGAACAGGGCACGGGCTTTTTACAGGCCGGCTTTGTGACAAAAGTGACGCTGAAAGACGGAAAAGTGACCGTGAACAACGACGGAAAAGAGCTTGTGTTTGGCGGATAAGAGGATGTTAAACCGCAAATGCGGTACGATAATTTAAAGGAGGATGGAGTTATGAGGAACAAGGAAATTGCCATCATTGGCGCGGGGAAAATCGGTCGGGGATATTTGGCGGATTTATTTTCCAGAGCCGGGTATCATTTGATTTTTATCAACGGATCTCCGGTAACCATTGATAAACTGCGCGCACAGGGCCACTATACGCTGTTTACCGCAAAGGCGGATGGACTGGATAAGCGTGTGATAGACGGCTTTGAAGCGTACAGTTCCAAACGCGATTTTGAGGATTGCGTAAAACGCCTTCAAGATGTGGATTTAATGGCAGTGGCGTTGTATCCGGGCGCATATCCGGCAGTGGCGGATCTGCTGGCCAAAACCATTGAACAGAGAATGGCCTCCGGATTAACAGAGCCGATGAACGTGATGTTCTTTGTAAACATGGTGTTCACCGCCCGCACTTTCAGAAAACTGTTGCGTGAACGGTTGGATGATACGGCCTGGGCCTATTTCGAAAAGAATGTCGGTTTGATTGAAGCACTGACGCACCGCGGCGGCTATAACCCGACCAAGGAAATGTTGGCTGAAGATCCGCTGTGTATTTCCACGGGCGAGGGAGAAGTGCTGCCGGTAGGCGATTGCTTTGTGGGCGAAAAGCCGGATATGCCGTATATGCAGTTTGTAGACCGCATTGAAGGACGCATGGTGAAAAAGATCTGGTGCGGCAATATGCGTCATTGTACCACGGCGTGCATCGGGAAAGCACATGGTGCCAAATATACTTTTGAATGCGCCAATGACCAGTATGTGCGTAAGTGTGCGGATTATGCTACGGTTGAGGCGAAGTTTGGCATCGCCAAAGAATTTGGGTTTACACAGGCGGAAATTGATGATGGAATAGGTCTGAATTGGGAAAACATGAAAAACCCCAATGCCAAGGACGATGTGGATCGCGTGTGTGCAGATCCGATTCGCAAACTGGGGCATGACGAGCGGTTTATCGGCCCGGCGCTTTTGTGCTTAAAATATGGTATGCTGCCGTACTTCCTTGCCAGAGGCGCAGCGTATATGCTGAGATATGAAAATGAAAACGATGCCAACGCTGTGGAAATTCAGGCTTACAGAAAAGAAAACGGCGATGAAAAGACCATCTTGAAATATTGCGGATTGAACCGTGAGATAAAAGATGAGGATACGTTGTTCCAACTGATCCTTGGCCAGATGGAGGAATTGGAAGACCATGACTGGCAAGGCCCCAAAGATTGGCAAAAGGTAGACTAAATAAAAAAGCAGGCGGTATGCCTGCTTTTTTATTGCAGTTGTTTTGGCAAAACAGGAGAGAACGGGAAAATCGTTTAAAACAAAATGCTCAGAAACAAAAAACCGCCCGGTTGGGCGGTTTTCTGCGCAAGAACATTTGCCGTGTTTTTGCCCGGCGCTGTGGCCGGAGGTGCGATAGCGTGCGTTATTGCACATGATCGCGGCTTTGTTTGTTTTGCTGTTTGACTTCAGAAGAATCAAACGAAGAAGCGTTCTGTGCATTTTGGGCGCTCTGTTTGTTTAACTGCTGGGTCTTTTGCATTTTATTCTTTTTTGCCATGATGTCTCACCTCGTTTTTAGTATGGGAAAAACAAAAGAGACTATGCTGGCAAATGCTTACAAAGAAAAATGGAAAAAACAGGAAAATAAAAAAGACGCCCGAAAGCGTCTTTTTTGCGAAATTACATTTTTTCCGGCAAGAGCTTGTTGAGCACTACGCCCAAGATGGCACAGATTGCGATGTTGGAGATGGTAAAGGACTCCGTAATCTGAATGCCGCTGGACAAGCCCAAACCGCTGACCAGCATAACGGCCACGATCATCAGGTTGCGGCTATGCGTGAAGTCCAGCTGGGCTTCCACCAACGTGCGCATGCCGATGGCGGAGATCATGCCGAACAGGATGATGGAAACGCCGCCCATAACCGGGCTGGGAATGGAGGACAGGAAGGTTTGGAATACGCCGAAGAAGCTCATGATAATGGCGAAAACGGCGGCGATGCGCAAGGTGGCGGGGTTGTAGTTTTTGGTAACGGCCAATACACCGGTGTTTTCACTGTAAGTGGTGTTGGCAGGACCGCCCAGGAACCCGGCTACCATCGTGGCCAAACCGTCGCCCATCAGGGTGCGGTGCAAGCCGGGGTCTTTCATAAAGTTTTGGCCAACCACAGCGCCGTTGGTGGTGATGTCGCCGATGTGTTCCATGAAGGTAACCAGCGTGGTAGGCGCGATGATGAGGATGGCGGAAAGATCAAATTTCGGGAAGATGAATTTCGGTGCGCTAAAGCCGAGGTTGGCAGTGGCGAATACGGAGAAATCCACCTGGCCGAAGATGGCTGCAACGATGTATCCCACGCCGATGCCGAAGACGATGGGCACGAGCTTGAAAAAGCCTTTGCAGAAGATGGAAACGATGATCATCGTGGCCACAACGGAGATGGCGATGACCCAGCGCATCCACAATACATCCGACACGGCGGTGGGGGCGGAGAGAATGTTGTTAAAAGCGGTAGGCGCCAGGGTCAGGCCGATGACAACAATCATGGGGCCTGTTACAACCGGCGGGAAAAAGCTGGTGACGCGTTCTACGCCAAAGCATTTGACCAACAGGGCCAGCACCAGATACAAAGCGCCTGCGACGATGATGCCGCCCGTGACATACGGCAAAGCCGCCTGATAGGAAGCAAGCGCGGTGTAGTTTTCCGTGCCGGGCGCAACGTTGCCATACATTTGGGCGGTAATTTGAATGACGCCGATGAAAGCAAAACTGGAACCGACAAACACGGGCACCTTTCCTTTGGTGCAAAGATGGAATACAAGCGTGCCAAGGCCGGCTGTAAACAACGCAACGTTGGGATCCAGGCCTGTGAGAATAGGCACCAAAACCGTTGCGCCAAACATGGCGAACAAATGCTGAATGCCCAATAATAGGTTTTTGCCAACACTGACATTGCCGGCAGACTGCTGCTGCATAAAAAATCCTCCTTTTGCCGGATCATCCGGACGTATTGTTTTACCCCATAAAAAAGCCCTATCGGGATGGGCAAATTTGCACTTGCCACAGTTCAGACAGGAGAAAGGGAAATATTTATTACTAAAAAGTATATCATAAGGGCTTGTCTGCCGACAATGAAAAATCCACAATTTAGACGAAATTTTGACCAGATTTTACACAAGAAAAGCGCATTGCTTGCGAGGGGGAGGCGGTCGTGATATACTAAAAAATATAATTGTGCTCGATCTCTTCAAAGACATTGGGACAGACGGTTGGCAAAAGTTCCAAAAAGCGAAGAGATTTTTCTTTTTAAACAAACTGTGATTGAACATGAGGGCCGGAAGGAATAAAAAGCGATGAGATTTGAGGAGCTTTCTTTATCAGAACAAACCAGAAACGCAGTAGCGGATATGGGATTTACGGAAATGACGGAAGTGCAGGAAAAGACCATCCCGGAGATGATGGAAAACCGGGACGTGATTGCCAAAGCACCCACGGGAACGGGAAAAACCTGCGCATTCGGCATTCCGATTCTGGAACGTATTGATGAGGAAAGCGACGCGCTGCAATGCTTGATTTTATCGCCGACCCGGGAATTGACCAGCCAGATCGCAGAAGAACTGCGGGCTTTGGCAAAATACAGGCCCAATGTGAGAATTGTCAGCATCTACGGCGGGCAGGCCATGGACCGGCAGATGAAACACCTGCGCAGAAAGCCGCAAATCATCGTGGCTACGCCGGGGCGGTTGATCGACCATATGCGCAGAAAGACGATTAAGTTGCACAGCCTGAAAACCGTAGTGCTGGATGAAGCGGACGAAATGCTGGATATGGGCTTTATAAAAGACGTGACGGGAATTTTGGACCGGTGCCCGAAGAAAAAACAGGTGGTTATGTTTTCCGCTACGATTTCGCGGGAAGTGATGGATGTATCCTGGCTGTATCAGCGGGACGTGGTGGAAATTACAGTGCTGCCCAAAGAAGAAAGCAAGCCGAAAATAGCGCAATACAGCTTGCAGGCAGAGGGCGAACAGAAGCTTTTTGATTTGGCCCGGATGATAAAACAGGCCGATTGGCAGCGGGTGATGGTGTTTTGCAACACAAAATATATGGCAGACCGGCTGGCCAAGCGCCTAAAGGCCAGGGAGATTGACGCGGATTGCCTGCATGGAGATATGAGCCAGGGCGTGCGAAATAAGGTGATGCGGGCGTTTAAGGAGGGCAAGCTCTCTGTGCTGGTGGCAACGGACGTGGCGGCCAGGGGCATAGACGTGGAAGATATTGACGCCGTGATTAACTTTGATATTCCCAAAGACAACGCTTCGTATCTGCATAGAATCGGCAGAACGGGGCGCGCCAAAAAAGAAGGCGTAGCCTATTCGTTTGTTTCCATTACAGAACAGGGGCGCTTGGATGAAATTATGCGCTGGACCAAAACGGAGATTGTGTCGATGAAACTCAACGAACAAGGGCAGCCGGAGCCGGCGCCCAAGCAGGAAACCAAAAAGCCGGTTATGATGCCGCGCAGGCGCAGACGGCGCAGATAGAAGCAAAAGAATATAAAAATTATACTTGACGATCAGGGGGAAAGTTTGATATACTATCATCTGCAAGCCAATGGATTATTGAAGTACAATGGTTGATTGGCGATATAAGCCGAAGTGGTGGAATTGGCAGACGCGCTGGACTCAAAATCCAGTTCTGGCAACAGAGTGTGGGTTCAAGTCCCACCTTCGGCACCAACGGAAAACACCGATTGCAAAATCGGTGTTTTGTTTTTTCTCTAAAAACAGGAAGGAGATGGATTGCTGTGATAGACATTGAAACATACCTGGCAGAATGCAAAGCAAAGCTTTATCAAACCTATGGCGAGCGGCTGTTGTATATGGGTTTACAGGGCAGTTACTTGCGCGGAGAGGCAACGGAAAAAAGCGATGTAGATCTTGTGGTGGTGCTGGAAGAGATGAGCATAGCGGACTTAGACGCCTATCGTTCTGTTGTTTTGTCTTTGGAAGAACCGGAGAAATCCTGTGGGTTTGTTTGTGACAAAACCGATCTTTTGCATTGGAATCCGCTGGAAATCTGGCATTTTCTGAACAGCACAAAGGATTATTACGGCAAATTGAGCGATTTGGTGCCCGCCTATACGCAAGAGGATATTCGTAATTTTACCAAGATGAGCCTCAACAACCTGTATCATACCCTTTGCCACAGCTATATTCATGAGGAATGCGAGGCTTGCGTGGCGATGTTGCCGGGGGCGTATAAAAGCGTATTTTTCATTCTGCAAAATTTGTATCATCTGAGAAAAGGCGGGTATATTCCGATAAAAGCGCAATTGCTGCCGCTGTTGTCCGGGAAAGATAAAGATGTTTTGCGGCGGTCAATGGAACCGGGCCGCGGAGGAAAAACGGATTTTCAAGAGGATTTTGCTTTGATTTTTGCCTGGTGCCGGGAGACGATGCACAATCTTTGATGTGTGGTATGCCGACGGATGAAAAAAGAAATCAACCGGCAGACAGCGCGTAATTTATAGACAAATTAAGAGAAATTAGCCGAATATATGTTCGCAATGGAGAAAAGTGCGTTATAATCTATAATACAGAAAAGCGAAACGGGAGATTGGCATGCAAAGGTCTTTGTTTGAAAATACAATATCCGATCCGTTGGCCAGCCGGCTGCGGCCGGAAACGCTGGAAGAATATGTAGGGCAAACGCACCTTTTGGGCAAGGGGAAAGTGCTGCGACAGCTGATTGAGCGCGACCAGGTATGTTCGATGATCTTTTGGGGGCCGCCCGGCGTGGGGAAAACAACGCTGGCGCGCATCATCGCGGAAAAAACCAAAGCCCGATTTGTGGATTTCAGCGCTGTGACCAGCGGAATGAAAGAAATTAAAAAGGTGATGGAACAAGCGGAGCGCAGCCGGCTTTTGGGGGATAAGACGCTTTTGTTTGTGGACGAAATTCATAGATTTAACAAAGCCCAGCAGGATGCGTTTTTGCCGTTTGTGGAAAAGGGCAGCATTGTGCTGATCGGCGCTACAACGGAAAATCCGTCGTTTGAGGTAAACGCGGCTTTGCTCAGCCGGTGTAAGGTGTTTGTGTTGCAGCCGCTATCAACAGAGGATTTAACGGCCTTGTTGCGCCGCGCGATGACAGACCCGCGCGGATTTGGCACGCAGAAAATCGAAATGGAAGAGGATTTGATTTCCCTGATTGCGGGCTTTGCCAACGGGGATGCGCGCACGGCGTTAAACACGCTGGAAATGGTGGTTTTAAACGGAGAAAAGCAGGAAGATACAACGCGGATCAGCCGGGAAATTGTGGAGCAATGCATCGGCCAAAAATCGCTTTTATACGATAAAAACGGGGAAGAGCATTATAATTTGATTTCGGCCCTGCATAAATCCATGCGCAACAGCGATGTGGACGCGGCGGTGTATTGGCTGGCCAGAATGTTGGAGGCGGGGGAAAACCCGCTGTATGTGGCGCGGCGGCTGGTGCGCTTTGCCGATGAGGACATCGGCATGGCGGACAGCAGAGCCATTGAGATTGCCGTGGCGGCCTACCAGGCCTGCCATTTTATCGGGATGCCGGAATGTTCGGTAAATTTGACCCATGCGGTGACGTATCTTTCGATGGCGCCCAAATCCAATGCGCTGTATGTGGCTTATGAGAGTGCAAAACGGGACGCGGCCAAAATGCTGGCGGAGCCGGTGCCGCTGCATTTGAGAAACGCGCCGACAAAGCTGATGAAAGAATTGGACTATGGAAAAGGCTATCAATATGCGCATGACACAAAAGAAAAGCTGACCAATATGACGTGTTTGCCGGAAAGCCTGGCGGGAAGACAATACTATCGGCCGACAGAGCAGGGCTCGGAGGCGAAAGTAAAACAGCGCCTTGGGCAGATAAGGGCCTGGAAACAGGCGCATGCTAAGGAGAAAACGGAATAAAATAGAAAACGGATCAAACAAAGCAAAAGGCAGCTCTGTAAGGGCTGTTTTTTGATTTTTAGTATGGGGTATGATAAAATAATATGATTTAGTGGGGCTTTGTAACGCTTTTTACGAGGAAAGTTTTACAAAGGGAAAGGAAGCAAACCATGCCGACTCTGATTGCCATAGACGGAAACAGCTTATTGTTTCGTGCCTTTCATGCTTTGCCGATATTAACGGACGCAAAAGGGCGGTATACCAACGCGGTGTATGGATTTATGGGGATGATGATCCGCTTGATTCAAGAGGAAAATCCGGATTATCTGGCGGTTGCTTTTGATTTAAAAGCGCCGACCTTTCGGCATTTGCAATATAAAGACTATAAAGCAGGCAGAAAGGAAACGCCGCAGGAATTGATCCCTCAGTTTGATCTGTTAAAGCAGACTTTGCAGGCGCTGGGCATTGCGGTGTTGTCCTGTCAAGGGTATGAAGCGGACGACATTTTGGGCGCAATGGGAGAATTGGCAAAACGCAACGATTGCCAGGCGCTGTTGGTGACGGGCGATAAGGATTCTTTGCAGCTGGTCGGCGGGCCGGTGAAGGTATTGTACACCAAGCGCGGGATTTCGGATACGGATTTGATGGATGAAGAAGCGGTGCGTGCCAAAATGGGTGTGCTGCCAAACCGTGTAGCGGATTTAAAAGGCCTGATGGGCGATAGTTCCGATAACATTCCGGGCGTGCCCGGGGTGGGCCCGAAAACGGCAGCAAAGCTGTTGAACCAATTTGGGACGCTGGAAGAGGTGCTGGCCCATGCCGACCAGGCCGGCGGGCCGAAACTGCGGCAATCGCTGGCCACCTATGCCGACCAGGCCAGGCAAAGCAAATTTTTAGCGACGATTGATCCAAATTTGCCCTGTACCTATACGCTGGAGCAGGTGCGCTTTGCCGGGGTGGAGCCGGAAATTTGGAGCCCGATATTTGCGGACCTGGGCTTTCAAACGCTGGCAAAACGGCTGGGCCTTTCGGGGAAAAAAGAAGAAAAACAGGAAGCAAAGCCTGCAAAAGAAGTGAAAATCCACAGGGCGGAAACGCTAAAAGACTGGCAAAAAGCCATTGAAAACTGCAAAGAGCTGGTGGTTCTGTTTGAAGATAAACAGGGGCTGCATTTGGCAGCCGACGAGACGGAAGAAACCTTTGTGGCCTTTTCTCAAACGCTTTTGGGAGACGGGGTGGATCCGTATCAGGCATTTCAGGCAACGGGTGCGTTGATGGAAAACCAAGCCGTAGAAAAGATCTTGTATGACGTAAAAAGCTGGGCGCATACAATGGGGCAGTGGCAATATACCATACAGGGCAAATGCCAGGACGTGATGCTGGCAGCGTATGTGGAAAACCCGGCGCAGGGGCAAAAGGATGTGCAGGCCCTGTGCCAAAAACACGGGCTGTTGGCGCCGGAACAGGCCCCCAATGCCTGCGTGATGTTGCAGCTTTATCGAAAGATTGAAAAGGAACTGAAAACCTGGCGCGGCTATGAAGTATATGAAAACCTGGAACTGCCGCTTTGGCGCGTTTTATTTGCCATGGAGCAGACGGGGTTTCATTTGGATCTTGCGCAAATTCGCAATCTGGCAAAGGAATATGCAGAGCGGATTCAAGATTTGGAGCAGGCAATTTACGAACAGGCGGGCGGCGCGTTTAACATAAACTCCACCAAGCAGCTGGGCGAGGTGTTGTTTGAAAAGCTGCAATTGCCGGCCTGGAAAAAGACTAAAACGGGTTATTCTACGGATGCGGAAGTGCTGGAGCAATTGCGGGAGCGGCATCCGATTGTGGCGTTGATTTTGGAATACAGAAAAGCGGCAAAATTGAAAAGCACATATTTGGATGGCTTGCAGGCGGTGGCGGATGAACAGACGGGCCGCGTGCATACAAGATTTCACCAAAACATTACGCTGACGGGGCGGATTTCCTCTTCCGAGCCGAATTTACAAAACATCCCGGTGCGCACCGAAGAGGGTAGGGAGATACGCCGCGCGTTTATTCCTTCGGATGCGGCGCATTGCCTGGTGGTGGCGGACTATTCGCAAATTGAACTGCGGATTTTGGCGCATATGGCCAAAGAGGATGCGATGATCGATACGTTTCGCCATGGCGGCGATATTCATACGGCTACGGCAGCCAAGGTGTTTGGCGTTTCGGCGGAGGATGTGACAAAGCAGATGCGCTCTTCGGCCAAGGCGGTAAACTTCGGCATTGTATACGGCATTTCGGATTTCGGGCTATCCCGGAATTTATCCATCCCGCGTAAACAGGCAGCGGAATTGATAGAGAATTATTTTGAAACCTATCCGAAAATACAGGGCTATATGAACCAATGCATTGCCGAAGGACGGCAGCAGGGATATGTGGAAACCATGTACGGCAGGCGGCGGTATACGCCGGAGTTGACCAGCAAAAACTACAATGTGCGCTCGTTTGGCGAGCGCGCGGCAATGAATGCGCCGATTCAGGGAACGGCGGCGGATATTATCAAGGCCGCTATGATCTGCGTATACAAAACCTTGCAGGAAAAATGCCCGGAGGCGCAGCTGATTTTACAGGTGCATGACGAATTGATTGTGGATGTGCCGAAGGAAAAGGCGGAACTGGTAAAACAGATTTTAACGGACTGCATGCAAAACGTGCTGCCGCTGGATGTGCCGCTGATTGCCGAAGCGCAAAGCGGGCAAAACTGGCTGGAGGCAAAATGAGCGAAAAAAACAAATGGGTCATAGGCATTACCGGCAACATAGGCGCGGGGAAAAGCACAGTAACGCGCATGTTGGCCAAACACGGTGCGTTTGTCATTGATGCGGACGCGATGGCCAAACAATTGCAGCAGCCGGGCAGCGAAGCGGTGCAGGCCATTGCCAAAGAATTTGGCCCGCAGATGGCGCCGGGCGGCGTGCTGAACAGGGCGGCCCTGGGTGCGCTGGTGTTTTCCGATGAAGGGGCGCTTAAAAGGCTGAATGATCTGATGTGGCCCAGGCTGGTAGAATGTACCAAGCGGGAAATTGAGCAGAGAAACGGCGTTTGCATCATCGATGCGCCGCTGTTGATCGAAGCGGGGCTGGATGCGCTGTGCGATGAAGTATGGCTGATTATGGCGCCGGAAAAAGAACGCTGTATGCGCATTATCAAGCGAGACGGCCTATCCGAAGAAGAGGCATGGCGCAGAATTCAAAGCCAGATGCCGGAAGAAGAAAAGAAAAAGCATGCCACTTGTTTTTTGGATAGCATGCAAGGCGAACAGGCGCTGATAGAAACGGCGCTGGCGCAATATGCCGCCAGCTGCCAGAGGGGGAGACAATGAGCAACCAAACAGCCGGGCAGAAACGCCCGCCCAGGCGAGCAACGCGCCCTGTACAAAAGCAGAAAAAGGGATGGATGCTGTGGGTATCGTTGGGCATTGCGCTGCTGGTTTTAGCGGCCGTGGCCATGATCGGATATCCGTATGTGAAGAAAATGGCGTATCCGTTGGAACATGAAAGTGAAATCATCAAGTATGCTAAAATGAACGATCTGGATCCGTATCTGGTTTGCGGCGTGATTCACACAGAAAGCAAATTTGACGCCGAGGCGGTATCCAAAGTGGGCGCGGTGGGCCTTATGCAGATTATGCCGGATACGGGCTCCTGGATTGCAAAAAAGATGGGCCTGGAAGGATATTCCGAAGAAAAACTGAAAGACCCGGAAACCAACATTCGGATGGGCTGCTGGTATCTTAGATATCTTTCGGATCGGTTTGACGGAAATTTAATCAATATGTTGGCGGCATACAATGCCGGGCCGAACCGTGTATCGCAGTGGTTAAAGGATCCGCAATACAGCCAGAACGGACAGTTGACTGAAATTCCGTATGAGGAAACCAAGAACTATGTAAAGAAGGTGCAAAGTGCAAAAGAAAAGTACGAAACCTATTACACGTTGCAGTAGACGGTGGTTTGCGCTGTTGCTAACCGGGCTGATGATATTGGCATTGGCCGGTTGCGGGGGCAAAAAAGAGCCGTCGGCAATGCCGAGCCCCAGTGTAACGGAACAGGGCGCACCGATTTCAGGCGGCAGCATGACAATTGTGATGCCTACCAATGCAAACTTAAAGCCGCTGGAGGCCACGCAGCGCGAGCTGGCGGACCTCTATTCGCTGATTTACGACAGTCCGCTGCAATATGACAGCACGCTAAAACCGCAACCCAATGTAGTGGAGCGGTGGACCTTGGCGGAGGACGGGCTGACTTGGACATTTGTATTGCGCAAAGATGTGACATACCACAACGGCCAAACCGTAAAGGCGAAGGACATTGTGGCCTGTATCAACGAACTGAAAAACATTGCGGCAGATGAAAACAGATCCTCGATCTATGCTGTGAATATGGAATTGATTGCTTCTGCTTCGGCGACGGATGATACCACCTTTACCATTACCGCTACGGAAAAGACAAACCGTGTTTTGGCGGCGCTGCTTTTCCCGATCATTCCGGATAAAACCATCGGTACCTCTTTGCCGACAGGTTGTGGGCCGTATAAGGTGGTATCCAACGAATCCGGAAAATCGTTGGAGCTGGCGGCCAATGACAATTGGTGGAAGAGAACGCCGTATCTTTCCAAAATTTCCGTAAAGGGGATTCAGGATTCGGACACGGCCTTGGCCAGCATGGATGTGAACTTGGTGGATTTGGTGCATACCGATTCGTTGACGGCTTCCGGGTATAAACAGCCGGGCAGCCGGGATGTATACGAAGTGATGACGCAGGAATATGAATGTATCATCCCGAACCTGATGAACGCCAAAATGAAAGACAAGGAGATGCTTCAGGCGATCATAGCGGCGTTGGACAGAAAGACGATCATTACCGAAACCTATCTTTGGCATGCGGTAACGGTGGACGCGCCTGTGCCGCCGGATGTGTATTATTATGACCAGACGCATCAGCAGCACGAATACAATCCCGGAAAGGCAACCAGCCTGCTGGAAGGCCTGGGATATCAGGATAAAGACGGCGACGGGTTTTTGGAAAAGAACGGAACAAAGCTCAGCATGAAAATCATCGTCAATGAAAATACGCTGAGTACCGCGCGGGCAGACGCGGCCAAGGTGGCGGCGCAGCAGCTGCAGAAGATCGGGATCGATGCACAGGTAACGGTGATGACCTGGTCGGATTATCAAATTGCTCTGCAAAACGGGAATTTTGATTTGGCCTTTGCCGGTTTTTCCATTCCCAAAGACGGAGATTTGAGCTTTTTGGTGCATAGCACGCGCGGCAAATACAACTACGGCCGCTACACTTCGGCAACGATGGACGGTTATCTAAACGAACTGGCCGCGGCCACAACGGAAGAGGAAATGAAAACGGCTTCCAGCAAAGTGCAGCACCTTTGGAGCGAAGAACTGCCGATGATCAGCCTGTATTTTAGAACCAATTCCGTAGTGTGTTCGGCTAAGATCAAAGGCGTTCCCACCATGCGGGATATGGATATTTTCCAAGACATAGACCAATGGTATATCCTGCGCGAAGGGGATGAAAAAAAGGCGGACGCGCCGGAATAAGAGGTTGACTTTTGAAGTTTTTCCTCTATAATAAAAGGGTATGGCCCTGTATATAGGGCTATCCCGATAAGCGAGAGTGCTGGAATAGGCAGACAGGCACGTTTGAGGGGCGTGTGTCGCAAGGCGTACGGGTTCAAGTCCCGTCTCTCGCACCATAACCACCGATTTTTTCGGTGGTTTTTTCTTTTTCGTACCATCTTTTAAGGATTCCGCATTTGGGTTTATAGCAAAAATCGGACGGATGAACAGGACAGATCACGTTTTCGGCCGAGGATGTATGCAGATGGACTTTTTCTTCCGGCATTTGTGTACTATTCTGCGCCATCGTTTCCGCAGGGCGTTCTCACTGAATCTGAAAATCCAGCAAGGACACTTTGCTTTCCTTCAAAAAATTTGTGAAAAGCTGGCACTGACGATGGTCGGCTGTTTCTGCGTACGGAGCAGCCGGGGACCTTCAGCGCAGCGGCCATTATATATTGATCTAAGGGGATGGGCTTAGGTTGTACTTGTCCGCCTTTTAAAAGAAACCGTTCCGGAGATGTAAGCAGTGCTGCTTGCCACCACATGGCTGATTAAAACGGCAACCCAAATTCCGTTTAAGCCAAAGCCCGAATGGGAAAGCAAATAGGCCAAAGGCATTCGTACAACGATATAATAGAAAATCATCAGGAACATACTTTGGGAGGGCTTTCCTATGCCGTTGAGGGCGCCAAGATAGCAGTTTGTAACCGTGTTTAGAATATAGCCGATACTGACGATCAGAAAATAGGTGCCGACGATGGCGGCCACATCGCCGCTTTTGATAAACAAACCGGAAAGCTGTTTTGAAAACCCGATTACCAAAGCGGAGAGCAGGACAAGCAAGCCGCAGCCGTACCCAAAGGCGCATTTCAGATAATCTTTCGCCCGGTCATATCGCACGCCGCCGACGCACTGTCCGATGATGGTGGTCAAGACCATGTTTAAAGCCATGGCAGGGTAAAACAGGATGGTTTCCAGTTTTCCCGTTACGCCATAGGCTGCGATGGCCGTAACGCTGTATGTGCTGACAAGCGCAGTGAGAAACGTTGTACTGATGGCCGGAATGCTTTGTTGAATGACGGAAGGAATGGCCTTTTGAAAGAGGGGCAAAATCTCTTTTTTATCGAACGCAGAAAGTTTGAACACGAATAAATTTTTCTTTTTCAGGTAAATCAGCATAAACAACAGGCAGAGCGCCTGAGAAAGCAGGGTGGCAATTGCGGCGCCGTGAAATCCGAACAAGCGGATAAAAACAGGATCGAGGATTGCGTTTAAAAGTGTTGATACCAGCATCGCAACGGCCTGAAACATAGAGTTGCCAAAGCTGCGCAAAACAGCGGTGAAATATAGATAGAGATAGACTGCCAAATATCCAAGGACATAAATGGACAGGTAGTTGTATGCCATGTTATACGTTTCGGCCGGGGTGTTTAGAGCCTTCAAAATGCCAGGCAGGAAAGCCTCAAGCAAAACGGTGACAAGAAGGGAGAACACAACCGCCGCACAGAACGAAGTGGAAATTAAACTTTCTGTTTTTTTCTCGTTTTTTGCGCCGATTGCCTGGGAGATTAAGATGGATATGCCGTTTGTGGCGCCCATCGCAACGGAGGTTAAAAGCAGAATGAGAGGGGTGGAATTTGTCAAAGCGGCATAGGCGGTTTCTCCGAGCAAATTTCCGATCCATAGGCTATCTACAAGGTTATACATCATGTTGAGAAACATGGCGGCGATCATCGGAAGCGCCATGGCCATTAGGCAGCGCTTTGTATTTCCGGCGATAAAGTCCAGTTTGGTTTGCATTAGAAACAACATCCTTTCTCCAATGAATGAATAACATTCATAATATAGTTAAAAATATAAGCCGCCATAGCGGCATAAAACAAAGGGAAATACGCTTTGAACCCCCGCCTAGGCGGGGGACGGATTCAAAGGTGAAGGGCAAAAAGAAGAAATTCGCGGATTTTTTTTATTTTTTCTTCCTGTGTCAGATCAGGCACGCGCAAAATGCCAAGCTGGCCATACACGCAAAACGTAGCGGCCGTCTGCAAATCATCGATTTGGATTTCGCCCTTTTGCCGAGCTTGCTTCAAACTTTCTTCTACAAGAGGGACCAACTTTTCGCACACCTTAAGGAAGAGTTGATCGTGAAATTTTTTGTTTTCTGCGCCGTGAAAAGCAGAGTAGTATTTTGTGTCCTGTTTTTCCATGGTAAAGGGCATGGTTTCAATGAGCTGCCGCAAAGTTTTATCATCGTCTTTTTCAAGGCTGAAAAACTGCGTTGCCAGCATATCGGCATATTGTTCAATTGCGCTGTCAAACAACGCCTCTTTGGACGGGAAATAGCGGTAGCATAGGCCTTGTGCCACGCCGATGGCCTTCGCGATGTCCGCAATGGAGGTTTTTTCGTATCCCTTTTCTCCAAATAATGTAAGGGCGGTATCTAAAATCTCCTGTTTGCGTACTTTCGGTTCCTTCGTAATCCGCATAGCCAAGGCCTCCTTTTTTTCTCAGGATAGCATAGGCGATGCCAAAAATCAATGAGTGAATATCAATCACTTTTTGTTTTTGATAAAATAGACCGTATTTTTACTTGTTCTCGCCATATATGGTGAAAATATTCGGATAGAATAGAGAAAAAGGATACGGAAAGAGCGTTACGTTGGCCGGGGGAGTGAAAAGAGGGCGGATAGGGCGTGTAAAGGATAAACAAAATAGGATATGGGAAAAGAAGAGAGCCGTGATATAATGCCTTTACAGGCAAATTTGCAAAAGAAAAGAGGCCCAGGCGTGAGCAAAGTTATCATTCGTCCGATTTGTGTATCGGACGATGCAAAAATTGCGGAGATCATTAGAAAAAATTTAGAAGCGTTTCATCTGAATATTCCGGGCACGGCGTACTTTGATCCGGAATTGGCTTGCTTGAGCAAATTTTACAAGGCTGCCCCGGAGAAGCGGGCCTATTTTGTGGCGGAGTGTGGAAACAAAACCGTGGCAGGCGGGGCCGGCATTGCGGAGTTTGCAGGGTTTGACCATTGCGCAGAGCTGCAAACACTTTACCTTTCCGATGCGGCAAAGGGAAAGGGACTTGGAAAACAGCTGATGCAAACGGCGGAAGAATTTGCAAGAGCCGCCGGTTATCGCCTTTTGTATCTGGAAACGCATACGAATTTGAAAGCGGCCATCTGCTTATATGAAAAACTGGGATTTCGGCAGATTGAAAAGCCGGCGGGTGTCTTTCATGAGACGATGAACCGATTTTATATCAAACAGCTTTGATGATTTTTGTTTGAGATCACGGCGTGTAAAAAACCCATGAAAATGAAAGCCGGAAAAAAGCCGATAAACAACGGCAAAAGCAAGTTGTGGTAAAGGGAAATTTATGCTATGCTAATAAAAAAGCAAGACGGGCGATAAAGCCCAGTGATGCATACAAAGAAAAGCAAAGGCGCTTCCGAATTTGGGGGTGCTTTTCTGTTTACAGAGGAGGGGTTTTTATGAAAAAACCGATGATTGCGGTCTCGCCGCTTTATGATAAGGAAAGGGAATCCTATTGGATGCTGCCCGGCTATATGCAGGGCATTGAGCAGAGCGGGGGCATTCCGGTTATGCTGCCGCTGACGACGGATGCGGATATGATTCGCACACTGGCGGGGCAATTTGACGGCTTTTTGCTGACCGGCGGGCAGGATGTGTCGCCTTGTTTATACGGAGAAGAGAAAACGCCGCGCTGCGGAGAAATCTGCCCGGCTCGCGATGAGATGGAGCAGCTGCTATTGCAGAGCGTACTGAGCTTAAACAAACCGGTCTTGGGAATTTGCAGAGGAATTCAGCTGTTAAATGCGTCGCTGGGCGGCACTTTGTATCAGGATTTGCCGACTGAAACCGATTCAGACCTGGAACACCACCAAACGCCGCCATATGAAAAACCCATTCACCGCGTGCGGATAAAGGAAAATACGCCGCTGCACACGCTGCTGAAATGCGAAAATTTGGCGGTAAACAGCTATCATCATCAGGCGATCAAGGAGCTATCGCCAAGGCTGACGGCCATGGCGGTGGCGGAGGACGGATTGGTCGAGGCTGTTTACATGCCCGGGAAACGGTTTGTATGGGCCGTGCAGTGGCATCCGGAATTTTCTTATCAAACGGATGAAAACAGCGAGAAAATTTTGCAGGCCTT
Organism: uncultured Bacillota bacterium; assembly: GCA_905188085.1. Classification (GTDB taxonomy): domain Bacteria; phylum Bacillota; class Clostridia; order Christensenellales; family QAND01; genus UMGS1975. Next base: position 63,275 of record CAJJKN010000001.1, read on the forward strand.
TGTGGCGGCTGCAAGGGAAAGAGAGAACTAAACAAAGAGGATACTCCAAAGTGTGCTGTGAAAAAGGGAAACGGGAAATCTTTTGAAATCGGGAAATGAAAACGATAGATTTATAATGTTTTATTGTGTTTTATTTGGTTTTACAGATAAATTAAATAAAAACATCATGATTGAATGATTTGTTTGTATCAGGGAATATGTGCCAAATCTATGGAAAGCGCATAGTTTTAGACGATTGAGCCATACTGAATGTGAAATACTATTTAGTAGAGGTGACATTGTATGGATACATTTGCCTTGCTGGTGACCATCATCGGAGGAATAAACTGGTTGCTTGTAGGTTTGGTACGGTTTGACTTGGTAGCCTGGATTTGCGGCGGCCCGGCAACGATTGTCGCGCGCATTATCTATACCATCGTAGGGCTGTGCAGCCTTTGGTGTATCAAGTTGTTGTTTAACCGGACGCCCAAAGGCACAGTAACGCACCAATGAGATCATCTATGACAAGAGGACAGAGCGGTTGTTCTGTCCTTTTGTTTTGCTTTTGGGAAAACCATCGAAATGGACATAAGGGATAGAAAATCACTGCTTTGCAGTGGGGACATGGCAATCCGTGCAAAATAAAAAGCCCCGGACAAACGAGGCAAGGAATAAGCTATATGAAGTTAGGAGGATGTATGCTCCTGCTTTTTTAAGCGAAGCCAAAGAGAAAAAGCGCCGACGACAGCGCCGATGCTGCCTGCGATGATGTCCGTCATGGTATCGAGCAGCGAACCGCCCTGGGCTTGCAGATTGAAAAAGAAATCACCGCAAAATTCATAGATCTCCCAAAGCCCGGCAAAGGCGACGGAAAGGAAGAAGGAGAACAATACGGGCAAAAGTTTTGGAAGAGAGGCGCTTTTCGGAGCGCGGGATAAAAGACGCCGATAGAGCAGATTACCCACAAGAACGAGCAGAAAGCCGCTGGAAAAATGCAAAATAAGATCATAAAACCAGATGGCATGATAGCCACCCAGCATAGAGCCGAAATATTGCGCCATAACGGTGAACAGCATAAACAGAAAATAATAAATTGGTTTTAAATGGCGCAGGAAACAAATAAACAAAAGCGCCGTGCCGGCGGACATGGCATAATAATAGATGGGAATCGGGCTGTCCCAACCGAGGGAGAATAGATAGGTAACGGTATAAACAATGAGCCAAAAGAGGGAGAATAGAGCATTTTTTTGCGAGGGGTTCATATCATTGGGCCTTCCCATTTAATTTTTAAATAGTATACCCAAAAAAGAGCAAGAAAAAAAGAGCGATTATTCGCTCTTTTTCCTTTGATACTCTTTATATAGCTTTGAAACCAACCCGCTGAGGGCGACCAAAGCCAACAGGTTCGGAATTACCATCAATCCATTGAAGAAATCGCTGAGGGTCCAAACCAGATCCACTTTCAAAAGCGCGCCCACAAAGATGAATCCCAGCACAATGGCGGAATAGTATTTCACGGCTTTCTGACCGAAAAGATATTTGATATTGGCTTGGCCGAAGAAATACCAACCGATGATGGTGGAGAAGGCAAAGAAGAACAAGCAAATGGCCACAAAGATGGGACCAAAGCCCTGGAATACCGTGGAGAAGGCCAGCTGAGAAAGCTTGGAACCGGTTTGCCCGGAGGAGATAACGCCGGTGGTCAGCAGCGTGAGCGCCGTGAGCGTCAAAACAACGAAGGTATCCAAAAATACGCCCATGATGGCAACGATGCCTTGATCGCAGGGATGATCTACTTTAGCCAAAGCATGCGCATGCGGGGTGGACCCCATGCCGGCCTCATTGGAGAACAGGCCGCGCGCAACGCCGTATCGTACGGCCATTTTTACCGTAATACCGGCAGCGCCGCCCAAAACGGCAGACGGAGAAAACGCGCCCACAAAGATGGAGGAAAACGCCTGACCGATATGCTGGAAATTGGTGCCAACTACGACAAGCGAACCAATAATATACAAACAAGCCATGAGAGGCACTACTTTTTCGGTAAAAGAAGCGATTCGACCGATGCCGCCGATGAAAATGATGCCTGCCAACACGGCCAGTACCAGGCCCATAACCCAAGAAGGAATGCCAAAGGCGGTGCCGAAAGCATCGGAAATGGAATTGGATTGCACCATGTTGCCGGTAAATCCTAGGGCAAAGATGATGAATACGGCAAACACAGCCGCCAGCACCTTGCCGAATTTGCCTTTGAAAGCTTCTTTGATGTAGTAGACCGGGCCGCCGGTTGCGGCACCGTCTTTTACGGTTTTAAAACGCTGCGCCAGCGTGGCTTCGGCAAAGATAGTGGCCATGCCGAAAAACGCGCTAACCCACATCCAGAAAATAGCACCCGGACCGCCGGAAACAACGGCTGTGGCTGCGCCTGCGATGTTGCCGGTGCCGATTTGCGCGGCAATGGCGGTGGCAAGCGCCTGGAAAGAGCTCATCCCCTCTTTACCGGCTTTGTTACCGCGCAGCTTTATGCCGCCGAACACCTTGCGAAAACTGGTTTTGAATTTTGTGACCTGTACAAAACGTAAACGGAAAGTGAAGTAGATGCCCACACATAAGAGCAAAACCAGAAGAAAATCGTCCCACAAAATACTGCTTGCTGTTTTGATGATTGAGGTAAATTGATCCACACAGAGCCCCCCTTAGTATGCTTCTGTAATACAACAGACTTATTTAGTATACAGAAAAACAATTCGTTTGCAAAGTGAAAAAGTTAAAGTTTGAAATATAGTAGGTTTGCGAGATAAGAAGAGGAAAAGAAATGGATATTTATGAAAACCTATTGTATTTTAAAATATAAATGCCGGAAAAAGGGGGAATTCTCCGGCAGGGGACGGGGTGGAATGTTTTATTAAAATGGAAAATTGATAAAAGAAGAAAGTTAATAAAGAAAAGTTTACGATGTTCCTTTCCCGTTTTTGTGACGCCTGTTTTGCGGAAGAGAGGAAGCGTAGGGGCTGGTTTGTATAAAATGTACGATTTGTTTTGTATATTGCGTGACGCGTTGATATAAGTTCATAAAAAAGCCCTCCTTGCGCTTAGTATTGGCAGGAGAGCGGGCGGTTATACATGAGACCGAGTGCCGGATAAAATAGGAGCCAGCCGGGTGGAAACCAGGGAGCAAACCACGCATTTTAACACATCGCCCGGCAGCGTAGGCAGAAAACAGGCGGCAAACAGGGCGGGCACGGTTAAGGTTTGGCCCAGATAGAAATTGGTGATGAGGTAAAAATACGGGAGCCCTATGGCATAGATAATAAACGTGCCCAATAGGGATGCGCAGAAAGCGGAAGAAAAGCGCTGTTTTGTACGCCGGTATACAAGCCCAGTTAGAAACGTGGCGGGAAGCAGGGCAAGCAAAAAACCGAAAGAAGGCTTTAATACATAGCCAAGGCCGCCGCCCTGGGTAAAAACGGGAAACCCGATAAGCCCCAGACCCAGATATAGACAGATGGAAAAGCTGCCCCATTTTTCGCCCAGCAAAAGCCCGGCCAATGTGGAGAAAAAGGTTTGTAAAGTAATGGGAAGCCAGGCAAGAGGCACCTTGATAAACGCGCCGATGGCACAAAGGGCAGCGAATAAACTACAGAGCAAAAGAGAATAAAGCCGATTGTCGTTTGACATATACAACACTCTCCAACAACGAGATTTGCTTATACTTTAGGGGGAAAGATCCCATATGTCAAATATTTTTTGAATATGGTTTACAATCAAAAATAGATTGGAAACCATATTATATAGATGGTTGTCAATCTTATCTTTTAACCGTTGGAAAAAGAAGAAAAACGCGCCGATTCGGCGCGTTTTATGCTGCTATGGAGTTGATTATTCGGCAGGATGTGCGGCCAAGAAGTCCATCACCTGTTGGAAGTTTTGTATGGCGGTGGTTGTCCCTACGTTTTGCACAGAAATGGCGCCGGTGGCGTTGGCAAAACGGGCACACTGTTTTAAATCCCAACCTTTGAGAACGGCAGTCATAAATCCGCCGGTAAAGTTATCGCCGGCGCCGGTGGTATCAATGGCCTTTACGGAGAACGGCGGCATATGGAACATCTGCTGCCCATCGCTGACATAGCAGCCGTTGGCCCCGTGCTTTAAGATAACCACGCCGCGGCAAACTTCCTTCAACCGCTTGACGATGGTTTCCGGATCTTCGCTGTCTACCAATTTGGAAGCTTCTTCGTAGCTGGGCATAAAATAGTCGAGATCTTGAATGATCTCACGCACGGATTCCGCCGTATAGCCCGGGGGCACCTGCGCCGTATCGGCAGAGACCAAGGCACCGGCTTCGTGCGCTTTTTTTACGATGGTGGAAAAGCCGGATTCCAACAGGCCGGGTAGGGAAAACAAGCTGCCGATGGTAACCAGGCGCGTTTGCGAGAAAAGCGAGAAATCAATATCGTCCGCACAGAACGCATCGTTGCCGCCGCCCTGGTAAAGGAAATTTCGGCGGCCGTCTTCAAAGATCAAAGCGATGGAGGTGCAGGTCTGTATATTTTTATCCCGTACCAGATGAGAAAGGTCCACGCCGCTTTTTTCCACGATATCGACAATCGCATCGCCCCAAAGGTCATGCCCGATCTTGCCGAGCAGAGCGGTTTTCATGCCCAGTTTGGCCATCACGCAGGATTCGTTTTGCGCATCCCCGCCGGGCCAAAGCATCATGGATTCCACGGGCGTTGAATCCACCTGAAAAATTGTTTCGTTGACAGGACGTACCAGAATATCCGCACAAAGCTGCCCCACGCAGAGTACATCATATTGACGTTGCAAACAAATCCCTCCTTAAATGAGTACAAACATATTTCTTCCTATACTATTCCATAGCGGAAAAGCAAAGTCAATGCGCAAAACATACGAAATAAAAAAAGCAAGGAAAACGACGCCTTGCTTTATAAAGAATTTTGTTTGTTATTGGTTTGTGGTTTGCCGTTCATATTGGTGAACGCTGTTGTTTAACGTAAGGGTCAATAAATTATCCTGAATGGACCAGGGGCCGGATTGAAGCTGGGCCTGATCGCAATGCAATTGCAAAACCTCGCTGTCCGCTTCGTAAGTGCCGGTGAGCATGGTGCCGGATTCGCTGCTGATTTCAAATTTTTTATCCTGTGTAAAGACGATGGTCAATCCGTCTTCGTTGGTGTCTTTCCAGGTGCCGACCAGCGGATCCGTACCGCCGCAAGCGGCCATGCACAGGGAAATGCATAGCAACAGGCAGACAGCAAAAATTGTTTTGCTTGCTACTCGTTTCATCACTAAAGAGCCTCCTCAAAGGGTTGTCCGCCGATAGGGGGACAACAAAGAAAAGAGAGCATGAGAAAATCAAGTCCCATCCTCCTTCTGCGCAATACTTTAACACTTTTTTGTGATTTGTCAAAGAAAAGATTGTAAAATAGCGTATTTTAGGGAAAAGTGGGTAAAAATATGGCAAAAATGAGCCAAAAATAGGGAGCCTGGAGGGATGAAAACAGCACGCACATAAGACGGGAAACATGATATAATATCAAATAAACATTGTTTTCAAAGGGGGTATCTTGCGTAAATGGACGAGGGAAACCGATCGCGGGCGCTTTCGCTGCTCAAAGAGCATGTAACCACGGAATCGTTATTGAAACATGCCTATGCAGTGGAAGCCGCAATGAGGCGAATGGCCCGGCATTTTCACCAAGATGAAGAATTTTGGGGCGTGGCAGGGCTGCTGCACGATTTGGATTATCAGGAATATCCCGAAGAGCATTGCCGGCATGTGGAGGCCATGCTTCGAAACGCGGGCTATGGAGATGAGATCGTGCGCGCTATACTGAGCCACGGATATGGGCTGTGTACCGATGTAGAGCCGAAAACGGAGATGGAAAAATCTTTGTATGCGGTGGACGAACTGACCGGTTTGATCACGGCGGTGGTGTTGATGCGTCCTTCCAAATCCATTTTGGATTTGACGGTGAAATCCGTAAAGAAAAAATGGAAAGCGAAAACCTTTGCGGCCGGCTGCAACAGAGAAGTGATTCAAGACGGGGCGGACAGACTGGAAATGCCCTGGGAAACGCTGGTGCAGCTGGTAATTGAGGGCATGCAGGCGCAGGCAAAAGAGCTGGGCCTGGAAGGAACATTGGGAGGACAAAACGCATGATACGATTGACAATCATGGTATGCTTTCCCCGCGAGGATGAGCAAAAGCCAGTAGATTGGGAAAGAGAAACGCAGGAATTGGTAAACCTGCCCGGGGTGGAGGAGGTCTTTTGGGGCCAAAACGCCCAGGGAGAGGCCAACCATGACGCTGTGGCGATGATAGACTTTAAAAACGAACGGGCCTATCATAAAGCGCAGGAAAACGAAGAGTATTTGGAATGGTTTCGTGAGATTTCCAAAGCGGAAGGCTTTGTATGCCTCTGCACCGAAGTGGAGGAGGAAGAAAGATGATTCGGCATATTGTAACGTGGAAATTCAAAGAGCATGCCGAAGGAGCCAGCGCCGAGGAAAACGCGGTAAAGATGAAAAACAAGCTGGAATCTCTGATGCAATATGAGATGCCGGGGATGATTTCCATGAAAGTGAGCCTGAACTGCCAGCGGGAAGAAATGGACGAAGCGCAGGACAGGATGATCTACGATGCTATGCTGGACAGCGTGTTTGCCGATTGGCAGTCGCTGGAGGCATACAAAGTGCATCCGGAACATAAAAAGGTTTCGGCGTTTTGTAAATCCGTGCGGCTGTCCCGTGCGGCGGTAGATTTAATTATAGACTGAAAAAGGGGGAGCAGACGGTTTTGCAACCCAATGCAAAAAAACAACCCATGAGCCGAGACTGCATCATTTGCTTGGCAGCTGGCCTGGTGGGGTATATTTTATTGAGATTGCCGGTAGGCATTTACGGCATAGGCATCAGCCTGGGCGTGGGCGTTATGTATGTGGCGGCGTATTTGCTGCCCATACCGGCGGCCGTGTTTTGTACGGTGCTGCCGGCGGTGCTGGCTGATGTGATCTGGGGCAATTTTGTTTTGCTGCCGATGACGGCTGTGGTAACGGCGGTTTGCCAAATTGTGCTGTGCAAGGTGTTTGTGCAATATGTGCAAAACAATTTGGGTCGGTTTTTATTGGCGGCGGGCATTGGCGCGGTTTTTTACCTGATCGGCACGTTTTTCTATTTTGCGATTGCCTATGGGGTATTATCTGCGATGATTGCGGCCGTTCCGTTTGCCGTGCAGTGGATTGTTGCATCGATTGTCGGCTATTGGGGCATTGCGATTTATCGCTCTAAGCTGCTGCCAAAGCTGAGATAAGGAGCAGATATGCAATATTGTTGCTTGGGAAAATACGGGCCGTACCCTGCGGCGGGCGGCGCCTCCAGCGGGCATGCGGTCTTTCAGGACGGCGCTGCGCTTGTGTTGGATATGGGCTGCGGCGTATGCGGCAGGCTGCTGTCTGTTTTGGAAAAACAGAAGGTATGCGGGGTTGTGCTGACGCACCTGCATCCGGATCATTACAGCGATGCGTTGGTCTATGCGCAGCTTTTAGCCAAATGCGCCGAAAAGCCGCTGCCGTTGTATTTGCCCAAAGCGCCGGTGCGCGTGAGCAGTTTGTTGGCGGATACCGGAGCGTTTGAGGTACATTATACCGAAGAATTAGACAAAGCGGCCTGCGGACCGTTTACGCTGCGGTTTGCGCCGACGGTGCATCCGCTGCCGGGTTATGCTGTGCGCGTGGAGGGCGGAAAAACGCTGGCCTATACCGGAGACAGCGTGCCGACTGCGGCGCTGCGGGCATGGGCGCAAAACGCGGATGTGCTGCTGTGCGATGCGCCGTTTACAGAGCAGAATGTGCCGTCGCCTTCGCCGCATATGACGGCGGGGCAGGCCGCGGAGATGGCGCAAAAAGCCGGGGTAAAAAACCTTTGGATTTCGCATATTGTGCCGGGCAGCGATGAAACTGCGCTGTTGGCGGAAGCAAAAGAAAAATTTGAAAACAGCGAAATTGTCGAGGAAATGAACATAAAAAATCTGTGACGTCATGGAGGGGGAAACATGCGGAACGGAGAGCAGCGCGCTGCGCGGGGACTGACGGGGTATCAGTTTTGGAATGTACGCCCGTTATGCCTGGCGGCCCTGGGCTTTTGTTTGGGGATCTGCCTTTGTTTTTATGTGCGCATTTCTGCTTGGGGATGGCTTATGGCAGGCTGCGCGGCGCTGTTTTTATGTATGCTGTGGCTGCTTTATACCGGGCGCCGCGGCTTTTTTGTTTGCCTTGTATTGATCACGGCGGGCCTGGGCATGCTGCGGACGATCCCTGCGCTGCGGGGTGTGCCGCTTGTCTGGCCCAAAGAGGGTAAGATAGAGGGCGTAATTTGCGATTTTCAACAGAGCGACGGGGTATTTACGCTGCTGTTGAAAGATGTGGAGATAAACGGCCGGCAGACGGGCGAATGTTTGCGGGTGCGGACAAAATCCGCCAACATGCAACAAGCCCGCCCGGGCGATGGGTTTTGCGGCACGGCGTTTTCCATTTGGATGGCGGAAAGCAAATCCGCCTTGGATAAAATACAGCGCTATGCCAACCATTGGGACAAACTGGCCTGGGTGGGCGAGGATGTTTCCATCATCCGAAACGACACAGCATGGGCCTATTGGCCGGCCAGAATGCGCATGAAAGTGGCAGAGCGCATTGAAATGCTGTTTGGCCGACAAGCCGATCTTGTGAAAGGCATGCTTTTGGGAGATAAAACTGGGTTGTCAGAACAGACAAGATGGGAATTCCAACAAACCGGGATTTCCCATATTTTGGCGGTGTCCGGCCTGCATGTAGGGTTTTTGGCGGCATTGATCATCGGGGCGCTGCATAAAAGCAAACTGAAACCAAAAACGCAGGCGGCCGTCCTTTTGGGCGTGTTATGGAGCTATTGTGCGCTGGTGGGCTTCCCGGCTTCGGCGGTGCGGGCCACGGTGATGGCCAGCGTGCATCAAATGGCGCAGGCTGCAGGGCGGAGGACAGATTTGTTGGAAAGCCTGTCGATTGCGGCTTTGATTTTGCTGATTTTTGATCCGCTGCAAATTTTACTGGCAGGGTTTCAATTGTCCTTTGCGGCGGTATGGGGCATTGGAACGATTACGCAAGCGCTGGTGCGGCGCTGCAAGAAGGGACCGTCTTGGCTGATAAACAGCCTGTCCACTTCGCTGGGCGCACAGCTGGGCATTTGGCCGGTTTCGCTGCAATATTTTCAGGGCATTTCCGTAATTTCCGTTTTGGCAAACCTGATTGTGGTGCCGCTGGCCAGCATGATTACATCCGCTTCGTTTTTGGCGCTGTTTTTATCCGTGATATGGCCGGCCTTGGCCATGGGGTTTGCCAAGATGATCAACGGAATTGTCCTGCTTTTGACTTATTGCACATCCTGGATGGCGCGGATTCCCTTTGCGCTGTGCAAGCTGCCGGCCTGGCCGCCTTCGGCTATATTGCTGTTTTTGGCAAGCCTGTTTTGCCTGTCTCCCTATTGTTTATGGAAAGCAAAGGACAGGTGGATGGTTGTAATTGCCTGCTGGGCGGTTGCGCTTGGGTTGACGCTGCTTTAAAATGAAGACGGAGGAGAGCTGTTGGAATATAAACAACTGAAAAAACAAATACAGCAAAAACAACTGTCATCGTGCTATGTGCTGTACGGAGCGGAGCAGTTTGTGAAACTGCGCACGTTGGATAGGCTATGCCAGGCGGCGCTGGAAGGGGGAGACCCCGGCTGGAACCAAAACGTGCTGGAAGAAAAGGCCACGGCGGATGAAATTTACGCGGCCTGCCAGACGCTGCCGATGTTTGCACCGCATAGGGTGGTGATTGTAAAGGAATCGCCGCTGTTGAAAAACGGGGGCGGCACGGCCGGGGAAGAAACCCTGCTGTCGTTGATAGATTCTTTGCCGGCGGAGACGGTGTTGATCTTTTTATTGGAGGGGAAACCGGACGGGCGGCGTAAGCTGACGGCGGCGCTGAAGAAAAAGGACGCGCTGGTGGAATTTTCCACGATGACGGAATACGAGATTTTCAGCTGGCTGAAAGCCTACGCAGCCCAGCGCGGCAAAGCCGTGCAGCCGCAGGCGCTGGAAACGCTGGTGCAATGGGTGGGCACGGATATGCAGACGGTGGCTACGGAAATGGAAAAGGTATGCAGCTATGCGGAAAACAAAGAGCTGATTACCAAAGAGGATGTGCAGGCTGTGGCCAGCCAGACCCTGGAGGCCAATGCGTTTGCCATTGTGGATTTGCTGCTGCAAGGCAAAAGGGAACGGGCCGCCCGGCAGATGGATCTGTTGTTTGAAGACGGCGGCTCTGTACAGATGTTTATGGGCGCGGTGGCGTATCGGCTGCGCCAGTTGTTGGCGGCCCGGCAGGGCTGGGAAGAAGGGAAGAGCCTGTCTGCTGCGGCGGCTAAGGTACAAGGCCCCCGGTTTGCGGCGCAAAAAACAGCAACCCAGGCAAAGACGATGAAAACAGAAACCCTGCGGCAGGGCCTGATTGCCTTAACGGAAGCGGATTTTGCGATTAAAAGCGGGCGCGTGAGAGACGACAGGGCGGCGCTGGAAACGGCGCTTTGGCAGGCGTTTGGCGCACAGCCGGATAAAAAGCCGAGATGAATCTGTAAAACAGAGTTTCTGTGGGGGAAAGACGGGAAACCTCTATAAAACATGCGGCTTTGCCAAAACGGCAGGGAAATAAGAGGAAAACGACGGACGCAACGCGTTATGAAAAGAACGGAGAAAAAGGCAGAAACGATCTTTATTTTGGCTTTTGGGCTGTTTTATTGTCGGGGAAATAAAAATGGGATAAAAACAAATAAAAAAGAAACCGATGAAATTTCATCGGTTTTTTCATGCTCCAAGAAAATAAATTTTTTAGGCATTCGCTTTTGCCATAGCCGCAGCCAGCTGAGCTTTTTTGCGGTTGGAGGCGTTTTTATGGATCACACCTTTGGAGGCTGCTTTGTCCACCATGCTGACGGTTTCCCGGTACACGGTCTGCAAATCAGAATCCCCTGCGGCAACAGCAGCATCAAATTTCTTCAAAGAAGTCTTCAAACGAGATTTGATCATGCGATTGCGGCCAGCGCGACGTTCTTCAACTTTTACGCGTTTTATCGCCGATTTAATGTTAGGCATATTCCTTCACCTCCTCAAGGGGCAAACTTAACTTTCAGTATTGTACCATGGGACGCAAGGCTTTGCAAGCATAAAAACGCGGTTTGGCGTATAGTTCCCGGGTTTTGACGGATGATAAAGAAAAACGCAGCGGGAGGAAAGACGTTGGACAGATATTCCGATTTGATTTTAGAGGCATATTGGGCGGCCGGCACATTGCCGGGCGGAGTTTTGGTGGAGGAACAGACGGAAGAGGAAGTGGAGATTTCCATTGTGAAAATCACGGATGAAGAGGGAGAAAAGGCGCTGGGGCGGCCGAAAGGAACCTATGTTACGCTGACGGCGCCGGACATGGCGGGAACGGATCCGGAGATAGATAAACGCTGTGCCAAAGCGCTGGCAAAACAGATCAGGGCCATGCTGCCGAGGCGAAAGGAAAAACAAAAACCGGTGCTGCTGGTGGGGCTGGGCAACCGTTCCATGACGCCGGACAGCCTGGGCCCCAGGACGATGGATCATGTGATGGTAACAAGACATCTGTTTTCGCTTTGGCCGGAGGAAATGGAAAAAGCGGAAAGCGTTTGCGCCATATCGCCCGGCGTTTTGGGCGAAACGGGCATAGAAAGCGGAGAGGCGGTCAAGGGCCTGGTGGAACAGATCCGCCCTTGTGCGGTTATTGCAGTGGACACCCTGGCGGCAGGCGACCCCAAACGCATGGCGACGACGATACAGCTGGGCAACACCGGCATTGCGCCGGGCGGCGGCGTGGGCAATCGGCGGCTGACGCTGGACCAAACCACGCTGCAAGTGCCGGTGTTGGCGCTGGGGATTCCGCTGGTGGTGCGCGCGGATACGCTGTTTGAGGGAAAACCGCAAGGCTTGATCGTAACGCCGAAAGAGATTGACGGCATTGTAAAGGCAAGCGCCATGCTGTTGGCGCGGGCTTTGAACCAGGCGCTGCACCCGAGACTGCCTAAAGAGATGAAAGAACTTTTATCCTCTCAATCATAGACAGGCACGCCCGACGCATATCCTGTGCAGAGAGGAGTGCATGGGATGCCGGGCAAGCGAAAAAAAGAAAGAATTTATCCCCAAAAACAAAAGAGCGGCCACAGGGGAAAACGATGGGCTGTAGGAATCGGTTTATTGGGGCTGCTGAGCGTTATTTATATAAAGACCACCAAAGGGCAGGGATTAACGCAGCGGCTGATGGGTATGGAACTGGCGCTTTTGACAGGGCAGGAACCGACATTTCGGCAAACGGAAGAGGACCAGCCCTGGGCGCTGGAAGAAGAAAAGACAACAGCCGCCAACGCACAGCCTACGCAGAGCCAAGAACCGGCAAAAACCACCAGCGCCAATGCGGCCGTGGCGGTGGGGGATAAGGTGACAACGCTGATGCCGCCGGACGGCGTGCAGCCTCGCATTATTATGTATAATACGCATTCCAACGAAGCGTTTCGGAAAGTGGAGGGGGATGAATATAAGGAATCCGGCAATTGGAGAACGCTGAACAGCGGCTATAACATTCAAAAGGTGGCGCAAAATTTATGCTATTTATTGAACCATGAATATCATCTGCCCGTGATGTTTGACAGTACAGACCATGAACAGGGGAAATTTTACACGACGTCGTATGAGCGGTCGCTGGCGACGATGAAAAAGGATAAGGAAAAATACACGGTAGATCTTTTTATCGATGTGCACCGGGATGGCACGGGTTCATCCGGGGTAGGCGATGTGGTAACGGTGGACGGAAAGCCGTGCGCCAAGGTGATGTTTGTCATCGGCACGGCGGAGGGAAAAACGGGGCAAGGGTTTCGTGAAAAACCAAAGGATTGGCAGGCCAACAAAAAGGTGGCAGATGCGATTATCAACGAACTGAACACCTACGCCAAAGGCTTGGGGAAAACAACCAGAGTGAAAACCGGGCGATACAACCAGCATATGGCCAAAAACTGTATTTTAATTGAAATCGGGCATAACCAAAATACATTGCAGGAGGTGATGAACAGCGTGCCCTATATCGCCAAGGCCATGAACACGGTTTTTACGCGCGACCTTGACATTCAGCCGTACTCCGTGCCATGATAGAAGGCGATAAAAAACAAGAGTGTGTGATTGTGCATGGATAAAAACGCGCCGGTAGGGGTGTTTGATTCGGGGATGGGCGGCTTGGCAACGCTGAAAGCCCTGCAAAAGCAACTGCCGCATGAGAATTTTATATTTTACGGGGACAATGCCAACGCGCCCTACGGAACAAAACAGACGGAGGAAATTCGCGAGCGTTGTTTTGCGTGTACGGATTTTTTGCTGGATAAAGGGTGTAAGGCCATCGTCATTGCCTGCAATACGGCGTCTTCTGCGGCCAAAGAGGATTTGCGAAAAGCGTATCAAGTGCCCTTTGTGGCGATGGAGCCTGCCATTGCGCCGGCCGGGCGGGCCAGAAAAGACGGCATTGTGCTGGTGATGGCAACGCCGGCAACGCTGCGCCAGCCGCTGTTTCTCTATCGGGTAAAAAAATGCGGGCTGGAAGGTTTTGTGGAGGCGGTGCCCTGTCCTAAGCTTGTGGAACTGGTGGAAAAAGGGGCGGTGCTGGGTAAGGAAACATACGAGGCGATTCGCGAGGCACTGGAGCCGCAAAAAGGGAAAGATGTGGATGCCATTGTGCTGGGATGTACGCACTTTATCCATGCCAGGCAACAGATTCGCCAATGCGCCGATACGTTTTGGCCGGGCGTGCCGCTGATGGACGGAAACCAAGGCACGGCGGTGCAGCTGGAGCGAATTGTAAATCAATATGATATGAAAAATGAGCAAACCGGGCCGGGTCGGGTGGAATTTTATACCTCGGGAGATCCAAAAACCTATATGCCGATTTTTCATATGCTGATGGAACAGGCCTAAAAGCGGGAGAGATCCTGCTTTTTTATTGTATTATTTGACATGAAAACAGGAATCAACGGCTTTGTTTGAAAAGAACCGTATCGACGGTTCTTTTTTGCTTGGCAGGCGAATTTGACGAGAAAGGGAAAAATAAAAATATGGGAAGAAAATTACGATAAAAAACTTTGCTAAACAGAAAATTTCTGCTAGTATTATAGATAAGAACAAAAATGATTGTAAATAACAAAAGAGGTTTGATAAATATAAAAATATAGTTAGTATAAAGAATGTGTAAAAATGACGCTTTAATTTGCGGCGCGAGGGGCCGCAAATGGCAATATAGGTGTTAAGGGAGGACTGGAATTGAAAATCTATTCCGCAGAAAACGTTCGGAACATCGCTGTGGTAGGGCATGGCAGCGAAGGCAAAACCACGCTGGTGGAAGCGGCCTTGTTTAAAGCCGGTCATCTGGACCGCATGGGGCGGGTGGAAGACGGCACCACGACCACGGACTATGATCCGGAAGAGACAAAACGGCATATTTCTATTTCCGCGGCGGTTGCGCCGGTAGAATGGAAGGATTGCAAGATAAATTTTATCGATGCTCCTGGATACTTTGATTTTGTAGGCGAACAGCTTCAGGCATTGAAATTGGCGGATGCGGCGATGATCGTTGTCGGCGCGACGTCCGGTGTGCCGGTGGGTGCGGAAAAGGCCTTTAAGATGGGCAAACAAGCCGGCGTATCTCAGTTCTTTTTTATCAACCAGATGGACCGCGAGCATGCGGACTTTGCAAAAACGCTGGATCAGCTGCAACAAAAATTCGGCAGCGGCGTGGTGGCGTTGACGATCCCGATTGTGGAAAACGGCAAACTGACAGGCTATGTGGACGTAATTGAGCAAAAGGCCAAACTGTGGGACGGCAAAGGCTACAAAGCGCAGGATGTGCCGGCAGACATGATGGATTATGTGGTGGACCGGCGCATTGAGCTGGTGGAAGCGGCAGCGGAAAACGACGATGAGCTGCTGGAAAAATATTTCAACGGCGAAGAATTGACGAGCCAGGAAGTGTACGTCGGCTTAAAAGAGGGGATTCTGGATGGCTCCATTTGCCTGGTGCTGGCGGGCTCTGCGCTGGAAAATGCGATGGTGGATACCATGCTGGATGCCGTGATAGATTTAATGCCGAGCCCTGTTGAACGCCCGGCGATGCTCGGAAAAACAGACGGCGGAAACGACAAAGAGGTGCCTTGCCAGGTGAACGCGCCGTTTGCCGCGCAGGTAATTAAAACCGTGGCAGACCCGTTTGTGGGCAAATTATCTATCTTCCGCGTATATTCTGGTACTCTCAAAGCGGGCATGATGGTGTATAATACAAAGGCAGAGAAGCAAGAGAAGATCGGAACCGTATATGCCATGCGCGGCAAAAAGCAAAACGATGTTGTTTGGCTGGCGGCGGGGGATATCGGCGCTGTTGCAAAACTGCAATATACAAACACGGGAGATACGCTTTGCGACGCGGCCAACCATGTGACGTTTGATCGCATAGAATTTCCCGAACCGTGCATTTCCATGGCCATTACCGCCAAGAAAAAGGGCGAGGAGGATAAGGTGTTTGGCGGCCTGTCCAGGCTGGAAGAAGAGGATCCTACGTTTAAGGTGAATAAAGACCCGGATACGGGCGAAACGCTGATCCGCGGCATGGGCGAAATGCATTTGGAAGTGGTTACAAACAAGCTGAAACAGAAATTTGGGGTGGAGGCGGAACTGAAAGACCCGCAGATCCCGTATCGGGAAACCATCCGCAAAGCGGTTAAGGCAGAAGGAAAACACAAAAAACAATCCGGCGGGCATGGGCAGTTTGGCCATGTATGGATTGAATATGAGCCGTTGCTGGAAGGCGAATTTGAATTTGTGGATAAAGTGGTAGGCGGCGTGGTGCCGCGCAACTTTATTCCGGCCGTGGAAAAAGGGCTGAGGGAAAACCTGAACAGAGGGGTCTTGGCCGGTTATCCGATGGTGGGCATTCGGGCAACGCTGTATGACGGTTCGTATCACCCGGTGGATAGCTCGGAAATGGCGTTTAAAACGGCGGCCAGGTTGTCGTTGAGAAAAGGCTGTTCGGAGGCTGCGCCGGTGTTGCTGGAACCCATCATGCGGGCGGAAATTACCGTGCCGGATGAATATATGGGCGATGTGATCGGCGATATGAATCGCAGGCGCGGGCGTATTTTGGGCATGGATCCCCTGGGCAACGGGGAACAGGTGGTGCTGGCGGAGGTGCCGTTGGCAGAGATGTTCAAATATGCTACGGACCTAAGAAGTATGACGCATGCTCATGGCAATTTTGTGTTGACATTTGACCGCTATGAAGACGTACCGGCCAACATCGCACAGAAAGTCATAGAGGCCCGCAAGGCATTGCAGGGCGAAGAGGACTAACGAATGAGATGCAAAACAGGCCGCAAACGCGCGGCCTGTTTTTTTAAAGCAGCCGGCTATTATAAGATTGGATCAAGGAAAAGGAGAAAACGCATGATTACCATCAAAATACCTGCAACCTCTGCCAACGTCGGCCCGGGGTTTGACTGCCTTGGCTTGGCGGTTTCGCTGTATAACACGGTGGAAGTGGAACCCAGCGACACGTTGAAAATTGAGATTGAGGGCGAAGGCGCGCATTCTATCCCGAAAAACGGAACCAACCTTGTCTTTAAGGCATATAGGCGGACCATGCAGCATCTGGAGGCGCCGATTGTAAATCTGCATATGATTCAACACAACCAGATTCCTTCCACAAGGGGGCTGGGGTCGTCCTCTACAGCGATTGTGGCCGGCATTTTAATTGCCTCCGAAATAAGCGGAAAGGCAGTGCCGCTGGAAACGGCGCTGTGTATTGCAACGGAAATTGAAGGGCACCCGGATAATGTGGCGCCTGCGCTGTATGGAGGATTTACCGTTTCCATGCAAAAGGAAAAGCAGGTGCGCACGATGTCGTTTAAGGTGCCGGATACGCTGGTGCCGGTGGCAATGGTGCCGGATTTTGAATTGTCCACGGCCAAGGCGCGCAATGTATTGCCGCAGCATGTGCCGCTGAAAGACGCGGTATTCAACACCGCCCATGCCAGCTTTTTGGCGGCCTGTTTTGCCAAAGGGGAAATGGAACACCTGTTGTTTGCCGTGGAGGATAGGCTGCATCAGCCCTATCGTGCAAACCTGATCCCCGGCTTTGACGAGATTGTGGCCTGCGGGCGCGAAGTGGGCATTCCGGTGTATCTGTCCGGCGCGGGCCCCACGGTGATGGCGCTTTGTAACCGGCACAATGCAAAACAGTTTATAGAGCAGGCCAAGCCGGTATTGGCCTGCCACGGAAACTGGAACGTATATGAATTGGAAGTGGAAAACAAAGGCGCATGTGTAGTGGGGAAATGACACAACGGCATGCGCGCATTGCCCGGGCGCTGATTGATTGGTTTGAAGAGAACAAACGGGCACTTCCTTTTCGCAAAACAAAGGATCCGTATCAGATTTGGATCAGCGAGATTATGGCGCAGCAGACGAGAATTGCTGCGCTGATCCCTTATTTTGAGCGGTTTGTTGCGCAATTTCCCACCGTGCAGGCGTTGGCGCAGGCAGAGGAAGAAGAGGTGCTGAAGGCTTGGCAGGGGTTGGGCTATTATGCAAGAGCCCGCAACTTGCACAAAGCGGCCCAAAAGATGGTGGAGGAATGCGGCGGAAAAGTGCCGAGCGAGCCGGAAACGCTGCGGAAAATGCCGGGAATCGGCGCGTATACGGCGGGCGCAATTTTGTCTATTGCTTATGGGCAAAAGGAGCCGGCGGTGGACGGCAACGCGACGCGGGTGTTTGCGCGGATCGATGAAATCTATGAAGATGTGCTAAAACCGCAGACAATACGCCGGGTTACGGACATTATCCGCGATATGATGCCGGATGGCGAAGCCGGGGCGTTGACAGAAGCGATTATGGAGCTGGGCGCGCTGGTGTGTTTGCCGCAAACGCCGCAGTGCCATATCTGCCCTGTGGCGGCGGATTGCCTGGCAAGGGAAAACGGGAAAACGGACGTGTTGCCCTACCGAAGCGGCCCGAAGCCCAAAAAAGAGGAACAGCGGCTGGTTTTGTTGATCCAGGATGAACAGGGGCGGCTGTTGATGCGAAAACGCAGCGAACGGCTGCTGCATAACCTTTGGGAATATGTAAACCTTCCGGAGCAGCCGGTGGAAAAGGCGCTGCAAACGCTGGACCTGGAAGAAAAAACGAGGCAGGAAATTGGAACGGCCCGGCACGTGTTTACGCATATTGTATGGCATATGAAAGGCATGTGGATAAGGGTGAAAGAGGCCCCGGCGCCGGAAGGGTATCAATGGATAACGGAAAAGGAAATGGATGAAAAAGCAGTGCCGACGGCATTTATAAAGTTTACCGAATGGGGCAAAACGCATCTGTGGCATACAAAACCGCAACAGGTATAAAAAAACAAAAAAGGCGATATTGGCGATTTTTACAACATAGCGAAAACAACAGGATAACAAGACAGCTCTTTGAAAAGGGCTGTTTTTTTATAGAAAAAAACGGAGGGGTTTACGGAGCGTTAGGCAGGCGGATAAAGGGAAGGACAGGCGATTGTGCAAAAAAACAAAGCCGGGGATAAAGAAAAACGTAAAGGAGAAAGGGCCTATTGCATAAAAATAGAGGTTTTTCAAAAAGCCGCTGCGCATGGGGAATTTATAAAAGAGCAGAAAAAAGGAAAAGCCGTTAAGGCTGCAATTCATAAAACCAACGCGTATCCTCCCGAAACAGGGCAATGGTGCGGTGGCGCACGCGGCAGAGATAGCGTGTGCCGCAGCCGCCCTGCTTACGGCTGGCGGCCTGGCATACATCCAAAATGCGGTCGATGGAAAAGGTGCGCCCGTCCGGCCAGGTAAAGCTGAGCGGCAGGACCTGCCCATCCTCTGTAAAACGGGCGACAACGGAAATGTATTGCGCCATGGTTTATCGAACTCCTTTTTTAAACGCAACGGAATGCAAAGAATTATCCTCCAACGGATCGATTTGCAGATCGGCGTCTTTTAAGGTGATGGCGCGGGCAATGCACCAGTGTCCAAAACGATGACGCAAATCATCGATACAATGTTCCAAATCGGCATTTTTCTGTTCTTTGGAGGCAAAAAAAGAAAGTTGCTGCGCTTGCGTTTCGGTGGATAGGCCGCTGACCTGAACGCCGATGCTGCGCAGCGGCTCGTTATGCCAATGCTGCGCAGCCAATTGAAAACACGCGTCGGCCAGGCGTTGGCTGACCTGGGTAGGCGAACCCAGCTGAATTTGCCGAATTTGCCCGGAAAGATCCGCTGTGCGCAGCCACAGATGCAGCACCGTGGCTTTCATATGTTTTAAGCGAAGGCGCTCTGCTACGCATTCGCAAAGCATATAGATAACCGGCACAAGCTGTTCGCGGCAGGTGATGTTTTTTGGCAGGGTGGTGCTGTTTCCGATGGATTTCACCAGCGGCGTATCGCCCCATTTGGCAACGCTGCTATATTCATGCCCCTGCGCATATTGTTGAAGGGTATCGCCCCATTTGCCTAAAAGGGAGCGCAAAGTGAGGGCGGGGGCGCTTGCCAGCGCGCCGATGGTGTTAATGCCGATACGGGCCAGCTTTTTCTCTGTAACGGGCCCCACATATAAAAGCGCCCGGGGAGAAAGCGGCCAAATGACGGAGGACAACGACTCCGGAGGCAAAGGCACAACGGCATTGGGCTTTTTTAAGTCGCTGCCAAGCTTGGCAAAAATTTTGTTATAGGATACGCCGACGGAAATGGTGACGCCCAATTCTTTTTCAATTGTTTTGCGGATTTCTTCTGCCTTGGCAACGCCCTGTTCAAAGGAGGAAACACAGCCGGAAAGATCAATCCAGCTTTCGTCGATGCTAAAGGGCTCTACCCGGTCCGAATAGCGCCGGTAGATTTTGTTGGCCATATCGGAAATGCGATGATACCGCTCATAATGCGGGGGAACGACAACAAGATCCGGGCATTTTTGTCGGGATTGAAACAATGGTTCTCCGGTTTTAACGCCTTGCGCCTTGGCCAAGTCGTTTTTTGCCAGAACGATGCCGTGCCGCTTATTTTCATTGCCGCCCACAGCCAGCGGCACAGAGCGCAGGTTTGGCTGATAGAGCGCTTCTACGGAAGCGTAAAAGCTGTTCATATCGCAATGTAAAATAACACGCATGGAAATTTTCCTCCCAAAACAAGAACTTATGTTCGTATATACTATAGCGTAAAACAGAAAAACTGTAAAGAAGAAAATGCTGAAAATTATGGAAAATAAAGAGAAATATGATACAATAAACAAATCAAAAGGAGCAAACAAAATGGCGAAAAGAGAGCATGAAACTTGCCTATATGGTATGCAGATGGGCCGAAAGGATGACCCCAGAATTTGCTTGCGAGGGATGCTGGACGCTACGCATGCCAAAACGGTGTTATGCGCGGTAACGGCAAGAGAGCAGGGAAAAACTAAGCTGGAGGAAAAGTTGGAAAACGTGGCAAAGGCAATGTTGACATTGCTGGCGGCGGAATACAAAGGGAAAATGGAAGGGGATATCCTAAAAGGAGAATCGGAAGAAGAAATTCGTCATGCCTCGCATTGCCCGGAACAGGTATACGGCATTGCGCATTTTTTCCCCACGGCAAAGACAGGGCGCATGATTGCAGAACTTAATGTTTTGCGGACGGAAATACGCGCCTGCGAGCGGCAGGCTGTAGCAGTGTTTGAGGATTCGTTTGAGCCGTTTATTCGTGCGTTGAATCGTCTGTCAAGCTATGTATATTGCTTGATGTGCCAACAAAAAGCGGAACAGGAGAAACAGACATGCAGATAGGGTTATCCACCTCCTGTTATTTTACAAAGGTAAATACAGAGGATGCATTGCCGCGGATTAAACAACTGGGGGCAGACCGGTTTGAAGCTTTTTTAGGCGGCATGTATGAATATCAAGAGGCTTTTGCAAAGGACATGGCAAAAAGTATGCGCGATCTTTCCATGCAGTGTACCACGGTGCATACGCTGGGAAGTCAATTTGAGCCGCAGTTGTTTGCCGGGCATCCGCGGCAGCGGAATGCGGCGCTGGATGTGTTTAAAATGGTGTTGGACTGTGTGAAAATTTTGGGAGCTTCGTATTATGTGATGCACGGCACGCTGTTTTTGAAGCAGAAAAACTTCCGTCCTAACTATCAATATGTAGGGGAGCGGTTTTGCGAATTGTGTGAATTGGCGGATTCCTATCAGGTGAGGCTGACGCTGGAAAATGTGCATTGGTGTCAGTATCACGAGGTGGGATTTGCCAAAGCATTGGAACCATATCTTTCGCAGTGCGACCTGGGATATACGTTGGATATTAAACAGGCGGCGCAATCCGGATACCCGATGGAGGGATATATGCAGGAGATGGGACAGCGGCTTTGTAATGTGCATTTATGCGATATTACCGAAAAGGACGGCAGGATTTATACCTCGTTGCCGGGGCAGGGCGCGTTTGATTTTGCAGACCTTTCCAAAAAGCTGAAAGAAAAAAACTTTCAAGGTGCAGTGACCATGGAAGTATACCCGGATGATTGGGAAAAAGACGAAGCATTAAAACGCGCCTATGAATATTTAAAAACAATTTTTGAATGAGAAATTCAGCTCTATTTGCTCATAACAATCCGGACATGATATAATATCCGCAATCAATAAAGGAGGTACCAAGGATGGTACGATATGAAGATCCGGCATTTCAGACATCTATGAAAATTAAACTGGACGTATCCAATATGATGCAGGAAGTGTTGGGAGAAAAGGGCTTTACAGCCGAACAGCTGCAAGATCCGATTTTTGCCAAGGCGGCAGCGCAGATGACGGCCCAAAAGAAAAACATGGGCTTTCGTCAATTGCCCTATACCGACCCGGCATTGCTGGATGAAATTTTGCAAACGGCGGCAGAAATTCGCGAAAAGTTTGAAGCGTTTGTCATTTTGGGCATCGGCGGCAGCGCGCTGGGCCCTATTGCCGTGCAGCAGGCGTTGAACCATTTGCGCTACAACGAGCTTCCGGCGGAAAAACGCGGCGGCCCGCGGTTTTATGTGGAAGACAACATCGACCCTGCGCGTATGGAAGCGCTGTTTGATGTGATCGACGTAAAGAAAACCTGCTTTAACGTGATTACAAAATCCGGCAGCACGAGCGAGACGATGGCGCAGTTTTTGATCATTGCCGATAAGCTGAAACAGGCCGGCGTGCCGCTGAAAGAGAACATGATCGCCACGACGGATAAGGAAAAGGGCAATTTGATTAAAATTGCGCGCCAAGAAGGGCTGAAAACCTTTATCATTCCGGATGGCGTGGGCGGCCGGTTTAGCGAACTGACGCCTGTGGGGCTGTTGGGCGCGGCCGTATGCGGCATTGATATCAAAGAAATGATCGCAGGCGCCCGGTATATGGATCAGATGCTGGATAGCGAAAACGTGATGGAAAACATGGCGTATCTGGATGGCGCTTTGCAATACCTTTGCATGGAAAACGGCATCAATATTTCCGTGATGATCCCGTATGCCGATACGCTCAAATATATGTCGGACTGGTATGCGCAGCTGTGGGCCGAATCGCTCGGCAAAAACATCACGCGCGACGGAAAACCCGTGCATGTGGGGCAGACGCCGGTAAAAGCGCTGGGCGTTACGGACCAGCATTCCCAGGTGCAGCTGTATACCGAAGGGCCGTTTGATAAGGTGGTAACGTTCCTGGCGGTAGGAGATTACGGCCCGGTGGTGGATATTCCGCATGGCTTTGAAGATGTGCCGGATGTGGCATTTTTGGGCGGCCATACGATGAACGAACTGATCAGCGCAGAGCAGTTTGCCACGGCCTATGCCTTAAACCGCGCAAAACGGCTGAACAAAACGTTTACGCTGCCGGAAGTGAACGCCTTTACCGTAGGGCAGCTTCTGTATGTATTGGAAGTGGAAACCGCTTTCCTGGGCGAATTGTATAACATCAACGCATTTGATCAGCCCGGTGTGGAAGAAGGGAAAAACGCGGCCTATGCGCTGTTGGGGAAAAACGGCTATGATGCCAAACGGGAAGAGATGGACAACGCTCCGAAACCGGTGGCAAAATACATTCTGTAAAAAAGGACAAAGGGGCCCGCAAAGGGCCCTTTTTTGTTGAAATGAAATACAAAGCCGGACGGCATACGAAACAGCCGCGGAGCGGATGGAAAATCGTAGCCGGGAGCGTTTGAAAAGCGTTGGAGCTTTATTTAAAATAGGAAAAGAGAAAGTGTCGATGCGTTTGGAGTAAGAGAAATGTAGGAGCAAAAAGTAGGCAAACTTCGTAAAATATGGTATGATTCTTGAAACCTAGGAGGCCTATTATGCCAGTAAGCACGATCCGCCCTGTACAATGCAAGGGATGCGGATATAAACAAAGTATTTGGGATGTTCGGCTGATCAATGTACAGAAAAGCCCGAAGCTGAAAAATAAGCTGTTGCAGGGAAAACTGTTTCCCATGCGCTGCAAGCAATGCGGAGAAATTTTGGAACAGGCGCAGCATTGCATCTATATGGATCCAAAGCAGGCGTTGTTTATAGAGCTGTGCGCGCCGGGGGAATCGCTCAAATTACCGGAAATAAAGGAAAACCTGGCGCGGCATGGCGGGGGCACATTCAGGCTGGTGCGCACGGCGGAAGAATTGCAGGAAAAGATTCGCATTTTTGATTGCGAATTGGATGACCGCGTGGTGGAAGTGATCCGCGTATTGATGACAGCACAGCTGGAGGATCAATCGCCGGGGCTGATGGAAGGGCAGCCTGTATTTTCTGTAGATAAGGCGGGCCCGCAATTGATTTGTGCATGCACGGATGAAAGCGAAAGGGTATGTCCGATTTCGAAGCCG
The DNA here is from genome assembly GCA_905188085.1 of uncultured Bacillota bacterium. Taxonomy (GTDB): domain Bacteria; phylum Bacillota; class Clostridia; order Christensenellales; family QAND01; genus UMGS1975. The sequence goes on from CAJJKN010000001.1 coordinate 87,256, forward strand.
TTGTATGAAAGAGTGCAGCGGCAATACTTAAAGAGCAAAGCGGCGCAGGAAGAAACGATGATTGTGGACAGTACATGGGTTTATCGGATTTTGGTACAGTCCGGGAAGGTGTGAAAAGATGGAAGCAAAAACGGAGATGGGGGTTCGCTGCCCCCATTGCGGGCGCATACAGAAAGTGACGCGTTGGCGCCTGGTAAATTTGGAAACGGAGCCGTTGGCCAAATTGCGCGCCATGAAAGGGACGCTGCTTTCTGCCCCGTGCGAAAAATGCGGAGAGATGCTGCATTTTCGTTACGGCGTGATTGTATACGACCCGGCGCACAGGGCCATGGTATATCTTTGCCCGGAAGAAGAGGAGCAGGACAGCCAGACGCTGTCCGCCTTGCCACCGGAACAGGGATATAAGTTGCGCCTTGTGTATACCGAAGAAGAGCTGGCGGAAAAACTGCAAATCTTTGATGTGGGGCTGGAGGATACGGTGATAGAGTTGGTGAAGGTGTTTTATTTTATGCAGTTTCACCAGATAAATCCGGAAGAGACGGTGGCGCAGGCTGTTTTTTCAGCCATGCAGGAGCCGTGTATTCAACTGCGCTGTAAAAGCGGGAAGCGCTTTGCTCTGCCGCTGAAAATGGATTACTATAAAAAGGTACAAGCACAGTATCAGGAGCGAATCTGGAGGAGAAGCGGGCCGGGGATGCAGCGGATAGATGCAGCCTGGGCCAGCGGCGTATTGGAACTATGAAAGGAAAAATCATAGACGCACACCTGCATTTTTGGCCTGGGCAGGAATATTTTGATGAAATTGCCCTGGCCGCGGGGCATGAGAATACAAGTGAGCATCTGCAAAAAGCCTATGAGGAAAACAACATTGTCATGGGCATTGTGATGGGAAACGGAACGCTGGAAAAAGAGCGCCATGTATATCCGCCGTATTTACGGTATTGTATCGGGTTGGACAGAAATTTTGTCAATACCTATGGGATAGACAGCGCGATAGAACAGGTGGCCTGGCATTTGGCACAGCCGGGCTGCGTGGGGCTAAAGCTGTATCCCGGCTATTGCCAAAGCTATGTTTCCGATCAGGCATATTTGCCTTATTATGAGCTGGCCAGGCGGATGAAAAAGCCGATTGCGATTCATACCGGTACCACGGCGGGCGCGGATGCTTGCTTAAAATACAGCCATCCGCTGACGGTGGACGAAGTGGCGATGTCGTATCCGGAGGTACAGTTTGTGCTTTGTCATTTTGGAAGCCCCTGGGCGCAGGATGCGTCGGCAGTGATGGAGAAAAACCCCAACGTGGCGGCGGATTTATCCGGCCTGTTGGAGGGAAAGCCGGATTTAAAAACGCTGTTTGATACACAAGGAGCCTTTTTCGCCTATTTACGCATGTGGATGACCTATGTGGGCGATTTTGACCGTTTTATGTTCGGGACGGATTGGCCGCTTGTAAATTACAAAACCTATATTCGTTTTATCCAGCGGCTGGTGCCGGAAAAGGCCTGGCAAAAGGTGTTTTTTGAAAACGCGAATCGAATTTATCAGCTGAATTTATAAAAGCAGGGCAAAGAGGCCTTGCTTTTTTATTTGCAGAACGCACAACAAGGGATTATACTGAGAACAGAGGGTATCTCCCAAAGGGAGGAAACAAACAACAAGGAGGGTATACGATGGAAAAGTCCAAGGTGTATTTCACAAAGACGATTACGCCGGAAACGATGATCAAGATGTACGAAGTGTTGGGAAAAGCGCTGCCGGGAAAAGTGGCGGTAAAGCTGCATTCCGGAGAAGTGGGCAACCAAAACTTCATTCGCCCTGCGTTTATGAAGCCGATGGTAGACCATGTGAAGGGCACGATTACGGAATGCAACGTTGCGTATGACGGCAAGAGAAAAACAACCAAAGACCATTGGGAAACCATGAAGCTGCACGGCTGGACGGAAATTGCGCCGGTAGACATTATGGATGAAGAAGGCCAGATGGAATTGCCGGTGAAAAACGGCAAGCGTATTCAGATAAACTATGTGGGCAGCCATTTGGCAAACTATGATTCCATGCTGGTGTTGTCTCATTTCAAAGGCCATCCGATGGGCGGCTTTGGCGGCGCGCTGAAAAACATTTCCATTGGCGTAGCTTCCAGCTTTGGCAAAGCGTATATTCACGGCTCCGGCAAACCGGAAGAAATCTGGACGGGCGATCACGATTCGTTCTTGGAATCCATGGCGGATGCGGATAAATCCGTGGTGGATTATTTCAAGGGAAATATGGCGTTTGTCAGCGTGATGTGTAATATGTCGGTAGACTGTGACTGCTGTGCTATTGCGGAAGATCCGAAAATGGCGGATATCGGTATTCTTTCTTCGCTGGATCCGGTGGCGCTGGATCAGGCGTGCGTGGATCTGGTATATGCTTCCGAAGATCCGGGCAAAGGTGATTTGATTGAACGGATGGAATCCCGCAACGGCATCCATACCGTGGAAGCGGCGGCAGCGCTTGGCGTGGGCAGCCGGGAATATGAATTGATAGACCTGGATGCATAAGCGATACGCAAAAAAGCAAAAAGGAGGATGCCGGCGGCACCCTCCTTTTTTTATAGAAAAAAAGAGAAAGAAGGGATAAAAATAAAAGCGGAAAAGCGATGGATAGTGGGAAAGCCTGTGGCGGTGGTGCACGGCGTAGAAACAAAAATTTGCAATGTGCAGGCGCTTTGGATTGGATGATGGATCTGATTTACACAACGGACTGCCGCTGCTTTGCGGTAAACAAAGCGCTGTTTTGTGAGGGTTTTTATACGCTTAAAACCGGGCTGGCGGGAGAGATTTTGCAGAAATTTATCAACTATGAAGTGAAAATGGCAGTATACGGCGATTTTTCACAAAACAAGAGCAAAGCATTGCGGGATTTTTTCTATGAGTGTAATCGCGGGAAGGACTTTTTCTTTGCGGAAAATGAAGAAAAAGCGATGGAGCATTTGGCAAAACAGGGTAAATAAAAAGAGCGCAGGGTTTCTGCGCTCTTTTGCCATTAAGCGGCGGGATTGGCCTCGTGTTTTAAGCGCAGCAGCGCATTATGCATACGAGGAATCATGACGATGACAATGCAAATGATAAATTCCGGCACAAGGTAGCTGGCGTTGTAGAGAAGCGAATACACCAGCGGAGATTGCCCGGCCGGCGCAAAATCCGCAAAATACAACACACCGGACAAAACATGGATGATAAAGCGAGCCGAGCAGCCCACGGCAATGCCTAAAGGCAGTTGTTTATCTTTCCTAAACAGCCCGGCCAACCCTAAAACGGCAAAGGGAAGGATATAATCCAACAAAAACTGCATGGGATGAATGACATAGGCGCCTTGCACCAATTGCATTAAGCCGTCTAACATACCGGCGGCTATGCCGGGAACGGGGCCGTAGATCCAGGAGAAGATGAAGATGGGCAGCATGGAAGCAGGCGTGATGCTGCCGCCGTTGGACATGCGATAAAGCGTAAGGCAGGACAAAACAAAGGCCAGAGACACACAAAGCGCGCCGGTGGAAAGCATTTGGATGGTCCATTTTTGCCGGCGGAGCAGCAAAACGATACACGCAATGCCCAAAACGGCAATCACCGCGGACCAAAACAGCGGCGAATACAAAAACATGGCGGATGTGGAAGCGCCTTCCTCAGGCTGAATGGAGGGAAGAGCAAAGGCAAAAAGCACAACCAGCGCCGCCAGTAAGATGACGGCAACGGGCACAGCGGCATTGGATTTTTTCTTTACGAGGAAAAAAGCCACCGCACTGACAACGACCAGCGCCCATAAAATCCAGGCCCAGGCCGGCAGGGAGATCAGGTTTTCCCAAAAGATTGAAAACCACATAAACATACAACTCCTTTTGACCGCTTTCCATGAAAAAACCCGCAAACTTTGTTGCGGGAAACGTGAACGCATGCATTTGATACGCGCGCCGCTTCCCTTCGTTGGCATGATCCAGACAGGTTCTAAGGGTTGGGCGAAAACGCCCCTCTCAGCCTTTTGGCTCCCCCAGCGGTATTATAAATATTTTTGACAGTATTAAAGTATAAAAGCGGCGAAAGTGCTTGTCAAGAGAGGCTTGCAAGCGGGAAGGAAAGATTGTATAATACAAAACAAGAAGGCAGAGACCAAGACCCCGGTCTGCGCAACGCTTTTAGAGAGCCTGCCCTTGGCTGAAAGGCGGGCGTGTTTGCAGGATCGGTTCCCATCTTGCGAGCTTTGCAGCGAAAGCTGCCGCCGGCCGGGCGTTATCGGCAAAATGAGTGGGCAGTATGGCTGCCAAGTAAGGTGGTACCACGGAAGCGATGTCTTTCGTCCTTGCACAGAGGTGCGTGCGGGCGAAAGTCTTTTTTTATGCCCGGCGAAAAATGATTTGGAGGCGTATACAATGGCAGGAAAGACGCAACAGGGGGCGTTTGTACAGGCGATTACCCCCATGGATGAGAATTTTTCAAGATGGTATACCGACGTGGTGGTGCGGGCCGAGCTGATGGATTATTCCGAAGTGAAGGGCTGCATGGTCATTCGCCCGTATGGATATGGCATCTGGGAACTGATTCAGCATGAGATGGACCAAAGATTTAAGGCGACGGGGCATAAAAACGCTTATTTCCCGATGTTTATTCCGGAAAGCCTGCTGAAAAAAGAGGCAGAGCATGTGGAAGGGTTTGCCCCGGAAGTGGCCTGGGTAACCAAAGGCGGCAACGACGAACTGACAGAGCCGTTGGTGGTGCGGCCTACGAGCGAAACGATTATCTGCTCGATGTATGCAAAATGGGTGCAATCCTATCGCGATTTGCCGATGCTGCTTAACCAATGGTGTAATGTGGTGCGCTGGGAAAAGAGCACGCGCCCGTTTTTGAGGACGAGCGAATTTTTGTGGCAGGAAGGGCATACCGTGCATGCCACCTATGAAGACGCACAGGAAGAAACCATGCGGATGCTGGAAGTGTATCGCGATTTTGCTTATAATGTGTTGGCCATTCCTGTTTTAACCGGGCAAAAGACGGAAAAAGAAAAGTTTGCCGGCGCGCAGGACACCTACACCATGGAAGCGATTATGCATGATGGCCAGGCCTTGCAGATGGGCACCAGCCATAACCTGGGGCAGCATTTTGCCAAGGTGTTTGATATTCAATTTTTGGATAAGGACGGCCAGAGAAAATATGTATGGCAGACGAGCTGGGGTACGAGCACGCGCATGATCGGCGGCCTGATTATGGTGCATGGCGATGACCGCGGGCTGAAGCTGCCGCCGAAGATCGCGCCGATTCAGGTGGTGATTGTGCCGGTGGCCATGCATAAAGAGGGCGTATTGGAAAAGGCCAACGAATTGTTTGAAAGCCTGAAAGCGGCCGGCCTGCGCGTGGAGATGGACGACCGTGATCAATCCCCGGGATGGAAATTTAACGAATGGGAAATGCGCGGCGTGCCGGTACGGCTGGAAGTAGGCCCCCGCGATATTCAAAACAATCAGGTGATGTTGGCGCGGCGGGATACGCACGAAAAGACAGCGGCACCGATGGAAAACCTGGCGGATACGATCCAGACGCTGTTGCAGGATATTCATGATACGATGCTGAAAATGGCAACCGAGCACAGGGACGCGCATATTTTCCGCGCAGAGAGCATGCAGGAAATCTGCGACGCGGTGGACGTGAAAAAAGGCTTTGCGCTTTCTCCGTGGTGCGGAGACAGGGCGTGCGAAGAGCATGTGAAGGAAGAATACGGCATAACGACCCGTTGTATGCCGTTTGAACTGCAGGGCCAGGAGGAAGGGCATGTATGCGCTTGCTGCGGCAAACCGGCGAAAAAGATGATCTATTGGGCACGAGCCTATTGAGAAAAAGGGAAAGCAATTGCTTTCCCTTTTTTGTTTGCGCTCTTTAGGGGAAAAAAGCAGGGCGGAGAATGAGAAGGTGGGATTTGGAGACAATGAAAGGCAATATCGGGCCCGGCCTTTTGCGGATTCAGCGTTTTTTTGAGGGAAGGGAAATAAACGGCAATGCAATGAAAAAGGCAGAGGCCGCCGAAGGGGATGATAGGGAAAATAAGCGAGAAAGCGATACGATCCTTGGCCGAAACGGGATAGAGAGCCGTTTGAAAGACAGGGAAATGTAACAGAAGGAAAAATTGAGAAGGCAGCCGAGGGGAGAAACCATGAAAGAACGGGACAAAGGCAGAGATAAAATGACCTGTATTATCAAGTAGAAAACGGGAAAAGAAAGACAGGGAAAAAGCGTAGAATGTTTTGAAAAACAAACGGCTTGCATTTACTTTTGAGGAGTGCTTGGGATATAATATAGATTCTGGCAGAAAATAGAATCAATGTTTATAAAATGGGTTGCATACAAATGTGTATGGGGGTGTTGGATTGCCAAACACAGAGCAGACGGGGTTTGTGCCGAGAAGCGAATTGCGCGAGCAAAACGCCAAAGGCCATCCGGCGCGCCGGAGAAGGACACCGGTGCAAAAACAGCAAAGCCACGGAAGAAATCAACATAAAAACAGAACGGAGAAAGCTTCGCAGCACGCGCTGAAAACCACGATGGTGGTAACGCTGATCATTGCGGCCAGCAAGCTGCTCGGTTTTGTGCGTGAAATGGTGATGGCGGCCTATTTCGGGCGCGGGGTGGAAAGCGACGCATTTGTAACGGCGTACGGCATTTTCAGCATTATGACGCTTTTGTTTAGCGCGGGCATTGCCTCTACGTTTATTCCGATCTACACCAAAACCAGGCTGAAAGAGGGGCAATCGGCGGCGGATTGGTATGCCAGCAGGGTGGTAACGCTTTATTTTGTAGCAGGGCTGATCGGTTCGGCCTTGGCCTATATATTTGCGCCGGCCATCTGTTCTTTGATCTACCGGGCCGATGTGGGCGTTGAATTGACCATTCAGCTGACGCGAATGATGTATCCGTCGCTGGCGTTTTATGCGGTAACCGGGGTATTGTGCAATCTTTTGAACGCCAGGGAAAAATTTATCCCGGAGCAGCTTTTGGGCTTTGTGCTTTCGGCCTGCTTAATCAGCGCCATGGTGGCCTTTAAAGACATTCGCATGGTGGGCATGGCTGTTTCGGTAACGGGCGTTATGCAGCTGGTTATCTTGCTGCCGTTTTTGCGGGGGCAAATCCGGTTTCAGCCGCATTTAACGGTACGCGATCCTAAAATTCAGCGTACATTTTTGCTGGCGGTGCCGGCTTTGATCTCCATGGCGTTTGACGAAATTAACCACCAGATAGACCGTATGATCGGCTCTTCGCTGGGGGTAGGGGTTGTGACGGCGCTGAGCAAATCCTATTCTCTGGTAACAACGGCGTTGGGGATTTTGATAGTGCCCATTACAACCATCACATTCAGCAGACTGAGCCGGATTGTGGCCAAAAGGAAGAAAAATGATTTTTGCCAGGCCGTGCGGGAGAGTATAGAGATCATTGCGCTGATTACGTTGCCGGTGATGGCGATGGCGATTGTGATGCAAAAAGACATCATTGCTGTGGCGTTTCAAAGGGGCGCGTTCAAAGCGGAGGATACGGCGTTTACCGCGCCGGTATTTGCCTGCTATATTGCGGGGCTGTTTTTCTTTGGCTTACGAAACTTTTTAAGCCGTGTGTTTTATTCTTTGCAGGATACAAGAACGCCGATGCGCGTGGGGATTGTCAGCGTTTGTATCAATATAGGGCTAAACCTAACGCTTTCCCGCGTGATAGGCGCCATGGGGCTGACCTTGGCTACCACAACCGCGGCCCTGGCAGGGGCAACGCTGCAATTGATTTTGCTCCATAAAAAAATGGGCAATATGGGATTGGGCAGCGTGATCGGCCAGCTGTTTAAGATCTTATTGTCGTTGGCGATTGCCACGGCGGGGATGATCGTTGTATTGAGCCTGTGCCCGGTGCACAGCGGAGAAACGCTGAACGGGATTTTGCGTTTGGGAATAGGAGCGATAAGCTTTTTGGCGGTATACCTGGGAGCAACGTTGGCGTGCGGGGTGCGAAGCACCAAGCGATTGTATCATATGATAACGGGCAGATAAAAAAGGACGCATAAGCGTCCTTTTTCTTGGCTACGGGATAAAAATCAACGGCAATGGGATAGGATGGCATCGTGTAAAAACTGCGTGCTACCGGGCGCAATGGCCTCGTAATATTCGGTAAAACGCGGGTCTTGCAGGTAGAGTTCGGCAAGGCCTTTGTGCGCTTCGGGCGTATAGGACGGCCAATAGCAGCATAACCATTGTTTGTGCAGTTCAAATGCGCGCTTGGCCAGGGCGCCGGAAGGATCGCCGTTGGCAGCGCGTTTTAAAAGATCTGCCAGCTGCGCTTGCAGGTTCTGTGCGCTTTGATATTCTTCCCGGCTGAGCGATTGAAAAGCGCGGTTGGAATCATCCATGGCGGCATCGCCGTAGCGTGCACGAATTTCCGCGCCGTAGTTGGCTTCGTTTTCGTCGATAAGGTGTTGCTTGAATCCTTCAAATTTTTCACTGTCTTGCATGTGTTTTTCTCCTTTCAGGGCAGAGAGGGTGTTTTGGATGGTTTGAATCAGCGTTTCCAGCTGTTGTTTTTTGGCAATCAACCGGGTAAGATGGCAGGTTAGAGCGGCGGCTTTATCAAAATTCGGTTGGCTGATCAGCGTGCGGATGGTGGAAAGCGGCACATCCAGCGCGCGATAAAATAAGATGGTTTGCAGGCGATCCAACGAGCGGCTGTCGTAATAGCGATAGCGGGAAATATCCACCCGGCTGGGCTTTAGCAAGCCGATTTCGTCATAATAGCGGAGCGTCCGCGCGCTGAGACCGGACAGCTCACAAACCTGATGCAAACTGTATTCCATTTGTTTTCCCTCCCTATGAACACAGCATAGAGGATGACGCAACGGAAGAGTCAACCCCTGTAAAGGATAAAAAGAGAAAAAGCGGCTGTCAACGGCAAAAAAGGGGAGAGGAGAGAGAAAGATAGTGGCATTGTGACAAAGAGAAAATGGTGATACAATCGTAAAAGGACACGGAGAGGAGCGAATATTATGATTCAGGATATTGTACCACATCGATATGACAATACATATAAGATTCAAACGCCGCACGCACAGGACATTTTGCTGTATTATCAAAAGCAGGATGTGCTTTGTCAGCATACCGAGCAGGGGGACACGCTGCCCCGCTTTGAATTGTTTGCAGACGAGGTGAAGGAAAAAGCGCAGTATTTATTCAGCATAGACGATGTGGGGTTTTATCTGGTAAAGCAGCTGGAAATTCCGGAGGGCAAAGGGCTTTTTATGCAGCCGACAAGGGTGTTCCGCAATTTTGAGCCGCAGTGGATGGCGTTTGGCGGCATCACGGGCAGCCAGATCTATCGCTGGGAAAGGGCGCATAAGTTTTGCGGAAAATGCGGCAGCGTGATGAAAGACAGCGAAACAGAGCGTGCGCAGGTGTGCACCAAATGCGGGTATACGGAATATCCGAAAATTTCGCCTGCAATCATCGTGGCCATTCGCCATGGGGAAAAATTGCTGATGGCGCGCAATGTTTCCTCCCCGCCGGGAAAATTTGCGTTGATTGCCGGGTTTGTGGAAATTGGCGAATCGTTTGAACAGACCGTGAGAAGAGAAGCCATGGAAGAAGTGGGGATTAAGGTGAAAAACATTCAGTATTATAAAAGCCAGCCCTGGTCTTTTTCCGATACGGTGATGATCGGCTTTACCGCAGAATTGGATGGCGAGGATGAAACGCTGTTTTTGCAGGAGAGCGAATTGGCAGAGGCGCACTGGTTTACCAGAGAGGAAGTGCCGGAGCCCACTTCATATGCCAGCATAGGCAGCGAATTGATCAACAATTTTAGATTGGGAAAATAAAAAAGAAAAGGCCCTTTGATAGGGCCTTTTTTCATAAAGCGCGATGGGAAAATCAGGCTTTTACGGGGTTTTCCGGCATGGGCACTTCCTCTACCGTTGAGATGGGATACTGTGCTTTGCCGGTGACAATATCGGCTGTGATTTTCAAAAGAAACAGCCGGTTGCGCATTTCCGTGGTGATGCGTTTGACGGCGGGACGGCCGGTATGCAAACACAAAACACTCATGCCGTGCAGATATTCTTCTTCCTGTTCCGGCGTGATGATTTCCGCTTTGCCATACGCGGTGACGCTGCGATAATCATGCGTTTCGTTTCGATAAGAAGGATGCCCCACGCGATCCAAAAAGGAGGAAACGCTGACGGCAACAAGGGGATTTTTCTTGATAAGCTCTATACGATGTCCTTCGATGGCCATATGGAAATAGAAAATGAGCTTGTCATCCCAGGTATAGCCGTAGTTCATGGGCACCACATAGGGATAGGGTTCATCGTGCAGCGCAACGCTGCAGCTTTCTTCCAGATCCAAAATGGCGCACAGCATTTCCTTATCGGAAATGCGCACTTTTTCGCGGTGCATTTTCAGCAGGGCATATCAAACAACAGTTCGTTGTCTGCGATGGCAGAAGTGAACATTTTCCAGCCGATTAAGCCAACGGTATCCCCTTCAACAAGCCCGCTTTGCGCCCAAACTTCCGACATCGGGCGTTCGCCTTCCATGGGCTGGTTGGGCAGGGAAAAATACGGGCACAGGACGGGGGTTACGGCAAGGCGGCTGTATTGATGCATTTTATACATTTCGTTGCCGAGCACCATGGCGGGCGTGCCGGCCAGGCGGACGACCAGCGCAGCTTCTTCAAAGCGGGGTTCCCACCCGGTGAAGAAATAGAAATTATCGCCGTGTTCTTTATCGGCATAGATGACCACGGCATCCAAACCGGCCTCCGCCATGGCTTTGCGCAGACGCTCAAAATGCAGCTGGTAGGTTTTATCCGAAATAAGCACGGGGGCTTCCGGCCGGGAAACCTCGGGGGACGCTACTTTTGTGAATTGTACTTGATCAATGGTTACCATATTCATCACTCCCATATTGATTTATAATTTGCGGAACAAGCTGTTCGATGGATAATTTCATAAGGCCGAGCAGATAATCATCGCGAAATTCCGGGCGCAGGATAATTTTGGGCTGCATACGCTGCGGAATGCATTGATCCATGCATTGTTTGATTTTTTCCAAAAGCTGCGGAAGATCCCCGGTTTGCAGGCGTTCGCCGCCTAAAATTACCGGAGAAGGGTAGCTAACGCAGCTGAGAATATGAAGTACGCGGACGACCACCACGGGATGCATGGCGCCGTCGGCATCCTGTTTTAATACATCCGGCAGGGTGTGTGAAGCATCAAAGGGCATATCGCTGAATTCACCGGCAAAGCGGGAAGCGCCCTGAAGCAAATGGATGGCCGCGATTAGCCCGGTGCACAGGCAGCCTTGGTTGATATGCAGATAGACAAGATCTGCATTTTCCGCATCGGCCAGCCGATAGGCATAACCGGCGGCCATGGCGTTTAGATCATTTTCCAACACGATGGGAAGCTGATAGGTATTTTTTATCTGCGTGCCGATTTCATGGGTTTCCCATGTGTTTAAATCCTGGCGGTTGATATAGTTGCTGTCATCTACAATGCCGGGAACGCCCAGATCGATGGCAACCACATGCCGGGTTTCAATGCAGTGGTGAATCAGCGCATCGGGGTGTTTGGTGGATTGATAGACGCTTTTATGCTCCGTTCCTTCATGGAGGATTTCGCCGGTTAGGGTGCAACCCCGATAGATGATTTCATAATTCAGATAATAAAGGGCCAGAACCCGGTTTGTTTCGGGGTTTAAGGCATAACGGGTGGCGCGCCGGCCGCCGGTGGATTGATCCTGGCTGAGTTCAACGACCTCCCCTTTGCGGCGCAGCTCTTCCAAAAGAGAGCGGACAGCGGTAATGCCGATTTGCGTCCACTATGCAATTTCCGCCCGGGTGGCGCTTTTCAGGTCTATCAAAGCTTTGTATAGCAAAGTTAGATTATTTCGCTTCACATTTAAGGATATATATCGGTATTTTTCTGCAAATTACGGCTCCTTACTACTTAAGTTGGATACATATAAAAGATTCTAATTTGAGTTATCATGTTTTTTAAAACCACATCAAAAACTGGAGAATAAAAGAGAGGGAAAAATCGTTTTCAGTTAAAAGGACAACGGGAAGCGGAATAAGAAAAAAGAAAAATCCTGCAAGCAATGCTTACAGGATTGTGGTGGAGCTTACCGGATTCGAACCGGTGATCTCTACACTGCCAGTGTAGCGCGATAGCCAACTTCGCCAAAGCCCCTTGAGAACAATAGCTATATTATCATAGAAATAAATTTTTGTAAAGGGGAAACTTTTGTTTCTTCAAAATGTTTGGTATGATAAAGCTGTGATGAGAAAGAAAGAGAAAAAAAGAAAGCGCCTGATAATGTTGCTTGCGCTCTGTATACTTTGCAGCGGGTGCGCCGCGCAGCCCATAGAAGCCAGAGGCTTTGCCATGGATACGATTGTTTCCGTAACCGTGTATCAAAAAAACGAGGGAAAAACGGCGCATGCGGCCTTGGGAGAGCTGGACGAATGGGAGGGGCAGTGGTCTTCTACAAAAGAAGAGAGCCCGATTTATGCCCTAAACCGAGGAGAAACCGTGCCTGTTTCGGAGGACATGGAGGCCATGCTGCGCTTGGGGCAGCAGCTGGAAAGCGAAACGGAAGGGGCCTATACGCTGTCCATAGCGCCGCTGGTGGAATTATGGCACATTCAGACAAGGCAGCAGGAGGAAGCGCTGCCGACAAAAGCGCAAATACAAGCGGCTATGGGAAAATGCGGAAAAATGCAAATAAAATGGAACGAGACGAAAAAAACGCTGGCCATGGCGCCCGGCGCGGGGCTGGATTTTGGCAGCATTGCAAAGGGGCGGGCTGCGGACAAATTGGCGGCATATCTGCAAGAGCAGGGCGTAGAAACGGCCTTGATTGATCTGGGCGGAAATATACGGGCCATAGGGGAGAGAACCTATACCATCGGGTTGCAGGATCCGCGGGATTTGCAGCAGATTTTTGCAACGATTCAAGTGAAAAACAAAAACGTGGTAACAAGCGGTGATTACCAGAGGTATATTGAAATCGGCACAACCAGATACCATCATATCTTGGACGCGAGAACCGGCATGCCGGCGCATAGCGGGCTGATCAGCGTGACCATCGTAGGCGAAGAAGGCATGCTTTGCGATGCGCTGTCCACAGCGGTATTTATTTTGGGAAAGGAAAAGGGATTGCAGCTGTTGCAAGCCTATGATGTGCAGGCAGTGCTGGTGGAAGAGGATAAAAAAGTGACGGTAACAGACGGATTGAAGGATGTCTTTACGCTGCAAAACCAGGCGTATACGGTAGAATGAATCGGCAGAGAATATCAACCAAAAAAATGGCGCAAACGGCCATGCTGGTGGCTATGGCGGCGGCCATGCATTGGCTGGAAGGAACGATGCCGCCGCTGTTTGCCGGCATGCCGGGCGTAAAATTGGGGCTGGCCAATGTATTTACCCTATTTGCGCTGCAAACGCTGGGCAAGGGAGAGGCGCTGCTGGTTTCCGTATTGCGCTGCGGGCTGGGGCTGTTGCTGACCGGTGCGCCGGTGGGCACGCTGTATGCGTTTGGCGGCGCATTGACAAGCCTTTTTATGATGATTATGATGCAAAAGCTGGGGTTTGGCGTGCTGGCGCAATCCGTAGCAGGGGCGGTAACGCATAATACGACCCAGGGGCTGCTGGCGATGTGGCTGACAAACACCCAAGGGCTGCTGTTATATTTTCCGGTTCTGTGGATTACGGCCATTCCCACAGGGCTTTTGATAGGAGCGGCCTGTGCGGGCATGCAGCGGGCACTGAAAGGGATGATTCCGTGACGCAGGAAGAATTATGGATGCAAAAGGCGCTAAAACAAGCGCATGTGGCGGCCAAACGGGGCGAGGTGCCGGTGGGGGCCGTGATTATTAAAGATGGAAAAATCTTGGCCAGGGCACATAACACGAGGGAAACCAGCCATGATCCAACGGCCCATGCGGAGATTTTGGCGCTGCAAAGGGCGGCCAAAAAGCTGGGAGGATGGCGGCTGTCCGGCTGTACGCTGGTGGTGACGATGGAGCCGTGCCCCATGTGCGCGGGGGCCGCGATCAATGCGCGGATAGAGCGTATTGTGTTTGGCGCCTATGATGAAAAGGCGGGCTGCTGCGGCACGGTATTGGACTTGACAACGCAGGAAAAATTTAACCATAGATGTGAAGTGACGGGCGGCGTGATGGAAGGCGAATGCCGCGCGGTATTGCGGGATTTTTTTGTGCAGAGACGGAAAAAGAAAGGACAGGAAAAACAATGAGCAAACAGGCGGTGATCCGGCCGGTAGAAAAACGGGATTTACGGCGGGTATGTGAAATCTGGAATGAAGTAGTGCTGGCGGCCAATGCTTTTCCGGGAGACGAGGCGCTGGACCAAGCGCAGATGGAACAATTTTTAAAAGAACAGACGCTGGCCTGTTGTGCAGAAGAGGATGGCGAAGTTTTGGGCGTATACATTTTGCACCCGAACAACATAGGGCGCTGCGGGCATATTGCCAATGCCTCGTATGCCGTGTCCTCATCTGCCCGGGGAAAGGGCATTGGAGAACAAATGGTGCGGCATTGCTTAAAGCAGCTGGCTCCGCATGGGTTTACGGGATTGCAATTCAATGCGGTGGTAAAGAGCAACAAAGCGGCCATTGCGCTGTATCAAAAGCTGGGGTTTGAAAAAATCGGCATAATACCGGGCGGATACAGAAGCGAAAACGGATATGAAGATATTTTGATTTTCTTTCATGAGGCAGAATGAAAAAAGCGATGCAAAAAGCATCGTTTTTTCTTTTACGGCGAAAAAGAGGAATTGTGTTTTGGACGGGCGGAAGGGCTGTTTATTTTCTATCAAGGAACGGATGGGATGGACGGGAGAGAAAGCGTTTTTTTGATAGAAAAAATTCCCCACCGGAAACCCGATGGGGAAGGAGAAGCAAAGTTGAGTTTATTCTGCTTTTTTATTTTGTGCTGCGTAATAATTCATCAAACAGCCGGCCAGAATGATGTCGCGTTCCTGATCTGTCATCTGCGGCAATTGGAGCTGCAAAGCAGTTTCACCGCCGGGTTGCACCAATGTTGCGGGAATTTCGGTGAGGCCGGCTTCCAGGGCCTTGCGAATGCCGCGCAGCTTTACCACATCGCCGGGCTGAATGTTATAGGTTTCGGCATCGGGCAGGATAAAGGGAAGCATGCCCCAGTTTACCACGTTGGCGCGATAGCGGCGGGTGGCATATTCCAAAGCGATGTTGGCAACACCGCCCAGCACACGCTGGCAGGAAGCGGCCTGCTCGCGGGCAGAGCCGTCGCCCGGGCGCAGCGCAAAGACCAGCGACCCGAGGCCGGGCGCATCCGGCGCAGTGGCACGGCGCTCCAGCTCTTTGGCATAGATGGCCTTGGCACGCCCCACATATTGCGGATCTTTCCGGGAGAGGGCAAATTCCGCCAGCCGCAGCGGGTTGCTGCGATAGCTGGAGGTTTCTCCGGAGGGGATCAATTCGTCTGTTGTGGTAACGGGATCATAGATGGCGGAAGCAACGGTAAGATCCAGATTTTCCGGCAGAGGAATCATGGTGGGCCAATCGGCAATGTTTGGCCCTTTGACCAACTCAGCCTCCGGCTTGGGATGGCCGACTCCGCGGTATACGCGGCTTTGATACGGCATGTCGTTGTAGATATAATCTGTCTGCTCCGGTTCTGAAGGCACTCGCGGCAGTTCGGTGGCGGCCGTCAGCACGCCGCCGTTGGCAGCCGTAGCCGCGATGGAACGAGCGTCCATCAAAGCCACATACGCTTCCTGGCCTTCGCCGGGCTTGCTGCCTTCGCGGTTGGGGAAGTTGCGCGTGGTATGGCGAATGCTCAGTCCGCCATGGCCGGGCACATCGCCGGCGCCAAAGCAGGGACCGCAGAAAGCACTGCGCACGATAACGCCCTGGCTCATCAAATCCGCGATGACGCCCTTGTTGGCCAATGCCATCATCATGGGCTGGCTGGCGGGATATACGGACAGGGCAAAAGCGCCTGTGCCGAGAGAGCCCTGTTTTAAAATTTCGTTGACGCGCAAAACGTTTTGATACAGGCCGCCGGAACATCCCGCAACTACACCCTGATCACAAAGCAGCTGTCCGTTATGGATTTTGCTGGAAAGCGTCACTTTGGGCGCATGCCCCAGCTGTTTTTCGATTTTTTGATCTGCTTCATGCAAAATATCCGCAAGGTTTGCTTTCAATTCTGCAATGGGATACGCGTTGGAGGGATGGAAGGGCAGCGCGATCATGGGCTGCACTTTATCCAGCTCGATATGCACCAGGCCGTCATAAGTGGCGGTTTGCTGCGGCGCAAGAGGACGATAGGCATCGCCGCGGCCGTGGCGGGTCAGCCAATCCTGCACGGTGGCATCTGTTTGCCAGATGGAGGACAGGCAGGTGGTTTCGGTGGTCATTACATCAATGCCGAGCCGATAATCCATATCCAAAGCGGCCACGCCGGGGCCGATAAATTCCAACACTTTGTTTTTTACAAAGCCGCTTTCAAACACGGCTTTTACCAGCGAGAGCGCCACATCTTGCGGGCCGACGCCGGGCTGAGGTTTGCCGGTTAGATATACGGCGATGATTTCGGGATATTTTAAGTCATAGGTGCGGCCCAACAACTGCTTTGCCAATTCCGGCCCGCCTTCGCCGACGGAGATGGCTCCCAGCGCGCCGTAACGGGTGTGGCTATCGGAAGCCAAGATCATCCGGCCGCAGCCGGCATAGCGCTCGCGCATATATTGATGAATGACAGCCATATGAGGAGGCACAAATTCACCGCCGTATTTCTGTGCGGCGGACAGGCCGAACATATGGTCATCATGATTGATGGTGCCGCCTACGGCGCAAAGGCTGTTGTGGCAATTTGTCAGCACATAGGGGATGGGGAACGCCTGCATGCCGCTGCCGCGGGCCGTTTGAATGATGCCGACATAGGTAATATCGTGCGAAGCCATTGCATCAAAACGAATGGCCAGCTGTTCCGGATTGCCGGAAACGTTATGGGCCTGAAGAATATCATAGGCGATGGTACCCTGTCTGTTTTCCGCGCCCGCCCCGGGAGTAGGCGCGCCGTTGACAAAGGTAACCGGACCTTGCTGTAATGTGATCATGGAGAACACCTCTGCTGAAAATATAAAACTTTATTATTTTTTATTATACAGGGAACCAACTTTTTTGCAAAGAAAAAGAGCATGGATTTCATGCTCTTGCATCGTTATTCGGTGGCCATCCAGAATCCATGCCCCCATTCCGGCTGAAAAACGAGAACGAACGGTTTCTCTTTTTTGGCTTTGCCAATCAACGTTGTTTCCACAAAGCTGCCCTCGGGATAGAGGTTGCCGGCGTCGTCTTTGCCCAAAACGGGGCATTGGTAGATCAAAGTGCCATCCGGCTGCATAAAGGAAACGGACAGGGCGGAAAATTCCACCATGGCGTCGCTGTCTTGGCATTGGGTTAAATTGATATAAAAGCGAACCAAAACCAATTCTTCGTCTGCGACCAATTCTGGCAAAGCGGCGGTTCCTTCGGAAAGTGCGTCCTTGGCTTGTTGGCCGCGCAATGTGCCGGAAACCGAGAGATCAAACACATAAGGCGCTTTATCAATCTGCCAGGCAATGCCGTTAAAGGTGCCCATCTGTTCATAGGGCAGGGGAGATTGCTGCGTGGCATAATCGTTACGCACGGCGTTATCCGAAGAAGAAACCTCCGGAGGGTCGGTAGGGGCAAGGGTGGCGTCCGGGTCGTCCCCGTTTAACAGGGGAGGCTGATTCGTTTTGCCGCAGCCGGCAAAGAAAAAGCAAGCCAGACAGACACACAGAAAAACAGAAAAAGTTTTTTTTAACAATACAATCACCCAAGCAATCAAATTTTGTATCAGCAATAGGTTATTTTTACGGTTTTGCCCATCTGTTCCAGGCACTGTTTTAATTCGTGCACCAACCCCATTTTGAAGGTGAAACCGATTTGCAAGCTGGGATCCTGATGGGCGGGGTTTACGGCTTTGCCGACAAACAGATGAATATCCGTGGCGCTTTCAAACAACAAATGCGCAATCTTGGCGGCGGCATCCACTTCCTGCTCATGAACAGAGGGAAGCCAGCCGTCTTTACAGCAGCGCTGCGCCATTTCCAATACTTTGGAAACGGTGAGCACCCCTTCTGTAACCAGATCCACCCCGCGAAGCGAATAGGCGGGGGGAAGATCTGTCCGGTCCGGATCGATCGTGCTTTCCTCCAGCGGCTGACGAAGATAACGGCTGACCATTTTGGCCGTGCTGCCACCGCAGACAATGCGCTGCCCGGCTTTGGAGAAAAACAGGTTTAAAATGCGTTCATCATCTTCCGGATGTTCCGGCGGACCAAAGAGCAGATTGACCACCTGTCTTGCGCGGATTTTATACACGGCCACGGTAACATCGTCATCGGTATGATCCATATATAACGACTGACAGGCATTTAATAGCCGGGTGGCCATTCGCTGCGGAGAAAGATCCGGCGTGTAAAAATCTTCGACGAAATCTATCACGTCTTCCAACGGCCAGCCATCCGTCAGTTTGCCCATGCCGGCATTGATCACGCCATCACTCATCAAGATCAGCATATCGCCGATTTGCAATTGAAACCGGCTTTCCAAAATTTCTTTATCGCCGATGGTGCGTTTGCTGATGGGGTAAGCCACGGATTTGCCTTGGCGCAGCAAGATGGCGTTTGGATTGTCGTATTGCGCCAGATAAGCCATGGCTGTGGGGGTAACCTGAAGGAGGGTAAACGTGGCATAGGCCAATTTGCGCACGGAACAGACCGGCAGAGCCTGCGCGATGGTGTTTACGCTTTCTTCCATGGAAACGCCGCTGGCGGACAAAGTGGAAAGGATTTTTCCGGTGAGGGTGGAAAGGATGTTGGCTTTTACGCCGCTGCCCAGCCCATCGGATAAAACGATGGTGGTCAGCTCCTCCTGCTCTACGGTGGAGAGAAAATCGCCGCAGAGGTCTTCTCCGTATTTATTGGCGCTGGCTACGCCGCTTTCCAGCAAAAGATGTTTCATTGATCCAGATCCTCTTCCATCATGACGGCTTTTTTCAGTTCCAGCATGGCCACTTTGGTTTCCGCGGCGGTTTCACCCAAAAGGGAAGCCAATTCATGCACCACACGCATTTGCTTTTCAATAATGCGGTCTGTCATTTCCGCGGCGTTGATTTTGGCAGTACGCAGCTTTTCATGACTCAGTTCTTGTGCTGTGCGGTCGTTAAGAATGCAGATTACAAGATTGCTGTTTTTTTCATAGAGAAAGGTTTGGTCAAAGTATTTTTGATATTCCGGCAGGTAAACCCGTTTGCGGGTGATGCGTTCTCTGCCGGCAAACACGCTGACAAAATCAAATTCATCCAACAGCGTGCTGATTGGCCGGCCCTGCATATCTTTGGGATCTATCACGCCAAACATGGCGCAGGCCGCGGGGTTGATCAGCTGGATGTTCAAATTGATATCCACGGTGATCACGGCATTGGGAGAAGCGGTGATGACCTTATCGGCCACGGATTCGGCCCGCTCTCTCATATAGGGCAGACACATGGTGATGTCCGCTTTCCCAAAATAAATGGCAATGGCCTTATCCCGGCAGGTGGGGTATCCGCACGCGCTGCAATTGAGCTGATCTTCCGGGGATTTTTTGCCCATTTTCAAAAGAATTTGTTGAATTTCCTCTTCGGAGGGCAGCGAAGGATTGCCGTTCAAATCAACAAAATGTTTGGAAAGGCTGCCGGCAGGCTGCAAAGCAAAATCCGAAGCGGGCTGCGTGCCGTTTGCGGCAATGCGCTCCACTTTCATTTGCCCTTCCAACAACACCGGCGCATGGTTGCCTGCCACGGGCCCTTGAATGCAGCTTCCTTTGCAAGCACTCATTTCCACAAAACAGCCGGATAAGCGGCCGGAAACGATTTCCTCCAACGCTGCCATACAGCCGTCCACCTCGTCTACGCTGACATATTGATAGGCCGCCTGCGGGGCCATGGTTTTCAAAATGCCGCCCGTGACGGGGAAAAAGCGCGACAGGCGGGGCGCATCGGGCTGCGCCTCGCAGCAGGCCGGATCCACCGAGGATTGGGAAAACCAATCGTTGAGTTCATCAAAGGTAAGCACAAAATCAATCAGACCGGGCTGACGTTGACATTCGTCCTTTTTTGCAATACAGGGACCGATAAACACCAACACCGCCTCGGGATAGGCAGCGCGCAGCACCTGCCCATGCGCCTGCATAGGAGATAACACCGGCGCCAGATAGGGGATGGCCTGCGGATAGTGCTTTTCAATCAATTGCACAACCGTAGGACAGCAGGAGGAAATGATGGTTTTGTTCCAGTTCTTTTGCATGAGTGCTTCATATTCGCTTTTTACCAAAAACGCGCCTTCCGCTGTTTCCCTGGCATCGGCAAAGCCCAGGGATAAAAGGGCCGATTGAAAACCGGCGAAATTTCGGACGGGATAGTGCGCGATAAACGAAGGGGCAATGCTGGCGACAACCTGTTTCCCCTGTTTTATCAGCGCTTGAACGGAGCGCACATCGGAGCGCACATGTTTGGCGTTTTGCGGACATACCTGGGTGCATTTTCCGCAATAGATACATTCACGCTCTATGATCTGTGCCTGATGGTCTTTCACCTCAATGGCTTTTACAGGACAATTGCGTATACATTTATAACAGTTTTTACAATTGGCCTTTTTAAACTGCAAAACGCTTTCCATTTTCGGCCCCCCAAATTCCTCTGTTTGCATGAATTTATTTAAAATTATTATACAGGCTTTCAAAAATTACGACAACCGAAACACCGAATAAAGCAGAGGAAGAAATGGTTTACAAACGGTTGTTCCGTTGTTATGCTTAAAAAAGGGAATCGAATAAAAGGAGGGGGCAGGGGCATGGATTGGATTGTGTATAATGCAAAGATTGCCACCATGGATGAAAAACAGCCGTTTGCAGCGGCGATGGCCATAGAAAACGGAAAAATTGCGGCCTTGGGAGAGGACGAACAGATCTTGGCAAAGAAAACCGAGCAAACAAAACTGACCGATGCAAAGGGCGGCTTTGTTTACCCGGGGTTTGGCGATAGCCATATGCATGTTTTAAACTACGGAGAAACACTGACGCAGGCGGATCTGTCGGCGTTGGATTCCATAGAAGCGATGATAGACAGGGTGAAAACCTTCATACGGGAAAAGAACATCCCGGCCGGCACGATGATATACAGCAGCGGCTGGAACCAGGATCTGTTTTGCGAAGGGCGCATGCCTACGCGATATGATCTGGATCACATTTCAACCGATCATCCTGTGGTGCTAAGCAGAATCTGCGGCCATTGCACGGTGGTAAACAGCAAGGCGTTGGAAGTGTTTGGCATTACGGCGGATACGCCGCAGCCCTTTGGCGGCATGTTTGAAATAGAAAACGGGCAGCCGAACGGGATTTTTCATGAAACGGCGCAGCATTTGGTGCGCGAACAGCGGACGACAACGGTGCCGATGGCAAAGCAGATGATCAAAGCGGCGCTGGATAAGGCGGCGGCTCAGGGGCTTGTGGCTATCCACAGCGATGATTTTGCCAGCATTCCGGGCTTTGGGGCCGAAAATGTGATGCAGGCGTATAAAGAATTGGAACAGGAAGGCAGATTGCCGGTACGGATTTTTCAGCAGTGCCGGTTTTCTGCGGCAGAGGAATTCAAGGCGTTTTTGGAAAAGGGATATCGATATCAACAGGGCAGCGACAGGTATTGCTTAGGCCCGGTAAAAATCATTGCAGACGGCTCTTTGGGCGCGCGGACGGCCTGGCTGAATGAGCCGTACAGCGACGAAAAGAACACATGCGGCGTATCGGCGATTGAAAAAGACGAGATGCAAAAGATTATCTCTTTGGCGCAGGAAAACGATTGGCCGGTGGCGGTACACGCCATTGGCGACAGGGCGATGGATATGGTGTTTGATTGCCTGAAAACGGCGCAGGATGCCATGCAAAAAGCGCTAAAGCACGGCATCGTGCATTGCCAGATTACAAACAGCAGCCAGCTTTCCCGCTTTGCAGAGCGAGGGGTAACGGCGTATATCCAGCCCATTTTCCTGGAATATGACCTGCATATTGCAGCAGACCGCGTAGGACAGCGGGTAAATACCAGCTATGCTTGGAAAACGCTGGCAGAAAGCGATGCGCTGGTGGTCAGTGGCTCGGATTGCCCGGTGGAACCGCTGGACGCGCTGAAAAACCTGTATTGTGCTGTGGCAAGGCAGGATTTTGCAGGGGAGCCGGAAGGGGGCTGGCGCCCGGAAGAAAAATTGACCATGCAGCAGGCGCTGACCTTATGCACAGAAAACCTGGCCATCTTGGAGGATAAACAGCAAACCCGCGGCACGCTGTCCACCGGAAAACAGGCGGATTTTGTGATGGTGGATCATGATCTTTTGTCTGTTTCGCCTAAAGAACTGCTGAATACCAACGTATGCATGACGGCGGTGCAGGGAGAAATTACCTACCGGGCATAAGATGCGGTTGTATTTTGCCGGCCGATATGCGAAACTTCTTTTGTTCACGCGGAGGGCAAATCATTCATAAGAAATGATAAGCCGGATAAGGTGATGGGCTGAGATGCCCATTGGTTTATCCGGCTTTTTTATATGGAAAGGGGAAAAAGGATGGACCTGTTACGCGGAAATATCAAAACCATTTATTTTAAGTATTTGGCAGTGCGCTGATCAGCTCGATTTACAGCCTGGTGGATATGGCGGTGGTGGGGCAATATCAAGGCCCTGTCGGAACGGCGGCGCTGGCCGTAGTGGCGCCCATCTGGAATATCATATATAGCTTAGGGCTGTTGGCCGGTATTGGCGGCTCTGTATTGTTTAGCAATTTGAGGGGCAGGGCCGATAAAAACGGCGCGGATGAAAACGAGTATTTCACGGCTTCTTTGCTGTTGGCTGTGTTGTTTGCCGTTGGCAGCTGGCTGGCGGTGTTTTTTTTGGATAGGCCCATGCTGCTTTTGTTTGGCGCGGACCAAGCACTGCTGCCTTTGGCGCAGGCGTATTTGCAGCCGATTAAATTTGCAGTGCCGCTGTTTGTATTTAACCAGATGCTGTCGTCGTTTTTAAGAAACGACAATCATCCGGGGCTGGCCACGGCGGCGGTGTTGTGCGGCGGCGTATTTAACATTATAGGAGACTATCTGTTTGTCTTTACATTCGACATGGGCATTTATGGCGCAGGCCTGGCCACGGCGCTGGGCGCATTGATCAATTTTTTTGTGACCATCAGCCATTTTTCTCCAAGAAAAACACGCTGCGCCTGGTGCGCCCCAAAGCGCTGTTTGCCAAAAGCAGGGAGATTACGGTAACGGGCTTTTCCACTTTTTTCATAGACATTGCGATGGGAATTTTAACCATGCTGTTTAACAGGCAGATTATGAGATATGCCGGGACAGACGCGCTGGCGGTATACGGAATTATCGTAAACGTAAGCACGATTGTGCAGTGCTGCGGATACAGCGTGGGGCAGGCGGCCCAGCCGTTGCTTTCCATCAATTTTGGCGCAAACAACGGGGACAGAATCAAACAAACGTTAAAATATGCGTTGCAGGCAACGGCCTTTTTCAGCATTGTTTGGACGGCGCTGACCCTTTTGCTGCCCAAAGCGTTTGTGTATATCTTCATGGCGCCGACGCCCGGCGTACTTGCCATTACGCCCCGTATTATGAGAAGCTATGGGATCTCCTTTTTGCTGCTGCCTTTGAATGTTTTCTCCACCTATTATTTCCAATCGTTGATTCGGCCAGGGGCTTCCATGCTGGTATCAATGCTGCGCGGGATGATTATCAGCGGAGGGCTGATCTATCTTTTGCCGGCAGTGGCAGGGGCAGATGCGCTATGGTTTACCATGCCGATTACAGAACTGATCGTAGCGGTGTTGGTGGTGTGGTTGATGAGAGAATATACCAAACAGCTGCCGGGACAATCAAAAAGCGCGATGGCATAAAAAGAAAAGCGACGCGATTTTGCGCCGCTTTTTTATTGGAATTATAGAAGAGGGAAGACCTGTTCGATGAGGAAAACAACAACCGTAGAGGCAATGGCCACGGGCATGAGGTTGAAATTAAAATAGGACATGACCAGCGCTACCAAAGTGCCGCCCAGGGCAGAAACCAGGCCGCCCGTGGACGTAAACACGGCCGGGAACACCATGGCGGCCAGGATGGCGTAGGGCATATACAAAAGGAAAGACTGCACAAACCGATTCTCTATGCGCTTGCGAAACAAGACCAGCGGCAACACCCGCGGCAGATAGGTGGCAAGGGCAGTTAAGGCCACAGCACAGCATAAATAGGAAACGCTCAATTTTGCACCTCCTCTTCGGATAAGGGAAACCATTTGGCCCCTACGGCGGCGGCAATCAACCCACAGAGGATGATAACCCATCCGCTGCTGAGCTGGCGCAAGCCGGGCAAATAGTGCATCAGGCTGCTTAAAACGATGGAAAGCAGCACAACGCAGCAAACGCGCTTGGATTTACGGCTTGGAGGCACAAGAATGGCGATAAACATGGCGTATAGGGTGATGCCTAAAGCCACGCGAATGGATTCCGGCATGGCGTTGCTGACAAAAGCGCCGAGCACGGTGCCGCCTACCCAGCCCAAATAGGGCGTGAGGATCAGCCCCATCAGATAGGGAAAAGAGAGCGTGCCGGTTTGCTGCATGGAAACGGCGAATATTTCATCGGTGTTGCCAAAGGCGATCATGCAGCGTTTGCCAAGGGAAAGATCCGGGGCAATCCGCTGAGACCAGGACAACGACATGAGAAAATAGCGCAGGTTGATGATGAGTATGGTAAAGACAATTTCCATCAACGAAGCATGGGCAGCCATAAGCTCCATGCCAGCAAACTGGCCGGTGCCGGTATAGTTGGTAAGCGAAATGGAAATAGGGACCCAAAAGGGAAGCCCGTTTTTAACGGAGATCATGCCAAAGGCAAAGGAAACGGACAGATAGCCAAGGGCAATGGGCAACCCGTCTTTCATACCTTTGGAAAAGCGAGAACCGGAAAACGGCATGAAACATCCTCCTTTTAACCTACATAAGAAAAGCCCCGGCGGGGCAATCCGTGGAAATGCAGCGATTGAATCAAATTGTGTTTGTTAGACAACGGAAAGTATCGTAGCATTGACAAATACAGTTGTCAAGAACGGGAAAAACAGAACAACGGCGCTTTAAAAGGATTTTATCCAATAAGGGAAAGATTTGCCAGAAAGGGGTAAAAGAAAAGATTTTTGAAAGCAAAATGAATGCGCTGTAAATAAAAAACCCTCCCGTTATCTCACGGGAGGGTTTTTGTTGGTTGCTTATTTATTTACGGCTTTCTTCTTGCTGTAAACTTTCGTAGCAGTTACGCCGGCAGCGCCTGCAAGGAGCAATGCTGCCCAGAGGAACAGATTACTGTTGTCGCCGGTTTTCGGCGTATTGGAATCTGTCGTGGTGGTCGTTTTGTCCGTATTATCGGTGTTATCCGTGGACGGGTTGGACGGATTTGCCGGATCTTTGTCATCTCCGCCGGGATTTACCGGATCCGTGCCCTTGGCAACTACCGTCACTTTGATGGTTTTGGTGGTGGTAGCCTGCTTGCTGTCCGTTACTTCGTAGGTGACATCATAAACGCCGGGTTTGGAAGTGTCCACATCGTTTTTAACGATGATGATTTTATCGGTCAAATCGACGTCTTCTTTATCCGTTGCGGTAACGCCTTCGCGCGGATCAAACTTATCGCCCACGTTCAGGGTGCGGTCAGTAGCGTTGATGACGGGAGGTTCATTGTCCGGTTCCGGGGTGGCGGTAAACGTCCAGGTGCCGGTGAAGGTTACGGTAGACGTAACGTTGGAATAGACTTCCGGCGTCCAGCCGTTAAACGTCCATACGCCGTCGCTTACAGCTACTTCCGTTTTGGACAGGGCCGGCGCGGAAACAGAAGAGCCGGCGGGCACGGTTGTGCTTGCGGGCAGAAGAGCATTTACTTCTTCCGGCAGGGTTTTATCGGCCGTGCCGCTTACAAAGCGATAGATTACGTTGCAATCAACCGGAACAACCGTTTTTTCTTTCCAAACGGCATAGAGGGTTTTGCTTACAGAACCGCCGTTATAACCGGAAACGGTCTGGGAAACCAAGCAGGAGCCGCCCGGCTGTCTCGTTGCGGACGTTGCGTTTTTGGTGTCTGCCCAACCCAAGAAATCATAGCCTTCGCGGGTCGGTACGGTGTTGGGAATGGTGAAGCTATAGCTCTTTTCGTATTTGCTGTTCGAGCTATGGGTAAGCGTTGCGGGCGCGCCGGAGCCGCCGTTGGCATCGAACTTAAGTTCGAAATACCACAGATAAGAACCAGAATCTTCACCGCTGCCGCCGGAAGCTTTGCCGAGGTTATAATAATAGAAAGAGTTTTTTCCATTTCCCAATAAAGCGGAGCTGCCGGGTGTTTTGTGTGCGGCGCCCGCGGTGGCTGCGATTACGTAGGTCTGAGGATTGTACTGCATTTTTACACCTTCCCAGATTTCTTCGGGAAGCGGAATGCGGAAGCTATCCAAGCTTACGTTGTATTTTCCAAGATCGACGGTAATATCGGTACCGCTGATTTTGGTAACCGGATAACCGTTGATCTTATCCCCAACGGACACTTTTCGCCGGTAGGCGTTGTGCCTGTGGAGGCGTGCAAAACGACAGTGCTGTTAGAAGCAGCAAGCGCCGTTTGCGGGGCCATGCCGATGCCAAGCCCTAATACCATTGCAAAGGAAAAGAACAATGATATCAGTCTCTTTTTGAGTTTCATTTTAACAACCTCCATTTATAAAATATTGAATGATAAAAAGACGACCAAAAACAAAAGCAAACTGTTCATGAGAATACCGCTGTTTTGAATAACAAATTCACAGGATTCGCCTGCTTTTATTATGCCAAATATGTTTTAGCACATTCTAGGATGTATTGCAATAAGAACCGGGTCGTTTTATGGCAAAAATATGGTAAAAAACTGTTTTTGTTGCACTTAAATGCCCATAGAAAAATTTTCCGTAAAAAAGCCGAGGCAAATTATGAAAAACAGTGCAGTTTTTTTGAACTGCACTGTTTGATACATGAGAATAAATTGATTAGGAATGGGCGGCCAGAAAATCCAAAACCAGGGCATTGAACACTTCCGGCATTTTGGCGGCAATGTAATGATCGCCGTCTTTTACGATGTACAATTCCGCACCGTCGATGGCCTCGGCAATGGCCTGGGTATGCTCGGTGAGGATGACGTCGTGTTCGCCGGCCAAAACCAAAGTAGGCGTATGGATGGCGTGAAGGTCTTCAAATGTCAGGTTCGGGTGATGAACCATCAGGCCGTATACTTCGCAGGTTTGGTCGAAAGTGGGATCCTCTTTGGCCTTTTGGCAGAGCATGGCGTATTTTTCTTTATGATGATCCTGCGTCGGCTGTGTAAGACCGGCGGGGAAGAGATTGGCGCCGTCGGAAATGACGCTGAGAATCCGCTCCGGATATTTTAACACGGTATGAAGCGCAATGTTGCCCCCATCGGAAAAGCCCAAAAGATGCGCTTTTTCGATGCCCAGATCATCCAACACGGCGATGACGTCATCGGCAAAGAGATAAAAATCCAACGGCGCGGTGCCGCGGGAAGAACGGCCGTGTGCGCGGGTATCCAGGGCGATTAACTGATACGATTGAGAAAGAACATCAAACTGTTGTTCAAAATAGCTGGAATCCTGGCTGTTGCCATGCAGCAGAACCACGGGCGCGCCTTGGCCCATGACGTCATACACAAGGGTGGCGCCATGCGAGGCTTGGCATTGATGGGTTGTAGCGTTCATAAAATGATCCTCCTTACTTTCTGGATTCATTGTAGACAAAAGTTGACAATGGCGCAACAAATGGGCCACAATTTGTGCAGTTTTTTCCGAAGCGAGTATACTTGTATTGGAAAGGAAAATTTAGTAGTATAAGAGTTCCCAAGGAGAACAAGATAAGAAAAAATAATGAAAGGGATGTATTCCTTTTGAATATGAAAAAGATGTGGGCCGGGATATTGGCAATTTGCATGGGCGTTATGGTTGCGGCTCCGGTAGCGGCGGCGCCCAGCATGGCGGAGGGCATTACAAAGCATTGCAAGATTTCCGTTTCCGACGGCGACGCCGGCGTGATGACGGATAAGGATGTAAAAACCTATTGGAATCCAGAAAGCGGACACGGCGTGGTAACCATCACTTTGCCGGACCGGGCAGCGGGCGGACTTTCCATCAGCTGGTTTGAAGAGCCGGAGGATTTTTTGATTTCCGCCAAGGACAAGCAGGGCAGCGAATGCAACCGATACAGCAAAGAATCCGGCTTTACAAAGATCAAAGATTATTTTGAGTTGGATGCTCAGGTGCGTAAAATTACCATTGAGCTGCAAAACAAAAAGGATGCGATTGCGGAAATCAACGTGTTTAGCCAGGGCACTTTGCCGGATACCGTGCAGAGATGGGAAGATCCGGTAGAAAAAGCGGACCTGATGGTAATCTCTGCGCACCAGGACGATGAATTGCTCTGGTTTAGCGGAACCATCCCGGAATATACGGTGGACCGCGGCAAGAAAACCGTGGTGGTATACATGGCGGACTGCGGGCGCTTTAGACGGAAAGAAGCGCTGGAAGGGCTTTGGACCATGGGCGTTAAAAACCATCCGGTATTCAATCGTTTTACAGACAAACGCACCCCGACGTTGGAAGAAGGCTTGGCGCTTTGGGGCGGCGAGGACGCTGTGGTAGGCAAAGTGGTGGAAAACATCCGGCAGTATAAGCCGGAGGTGATTGTGACGCATGACGTGAACGGCGAATACGGCCATGGCGGGCATATGGCCACGGCCTATGCTACGCAAAAGGCGGTGGAAGCGGCCAAAGACGCAAGCCAATATCCGGAATCGGCACAAAAATACGGCACATGGGAAGTAAAAAAACTATATCTGCATCTGTATAGCGAAAACCAGATTCAGATGGATTGGGATAAACCCTTGGCGGCCTATGACGGAAAAACCGGGTATGAAGTGGCTTGTATGGGCTACGATATGCATAAATCCCAGCACAGGTTTTACCAGATGAAAAAAGGCGGGCCGTACGACAACACAAAATTCGGCCTGGCGTATACGGCGGTGGGGCTGGATACGGGAGAAAATGACTTTTTTGAGCATGTCAGCGGTTCGGGAAAAACCGCAACGGAGAAAATCGGCGGCGGCAGCATTTGGCTGTATGTGTTGATTGTATTGATCGTCGCGGGCGGCGCCGGAGCTGTTTACTACTTTAACGGACGCGGGAAAAACGGAAAAGGAACAGGCGGGGTTGCAAAAGGAATCCGGCAGTTCAAAATAAAACGATAAACAAAAGGGCCTTGTGAAAAACAGGGCCCTTTTTTGTGTGCATTCGAAAACGGGAAAGGATGGCAGGCGAAACGAACGGCAATGCTGTCTTTTAACGGAAGAAGCCGCGAATATAAACGGCAAAACGGGTTCATCATAAACAGGAGAAGAAAACAAAGCATTTTATACAAGCCGAAATGCATACGCATAGGAAAAAACATGTCGTAGGAGGAAAATGCGATGAATCCATTTCAAATGAAAGCGATGCCGATCGACCGGACATTTCAAAATTGGTGTCAGATGTATCCAAAGGCCTATGATAAAAACGAGACGGACCCTTATACAAAATGCCGCATTATCTTGATGAACGGAACGGAATTTGAAGCAGTATGGTTTTCTCATCAATTTCAACGGCATTGCCCGAACAATGATTTGAGAAGAGAACTGGCGCTGACAAGGCGCATAGAACAGCAACAGCAGAAAAAGATTTCCAACTTAAAGCCGATAGACGAAAGCACGCTGGAATCCACCATCAGCTATGAACAATTGGCCGTGGATTTAACGGCGGCCCTTGCCAAAATGGAAAAGGATATGCATGTGAAATCCGCATTGGATTTTGCACTTTTGGAAGATTTTGACCATCTGTACCGATATGCAAACCTTTTGGAAATGGAAAGCGGAATTCTGGCGGAAAAACTGGTGGGCGGCTATACGGAAATTATGCCGGCAAGGCCCACGATTGCTCATCACCGGTATCCGTTTGAATCTGTGAACCATGATACAAACTATAAAACGGCGGCACTGCAAACAAAACTGAACATCGGAATCATCACGGCGGCGGAGCAGCAAACGATGAACTTTTATATGAACGTGGGCGCGTTTTACACGTCGGATTTAGGACGGCGGCTGTATCAGGAGATCGGCATGGTGGAAGAGCAGCATGTCTCAGAATACGGAAGCCTGATGGATACAACCTCTACCTGGCTGGAATCACTGCTGCTGCATGAGTATACGGAATGTTATCTGTATTATTCGTGCTATCAAACGGAAACGCACCCGGAGGTAAAATGCGTTTGGGAACAATGCTTTGAGCAGGAGTTGGCGCATTTGCATAAGGCGGCGCAGCTGCTGCAAAAATATGAAGGGAAAGACTGGTGTCAGGTAATTCCGGACGGCAAATTCCCGAGCGTTTTAACGTTGGGTTCCAATATCGACTATGTGCGCGATGTGTTGGCGGCAACGGTGAACATTACAAAATGCAGAGAAAATTATGTTTGCGTGGATCAACTGCCGCGCGACGCGGACTTTTTCCGTTATCAAAACATCATGAACCGGGATGTAAACACCGTGCCCAGCCATATTGTGATTCAGGATTATATTGCAGAAAACGGCATGGACTATCGTTACGAAACGGCGCCGAACCCCATTCCGGCGCTGAGGGACAGAACCTGCGACAATACGAGCGTAGGCCGCTAATATATAATAAGAAAAAGAGAAGGGAAATCCCTTCTCTTTTTTGCAATCAAAGCATGGTGATAGGGTTGCCGGTTCTGGCCAAGGGCGCAGCGGGAGATTGCGCGGCATAGCCCAAAGAAACGCCGCCGTAAATGGTCTCGTCCTCTTTCATGCCAAAGGACAGCAGCATTTGGCGAATGCGCGGCTCATCACGCAGCCAACGGATCTGATTGATATAACACGAACCGATGCCAAACGATGTGGCGGCAAGCATCATATTTTCAATGGCGCAGGCGCTGTCCGCAAGGGCGTTGTTATAATTTTGGCGGTTGGCTACGAGCACCAGTACCGGCGCGCCGTAGGTAAAATTGCAGGTTCCCTTTTTGGCCTGTTCGATGGAATGAACCAAACTGGGGTTGGTATCGGGCGTGATTTCCATATCCGATAACACCCGGCAGGACAGCGTTTTCAATTGCGTTAATATTTCAGGCGTGTGGATGCAGAGGAAATGGCAGGCCTGGCGGTTGCGGCCGCTGGGCGCATATTGGCCGGCGGTTAAAATTTCACGCAGCTGATAAGGCGGAAGGGGCGTATCGGCAAACGCACGAATGCTGCGCCGCGCATAAAGATTGGCAAGAACAGGATTCAAACAAAAGACCTCCTTTTTCTTCATTATAGGGTAAAAAAGAAGAAAACAGAAGAACGAAAACAAAAGCAAAGGGGAAAAGATAAATGTAAAATCAATTGTCTTGTCAATTGTATTGACAAGATTGTAATCCTATGCAATACTGCTAAAGATTACAATGTAGGAGGCAAAAACAATGCCCGAAATAGACAAAGAGATTTTAACGCTGAAACGCGAAAAAGACGCCGTGATCCTGGCCCATTATTATGTGGAAGATGAAGTGCAGGCGCTGGCGGATTTTGTAGGGGATTCGTATTATTTGAGCAAGGTGGCCAACACCTGCCCGCAGAAAACCATCGTCTTTTGCGGCGTAAAATTTATGGGAGAAAGCGCAAAGATTATGAATCCGGAAAAAACCGTGCTGATGCCGGACGCCGTGGCGGATTGTCCGATGGCGCATATGGCGGAACCGGCCCGCATTCAAAAGGTGCGCGAGCAATATCCCGAGGCGGCGGTGGTATGTTATATCAACTCCACCGCGGAGGTAAAAGCGGTGAGCGATGTATGCGTGACCAGCTCTAACGCTGTGAAAATTGTAGCGGCTTTATCGAACAAGCAGATTTATTTTGTGCCGGATGAAAACCTGGGCAGATTTGTTGCCAAGCAGCTGCCGGAAAAAGAATTCATTTTTCACCCCGGCTATTGCCCGATTCATGCGGCGTTGTGCAAAGAGGATATGGAGCAGGCC
Source organism: uncultured Bacillota bacterium (assembly GCA_905188085.1). Classification (GTDB taxonomy): domain Bacteria; phylum Bacillota; class Clostridia; order Christensenellales; family QAND01; genus UMGS1975. The sequence goes on from CAJJKN010000001.1 coordinate 119,554, forward strand.
AAGGCAAAGCACCCAAACGCACCGGTATTGGCGCATCCGGAATGCAGAGAGGAAGTTTTGCAAAGGGCGGATTATGTGGGCAGCACGTCCGGGATCATTGAGTTTGCAACCAAAAGCGAAAACAGCGAATTTATCATTTGCACGGAACTGGGCGTGTTGTACGAACTGAAACAGAAAAATCCGTCAAAGCGCTTTTTTGTAGCCAAAGAGAATCAAATTTGCGCGGATATGAAGCGCATTACGCCGGAAAAGATAAAGCAATGTTTAACCGAGATGGCGCCGCAAGTGGAAATGGAGCCGGAATTGTGCCGGGGCGCTTTGTGTGCCTTGAAAAAAATGCATGAAATGGCAAGGTGAGCGGGATGAAACAGAAAACGGATGTGCTGATTGTGGGGACGGGTGCATCGGGTTTGTTTTGTGCATTGCATCTGCCCGAAACTTTGCAGGTGTGCATGATCTCCAAACAGGACATTGAAAACAGCGATTCTTATCTGGCGCAGGGCGGCATATCCACCTTAAAAGACGAGGGAGATTACGTTAGCTATTATACGGATACAATGCGGGCCGGGCATTATGAAAATGATCCGCTGGCCGTGGAAATGATGATTCGTTCTTCGCAGGAAATTATTGAAGAACTGGTGTCCTGCGGTGTAGAATTTGAAAAGGATGAACACGGCCTGCGGTATACCAGAGAGGGCGCGCATTCCACGTTTCGTATTTTGCATCATGAAGACGAAACCGGCAAGGAGATTACCTCCAAACTGCTTAAAAAAGTGCGGGGAAAAAGCAACGTAACCATGTACGCCAATACCTGCATGCTGGATATTGTTTGCGATGAAAAAGGGTGCCATGGCGCGGTGGTGCGCTGTGAAGACGGCAGCATAAACACCATTGCGGCCAAAGCGGTAGTTTGGGCCACGGGCGGAGTGGGTGGTTTATTTCACAGCTCCACAAATTTTGCGCATTTAACGGGAGACGCCGTGGCGCTTTCGCTGCTGCATGGGATTCAGCTAAAGGATGTAAGCTATATTCAGATTCATCCGACTACGCTGTATTCCAAAGAAAAGGGCCGCAGGTTTTTGATTTCGGAATCGGTACGCGGGGAAGGCGCGGTGCTTTTAAATGCAAACGGGGAGCGGTTTGTGGACGAACTGTTGCCGCGCGATGTGGTGAGCCAGGCGATTCAAAAGCAGATGAAAAAGGACGGCAAAGAGTATGTATGGCTGTCGGTAAAGCATCTGGGGGCGGAAAAGGTGAAAACCAGATTTCCGCATATCTATCAGCATTGTTTGGAACAGGGCTATGATTTAACGCAAGAGAGCATTCCGGTGACGCCGGCGCAGCATTATTTTATGGGCGGTGTTTTGGTGGATTTGGAGGGCCGAACCTCCATGCCGCAGCTGTTTGCCATAGGGGAGGCGGCTTGCAACGGCGTACACGGGAAAAACAGGCTGGCCAGCAATTCTCTATTGGAAAGCCTGGTGTTTGCAAAGCGCACGGCGTACAGCGTGCAGGAAGGGCTGGAGGACATTCCCTGGGGCGCGATGCCGGAAGATCTTAGCGAATATCAACAGGGCGAAAAACTGGCGGAAAAATATCGGGCGCTGGTGCTGGATGAAATAAAACGAAGGGATGCGAATTTTTATGGTCAATGGTGTGAATCTGAAGATCAATGTGGATGATCTGCTGTTGTCTGCGTTAAAAGAGGATATTACCTCGGAGGATGTTTCCACAAACGCGATTTTGCGGGAAAGACAGCCGGGTAGCGCGCAGCTGATTGCAAAGCAGGACGGCATTTTGGCGGGCCTTGGCGTGTTTGAAAGAATTTTTACGCTGCTGGATGATACGGCGGAGTTTCAAACTTCGTTTCAAGACGGAGACAGCGTGAAAAAAGGCACATTGGTGGGCACGTTGACAGGCGATATGCGCGCGCTTTTGAGCGGGGAGCGCACGGCTTTGAATTATTTGCAGCGGATGAGCGGCATTGCCACCATGACCCACAGATATGTAAAATGCCTGGAGGGCAGTAAAACAAGGCTGTTGGATACCAGAAAGACCACGCCGAATATGCGTATTTTTGAAAAATACGCGGTGAAGGTGGGTGGCGGTGTGAACCATCGATATAATTTATCCGACGGGATTATGCTGAAAGACAACCACATCGGCGCGGCGGGCGGCATTATGCAGGCAGTGCAGCGGGCCAGGGAATATGCGCCGTTTATCCGGAAGATAGAGGTGGAAACCGAAACGCTGGAGATGGTGCAGCAGGCCCTGGATGCGGGCGCGGACATTATCATGCTGGATAATATGGACGATGAAACGATGAAAAAGGCTGTGGCCATGATCGGAAACAGAGCGCAGACGGAATGCTCCGGCAATGTGACGGAAGAGCGGCTGAAAAGCATTGCGGCCATCGGGGTGGATTTTGTCTCCTGCGGCGCGTTGACGCATTCCGTGCGCATTTTGGATTTGTCGCTGAAAAACATGAAACCGCTGGCATAAAGGGGAGGCCGGGATGGACGGAGAAACAAGAAGACAACAGATCATACAACTGTTGGAGGAAAATACACAGCCGCTTTCCGGCACGGTTTTGGCAAAACGGTTTGGCGTAAGCCGGCAGGTGATTGTGCAGGATATTGCGCTGTTGAAAAGCAAAGGAAGGCAGATCATTTCCACCTACCGGGGCTATATGCTAAACCAAAGCAAGGCGGCATGCGAGCGCGTATACTGGGTGCAGCATACAAACGAGCAGATTGAAGATGAACTGAATACCATTGTGGACAATGGCGGCAGGGTTTGTTCGGTGGTGGTGCAGCACGAGGTATACGGAAAGATCTCGGTGGATTTGCCCGTGCATTCGCGCAGACAGGTGAAAGAGTTTGTGGAAGAGGTGGAAAAAGGAAAGGCGCGGCCGCTGAAGGAACTGATTAAAGACGGGGTGCATGGGCATCTGGTGCAGGCGGAAAACGAAAAAACGCTGGACGAGATTGAAAACGAATTGAGAAAAAAAGGATATTTGCTTTGCGATTAAAAAGGACGGCCTTGGCCGTCCTTTTTACAATGATAAAGACTATTTTTGGCGCCGCTACCGGGGAAGGGGCAAAGCGTTCAGTGTGAGCCGGGCCAGGCGGGAAACAAAGGCTGCGTCCTCCGGGTTTTCCACCAAAATAGAAGGCTTGGCGCCGGGATAGGCGGGCTGTTCCGGCAAAGAATACAGCGCACGCACAGCGCCGGTGGGCTTTAAAAACAATTGATCATCGCAAACGCTGGCAAAGAATTTTCCTTCTGCATAAAGCCCGTATTCCCCAAACATTGCGCGGGAAGTAACCGGCGCGGCAAAGCGCATTTGATCGCAAATATATTGAACAAATTCCAAACTGCTGGCCATGGCAGCCTCCTTTTGAAACGGTTTATGGGAAAAGTATAAATTAAAACTTATAGGTTTCCTTGTAAAAATCGGACATATTTTGCAGATAACCGGTGGGGGTGGTGCCGCAGACGGATTTAAAATCGTGAAGGAAATGCGATTGATCGTAATAGCCTAAAGATTGCGCCAAAGCGGTAAGGGAAAAAGAATCAGGAGGGCTTGGTCGATACGCTGCAAACGGAGGTATTGCTGCAAGGAAAGCCCCAGCATGGAGCGCAACACCCGGGAAAGATGTCGCGGGCTGTAATGCAAAATTTCGCCCGCGGCATGGGCGGGCAGCTGCCCGTTGGTATGCTGCAATAAGGAAAGGCAGGCCCGGGCCAGCGGGTTTTCCTCCCGCAGGGAAAGCGCTTTGCAAAACAGCGCATTTACCCGGCCAAGCAGATCTTCCATGCTTTTCGCCTGAAACAGCGCTTGATACAAGATTGAAACCAGCGGCGTATGAAGCTGTTCCAAAGGAATGCGCAAATTGACACATTCATGCAGGGGAAAGCCGGTTAAACGATGCGCGCCGCCCGGCAGAAATTCGATGAAAAAACGATAGGGAAACTGCGCATAATCCTGCTTTACCACGGCGGTTTGTGTGGTAGGGCCCCAAAAGTGGCCGATGATCTGCTGCCGGGTAAAGGCAAAAACAAAACAGCCGCTGGCATCCGGAATTAAGGTGAGCGGACGGGGCTCGGCGAACCCGGGCGGACAGAGCGTGTAATGGGCAATATACGGAGCAAACGTGGGATGAGGGCGAAAATATAAATAATCGGCAGAGGAGAAAAACAGGCCGGATGCCGAACAGGCCTTGCAAAAGCAGGCCGGGCAGAAGCTTTCTTTCATTGCCATGAATCTTCCTCATCATCTTCGGACGGAGGTTGTTTGGAAAAGAGAAACTGAACCTGCGGCCAATAGCGGCGCCAAAGCGCAAACCCGCCATAGCCCAGCCAGGCGCCCAGCATACTGAACAGGATAACATTGACATCAAACGGGGCAAGGCCGGCCAAAAAGGGCAGCGCTTCGGTAAGCAGACTGAGAAAGAACGCCCAAAGCAATATTTTAAAGGCATTGGGCCGCCGAAAAAACAAAATGGGCATGCAAAGCCCCAAGGGGAAAAAGGCCAAAATGCAGCCGTAAAGATAGACGCGCTGATACGCGGCGCCTAAAAAGGGCAAAAGGTTTGAATCTTTAAGCTGATGATAAACCGCCTTGGGAGACCAATGCACAAACGCCTGAATGATTTCTTCCAGGGAAAACTGGAAAAAAGCACTTTGCAACAGACAAAACACATACAGACAAAAAGCGGCAATGCAAAACCTGCGAGCAGTACGGGACATGGTAAAAACTCCTTTGATTGAGCGGGATAAAACGCGTATTTTAGTCGCAAAGCAGAGGCAGACTGACTCTGTAAGCGACAGTGCCGCCGGAAGAAAGCTCCTCCAATGTGCCGCCAAGCGATTGCAGGATGATATCAGCAAAGGCGAGATCCAAGCTGTCGGCCTGTATATTTTTGGTGGCAAGGCGCACCAGAAGGTTTTTGATATGCGTTCGTTGGCCACGGCAGAAAACATCGATCAACATCGTAGAGCCGTGGGGCGTAAAGGAAAGGTGCACCGTGCTGCCGTTTTCCCGGCCGGACAGGCAGCTGAGCATAAGATGCGACAATGCCTGGGGCAAATATTCTTCATCGGTTTCCAACAAAACAGTGGGAATTTCGGCACATTCGCATTTCATATTTCGAATGGCAAGCATGGGCGCCGCCAGATCTTGCGCAGATTGAATTGCGGCCGGCAAGGGGTAGCGCTGTATATCCAGGGTTTCGTCCAGCTCGGCTTTCAGCGAGGTTAATCTGGAAAGCTGGAGCAAAAGAATTTCAAACCGGTTAAGCTGCGTTTTTAGCTTTGTACAGAATTCCGTATATTTTTGGGCATCCACGCCTTTTTCCAACACGATTTCGTTTAATGTGCGCGCGGATTGCAGCGGTTGGCTGATAAGCTCGGAAAGCTCCGAAAGGGCCTGGCGCAAAGGAATTTGTTCGGGCTCCTGCTCTGCGGGGCGAAGGACGGACGAGAGCTGCTGCGATGCTTTTTGGGAAGCGCCGCGGGCCCGCCGAAACATGCGCCTGGTGCCAAACACCAGCTTTGCGCCGCGAAGCAGCATGACCACCAGCATAAAGACAGTGAAGATCGTGCGGACGCCGGTATGCTGTTCGGGAGAAACATAGCCCTGTTCTGCCAACAGCGCTTCGCCCTGTGCTTGAAGGGCGGGGTCGTTTGCCTGCAAAGCGGAAAGCACGGGGGAAAGCGCATCCGGCGCTGCCTGCTGCACGGCGGCGGCAACGAGCGCATCGTGCTGGCGCAAGGCCTTATCGATTCGATTTTCCACCCAGCTGCCTAAAAAGAAAGCAGCCGTTACCAGCAAAAGCGCCACCAGGCACCAATTGAACAATTTTTTTCGCTTGTCCTTTGTAAAAGACGGTATATCGGAAACATGACTTGCCATGAAAACACGCTCCTTTGATCTTGGCCCTATTTTACCATAAATACAGAAAACGGGAAAAGCAGGGCAAGGCATGAAAAAGGAAAGAAGCGGAACAAAAAAGAAATAAGAAAAAATTTTCAAAAAAAGAGGGAAAAAGGGTTGACAGAACTCTGCAAACGTCCTAACATATGAATAGACGTTCACATGAAAGGATGAATGGATATGGCAACAACGCAAGATGTGGAACGCTGCGAATATATGTGTGTGCATGAAGATGTGGTAAACAAAGTGAAAAGCGAAATGCCGGAGGACGAAACGCTGTATGATTTGGCGGAATTGTTCAAGGTGTTTGGCGATTCTACGAGAATCAAAATCCTGTATGCGTTGTTTGAATCCGAGCTTTGCGTTTGCGATATTGCGCAGCTGTTAAACATTTCGCAGACGGCGGCGTCGCATCAGCTGAGGGTGTTGAAAAACAACAAGCTGGTACGCTTTCGCAAAGAGGGAAAAAATGTGTTTTATGCGCTGGCCGATAACCATGTGCGTAGAATTATAGACCAAGGCATTGAGCATGTGGAAGAATAAAAGAGCGGGGTTCTTAAAATTTTATAGATGAGGTGTTTTGTTATGAAAAAAAGCTTCAAACTGGTAGACCTGGATTGCGCGAACTGTGCACAGAAAATGGAAGACGCCATTAAAAAAATCGACGGCGTGGAAGATGCGACGGTCAGCTTCATTATGCAGAAGATGACAGTGGTGGCCGATGAGGCGCAGTTTGACGACATCATGAAAAAAGTTGTGAAAGTATGCAAACGCGTAGAACCTGACTGCGAGATTCAACTGTGAATAAAGCCGGGCGTTTGCCCGGTTTTTTCATACGCGTGAACCGAGACAAGGAGAAACAGTGATGACGAAAAAGCAAAAAAAGACCCTATATAGGATTTTGATTAGCGCGGTGTTGCTGTGTGTGGCTGTATGGGCACCGCTGGAAGGGATTATCAAACTGGCAGCGTTTATTGTGCCGTATGTGGTGATCGGCGGCGATGTGCTGTGGAAAGCAATTCGAAACATTGCACATGGCCAGGTATTTGATGAAAACTTTTTGATGGCGTTGGCCACGATCGGCGCCTTTGGCACAGGCGAATGGCCGGAGGCCGTGACGGTTATGCTGTTTTATCAGGTCGGCGAACTGTTCCAAAGCTATGCGGTGGGGCGCTCCAGACGCTCGATTTCCCAGCTGATGGATATCCGGCCGGACTATGCCAACATTGAAAAAGACGGCGCGCTGGTACAGGTGGATCCGGATGAGGTTTCCATCGGGCAGACCATTGTGATCAAAGCAGGCGAGCGAATTCCGCTGGACGGGATAGTGCTCCAGGGCAATTCCGAAGTGGATACGGCGGCGTTGACCGGCGAATCGCTGCCAAGGCAGGTGGCGCCCGGCGACAATGTAATTAGCGGCTGTATCAACAAAACGGGGCTGCTGCATGTAAAAACGACCAAAGAATTCGGAGAATCCACCGTGGCAAAGATTTTGGATTTGGTGGAAAATGCCAGCTCCAAAAAAGCAAAGGCGGAAAACTTTATCACAAAGTTTGCCCGTTATTATACGCCGTGCGTGGTGGCAGCGGCCGTGCTGCTGGCGTTTGTGCCGCCGCTGTTTGTTGGGCAATGGAGCATGTGGATTCAGCGTGCGTTGATCTTCCTGGTTATCTCCTGTCCGTGTGCGTTGGTCATTTCCGTGCCGTTGAGCTTTTTCGGCGGCATTGGCGGCGCCTCCAAATGCGGGATTTTGGTAAAAGGCGGCAACTATCTGGAAGTGTTGGCTGAAACCAAGACGATGGTATTCGATAAAACGGGAACGCTGACAAAGGGCGTGTTCAATGTGACGGCCGTACACCCCGAAAGCTGCGACAAAGCCAAGCTTTTGGAAATGGCGGCCTATGCGGAAAGCTATTCGGATCATCCGATTTCCCGTTCGTTGAAAAAAGCGTATGGGCAAAAGATACAGGCCGAGCGCGTGAGCGACGTAGAGGAAATTTCCGGCCGCGGGGTAAAAGCCGTGATAGATGGGCAGCATATCTGTGCGGGCAACGATAAACTGATGAAAGACATCGGCGTTGCGTGGCATGATTGTCATATGGTGGGCACCATTGTTCATGTGGCCATAGACGGCGTGTATGCCGGGCATATCGTAATTTCCGACGAAGTGAAACCGGATGCCAAGCAGGCAATTGCCTCGTTGAAACAGGCCGGCATTGAAAAAACCGTGATGCTGACCGGCGACGCCAAGGCGGTAGGCGAAAGCGTAGCCAAGGAATTGGGCCTGGATGAGGTATATACGCAATTGTTGCCGGGGGATAAGGTAGATCGTGTCGAAGAACTGTTGAAAAAAAGCGCCGGGAACGGTAAACTAGCTTTTGTGGGGGATGGTATCAACGACGCACCGGTATTGAGCAGGGCAGACCTTGGCATTGCCATGGGCGCCATGGGCTCGGATGCGGCCATTGAGGCGGCAGACGTGGTGCTGATGGATGATGAGCCTTCAAAGATTGCGGTTGCCATCGGCATTGCGAAAAAAACGCTGCGCATTGTACGGCAAAACATCGTGTTTGCGCTGGCGGTAAAAGCGCTGTGCTTGATCCTTGGCGCATTGGGGATTGCCGGCATGTGGGAAGCGGTATTCGCCGATGTGGGCGTAGCGGTGATTGCGATTTTGAATGCCATGCGTGCGTTGAGGGTAGACCATATGAAATAAAGAAAACCAGGATAGAAGGAAGGAAGCCTTATGCTCAGCTTGGAACATGTTGCTTGGGATTTGCCGGAAGGCGGCACAATCATCAAGGATATAAATTTGACATTGGAAGATCAAAAACTCATCGTGGTGACCGGCCCAAACGGCGGAGGGAAAACCTCGCTGGCAAAATTGATTGCCGGCGTGGAGCCTCTTACCGCCGGAAAGCTTATCTTTGACGGAGAGGACATCACCAACCTGAATATAACCGAGCGGGCGCAAAGAGGCATTGCCTATGCCTTCCAACAACCTGTGCGCTTTAAAGGCCTGATGGTGCGCGATTTGCTCTCCCTTTCGGCAGGACATGCCTTGGAGGAAGAAGAGATCTGCGAGCTGCTGGGGAAAGTGGGGCTTTGCGCCAACGAATATGTGGATCGCGAGCTGAACGCCAGCCTATCCGGCGGGGAAATCAAGCGGATAGAGATTGCCTCGGTTTTGGCGCGAAACGCAAAACTGAGCCTGTTTGACGAGCCGGAGGCCGGGATAGACCTATGGAGCTTTACGCGCTTGGTGGAAACCTTCCAAAACCTTCGGAAAGAGAGCAAAGGCACGCTGCTTATCATTTCGCATCAGGAACGGATTTTGTCTATTGCGGACGAGATTGTGGTCATTGATGACGGCATGGTACGCGAGCAGGGGGCCCGGGATGAAATTTTGCCAAAACTGCTTGGCGAAGAAAAGGCGGATATGTGTCCGCTGGGCAAGGAGGCAACGGCGCTATGAACAAGATCACAGAAATGTTGTTGAGAACTGTCTCCGGCTATAAAGGAGAATTTCGCGGGGCGTATAACATCCGGGAAGACGGAAAATGCGCGGCCCGAAAATCCACGGAACACATTGTGATTGAATCCAAAAAAGATGCGCCGGGGTTGGAAATTCATATTCAGCCGGGCACCAAGGGGGAAACGGTGTATATTCCCGCCTGCGTGACGCACAGCGGCGTGGATGATCTGGTATACAACGATTTTTATGTGGGCGAAAACGCAGATGTAATCATCGTTGCGGGGTGCGGCGTGCATACCGAGGAGGAAGAAGCCAGACACAATGGGATTCACCGCTTTTTCCTGGAAAAAGGCGCCAAGGTGTTGTATCAGGAAAAACATATCGGCACCGGCGGCAGCGGAAAACGGCGGATTGATCCGGTGACGGATGCAACGTTGGCCGAGGACGCGGTATTGGAAATGGATACCATCCAGATCAGCGGTGTGGACAGCACGATGAGGAAAACCAGCGCAACGCTGGCGGACAGAGCAAAGCTGGTCGTGCGTGAACGGTTGATGACAGACGGCGATGAACAAGCCAAAACCTCTTTTGAGGTATGGATGAAAGGGAAAGACTGCGGGGCGGATTTGATTTCCAGATCCGTAGCCAAAGGACATTCCCATCAGGAATATGTTTCCATCATCCATGGGGAAAACCAATGTACCGGCCATACGGAATGCGATGCGATTTTGGCGGACCGGGGAACGGTAAACGCGACGCCTTCGCTGTATGCTTCTCATGTGGATGCAGCGCTGATTCACGAAGCCGCGATTGGGAAGATCGCGGGCGAGCAGATTTTAAAACTGCGTTCGTTGGGATTGACGGAGGAACAGGCGGAAGCGAAAATCATCGAAGGATTTTTGAAATAAAAAGAAAAAGGGCTCATGGATGATTCATGAGCTCTTTTTTATATAAAAAATAAAAAAACAGGAAAAGTTTTGCAGATGGGGTATAGAAGCATGAGGGCTGTTGCAAAAGCGAGAATAAGAAGGCGAATGGAATAAAATTATAAGAATGTTTATGATAGACAACAAAAGAGAATTGGGTAAAGAAAAAATAAATGAAGTGGTGAAAATATTCGGAATATTGTTTTTGTCATGTTGCATTGAATTGTAATGTGGAGGTTTTGGATTTGACAAGGGGCAGGAAAGAAAAAGAGAGAGGGTAATCTGCACTAAAAATTTTATTTTAAGCAGAAATTGAATCCCAAGAACTTTGAAACTAAACAATCCAAAACTATCAGCAATTATTTTATATGTTATTTTTCGAAATGAATAGCGAAAGTAAAGAGGCGGTTCTGTGTGGAACCGCCTTTTTATTGTTATTTTACGATGAAGATTTTAGCTGATTCGGCTTTATTAAAGCTGGAGCTGGAATGTTTGCAAACACACATGCCGATGGAAAACAGCGCGTTAAAAAACGCCGACAAGGGGAATTGCATCGTTTTGTAGAAGGCAACTAAAGAGGAATCGGTTGATCAATCCGGGTAGAAAGCGAGCTTTAAATAATAAAGGAGATTTCCATCTGCGGAGATCTCCTTGTTCGTCAAATGTATACATACCTGTGTATCGCGAAAATGGTTTCTTTTTTCGCGGAGTTCATCACTCCATGAACCTTTCACCCTACAATATTCGTATCAAATTATAGCACCAAGTTTGTTTTAAATCAATAGAAGGTGGTGAATTTGAAACATTTTTGAAAAAAGAAATCGGAATGCAGCTAAGAACCCATAAATTTAAATCTGTTTTTTGCGGACGATGCATCCGATTGACGGTTTATCGCAGTCAAATGAGCAGTCTGAAACGTCTCGATGTCCGTAGGTAGAATGCGGATCATCACAAGAACTTCAAAAAATAGGAGGAGATTAAAATGGCAAAAGGAGAAAACATTTTTAAACGGAAGGATGGCAGATGGGAGGCCCGTTATATCAAAGGATATGAGCTTTCCGGAAAAATCAAATACGGTTTCTGCTATGGAAAGACTTACCGGGAAGCGAAGGAAAAAGTAACCAAATATAAAGCGGCGCTGGTTAACGGAAAACCAATTCCCAGCACCAATTCTCGGCATCGTTTTTCGTTTTACTGTGATGAATGGCTGCGGATGCGAAAACCGAAAGTGAAGGAGTCTACCTATATTAAATACGATACCGCTTTGCGAAAGCATATTAAGCCGAAGCTTGGCGGCTGCTTTCCTATGGGAATCACTACCGGACTGATTGATGATTTCACAGCAGAATTGCTGTTCGAGGATGAGTTGGCCCCAAAGACCGTACATGATATTCTTGTCGTGCTACACGGAGTTTTGAGATATACGGCAACCTTTTCCCTTGACGTGTTTCCGGCGGTTGAAATCAATTATCCAAGGCCGAACAAAAAGGAGATGAGGGTTTTATCCCGCGAAGAACAAAGCCGATTTGTTTCCTATCTGCTGGAGGATATGGATACATGTAAGTTCGGCGTATTATTGACGCTGTTTACAGGCGTTCGCATTGGAGAGCTTTGTGCGCTGCAATGGGGCAAGATTTCCTTAAAAGAGCAGACAATCCGTATCGACACTACGCTCCAACGTTTGCGTGATACCAGCATGACAGGCAATTCGAGAACGAGGATTGTAATTGGCTCTCCCAAAAGCGATACATCCGTCAGAACAATCCCCATAACAGACTACACGGCTGAACTTTGTAAGGAAATGAATCCCCACAGTTCGGCCGCTTACGTTTTAACCGGCACAGAGAATTTTATGGAGCCGCGTGCTTTGCAATACAGGATGGAGAAATATACCCGCGAATGTGGCTTGGAAGGGGTTCATTTTCATACGCTTCGGCATACGTTTGCAACGCGTGCTGTTGAAGTTGGGTTTGAAATCAAGTCTCTTTCAGAAGTGCTGGGACATGCTACAACGACCATCACGCTCGATCGGTATGTCCACTCTTCCATGATTTTGAAGCGGGATAATATGAATAAATTGAACGCCATAGGATTCTGAGATGCGCAGTCAAACTTTTGTGTCATATGCACATAAAAACATTGATATCCCTGTATTTTATTGCCTTAGATTGAGTGGCTAGATGGAGTGATGAACTCCGCGAAGCGCTGAGTTTTAAGGCTTTTTTGATATCAAGGAGGTTTGATGCGCATTTCTTGATCATGGTATGAAGTTTCGTTTATCCGTCGATTGATGAACTCCACGATGATTTTTGCCTAAAGCAGCAGATCGATCGGCACAGGCCGGTGTTCTGTTTTCTTTGTTAAAACAGGATAAGTATTTGCTTATTTTCCCCGAAGAGGTGTGTCGTTGGAAATACAAGAGATGCGGCAAAGCTTCATTGATAGCGCAATTCGCATTGTGGCACGAGACGGTATGGAGAAAACTACCACCAAGGCCATTGCAGCCGAAGCAAAACTGAACGAAGCCTATATCTATAAGTGCTTCTCCGGCAAAGATGAACTGCTCAGTGCTGCACTTCATATGGAAGATGAAAACTTTGCCAATCTCCTGCAAAAAACACTTCCTGTTATGCATATGCAAGGGTTCTCATGGAAAGAACGCGCCTATATCCTCTGGAAGAAAAGCTGGGATTTCATTTTAAAGGAACCGGCTGATTGTATCTTTTACATTCGCTACTATTATTCCGCAAGCTGTCGAATTCATGCATATGAAACGCATCTTGCGTGTTTTAAGCCGTTGATTGAAAAGGCAAGCAAGTCTTTCAAGCCGGCAACCAATATGGACATGCTGATACACCAGATTTTCTCCACGATGCTGTTTTTTGCCTCCAGGGTTTTGGGCGGCGAGCTGGAAAACAGCGAAGAGACAACAGCGTGGGCATTTGAACAGATTTACAGCTTTGTTGTACCGAATGTCAAAGACGAAGTTTTAGAGGAAGAGGGCCGGAAAGGAGCTTTATGAACCGATCACGCAAAAAAGCCTGGAACATAATCAGCGGCATTTTAGCGGCACTAATTATGCTTTTGGCACTGCTTTTGGTTGGTGCACGGATTGTTGGACTACGGGTGTACACGGTGCTATCTGGTTCTATGGAGCCAACGTATCATACGGGTGCGCTGATTTATGTAAAAAAGGTGGATCCCTACAACATCAAAGCAGGCCAACCCATTACATTTATGCTGGACGAAAATACAATTGCCACCCATAGGGTTGTGGGAATTGTTCCGGACGAAGAGGATCCTGCGGTTATTCGTTTTCGGACAAAGGGCGATGCCAACGAAGCGGAGGACGGTGCGCTTGTACATTATAAAAATGTGATTGGCACGCCGGTATTTTCCATCCCGTATTTAGGCTATGTTGCAGATTATATTCAGCATCCGCCCGGAATGTACGTTGCCATCTCTGCCGGCGCCATTCTTCTTTTGCTTGTGTTTATTCCGGATATTTTTGCGGATGACAAAACAAAGGAAAAGAGCAAAAAGAAAAAACCTCTCAAGCGCGGTAAAAACTCTCATATTGCAGCGCATAAGACCACTGTGGCCAATGCCAAAACGGAAAAGAAGCAAGACGAAAGCCTGACAGAAGAAATTCGCCGGAAGACAAAGTATCTTCTTACGGACAATGAGGTTGAAGTGGTTCGTCGGCAGATCGAAACAGGACGTTTTGATAAAGCTGCTGCTGATGCGCTTCGGAAATTTTTACTGGCGAGAGAGGCGGAAAAGGATGCCGGGTAAGCTCCTCATTTCTTTAAGGGCAATGCCGCAAGGCTCCCTATATAAAACATCTATTTAGGAGGTTTTCATGATGAAGACAAAAAGCAAAGCTTTACTCCTGACCCTTTGTGCGGTATTGCTTGTTACCGCCTCAGTGCTGGGAACAATGGCATTTTTGACTTCCGATGATGAAGTCGTCAACACATTCAGCGTTGGCTCTGTGGCAATCAAGTTGGATGAGGCCAAGGCCAATGCAGACGGCACACTGGTGGAAGGTGCGGAACGTGTCAAGGCAAACAGCTATAAGTTGCTTCCGGGCCATACCTACAACAAGGACCCGATGATTACCGTGCTTAACGGAAGCGAACCTAGTTATATCAAAATGACGGTTACCTTTTCCAAAGCAAATGAATTGGATGCGATTTTTGCTCCTACCGGCGCGGACATGACTTCTATCTTTGACGGCTATAACGCAACCTGTTGGATTGCCAAGGGCAATACAAAGGACACGGCCACCAATACACGGACGTATGAATTTTGGTACAAAGAGACCGTTGCAGCGCCCAATGGGGATGTTGCATTGGATGCGCTGTTTGACAAGATTATCGTTCCCGGTTTCATCACGAACGAGCAGCTTGCAACCATCGAAGGAATGACCATCACGGTTAACGCTTGTGCCATTCAGGCGGATGGATTTGCCAATGCGGAAGCCGCGTGGGCTGCGTTTGAATAAACGCCCCTTATCCTATTAAACAGGATTTCAACGGATGAAAAAACGATGATTTTGACATCTGTTGAAATAAAGCCTCACCGCAAATACCAGAGGAAAGGAGGAAGATGACGTGAAGAAGAAAGGTTTGGCATTGGTGCTGGCATTGACCCTGCTGGTGGTCGGTGCTGTTGCCGGCACGCTGGCATGGCTTACCGCAAAATCCGATACGGTGGTCAACACATTTACCACCAGTGATATCACAGTCAAATTAAAGGAAACTACCGGCACGGAATACAAAATGATTCCCGGCTATGACATTTCCAAAGATCCTAAGGCCTGGGTTGTGAAAGGCTCAGAGGATTGCTATCTGTTTGTGAAGCTGGATTGGGCAAACAACAGGTATGGCGCCGGCGAGAGTGCTAAAAATTATCTCTCTTATACCATTGCTGATGGCTGGACATTGGTACCCGGTGAAACCAATGTTTACTACCGTATTGTTGATTCTGCGAAGATGAGCGATGACGATGGCACAACCAATGCGTTCCCGGTGCTTGCCGGCAATAAAGTTACCGTTAGCGGCGACATTACCAAAGAGATGATGAATGCAATGGATGCCGGAACAGTTGCGAAGCCCACTTTGACGATCACGGCCTATGCCTCTCAGCTCTACAAAAATGCTACTGAGAAATTCGATGCATCTGCCGCTTGGAACAACATTGCAAACAAGTAATCCTACTGCGCGCGGGCGCAGCACAAAAATCTAATATGTATTAAAGGAGAACGAGTACATGAAAAAGAAACTTACCGCGACCTTTCTGTGCGTAGCGCTGGGTGCTATTGCCATCGTGGGCGCATCCCTCGCCTACTTCACCGACACCAAGACCGCCACAAATACATTCACGATGGGCGATGTCAAGATTAAGCTTGATGAAACCAACGTCAATGATCCCGAGGGCGACCGTGTTACCAGCAACGAATATAACGTTTATCCCGGTGCTGTCGTGACCAAGGATCCGGTTGTCCATAACACTGGCAAAAACGGTGCTTATATCCGCGCTATTGTTACCGTTGAAAACGGCATGAACTGGCTGGGCCTCTACAACGATAACGTCTGGACTGCTCCGCAGGAGGATGCATTCAATGCTCTTATCAACAATACGCTCGGTGAGGGCTGGGAGCTTGTTGACATTGCTTATGATATGTCTGGCCCGGATCATCCCACCAGTGATTTTGTTGCGACCCTGAAATACACCACGGTTTTGGATGCCGGTGATGATACGTCCGCAATGTTCTCTCAGATCGCTTTCCCGGCAAAAATGACGGAAAATGATGTGACTACGCGCATTGCTCAGAACGGCAACTTTGGCATCAACGTTGTTGCTCAGGCTATTCAGATTGACGGCTTCGACACTTGGGAAGCTGCTTTCAACGCTTTCGACGCTCAGTAATTTATTGACATTCTTCATATGTCCCTGCACCCTTCGGGGTGCAGACCATATGAGAGCACCCGGCAAAGACCGGATGTTCTCATATGGTCTGTCACGATCATAGAAAATCTGTTTCCATATCTCTGATAGGGAGATATGACAATATCGGTTTGAGAGGAGCACGACTATGAAACGAAGAATTTCGATTCTGTCGGTACTGGTAATCTGCCTTGCCACACTTGCCGCCGGAACCATCGCGTACTTTACCGCTGAGGAAAAGGCGCATAATGTTATCACCACCGGCGGCGTGAAAATCGCGGTGCGGGAATGGGCCGACGAAGAGAAACAGACGCCCTTTAAAGATGTGACCGGCATCCTGCCCGGCATGACTGTCACTAAGATTGCGGAGATTCGAAACACCGGCGCGTCTGATGCATGGATTCGTGTTCTCATTACAAAGAATATTCAGCTTGCAGGGGGCGGCACAGCCAATGTCGATTTGGTTGGGCTGGATCTGAATTTGGACGATTGGACAAAGGGTAAAGACGGATATCTTTATTATAACAAAGCGCTAAAACCCGGCGAAGTGACGCCCCCGCTGTTTACTGCCGTGACGTTTAACGCTGCCATGGGCAACGAATATCAGAATGCAACCGCGACGGTAGATGTTGCCGCAGAGGCTGTGCAGACTGCGAACAACGGCGATACCGTTTTGGATGCACAGGGTTGGCCGAAAGAATAAGGAGGCGGCGATATGAACAAGAAAAAGCTATTTGCGATAGTAATCAATCTTATTTTGGTTATTGCTGCGGCACTCCCCGGCACGCTGGCCGTTTCTACCGATCGGGCTTTAAGCGATGGTACGGTTGCGGTTTCCACAGAGACTGCGATGACGGGAGCGGATACAGCGATACAGAAAGAAACAGAGAACCAGGATGAGACGAAAAAGAGGGGAGCTTTCGCTCATATAGATTCCTGCTCGGATGATTGTGTAGAGACACACTGCAAATGTGCCTGCCATCTGTTTAATAAGATTATGGCCTGTACCACGCTGGATGAAATCTGGACGGCATTTGACAATGCATCGGATGAAACGATTGACGCATTGACGGACAAGCAGAATGCTAAAATTGACGCCAAGATTAAAGCGCTGGAGCCTGCTCCCGTTCCTGCGGTTGCCGTTGAAGAGGGGAATGAAAAAACAGTTCAGAGCGAAGTTGTTTACCGGACGGTGAATTACACGTTTGTTGCGCCGTTTGGCGATCCTGTTACAGGTGGGCAAAGATGAGAAGGAGGCTGAGCATGAAAAAAAGAAAAGCATTGTCCTTGCTCTTGAGCATGACGCTTCTATTTTCGCTGGCGCTGCCTGCTACGACGGCCCATGCAGAGAACAACAGCAACAAGGGTATGGAGATCAGCAAAACAGCAACGGCCAATAAAGACGGCAGTTACACCATTACGTTGGAAGCTTATGCAACCGGCTCAAAAGTTGTTTCCGAGATTACCAAGGATATTCCGACGGATATTATCCTTGTTCTCGACCAGTCCGGCTCAATGGCAGATGATATCGGTACGGTTTCATTTGAACAGTACGAAGATGAGTCCGACAGGTGGGGAAATACTACCGCCTATCATACAAGAAATCAGGATTACTATGAATATCGCCATAACGGCGGCAGCGGAAATCTTTGGCATAAATTGGCGGAAGGAAGCTATGTTTCGGTTTCTGTTATCAAACGGGAGCAGATAGAGTACACACAGCTCGGCAATCTGAAAAACTATGAAACCAGTTGGGCTTGGGATTCATTGACAACAAATTGCTATTATTACTATGCAAATAATCTTTATGAAAAGATCGGAGATGTGTATAAAAAGGTTGAGCTGATCAGAAGCGGTAATATGTTGGATGGATACACCTATACCTACACTTTTGCTGATGGGACGACCGTGACAAGCAGTGATAATGATACACGACCTAACTTGGGAAGCCATGCGCCGCTCTATACCGGCGCAATCGATGATACGCAGACCGTCTATACCTACACCTATACGGATTCCGATGGCAATGTACAGACCATCGGAACCTCCACGGGCGCAGAAACTGTTTTTTCTCCGACGCTTTATAAACGCGTAACAAATACCAATGGCGGCGGCTCGAGGTTGGCCGCTATCAAAACCGCTGCCTTGAACTTTACAAATGCCGTTTCTGCCAAAGCGGCCGGAGCAGACGGCGACATTGCAACGACTGCTGATAATATCAATCATCGAATTGCTGTGGTTGGCTTTGCAAGTCAGTCCGGTTACGGGAATAATACGGAGTTGTTATCTATTGGCGGCCGGAACAGCGGAAATGTCGGCGTGGCTTATGACAACATTTCAGATCAGAACTTAAAAGATGTTGTACAGAACATGGACACTTCCTCTGGGCAAAACATGGTAGCATCCGCGATTGATGCACTTACAGCAAATGGTGCAACGCAGATAGATCTCGGTATGGACATGGCTGAGCGTATCCTGGATACAAATCCTGTTTCCTCCGGTGAAAAGAGAAACAGAGTTGTGATTGTTTTCACCGACGGTGCGCCTACGAGTTTCGATGGTTTTAATAAATCGGTCGCAAACGATGCGATTACAATTTCAAACAGAATTAAGGCATCGGGGGCCACGGTGTACTCAATTGGTGTGTTTTCCGGCGCCGATGCCAATAGTGCAGGTGTGGAACCGAATGGAAATCTAAATCAAAACAGTAGTCAATTAACATCTGCCTGTAACTGGTTTATGCAGGGAGTATCTTCCAACAATGGAACCCCGCAGTCTCCCAGCTACTATCTTTCCGCAGCGGACGCTGATTCCCTGAACAACATTTTTCAGCAAATCTCTGATCAGATCGAAACCGGCGGTTCATCTTCCACACTGACAGAGGAAGCTATTGTGAAGGATATTATCTCCCCGCAGTTCACGCTTCCGGCCGGTGCAACGACGGCCGATATTACGCTGGAGACGTATCGCTGCACCGGTAAAAACGGCGCTGACTATACTTGGAGCAAAAACGCCGACGCAATGGGAGCGAAAGCATCCATCAACGGAGACCAGGTGAATGTTACGGGATTTAATTTTTCCGAGAACTACGTTGGTACAGTTACGGAAAACGGCAATACCACCTATCGCGGTAATAAACTGGTCATCAGTTTCAAAATCCAGCCAAAGGAAGGATTTCTGGGCGGCAATGATGTATTTACAAACACCAGCGCCGGTATTTACCCGGACAGCAGTGCCAAAACACCGATTTTGACGTTTGACAGGCCTGCCGTTAACGTGCCTATTCAGGATGTAAAAGTAACGGCTGAGGATAAGAACGTTTACTTGAAGGGGGAAGTTACGGCCGATCAGCTTAAAGACGGCGCTGAAATCAGCGTCGGTGATGTAAAGCTTGACCTAAATAAAGAAAACTATGGGCTTGAAAGTTGGCAAAACGAGTATGTTGATATCAACATCGAACTCATAGATGCAAACGGAAATGTTATATCGGATAAGCTTAAAAATTTGACGGAGGATACAACCTATACGGTTGAAGTTACGATAACACCCAAAACAGAAGGTGCTTTTGCCAAAGGCGATGTGGCAACAGAGAAAACAGGTGTTAACGATCCTGAAGCAAAGATTTGCGTTTTCAAACCGGAGTTGACGTTTAAGGACACCAATGCTTATTACGGCGAGGAAATTTCAGCAAACAACGATTACAGCGGAAATCGGGTTGGAAATGAAAAATGGATGCACGGCGATACCTGCTCAACAGACGCGGGGGTTACCATGCTCGGTATAAAACCAATGCCGGAGATTCGGTATACGCCGGACGAAAGCAAAATTGCAAATGGCAAATATACCAAACAAGATGTGCCCGTATCGGTTGTGGTCAGTATTGACGGGGAAGATGTGTCCAGTTACACAAGCTTTGTCCATCAGGACTGTAATCCCGCCTGTGATTGGAAAGAACCGACAACGCCCGGTATGCCGGCGTTCCTGATCCATGCCAGGACCTGTACGTTGAACATCACAAAACAAGGCGGCGCGGATGACGAGTCCTATGTGTTCGATGTTTACAAGGATGGAGAAAAGTATTCCGAAGTAACGGTTTGGGGGAACGGTACCGAAACGCTCGTTGAACTGCCAATCGGCACTTACACCATTCGCGAGAACACAGGCTGGAGCTGGCGATATTCCGGAAATAACGGCGGCAGCGCCGAGCTAACAGCGAAAAATCCCACCGGCAGTATTGTCTGCCTCAATACGAAGAATAACAACCAATGGCTGAACGGCTTCAGCGAGGTTGTTCGGAATATCTTCGGAACGAATCATTAAGGAAGGTGGGGAATGTAGATGTATAGAGGCAGATATGAAGGCAAGCACAGCATGGCGAAAAAGGCTCCAACATGGGTAAGAACGCCTAAAAACAGCCGCCTAACGACAATACTCATTGCGGCCATGCTCTTTATGACGTTGGCTGTCGGCAGTACGGTTGCTTGGCTGAGCGCAAAAGATGCACCGATTCAAAATAAATTTCTTCCTTCCGAGGTTTCTTGCGAAGTCACGGAAGATTTCAATGGCGCAACGGGTGTTAAAAGCAAAGTAAATGTGAAGAATACCGGTGATATTGATGCTTTTATCCGTGTAAAATTGGTAACTTATCGGACCAACGAACAAGGCCGGCACATTGGCGGCACTGCGCTTGTTCCCTCCTTTACAATGGGCAGCGATTGGGTGAAATACGGCGATTATTATTACTATACGCTGCCTGTCGCACCGGGAGATAAGCCGAAAACAAATCTAACAGATAGGATGACGCTGATTGGCGCTTATCCTGATGCTGATGGGGGAAAGCAGGCCATAGATGTTATGGCCGAAGCCATTCAAAGCGTTCCGGAAGACGCGGTACAGACTGCGTGGGGCGCAGGCTTCTCAATCGGTACAGACGGACGTCTGTACGTACCGAATAACTAAAGGGGGAGGAGATTATGAAAAAATCATTCAAAGCAATCACGTCCCTTATGCTGGTGCTGTTTGTATTGATGAGTATAACAGCAACGGCCCTTGCGGCCTCTCCGTCTATTACGTTTGGCGGCTTTTCAAAAGGATTTGATTTACAGCCCGGCAGCGAGTATACAGAAACCGATCTCTTCGGTGGTTTTAAAAACGTCATGCCCGGTGATGTTTTGACGGAAACCATTACTTTTACAAACTCCGCTACCGACTGTGACTTTGTGAATCTCTATATGAGAGCCCAGGCACATAACGAAACGGAGAATCCGCTTACTTACAGTGAATCCTTTGAAAACGCAGACGGGAAGGATCAGGCTGATATTGCAGGAAAACGTGATGAAACTGTTGCTACGATGGCGGAGTTTCTCTCCAAGCTTTCCATGAAAGTGTGGAATGGGGCGGAGTTAATCTATGATGCTTCTCCGGATGAATTGGACGGCCTGAAGGACAATAAACTCCTTGGCACATTTCGTACTGGCGACACAGCCACACTCAAAGTTGAGTTGGCGGTGCCGATTGATTTGGGCAATGAGTATGCAAACCGTGTTGGCGAAGTCGATTGGATTTTTCATGTAGAAGCTTATAACGAAAGCCAGCTTTCCGTTCGCAAGGTATGGTCTGACGGCAATGCGAACCATGCAAATGACAGTGTAACGGTCAATCTTTTAAAAGATGGCAAGGTTGAAACTTCTCAAGAACTGAATGCTGAAAATGGATGGGCCTATACGTTTGACAGGCTTTTGGAAGGCCATATATGGACAGTTGAAGAAGCAAAGGTTCCTGCTGGTTATACCGTCAGTTATAATACCGTAGGCACTTTGACAACGATTACCAACACAAAAAAGGCGCCCGCGCCCGATCCCTCCGCGCCCTTGGATATGACTGTCCGCAAGATATGGAGTGCGGATGATGGGAAGAAC
Organism: uncultured Bacillota bacterium; assembly: GCA_905188085.1. Lineage (GTDB taxonomy): Bacteria > Bacillota > Clostridia > Christensenellales > QAND01 > UMGS1975. Next base: position 141,763 of record CAJJKN010000001.1, read on the forward strand.
CGTCCTGATTTTGTAACAGTTACACTTTACAATGGCGATATTCCCTATGAAACGGTGCGCCTTGGGGCGTGGAATAATTGGACCTATGAATGGAAAGATTTACGTTCTTATGGGAATTGGCAGGTGATGGAATCTAACATTCCTAAGGGGTATGTTCCATCTTATAATGTTTCCGGAAATGTTGTAACAATTACCAATACCGCAAGCTTAATTCAAACCGGTCAGCTAAACTGGCCCATTTGGATTCTCGGAGGCGGTGGATTTATCCTTGTTTCTCTTGGCGGGATAATACTGTTGAAGAAAAAGAGAGAGAACAATGCCTAAAAAAATAGGCATTGCTATTGTAACAATAGGAGCAGTGCTGATTTTTTCAGCGCTGCTCCTTTTCCTCCATAACCGCCATGAGGATATACAAGCCGGACGGGAAGCCGAGAGCCTGTTGGAGCGTATAGAGGCGGCTATGGATACGACGGAACCGCCTTATTGCACGCCGCTTGCCCCACAAATGCCGACGGTTATGCTGGATGGCTATGAATATGTCGGTTATATTGAGATCCCTGCATTAAATCTGAAACTCCCGATTATGTCTGAATGGAGCTATAGCCGGCTGAAGATTGCACCCTGTCGTCAGTTTGGCTCCTCGCGCACAGATGATCTTGTGATTGCCGCGCATAATTATAAAAGCCATTTTGGACATCTGAAAGACTTATCAGCGGGTGATATCGTTGTTTTTACAGATATGGACCACATCGCCAACAGCTACTCTGTTGAAAAGATTGAAACACTAAAACCAAATGAGGTAGGTGCAGTGCAGCATAGCGGGTATGATCTCGTCCTCTATACCTGCACCAAGGGAGGGGAAACCCGTGTGACAGTTTTTTGTAATCGGATATCCAATGTTGCGGACCCATCATCAGTCTTGCAGGAGAAATAAGTGTTGGTGAACAAAAAACCAAAGAAAAACAAGAGAATAAGAGTAAGATGACAGCGTTTTGTTCCAAACGGAATGAAACGCTGTGTTTTATATTAAGGCGAATCAGCGGTATAAGAACAGTTGGCGGCTATGTACAAAATGATTGCGCCGGGGGATAAGATCGGTTTTATGCAGAATTTTCGTGTTTTCAGATGAGAAGGGGTAGTTTTCTTCAAAATTTATCGCCAAACCTTGTATTATAGAAAATTTTGATATGGGGCTTAAAGCGACATCTTTTGGCGTATGTGTCCTGTATGATTAGAACTTGAAAATATGGATATAGAAAAAGTGTGCAGCCAGGACAATTCTGATTGCACACTTTCAACAAAACTGGCGGAGAGGGCGGGATTCGAACCCGCGTGCGCTTGCGCGCAAACTGATTTCGAGTTTTATGGATTAATGGCTGTTTAGCGATTTTTGAAGGCAGTTTCGGGATACTTCGTATTCGCCGAAAATGCTTGATATTAAAGGCTTTTTTGCGATTGCGTCGCTGAAATCCCGATAAATAAAGGAAAGTTCGAATAACGGCATTTTCGCTGTTTTCGGAAAGAACAAGCACTATTTTGGAAAGAACTGCGGAAAGAACAGAATAAACACATCAACAACGGCAATACACAGGAAAGCCCACACCGATTAAAATATTTACGAGGTGTATTGCTATGAATGAAACCGCAATCAACTGGGATTCGATTCCCAATATTATTACCAAAGACCAACTCTATCAAATCTGTCATATCAGCAAGTCAACGGCATTGTATCTGCTTCGCAGCGGAAAGATACCGTGCGAATACACGGGCAAGAAAACTCGCTGTTACAAAATCAAAAAGGCTGACGTTATTACATATCTTGAAAAGAGAAAAGTATTTCCCGAATCCTATTCAGCACCGACTGGGTGGTACAAGGGGAACTATACCGTCGAAATGAGCGCCGAAGTACCCGAACAGGTTCTTGAAAATATGAAACTGTATTACACAGAACTTTTTTCGCAATATCCCGATGTGATGACCACAACCGAAATTTCAAAAGTAATCGGTTACGGCACGACATCTATCAATAATTGGTGTAAGAAAGGACATCTTAAATCATTCAAGAGGAACAATGTGAATCACATTCCGAAAGTCTACTTGATAGAGTTCTTTTGTTCGAAATATTTTCGCACTATCACCCGCAAATCCGATTGGCATATCCGTGTGCTTCGAGAATTCCCTCGTTGGCAAGTGATACGAGAATCGAAAACATAAGAGTGAATATTCGCTGAATTTTCACTGAATATTCGCTATGTTCGCTGTAAAAAGTGGCACAAGTTTGGAAATATTCGCTGTAATTTTTGGCAATAGCGGATTTACAAATTCATAAATCGCACATTCGACTTTTATTCGCCTCCTTTGTACAATATAAGCGCAAAGGAGGTTTTTACTATGACTGACACATTATTTGAACAACTCGGCGGTACATACACGCAACAAGGCGATTATCTACTGCCGAACCTAGCTTTACCGGCGGAAAAAGAAACGGGTAATATCGGCGTGTGGGCATTAAGGCACAAACGATATTTGAAACATCATCATAAGGTGCTGTACTACAATTTGCTCACTTCCGGCAAGCTCCATTCCCACCTCGCCGATACCGAAGAACAGGCACAACAACTTTTTCTCCGGCTGGTAAAAGAACTTGCCGAAAAGGAAGGTGTGACCGAACAACTCAAAGCCACCGACCAAATGGCTTGGGTGAGGAAGATGAATAACATCCGTGAGCGTGTTAGAGAAATTATTAATAAAGACTTAATAGTGGAATAGACATAGAAATGGCACAAGAAAAATTCTGTGCCATTTCTATTATGTTATAAGTTAGAGACTATTTTGTTTGGGAGATTGGAGAATGTGAGATTTCTCGGTTAATTTGTTTAACGACAAATTCTCCGTTTCTAAAATATCCCACATAACTACTATCCTTCTCTGCATAGAACTTCCCATATCGCTCACTGGCTTTTCCATCTTCTCTTCGATATTCTCGCATAATCCATATCAAAGACTTATCGCTATTTTGTAGAGCATCCAACAGTTCATTTTTATCGACAAGTAAATAATTTTGAGCCGTTCTCCACTTTTCTCCTGAAATTGAATAGTGTGCTTTGATTTGCTTATTATCGTCATAAAAGATATATCCATTAGAATCTACAATGTTAAGTAATTTTCTGATTGGCTCAGACGGAATATCATAGTACACATCACCGTATTCAGGGAAATTATAACAACAGCCATCGACTGCCGACTGTATAGAAAAATCAGGGAAATCTTCGACATTACTACTATTATATCTTTTTTTCCACGGGAACCAACAAACCTCTTTGGGGGTTATGTAACAGGAGGAAACAATGCCGCCGTGCCAATCGACAGGATTCGATACTCTTTTAGATAAATCTTTATCGCTGCTCAATTTATCAACGAATGCATCAAGATCATCCTTATCAATAATTATTGAACTAATAAAGATACAGGTCTCCACACCCGCAGAACCATAAAAACAAGAATAGTTGTTCAATGCCAACAAAGTATCGCTATTTATTCTATATTGCTTGTCAGCATTATTTATAGTAATCCATTTATCCCAATTCAAGTTTGGGGCGTGAATAACGCTATTGATAACTTCTTCTTTACTACAGTTTTCTGCTTCTATGATTGCAGTCTTTGGTTCGGGAATATACCAAGGATTATCCTCGGGCAATTCATCGGGATCAATTTGTTCGACATCCTGTATAGGTATTATGAAATTATCAAGCAATCCATAATCTCTAATATTTTCTGGCTCGTAGTTATTCCAATATAATAATCTATCTGCAAGAAATCCGCCCATATGATTTCGAAATTGCCAAATGTATTTTTCGCATACTGTCATAACAGAACTTTTTGAGCCATGTGTCGCAGGAGTGTACCTTCTTAATATAGCAACATCTAATCCACCTATTATCCCATCACCCTGTTCTTTTTGTTTAAAATTATAAAATTCCTCTTCATTCCAGCCTACTTGCGAAAGATATGCAAAAGCAGCTGATATAATAAATTGTTCATTTTTAATATTTGCAAATTTGGGTTGAAGTTGAGCAACTTTGCTTATTAAATCGGTGATTTGATCGCCATCTCTATGACCATATTGTGAAAATGCCGATTCGAAATGATCAATCAAAACATATCTTGCTAAGTCATAGTCGATAGCACTATATCCGCTCATCCGTGTTCCAGATAACGCTTTTTCGTCGAGTGGAATATCATAACTATCAGCCTTATAGGGTGGCATATAAGTTGAAACATCAGTACTATTATAAAGTCCAACTAAAACTGCCTTATGAACTATAGCAATAGCGTAGTATCGTATAGATACATCCATAATATTAAGCACTTTTGATGGACTTAAAATATTACCCATCATCCAATCACTGGCTTTTTTAATAAGGGCACTATCAGCACCGTCATATACTAAGCATACAAGGATTGAAAATAGATCACTTCTAATTTGCGGATCGTTTATAGTGGAAAATTTTATAAACAAGTTATAGAATTCACAAGGATTGTATTTTGCCCAACGCATAAGGTTGGAACGGTATTCTTTTCGTAAAGTATTATTTAATGTCGAAAGTGACCACGCATATACAGAAGGGCATCCGTTAAAAACATCTTCCTTAGTCAGTACATACTCTTCTTCATCTAAACTAATCGACTGCAAAGTATGCCACTTATAGCCATCAGAATCTCTGAGAAAGCTGGGCACAGACCAAAACAGATCGCGTTGTGCGGGTAAGTCAAAGGAAAAGAGAAACTCATCCAACATTTTAACACCAAGAGGATGATCGACATCTCTGCAGAGCGGTAAAATAAGGTTGTTTGTAATAGTCATTAGTCCATCTGCATTTTCAGACATTATTTCTAATGAACGTTCTTTGAACAATGCTCCATTTTCGTGAGAGGTGTGCCTCAAAGCAAAAAACTGCAGATCTTGTTTAGACCATTCATCAATAGCATGATCAATAGTCTTATTTCTGGTAATTAAATAATTATGGTTTTGCATCGCCATTACGGACAATGCATACAAAGCCTCATTTTCTATTGCAGAACACTGTTCAAAATCTATATTTTGCGGATGATCATATGACTCCAACAATTTTAATGCCATTGCATAATCGAAATAACCTTGTAATCCCGGGATATAGAAAGGCAAATCCGGATTCAAACCTTTTCCGTGTTTGCAAAAAGACGAGAGAATTCCATAGTTTTCCAAATACTGTAGAACTCTTTCGCATTGTTGTTGAGTTGTACCAAGGTTACTAATTAGATATGAAATGACATCGCTATATTCAATAGATTTGCTCTTTACAAACAGGTTTGAAAGCTCTAATATAGCTCTTAGAATATACTGATTCTTAATGGATATTTTTTCTTCTTTGGCAAATTCGTTTTCAATAAGGTCAATTTTACTGCGCAATAAATTTGTTAAAGAAACATCGGTATTTTTTGTATATTCTACAGTTTTTCCTTCGTTTAGCTCACAGAACACTTTTAATGATAAAGGTGTGGTTAAAGCGAATTTTAACCATCCGTAATTTTGAGCGTTAATATTGTATGCTTCCATATAATGTTCAAACAAAGTGTGAGTAGGTACGTCGCCAGCAGAGCCCAAGCGTTTTGTTGTAACACCACTTAGTTTCTTAGGAAATACAAATGGTCTAGATGTAAAGCAGAATCTGATTTGCTGATATCTTTTTGTTATTATGCCCGCTTCTTTTATTCGGTCATTCCAAATTTCATATGGAGCACATTCGTCTATTCCATCCACAATTAAAAGAATCTTAGGAACGATTTTAATATTAGAATCTATGTATGCAGAAGAAAAACGATGTCTATTCACCATTGAAATCATTGCTTGCCATATTTCATCTTCGCTCCAATTTGAGGATAACCCAAGAGCAGAACTAATTATATCTTTCCAATTCGAGCTTGGAGAAATATTACGAGCCTGTATAACTAATGGAGTGTGAATACAGTTACCAAATAACTTTTCTGATGAAGCTGCAACTCCGTGTGTTTTTCCTGTCCCCGGTTCACCTAAAAATAAAACTGGGTTCGTACATAAACTAGAGTCGAATTCATCAATAATTCGGTATATATCAATAGAAGATAATCTGCGAAGAACTTTTGTTACTTCTGATAGGTGAAAGTGATGATGCACTGTTCCGTGACTTCTATTTATAGTTTCACGGCTACTTTCAAAGTCAAAACTAAATGCACTTCTATCGATGTCGCAAATAGAAACAGATTCTTGTATACACCAAGCGTGTATAGTCCTACAGGCGCTACTAAGCAAGCTTGCTTTTGCAAAAATATTATCTAATTCAGCTTTTAATTCTGCATCTTTATCCTTTAATACTTCTTGAAATTCAAGTATTGCTTTATCTAATTGTTCACACAGAACAGCAACCTTCAAGGATGTATCGGCTAATTCTCCTCGTTTGTTTACTTCACCCAAAGTTGATGAAATATAATTGTCGATACTTCCATACGCATTTAGGTCGGGAACATATTTTGTTTTTAACCAACTTTCTTTGCTTTTTCTAAAAGCAAAAATGAAAGAATCTTCAGATGTTTCAGAATTTTCAAACCAATATTTCTTGATACCGGCTGATGAGTCCTCTTGTAATTCTTTTACTATACGAGTCTCGTTCCACAATTCAACAATTAGATCAGGATGTTTTGATTTAACACCTTTCAATAAAGCTTCCCAACGTTTGCTTTCTGTATTAGTACCTCTTCCAGTGTCGGATGCTAGGTCACGAGGTATACATACAATATATCGGAATATCTGCGGACGAATTTTGACAGCAGTTTCAATTGATTTTTTTATTTGCTGGATTTGATTATCAGAAAGACTGAAAAGAAACCATTTTGCCTGTAATCCAACGATTTTTCCATCGGTTAGAGTAGAATAAGATTCTACACCGCCATCGCCGCCAGATCCATTAACAACGCTGAAAGAGGCAAGTTTATCATTGTATTCTCTCTTATTCCAGTTTTCAAACAATTGGTTACATAAAATCTCAAATGCTCTCTCGAGAGAATCATTGTAAGTTTGAAAAGTAGACCAGTTCATTTTTTGCCTCCTATAGCGTAAAACTTAAGTGTTTTGCAAACAAGGATTTATTGATTTCCTTTTTTGAGATTACAATCCCTACACAGCATTTGGCAATTCTCAGGGGTAGTATGTCCACCTTTTGACCAAGCTTTAATATGGTCAGCGTGCATATCCTCGAATTCAAACTCTTCTCCGCAGATTGCGCATTTATGGTGTTGCTTTTCATACGCCGCAAGAGCGTCACGACGGTCAAAAGCACGGATTGAAAGTTTCTTTTCTTCTCCGGTCAGTAAATACTCGTAAATGCCGGATTTCTTCGTTACATCTTCATCACCCATAAGACGTTGAATTTCTAATTCAAGTGTTTTAGGATCAAGGTCGGTGCGTTTGCCGTGTTCGTTGTAATACAGTCCCCAAGGCAAACCTTTTATTTCTTTGCGTTTTTTCGGGAATATTGCTTGTACCCAATCTATCACAGAACGAAAATAATTCCAAAGAGTTACGGCACTTGGATCGTGCTGATGTTCCGACATATAACCTTCGATAGTTTTTCCTTCGGCAGAAGCCGCCCAAAATATAGCAGTTTCAAGATACTCTTGACGGATACTTGAACCCTTCAAATAGTCTCCGGCCAATCTATCTGCTGCACAACCGGATTTTGAAAAATAGCGTTTAGCATCGGAAGTCCAACTTCCGGCATATACCGCATTTCTAAGTTCTTGGTCGGTAAGCTGTTCTCCCGCAATGTTGATAATACGAAACCAATCGAGCTTTTCCGACTCCGTTCCGTTGCATATGTAGATAAAAAGTTCATAATCAAGAATTTCATCCTGCTTGTCTTTTGGTAAGTTATTAAACAGCATATCATCAACTGAAAAATTGCCGTCCACATACTCACAAAGCGAAATTGTACGCTGTTGTCCGTCCATAACTTCATAACGTGGTGTATCGGGATCGTCTTCAAATTCTTCACCACGGTCAACCCAATACATCACATTAAGTGGCAGACCTTTCATCACAGTGCGGATAACCTCATTGCGCTGTTCGTCCTTATATACGAACTCACGCTGGTATTTCGGTCGAATATCAAGTTGTTCATCGTAACCGACTACGCCTTCCTCGGCATCATTAAAATAGCCTTCCGTAACTTCTCTAACGGTTATTTTTCTTTCCTCTATATGCATTATTGCTTTCCTCCTTTTGGTTTCTCAGGATGTTTGTTGCGGATAAGTATTCTAGCATACATCTTAATATAGAAATGATCATCAACAATGTAATATGTTTTATCTTTTGGTGCTTCAATGACCTCGATAGCTGGCCCGTCGTTAAGTTTCATTACTTTTGACTGTTTACCGGTTTTCGATACTTGTACTTGTTGCCCGTATCGTTTCGAATGTAAATCGTCCCAACCTTGTGTTAATCCAATAATTTCAAATTGGTCAGGATTGTATTTGTCCATAAAAGTAATAGGAACACCCATAACATTAGGATAATCACAAGGTATATCTGAAACGCTTCCCACTTCAATGGCGTCATAATTGTCATATCGAGGATAGTCTTCGCTGTTATATCTTTTGAATGGTATGAGTTCTTCGTGACGCTGACTTATATCCAAATTTGTATACCAACGGACTCCTTTGACACGGATATATTTTCTTCCGTCATCATCAATACCACATCCCGAAGCATCTAATGGATAATTATCCGGAACATAAAATGCTCTGTCACCGGAATGGATACTGGCACCTATCCACATTTTATTGTTCATAAGCAAAGGAAAAATTTCTTTATAAGAAATGGCATTAACATTTCCTATAACAATGAAATGTTTTTTGTGCTCGAACAGTACAGAAATATATTCTCTAAATAATGAAAACGGCGGATTTGTAACCACAATATCCGATTCATCAAGTAATTCCAAGCACTCTTTGCTTCGAAAATCACCGTCTCCTTCAAGCTCTGAAAGACTGTTTTCTCCCGACTTAAAAAGTTCAGCCACATCAAACATATCAATGCCGCCATCACCGGTTTTGTCATATACCTTTGTTACAACAGCTTTATATGGTTTATTTTGATTGTTTTCTTCAGTTCCGATGACATCGAATAAAGAAAGTTGGGTATTCGCTATCGGTGAGGAAGCATAACAAGTGGCAATTAACTTCTTCAAACCAAGACGATTGAAATTCAACACAAAATATTTGAAGAAATTGCTTTCAAAAGGATCATCGCAATTACAAAATACAACCTTGTCTTTGAAATGCTTTCTGTAATATCGCATTTCCTTTTCTATATCCGAAAGTTGTGTATAAAATTCGTCTTTTTTAGCTTTGTTTGCTAAAGCCAGTTCGGATTTACTTGGCAATATAATTCACCTCCGGGTGTTTATTGCGTATTAATATTCTAAAATAAGTTGCTTTTCCGTTGATGTTGCAAGCGTGAGAATGATTGTTTCTTATTTCTTCGTTAAGTTCTTCATTCCCAACGAGAACATATCTGTTAAGAGCGTTCACTATTTCAAATTGGTCAGGGCTGTATTTGTACATAAATGTAATTGGAACGCCTATAACGCCGGTATAGTCACAAGGAATATCGCCCACTTTATTTACATTAATTGCATCATAATTATCAAACTTCAAGTACTCATCAGAGTTATATTTTTTAACTAAAATCAGTTCTTCGTGACGTTTTTTAATATCAAGATTTGTAAACCACGCAATATTTCCCATCGAACGCCATTTCTGTCCATTTTCATCGATCCAAAATCTTGTCTCTCTTGGCTCAAAATAGTCCGGAACACGAAAAGACATATCTCCGTTTCCGTAGCCAAGCCAAATCTTGTTATCCATTAGAAGAGGAAAGATTTCTTGATATGTAATAGCATTTTGACTTCCGATTAGTATGAAGTGTTTTTGTTTTTCCAACAGTACAGAAATATATTCTCGAAATAACGAAAACGGCGGATTTGTAACCACAATATCCGATTCATCAAGTAATTCTAAACACTCTTTGCTTCGAAAATCACCGTCTCCTTCAAGCTCTGAAAGACTGTTTTCTCCCGACTTAAAGAGTTCAGCCACATCAAACATATCAATACCGCCGTCACCGGTTTTGTCATATACCTTTGTCACAACAGCCTTATAAGGTTTGTTTTGCTTGCTTTCCTCGGTTCCAACAACATCGAATAAAGAAAGTTGGGTGTTCGCTATCGGGGAGGAAGCATAACAAGTAGCAATTAGCTTTTTCAAACCAAGACGATTGAAATTCAGCACAAAATATTTGAAAAAATTACTTTCAAAAGGGTCATCACAATTACACAACACCGTTTTGTCTTTGAAATGCTTTCTGTAATATCGCATTTCCTTTTCTATATCCGAAAGTTGTGTATAAAATTCGTCAATTTTTGCTTTCCCGCACTTCGTAAGCTTTTGTTTCCAGCCATTTTTATCCTCCAAAATAATTAAAAAGGTAATTCTTCGTCGGGCGCTATGTATAATACGCCGCCATCCCAAGGAAGCGTTTGAACTTTTTTAATTTTACTTTTTTCACATTTATCAAGAAAAGTTAATGTGTTCGCAATGATTCTAACAGCATATTCTGCCTCTGCTTTTGAAAGCAAATCATTGGGATGTGCAGCGCTATTGCCATTTCGTATACCATTAAATTTATCAAACAAGTTAATGGAATTTTGAATAGCTACAACTGCAAATTCGGAATCAAAATAAGCATTATCCACATACCATTTTTTGAGCATTCCGGCGAGTGAATGAAGCGGATACTCGTTACCTTTAGAGTCGGTTGTTTCAATTGAGTGGGTATGGCACAAATTGCGCAAATATTCTGATGCGAACGTATGAAGTCGGTCAACAACCAATTCTGGCTTGTCGTTTTTAATGTTTTCTTCAATATCTTCTAAAAGAAGTTTGAGATTTTTAATGTTCTCTTCTTTTGGAAGTTCAACTGTTTGGAGAGTTTGCAATCGCTCTATAATATGTTGAACTTGTTGATAATCATAATTATCCTCATCAGACCACCAATCTGTCCCCATCTTAAAGCAGAAATAATCTGATAACGTTTTTAAGAGTTTTGCAATGATTTGCGGGCTACACTCATCCCAAATCTTCTGTATACATTTTTGCTGTGATAAGCCCTTGTAACCCACATCTTCAAAAATGTTTATCCCACAAGAGTCATAAATCAACTCTTTAGTTGTGCTTTTGTTGTGGGCTCCCTTGTCGCTCCAGTATTTAAATATAAACCCATCACTTATTCCAAACAATCGGCAAATCGTTTGCTTTTCGATAAATGAAAGCACGCTCAAAACTATTCCTCCGAATTATCAAACTCATCAAGAAGTTAAATGAGATTAATGGAACTTACTTACTAAAGATAAACTTAATGATTCTATTACTTGCTTTATTGGTAGCATCGATAATATCATCCTTTTTCCAATATGGCTTATTAGTGTCACGGTATTTATCCACCAATGCTTGAGCAATCGGATATTCACTATTGATATATCCTGTCTTGTTTTCAAGCTCAGTTGATACTTTGGTTCTAAACCATTCATTTCCAATTGCACGGTTGATTTTTTCTTCGAGAAGAATCTTGTTTCCCAGCTTATTTACTATTCCGTAAAATTCATCTTCACTATCAATTTCTGCGTCTTTTCGAATCTCTTGTAAGTTATACCCGCTATATGGCATGATGTGCTCGATATCATATTTACTTCCAAGAGTAAAACCAACCCCTTTTTCTCTCGCAAAGAGATACTCGTTTAAATAAACAAGCACATTTCCGTCGTAATCATGCAACGCTGTTTCGATGCTTTCTAAATCCCAGTTAGATACAATATGCTCACTGAAATCTTTGACAATTTCATCAATAGTAACACTTGAGTTTACAAATTTGGCTTCTTCTCCAAACAAAAATGTTTTGAAATATTTACTGGAATAGCCAACATCAACGAGTTCGAGAAGGGCAAACAAACGAAGCATACATTCAAAGATGGGACCTATAACCTCTTCGGTGATAACATCTTCACTGAATCTATAAAAATAGCTTGCCAAAAACAGTTTGGTATTCTCGTTAAATTTCTGCAAGATTTTCATTTGAGAATAGCTGGAAACCTTTTTCCATATCTTAGCTAATCTAATCATATTCGAACACATTGTAATAGGATCGGAAATTGGTATTTTATTAATCTCAGTAAAATATCGTCTTAAACCGGGAGTCGTAACATTAATTGCACCGGTATCGCTGATTGTTTCCTTATTGATAGTACGTATGTAATACATATACTGCATCAAAATAGAATTAATATCAACAATATGAACACTTTCCAATTCATTGATGATGTCATTTAACTCTTTCCATAAACTTGCAAATTGCTTCTCTTCGCCTCTTTTTTCTGCGGCTGCATACAATTTTGCAGAGCTAATATCAGAGTCATAAAGAGGGAGACCATCGGAGTTAAGAGAGTTAAACATTGTGATTGCCTGCTCTACTTGCCAACTCTTGATTTCGATTACTTCACAGTTATCTGTAACAGCTTTAGCGATACTGTTCAATTGTGAATCGGACAATTCGCTGATTTTATTATAGAGGAACTTGAAGTTTCTAAAGAAATTAGTATATCTATTATCTTTTTGTTTGTACTTGATTTTAGTAACTCTTGCTTCTGCCGAGTCGAAATCAGTTGCCTGAAGAATTGTCGCTAACTCCGTTTTATACTGTTCGTTAATTGAATAGTTTTCAAGAATAATTTCTCGACGACAGATCTCGGCATCTTTAGCTACATCGGGCTTATCCGAAATATCTTCCGTTTCAGCTTTATACAGAATTCCCATAATTCTACGTCTACGTTCCTGCAAACCACGACACAGGCTGGCAGAATCTTCATCGTTGGAGGTTCTGTTAATTGCAACATTAATTCTGACAAGTAGTGCTTTTAACAGTAACAAGAAGGTGGTCGTTCTCTGCTGACCATCAATAAGTCCGTACTTTGTATCATTATCCTGACAGTTAATTATAATCGTTCCGAAGAAGTATCTGTCCTTGCTTTCACTTTCAACAAAATCATTTATGTCCTGCCACAGTTTGTCGCAATTATCAACACCCCAAGAATACGCACGTTGGTATTCCGGTATAGTGAAAATAGTATCTTCCTCAAGTTTTAAATAATCACCTATCTTCTTAAGTTTAGGTTTAATATTCTTAGCCATAATAACTCCTCCGTATATTTGTTCCGGGCGTTGATTGAAAAATTGTATATCACCTGCAGATTGATCAAACCATAACTTCCCATTTCCCGTATCTTTTTCCGCTTTCACGGCGGATATAATTTTTATCCTGTAGCGATTTCATAATTCGCTTGATGGTTGCAATCGATTTTCCGGTTGCTTCAACGAGATCTTGCTGTTTCATCGTCGGATTCTTTGCAACCAATTCTAAAACCGCAAGTTCTTCTAGAGTACAGTCTAAAGTATCAAATTGATACTTTGGAACTTTTGGATTGATACTTTTGGAAGCGTTCTCATCCACAAAATCAACATGCAAATAACGATTTTTTAATTCGTGGTTTGTGCCGAGCAGAAGGTTTGAGAAAAACAATTCCAAAAACTTTGTGGTGGAATGGACGCCTTTTTGCAAATCGTTATAGTTTGCTCGAACCAGTGCGTTACGGAAATACCAAGAGTTTTCACGGAACGCATCGTTATTGACACGGAACCCAAAGGTTTTCATATACTTAATCATAAACACGGCGGTGGCTCTTGTGTTCCCCTCGCCGAAGGGATGAATCTGCCAAATGTCCGATGCAAATTTTGCAAGGTGTTTCACCGACGCTTCAACCGACAGTCCTTCATAGGAAAACTGCTTTTCGGTGGCAAAATCATAATCCAAAGTATCTTTTATACTGTTAAAACCAGCATAGATAACCGTTTCGCCATTCAATATCCATTCCTTTTTGGAAATGTTATACTTACGGATTTGTCCGGCGTGGTCAAATACACCCTCAAACAATCTGCGGTGAATGGTAATCCACTCGGCAGGGGAAAACTGGAATGCTTTTTCGCCTAAAAGCTTTGTGATTCTTGCAGATACAATATCCGCCTCTTTGGTTTCGTTTTCGATTTCTGTACGGGTGGTTCTCTGCTCGTAATAGCTGTGAATGCGCTTTTGAGCTTCGTCGATGGTGATTTTGCCCTCGATGTGATCCTTTGCTGTGTCCAGCAAATATTCGGAGGTTTTCAACCCGTCAACCGCCTGCAAGCCGATAGCTGTTTGCCAAGCTTCGCTTTTTTCGGCTCTTTCAGGCTCGCCTTGCTTTATATATTCTTCAAGTTCAAATTGCCAATTCTTGTCGGGCATATTTGTACCTCATTTCGTTATCATAATTCTTCCGTCTTAAAGGTTGTATAACCCTCATAATAGTAGCTGTGGTCGATGCCTTTCATATAGACCTCACGGCTATTTATTTTATTGGTCAGTGCCGCTTTTAAAAGGTGTTTGATTTCGATATCTTTAATCGGGCTGCGCTCCATTGCGAGCAGATAATCTTCTTTATCAACCTTGCTCCAATCGACGACCTTGCCGATTTCATTTTTCAAGATATGGTCGAGCCAAATGCGTGTGCTGCGACCGTTACCCTCTCGGAACGGGTGGGCAATGTTCATCTCAACATACTTTTCTACTATCTCGTCAAAGTTTGACTGCGGCATTTTATCAATGTTCTCAAGTGCCGCTTGCAAGTACATTAAAGGAGCAAAACGGAAATTGCCTTTTGCAATATTGACTGTTCTGAGTTCGCCTGCAAAGTCGTAAACGTCCTCAAAGAGGTATTTATGGATTGCTTGCAATGTAGAAAACTTGCCGGCAGGAAGATTATCTAAAATACTTTTTTCAAAAAGTTCAACAGCCTTTTTCTTGCTGATTCGTTCTTCTTCACGGGCAAGGTCGGCAGAACTTGTCAGACCTAATTTATTTTCAAGTGCCATAGCGCACCTCCAAAATCAATTATAGTATTTTTGACATTAAAACGATTGCAACTACAATAATTAGAATACCTACTAAAAATGTCATACAACCGGCAGTCTGTGGGAATGATTTCCTATGGTTAGAAGTCGGCTGAGAATAAGTGTAAGTATGGGATTCCGGCTTATGAGCTTGTACCGGTTTTTGAGCATGACGAGGCTTGGTGGCTTTAGAATATAAAGCGAGAGGATCGATTTGATTCATTATGCGTGAATAAAAATCGTCCAGCCACACAGTATCACACGGTTCACACATATTTTGCTCGGTACAATCAGGTTCATGTGCTATTTGATTCCTAACCCAACGGTAGTGTTTCAGTTGTTTTAGGTCATCATCCCAACCTTTTACAAGATAAGAACCACGGGGAGTATTTATCATTTCATCAATATAAGCGGATATACGCCTATCGTCATTTAATACTTCGCCGCATAGTTTTTCAAGATGTTTATACGATTCAATAAAACCCATATTGTACATCTCCGAAACTTAATTATCTGCCGCAACGCCGGATTTCATCCAAGCATCGACTTCGCTGACCTTGAATTTCCAAAGACGACCGATTTTTGCGGCGGGCATATTTCTTTTTTCTATCCAAGCGAGTACGGTGTCACGACTGACACCGAGGTATTCGCAAATTTCTTTCATTGAGTACCAGCGTTCGATGTTGGAGTCCATTAAATTATCCTCACTTTCGGGCAGATATAATTATACAATTTTAGTATAGCATATTTTAGTCTTAAAATCAAGGATTATTGCGGATTTATAAAGGAAAGCTGGGAAAATATTATAAAAGCGGAACTGCTTTTGTTACAGTTCCGCTTGGAAAAATCGGTTGTTTATTGACAAAAAATGGCTATTCTTTCTTCTTCCTATTCGGGAAGCTGCCCTCAAGCCATGCTTCAAACTCCGCAAGGGTGATTTTGCCGTTGGAGCATTCGTCGCGCTTTGTCATCGCCTGATACTTCCACTTTTTGAAATCGGGCTCTTTAATCTGTCTTACACGCACACGGGCGGCATAGCGCTTGTAATACTTTTGATATAACGGAATGGCGGCATTGTCCGCCATTTTCCTTTTATAGTTCTCTTGTGCGGCTAAGTCCTGGCAGTTGCGGGTTTCACCATCGGCAATGCGGTCGCAGTAATTGGTGTCGTAATTGCCCTTCATAATGAAATATTTACCGCAGCGTTTACATTTTCTGAAGCGGACATTGTGTTCGAGCATTTTTGTAAATTCCATTTCAAGAATTTCAGCGACCGAGCCGAACACATATTGGCGGCTGAGAAAATGCGGCAAATTTATCAAAGCTACAACTTTTTCGGGAGTTGTTCCGAATTTTTTGGCAAGCTCCTTGTGTGCATCATTCGGTACCGAACTTTGAGAAAATCTTTCTTTCAGCCCTTCAATATCCATACCGTAAGGCATTTCTTTTCCGCTCATTGTATTTGAAAAAGCTACTTCTTCCGTCCTCTCCAAGAACGGTGACAAACCTTTTAGAGAACGGTAAATATAAAACCTTTCCGACGGCAATCTGTTTGCCAAAGCTTCGGGATAATAATCTTCGTCAAAGCAAAATTTAATCATCTCACGATATTCCTGTTGGAGTCTCAAAAGATAATTGCCGTACCATAATGTTTGCTTCTTTTTATCGCCTCCTTTTTTGAAAACAGGGGGACAGATAGCGGAATATAAAGAGGCGTAGATTATGTCTTTGATACTGATTATGGTTTCGGAATATTCGTAGTATTCTTCCACTCGCTCCTGCAATTGACTGTAAATTTTCTCCGGTTCGTCTTTATGAATCGGAGATTTTTCTTTTTTCACGCCTTCTTGCTGTGCGAACTTGTAAAGCAGATTTTCAATCTCAATCAATTTAAGTTGTTCCTGAATTGCCGATTTGAAATCCGCATATATGAAATCCAATATGCCCTCGCCGTACTGCAAGTCAATTCTTGCACCGCTCAAAACATTATTAAAAGGCAATCTTGGAAAAATTTTATCCTTATCCCAAAGATATTGATTTTCTCTGTATTTGGCGCCTTCAAAATCTATTTGAAATCTGCTTGCAAATACATCTCGTTGCTTTTTATTGCGCTCTATGTATTCAGGCAATTCTGTATCGTTAGCAAAGTTTTTGGCGGTGATTTCTTCTCCCGTATATTCTTCAATGAGATGATTCATAGAAAAATATTCATTGCCTTCATCGACCGTTATATGAATTCGCTTGTCATCTTTGCTGAAACGGGCGTAATTATAGAAATAATTTAACCTGACATTTTCCCTGTCGGAACGGTTAAGGTTGTAAATCTCGTTTTTTGTGGGTTTGTATTCAGAGTAATCTTTCTTCATTTTCTCGCCTTCATTTTAGAAAATCGGTTTATGAACATTTTTAGACAATTAACATAACTCCAAACAACATTATACAAAAGTATTGCCTCGGTGTCAATACACAGCTATAATAAAATCGCAAATCAAAATTGCAATAGATTTGATTTTCTAAAATTGAATGACCGTCCGAATGGGATATGACTTTGCGATAACCGGGGTCCTCGAAAAGTCAAAAGACTTTTTGGGGAAGAGGAGGAACAGCGAAATGAGCGAGCTTTCGTGTTTACACGGAAGCAAACGATATGTAGCTTGTGACGACATGAGCAGAGCGACGCCGCTGAGATGGGGGCAGGGATAACAAAAACGACATTCGGGCAGAACGGCGAAAGGCGACAGAGAGAGTCCTCCTTTCGACTGTTGCCTCTTACATAGCTGTACAGACTGTACAGCTTTTTTCTCACAAAGGAGGTTAAGAAGATGAGAAAAACAGAATTGAAAGAGCTTTACAAGATGATGTTCCCGGACTATCCGGACATTGTTACAGTGGCTCAGCTTCAACAAATGCTCGGCGTAAGCCGACACTTGGCATACGACCTGATTAACAACGGATATATCTCCGGCGTTAAAATCGGAAACGCTTTTAAGATTCCGAAGGTCAATGTCATCAATTATGTTATGGAAGAAGGTGTGAAGAATGCAAGTTGAAAAACTGAAAACAATCGATGCGGACACGCTGCTGTCAACGCCGATGAGAAAAACTTTATTTGTGGTTGACGGCTTGATACCGCAAGGACTAAGTGTGCTTTCGGGTTCAAGTAAAATCGGCAAGAGCTGGCTTATGCTTTGGCTCGGTATTCAAGTGGCGAGAGGACAGCTCGTGTGGGAATTTGAAACCCACAAGAGCGATGTACTTTATCTCTGCTTGGAAGATACTTACGCAAGAATACAAAGCCGCCTGTATCAAATTGCAGACGAAGTACCGCCCGAACTTCGTATTGCCACAACAAGCTTTCAAATCGGCAACGGCTTGGAACAGCAAATCGAACAGTATCTTTTCGACTTTCCGAAAACAAAGCTTGTCATTATCGACACCTTTCAAAAGGTGCGAGATTCTAAAAGCACCGGCGGAAAAAACGGAATGTATGCAGGAGACTACGACGATGTATCGGCTCTGAAAAATCTTTCGGATAAGTACGGCATTGCTGTTTTGGTTGTTCATCACGTTAGGAAGCTGAAAGATGTCAGCGACCCATTCAACGAGGTATCAGGCTCCACAGGTATCACAGGTGCGGCAGATACGAATTTTGTTTTGAAGCGCAGCCGTGCCAATGAAACCGGAACGCTGCTTGCCACCGGTCGAGATATTGCATATCAGGAGCTGACCTTGAAGTTTGACAACCGCAGTCACTTGTGGGAATTAGTCGAGCGAAAGGATATGGAGGATATTCATCGTGAAGAAATTCCAAAGTTTGTTTTCCGGCTGGTTGATTATATTTCGGAAGTAAAAGAATGGAAAGGCACGGCAACGGAACTTTTAACGCAGATGAACGAAACCGAGGTTACACCGAATGTAGTGACCAAAATGCTTGCCCGATTTTCTTCGGAAGTTTTTCAGCCGCAAGGCATCGAATACAAAACAAAACGCACCGGTACGAACCGACTGATTTACTTAAAAAAGAATGACGGCAATGACGGCGATGACAATAAATCCGCTATATAGGAAAAGCCGTCACAGCCGTCACTATCGTCACTTTTTGAGAAAGTGGATATAAGGCTATACAGGTAATGCCAATCCGTAAGGATAGCGAGCATAGGTTTTGTGTTGCCTTTGAAACCCACAAAACCGGCGGCAAATTGCCGAAAGGGACTTGCCGCCCCTGTAACCCCGATTTTTAGGAGAAAGGAATGAAAATATATGAGACAAAGAACAACTGCAATCAATATCCGAGTGACTGATGGAGAGAAGAGAAAAATGGAAACCGCCGCTAAAAAATGCGGACTTTCGCTCTCTGCTTACCTTAGAAAACTTGGTCTTGGTAAGGAAGTTCAGGCAACTTTGCCACAGGAATTTTACGACGCTTACCGAGGTTTGACCTCACTTCGTGACAATTGGAAGTCGCTTTCAGAAGCCAATGTAAATGCAAACTTCAACGATGTTGTGAGCAAATTATTGAAGGCTTATCACTCAATCGGTGAGCCGGAAAGCACAAGTGATTCGCCGTGGCAGTAACAAAAATATGGGCTGTAACCGACAGCGTCAGCCGTGTTTTGAACTATGCTGCGAACCCGGACAAGACGATTTACAGCGATATTTGCAAGGCACTTCACTACGCAAGCGACGAGAGAAAAACCGTAATCGGTGAAGAAAAAGCCATGTATGTTACAGGCGTAAACTGCACCGCAGAAACAGCTTTTGCCGAGATGAAAGCGGTACAAGAACGCTTCGATAAGACGGTAGGCAATGTGGCGTATCACGCATATCAGAGCTTCAAAACAGGCGAAGTCACACCGCAGATTGCACACAAACTCGGCGTAGAACTTGCCAAAAGAATGTGGGGCGACCAGTATCAAGTGCTGGTCGCTACGCACTTTAACACCGGCACATATCACAATCATTTGGTCATCAATTCGGTGAATATGTGGAACGGTAAGAAGTTTAACTGCAACGAGGGAGCATACTGGAAACTGCGCAGTATTTCCGATGAGCTTTGCAAAGAAAACGGTTTGACGGTTATTAAAAATCCTAATGGAAAGACACCCCGCAAGCTGTACTTTGCGGAAAAGAACGGCGAGCCGACTCGATACAATTTAATGCGTGAGGCGATAGATAAAGCACTTTCGATGAGTACAAATTCCAAAGCTTTTACCTATGTTATGAAACAGCTCGGATATGTAATCGACCTTAACCCATATCATAAGTACGCCACCATTCGCTCTGTCAACAGCAAAAAAGCGACTCGTTTGTACCGCTTGGGAGAAGGCTATGACCGTGACGCAATCTATGACCGAATGAGAGATACTCTGCGAAACAACCCGCAGGAAGCTTACCGCTTATACTATGAGTTTACCGAAAAAAAGAGCTTTGGTGTAACAATTCAAAAGGCGCATTTTGTTAAAGGCAACTTAAAAACCGCCAAAAAAATTACGGGTCTTAAAGCGTTGTATTTCAGATATTTATATCTGCTCGGCGTGCTTCCTAAGAATAAAAAACACAATCCGGTATCGCCCGAAATGCGTGAGGCTTGCCGTTGGCTTGACCGCCATACCGCACAGGTACAGCTCATTTACGACAATCACCTGACCGATATTTCTTCTGTGGAAGTATTTATAAAAAACGCAGATTCGGAAATAAAACTCATATCGGATTACCGCAAAATGCTCTACCGAGATATTGATTCTTGCCACGATCCCGACGAAAAAGCAAAGCTTGTTGCCAAGCGAGATGACTGCACAAAGGCTCTGGCTCAGCTTCGAAAGGACAAGAAAACAGCGGCAAGGATTATAGAGGATAATCCTAAAATCAAAGAAAACATTCTCATTGAGGAGAATATGCAAAGCCGATATTTCGGACTTAATAAATCAAGAAAGAGAGGATACGAACGATGACAAAACGAAAATCAGATTTTACTTTACCGACTTTGGACGACCTATTTACAGCGCAGGCGGAGCGTGACGACGCAAAGCTTGAGCGTGTAAAGAACATCCCTCTTGATGAGCTTCACCCTTTTAAGAATCACCCCTTTAAGATATTGAATAACGAAGAAATGGAGCGAATGATTGAGAGTATACGCAAGGTCGGAACGATAACTCCGGCACTTGCAAGACCGCTGCCTGACGGCGGCTACGAGCTTATTTCGGGACACAGAAGGCTTGCGGCGTGTCAGGTGCTGGGGATTGAAACAATGCCTGTAATCGTCCGTGAGATGTCAGACGACGAAGTGGTAATCGCAATGGTGGACGCAAATCTGCAAAGAGAAACAATACTGCCAAGCGAAAAAGCCTTTGCGTATAAGATGAAACTGGAGGCGATAAAACATCAGGGCGTTACTTCTCGCCAAGTTGGCGAGAAGTTGTTGAGTGTAACACAAGTGAGCAAAGACAGCGATGATAGTGAGCGACAAATCCAACGCTATATCCGCTTAACTTACTTAATTCCCGAACTGCTTTCAATGGTAGACGATAATAAAATCGCTTTCAACCCTGCGGTAGAAATCTCCTACCTTGACCGTGACGAACAACTCACTTTGCTTGACGCAATCAATATGAATGACTGCACGCCGTCACACGCACAGAGTATCAGGCTGAAGAAAATGTCACAGGACGGCTTGCTTACCGCCGACGCTGTCTATGCTATTTTGTCGGAAGAAAAACCAAATCAAAAGGAACAAATCAAGCTGCCTCGTGATGAGCTTCGCAAATACTTTCCGCAAAATTACAGCGATGAGCAAATCAAGCGAGATATTCTAAAAGGATTGGAACTTTTGAAACGCCAACGAGAGCGCAACAGAGACGCCCGTTAATTCGAACCAAAGTGTACAGCGAGTGACTTTTGCAGAATAGAAAGAACTATGCCGGCACGCTATAATAAGCTTGTCGGTGTAGGTCTTTCCTGTGATGTACAATGAAAGGAGTTAAAAACAATGGTATCAGGACACCTACAAGTTAAAAAAGGTTTTTATTATGTAGTGCTGAGCTACTATAACAACAACGGAAAACGCCGTGTGAAATACTTTTCCACGGGACTGCCCGAAAAGGGTAACAAACGAAAAGCCGAAGCAGAACTCGCACGAATCAGAAGTGAATTTGTACCGCCGCAGGAAGTCGGCGAGCTTGCTTCCGATATGCCGTTTGCAGACTATCTGCTTGAATGGCTGGAAATCGTCAAGGTGCGTGTAAAGGCAACCACATTCAGCTCTTACGAGCAAATGGTGAAATCGGTGATTGAGCCGTATTTTCGTAAGAAGGCGTTAACGCTTCAGGGATTAGAGGCAAGACACATTCAGCAATTCTATTCCGAAAAGCTGAAAACAGTCAAGCCAAACTCTGTTATTCACTATCACGCTGTTATTCATCAGGCGCTGAAATACGCAATGAAAACCGACCTTGTTACGCAGAATGTGGCAATGAAGGTAGACCGCCCGAAAAAGAATGACTATCAGCCTGTATTCCTTGATGCGGAAGAACTGCAGCATTTATTTGAAGTAGTTAAAGGGACAAAGCTGGAACTTCCTGTTTTAGTCGCCGCTTTCTACGGCTTGCGTCGTGGCGAGGTCTGCGGACTGAAATGGGACGCCATTGACTTTGAGCGTGGCACAATCACCATAAGGCACACTGTCACTTCTCTGCAAGTGGACGGAAAAACAAAAATGTACGCACAGGACTCTGCCAAAACAAAATCCAGTATGCGTACACTTCCGCTGGTCGGCAGCTTTGCGGAGTACTTCAAAGAAGTAAAAACGGCACAAGAAGTCAATAAGAAGGTCTGCGGAAACTGCTACAACTACGAATATGACGGTTATGTCTTTGTGGACGAGCTGGGTAATTTAATGCGACCGGATTATCTGACAAGCTATTTCCCGCAGTATATTAAAAAGCACGGCTGTAAAAGAATGCGTTTTCATGATTTAAGACACAGTTGTGCAAGCCTGCTTCTTGCAAACGGCGTACCGCTGAAACAAATTCAGGAGTGGCTGGGGCACAGCGATTTTTCTACCACCGCTAACATTTACGCCCACCTTGACTACACTTCAAAACTGTCCTCGGCAAAGGCAATGGTCAGCGGAATGGCACTTCCCGAATCGGTGAATTTCGGCAGCAAGTGGGCCGAAATTTCAGCTGATGGCGGAAAGAACTGATTTTTACGGTTCGAATACGCGAAAATGCCGAAAATCGTCTTGTTCTTTCCAAAAAACAGGCTGTTCTTTCCATAGTTTTGAGCCGATTTTGAGCAAACGAGCAAAAAAGAAAAGCCCGAAAAACCTTGATTTTTCGGACTTTTTTGGCGGAGAGTTAGGGATTCGAACCCTAGGTACATTTCTGTACACAGCATTTCGAGTGCTGCACCTTCGACCACTCGGACAACTCTCCGTGTATGTGATTCCGCATTTCTTCCAAAAACTTTTGGAAAGAACTGACGGAAAGAACAACAAAATATTTAATTTTCGAACCGGAGAAAACGCCTGATTTTACGGGCTTTTTTAGCGGAGCAAACAGCCAACTCTTCAAAAAATTTCGAGTCAGCCCCGTTATGACCACTTCGATACCTCTCCCTATAAAACGCTTATAAAAAGCGCTTTTTAGTATACCATAGCTTTGAAAGGCTGGCAAGTGCGGAAAATAAGGTTTACATAATGTAAACCTAACAAAGCATAAACAAAATAAAAACATAATAAAAATAAAGAAAACGGTATATAATAAAATATAAAGGACGGATTGGGACTTGACAAATCCGTCCAGTTCGGTATGCTCAAATAGATGGAAATAAAGGTATGATATTTGGAGAAAAAATCCACCAATTTTATGTTGGGATACCGAGCAGTTTTTTTGCATTTCCTCCGAGAATTTTTTCTTCCTCTTCGGAAGAGAAGCCAAGGGAGCGCACAAAGAAGAGCTCTTCTTCCGGGCGGCTCCAGGGCATATCGCTGCCATAGAGAAGATGGTCTGCGCCCTGTGCATGGGCGATGCGGGTGGCCCCCAGATGCCACATACGGCCGTAGCAATGCGCTGTATCAAGATACAGATTTGGTTTGCCGACCAGATAGCACAGCACATTTTCCGGATCCAAACCTCCGCCCAGATGCGCAGCAACCACGGGGGTGGAAAAGGCCTCTATGATATGGCTCATGCGTTCCGGCGTGTTTTCATATTCGCCAGTGGCGCCCAGGTCAAGTCCGGTATGGAAAACGGTGATAAGCCCCAAACGGCTGATTTTTTCATACACGGGAATGCAGCGAGGATCATCCACAAAAAACTGTTGATAATCGGGATGCAGCTTAACGCCCTTTAACCCCAGCGCATGAATGCGATCCAACTCATCCAACGCGTCTTCCGCGAGCGGATGAACGGAGCCAAAGCCGATGGCATGGGGAGTTTGACGGGCAATGGAAGCAGCAAAGGAATTGATCACCGAATGTTGAGAAGGTTTGGAGGCAATGTTGCATATGACGGATAAGTCTACGCCGTTTTGCCGCTGTGTTTGTACAAGGCTTTCCAGCGTGCCGCGGCACTGCGGCATCAGCCCGCTGTTAGCGGAAAGACGAGCAATGGCCTTGTCCACAATTTTTTCGCTGAAAGCATGCGTATGAAAATCTATAATCATGAAAATCCTTCTTTCATGCTGAAAATTTCTAAATAAAAGTGTACTGCTACAAAGGGAAAAAAGCAATGGCAGTGCTTAATCCTACCATTATTATAAACAAATGAGGTGAAAACATGACAACGTATTATACTCCGGAAGAAGTGGCGGAAATCTTAAAGGTACGCAAGCATACGGTTTGGAACTGGCTGCGTGAAGGTACGCTGAAGGGTACCAAAATCAACGGAAAGATCTGGCGCATAACGGATGAAGATCTGGAAGCGTTTATTAAAAATGCGGGCGAACAGGCATAAACAAAAGCGGCAGATGGGCACTTGAAAGAGTGCCTTTTTTGCAAGAAAGGGGAAAACCGTGCAGAAAACTTGTGAAAAGGAACTTATCGTCGGCTTTACGGATGTGGATTTTAAGGAAAGGCTGCGGCCGTTTCGTGCGTTTGAGCTGTTGGAAGATCTGGCGGATATGCATGCAGAACAGCTGGGCATCGGCATGGAATCGCCGATGATGGAAGGGTATGCCTGGGTGGTAGCGAGAAACCATGTGCAGCTGTTTTCCATGCCGAAATTGGGGGAGAAAATAAAGATCATTACCTGGCCGGGAGAACGCCAGCGCATGCTTTATCCCAGGCTGTTTAAAATGGAAAACGAAAAGGGAGAATGCATCGGCGGCGCATATTCCATCTGGACTTTGTTGGACAGACAGCGGCAGCGCCTGGCCTCTCATCCACAAATCAATGCGCTGTTTCCGGACACAAGCGAGATGCAGAGCCCTGTAAACGCGCCGAAAAAATTGAAAGCGCCTGTGCCGACACGCGCGCCCCGGTATTATACGCCGGCCTATTCGGATTTGGATCGAAACCGGCATGTAAACAACGCCAGATATATCAGCTGGATTTGCGACTGCTTTGATCCTGCCAGGTTTGAGGAAAAGAGCATACTGGATTTGGAGATCAATTATGTAAACCAGGCCTTTGCAGGCCAAACGGTGCGCATGGACATAGGCGAAGAAGAGGATTCGTTTTTCATACAGGGCGTAAACGACGAAACCGAAACGGTGCTGTTTCGCGCAGAGGGGCGTTTTATTCGCTGCCAAGACGAAAAGACGGACAGTACGGTATTATAATCGGCTTTTAGGCATGATATAATTAAAAAAGAAAAGAGAGGAGCGAAACCTATGGCAGAATTTATCAAGATACCGGCAGAGCAATTTGACCATAACCCGTTTACCTTAATCGAACATGAATGGATGCTGATTACGGCGGAAAAAGAGGGCAAAGTAAATACCATGACGGCCAACTGGGGCGGCTTGGGCGAAATTTGGTATAAAAGAGCGGCCTATATTGTGGTGCGTCCGCATCGATACACCAAAGAGTTTTTGGATGCGGCCGATACGTTTTCGCTGACCTTTTTTGATGAAAGCTACCGGAAAACGCTCAGCTATTTGGGAGAAGTTTCCGGCCGCGACGAAGACAAGATTGCAAAATCCGGATTGACGGTGGTGCATAGCGGAAATACCCCGTATTTTGAACAGGCGCGGCTTGCGCTGATCTGTAAAAAGGTATTTGCACAGCCGTTTGAACCGCAATGCGTGTTGGATGAGGCGGTAAAACAGAGAAACTATGCCGACAACGATTACCATACGCTGTATATTGGATTTGTAGAGGAAATTTTACAAAAGGCATAACGGACATTGTAAATTTTCATACAACGACAAAAGCGCCAAACGGCGCTTTTTCTATATCTAAACCAGGAAAAAATTATTCAAAGCATGCTTCATAGAAAAAAGCAGGGAAACCCCCTGCTTTTGATAGACTGATTTGAAAACGAGTGTTTGAAAACGCCGGCCGAAAGATGATTTAGCCGATTACATCGTCCATATCATACAAGCCCGGAAGCTTGCCGACCAGATATTTGGCGCTGCGCAAAGCGCCGGTGGCAAATACCTGACGGGAAAAAGCCTGGTGACGAATTTCAATGACCTCATCCGGCCCAAAGAAGAAGACGGAATGTTCCCCGACCATGGTGCCGCCGCGCACGCTGGAAATGCCAACCTCCTGTGCCTGACGGGCCTGCCTGCGGGATTGGCGATCGTACACGGGCACCAAATCACCGCCGTGGACTTCGTTGAGCGCATCAAACAGCATAACAGCCGTGCCGCTGGGCGCGTCCAGCTTGCGGTGGTGGTGGGTTTCAACGATTTCCATATCAAACCCGCTGCCCAGGGTTTGCGCAGCCTGGCGCACCAGAGCGCGCGTGAGCGCAATGCCGAGGGAGGTGTTAAACGAATAGAAGATCGGCACGCTGAGCGCTGCGTTGGCAATGGCGGCCTTTTGCGCGGGCGTATGGCCGGTGGTGCAAATGACGGTAGGAATTTTTTTCTCGGTTGCAAATTCCAACACGGCTTCCAAAGCATCGGCACGGGAAAAATCGATCAACACATCCGGATCTTCCTTTACGCCGCCGAATCCCTGATAAACGGGATAGGGCAGGGTATCATCCGAGCGAATATCCACACCGGAAACCACGGTAAAATCCGGATCTGCCTCGATGGCCTGTGCAAGCTGGTGCCCCATAGAGCCCAGGGCGCCGGAAATCAATACATGAATCATACGATCAAACTTCCTTTTTTGGAGAACAAAAACAGAATGTTCTCTCTTTTTTATCTTGGGCAATGGATGCCAATAGAATACAACTTCAATTCAGCATACCATAAAAAGCACAATAAAAAAACGGCTTTTGCCGTTTTTTTAAGCTTATACGGGAAATCCATATGCGCGCATGGCCTCGATAAGATGGGCTTTGTTTTCTTCGCCCATCGGTACAAGCGGCAAACGCACAACGTTTTGACATTGCCCCATGGCGGCCAAAGCTGCTTTTACGGGAATGGGATTTACTTCGCTAAACAGCCATTTTACCAGCGGCGCGATTTTGAACTGCAAATCGCATGCGGTTTTGTAATCGCCGGAAAGCGCGGCTGCGGCAAGATCGTGCATATCCTGCGGCACGATGTTGGAAACCACGGAAATAACGCCCTTTCCGCCCAAAGACATCAACGGCACAACCAAGCCGTCTTCGCCGGAATACATGGCAATACGGCCCTGGCACAAGCGGATCATATCGGATACCTGCGCCATGTTGCCGCTGGCTTCTTTCATGCCGGCGATGTTTTTATGATAGCTCAGAGCGGCCAATGTTTCCGCCGTCATATTCAGCCCTGTGCGCCCCGGCACGTTGTAGACGATGATCGGCAGATCCACAGCGTCCGCAACGGCGGTATAGTGTGCGATAAGGCCCGCCTGCGTGGTTTTGTTATAGTAAGGCGTGACGACCAGCAGGCCGTCTGCCCCCAATGCTTGCGCATCTTTGGATTTTTCAATGACCTCGGCGGTGTTGTTGCCGCCGGTGGAGGCGATCACGGGCACGCGGCCGTTTACCTTTTCCAAGGCAAAGGCAATCACGCGCTTTTGTTCGTCCCGCGTCATGGTAGAGGGTTCGCCTGTGGTGCCGCAGACCAAAATGGCGTCTGTATGATTGACGATTTGAAACTCCAGCATTTGGGCAAAAGCATCAAAATCCACAGAACCATCGGCTTTAAACGGCGTGGCGAGCGCCACACAGGCGCCGGTAAACAGACACATACTGTTTTCCCCTTTCATTATTTATGGGTGATATAACCGAGTTTTACCAAAAGTTCGGCGGTTAAAACCGCACCGCCGGCAGCGCCGCGCAGCGTGTTGTGCGACAGGCAGACAAAGCGATAATCCATCAGGCGGTCTTCCCGCAGGCGGCCGATGGAAATGCCCATACCGCCGTAGAGATCGCGATCCAGCCGCGTTTGCGGGCGGTCATCCTGGGTATAATAGGTAAGGAATTTTTCCGGAGCGCTGGGCAGGCCCATGCCGTCCAACGCGCCCTTAAAGCTGTTCCAACGATCAATAATCTGTTCGCAGGTGGGTTTGTTGGTGAATTTTACGGAAACCGCGGCCGTATGGCCATCCTGCACCGGCACACGCAGGCACTGCGCGCTGATCACGGGCTTTTCCGCCGGCACGATGACGCCGTCTTTCAAAGTGCCCCAAACCTTCAGCGGCTCCTGCTCGCTTTTTTCTTCTTCGCCGCCGATGTAAGGGATAACGTTATCCACCATTTCCGGCCAGGTGGCAAAGGTTTTGCCGGCGCCGGAGATGGCCTGGTAGGTGCAAACGGAGACCTGTTCAATGCCGAAATCCAGCAAGGGGGACAGGGCAGGTACATAGGATTGAATAGAGCAGTTCGGCTTTACGGCCACAAAACCGCGCGTGGTGCCCAGGCGTTTTTTCTGGGTTTCGATGACTTTGGCATGCTCGATGTTCACTTCGGGAATCATCATCGGCACATCCGGTTCGCCGCGCTGCGCGCTGTTGTTGGAAACAACCGGCGTTTCGGTTTTGGCCAGCGCGATTTCCAGCGCTTTGGTATCCGCTTTCGGCATATTGACCGCACAGAAAACAAAATCCACATCGCGGCAAACGGCTTCGGCGTCGGCAGCATCCATCACGGTAAGTTGCGCGGTTTTTTCCGGCATCGGCCAGGAAAACGCCCATTTATTGCCGACCGCTTCGCGATAGGTTTTGCCTGCGCTGTGCGAAGAAGCGGCCACCACGGCCACCTCAAACCAGGGGTGATCCGCCAACAGAGAAACAAACCGCTGGCCCACCATACCGGTGGCCCCTACAATGCCCACTCGAAATTTTTGCATGTTTATGCCTCCTAAAAATACAAAACGGCGCTTTGCCGCGCCGCCTACACACTGCAAAGCATATACAAAGAAACCGCCGCCTTGCGTATTTGAGACAGAGCAGCGCTCCACGAATGTTTCGTGACAGACACAACGCCGCTCCTCGTTGCATCCAGAAACGCAAGACCGCGGCCGGCCGGCATTTCTTCGGCGCGTTTTCCCTTTTCGGCAAGTCGTAAGGAGACCGCCCCTCTTTGCCGATACACCTAAAACGCGCACCTCTACTTCTGCTTTTGTGAAAGATTGTTTTTTGAAAGTGTACCATTCGCACAGGCAGTTGTCAATTGCCGTTCACCCTTATCCTATGCATAAAATGCGGCTTTGTGTCAAAATTGAAAACACAGAACGCGAAACAGGCGGGAAGATTGCGGAAAACAGGCGCAATATGATACAATATAAAGTCAACAAGGGAGGTAGCTTTGATGGGTATGTATCAAACATTTGCACAGGTATATGATCGCTTTATGAACGAGCAAACGGATGCCTTTGCGCCGTATGTATTGCAGCTGCTGGCGGACTTTGCCGTAAACGTGCCGGCCCGCATTTTGGATATCGGCTGCGGCACGGGGAAAACGGCCATCGCGCTTGCTAAAAACGGCTATCGCGTGATGGGGGGCGATATCTCCAACGCCATGCTGGAAAAAGCGGTACAAAATGCCCGGCAAGAAAATGTTTCGATCGCCTTTGAGCAAATGGATATGACGGGGATGGATCTGGATCGTCCCGTGGTGGCAATTGTGGCCACTTGTGACCCGGTAAACTATCTTTCGCCCTTGCAGGTGCCCTTGTTTTTCACCTCGGCTTACGAGCAGCTTCCGCATAACGGGCTGCTGTTGTTTGATGTGAGCACGCCCTATCATTACAAAGAAGAAATCGGCCGCGAAAGCTATTGCCAATTGGCGGAGGACGCGGGCTATATCTTGCAAACGGAGGTAGCGGATGATATCTGCACGATGGATTTAACGCTGTTTACCCAGCGGCGGGGCGGGCTGTATGCCAGAACCAACGAAACGCACACCCTATATCTGCACGACAGGGAAACGCTGGAGCGGACGCTGTATAACGTTGGATTTAACTTAGTAAAAGTATATGCCTTTGGCAGCAAAGACGAGCCGGGAAAAGACTGCGCACGCTGGCAGTTTGTGGCAAAGAAAAATTGAGAGAAGATAAGGGGAGGACCCATATGATCGTACAAACAGAAGACTGTATGATGCATTATTCATTGGAAAACGGGCAGGCGTATGCCGTGGCGCTTTCGGCCAAGGAAACGGTGGAAACCGCGCGCAACGTGCATCATCTTTCTCCTACCAATACAGCGGCGCTGGGGCGGCTGATGATGGCGGCACTGTTGACCGCTTCGGACATTAAAGCGGAAAACGGGGATGTAACGTGCATCATCGACGGCGGCGGGCCGGCGGGCAAAGCGCTGGCGGTGGCGTCGCCCAAAGGCACGGTACGCGCCACGATTGCCCACCCGGAGGCGGATCTGCCGGCGCGGGAGCGCGACGGAAAATTGGATGTTTCCGGTATTTTGGGGCAAAGCGGCCGGCTGACGGTGGTAAAAGACAACGGCGGAAGAGAACCGTATATCGGGCAGACGCAGCTGCAAACCGGTGAAGTGGCAGAGGATTTTGCGTACTATTTTACGCTGTCCGAACAACGGCCGTGTTTGATTTTTACCGGCGTGATGGTGGAACGTGACTGCCGGGTGAAAAGCGCCGGCGCGCTGGCGATTTTCCCTTTGCCGGGCTGCCGGGAGGATGTGCTGCAAGCGCTGGAACAGCGGCAAACGGCCTGCGGGCTGTTGTCCTTTATGCTCAGCGAAGGGATGACGCTGGAAGAGGCAATGCAGGCGATTTTGGGCGATATGCACTATGCCGTAACGCAGAAAACGCCGGTAAGATATCAATGCAACTGCACTAGAGAGAAAATGGAACGCGCGTTGATTTCCATCGGCAAACAGGAACTGGAAACATTGATCCGCGAAGACCATAAGGCGGAGATTGTTTGCCAATTTTGCAACAAGGCGTACCAATTCAATCAAGCGGAGCTGGAGGCACTTTTGCGTCAGGCAACGCAGCGATAAAGCAACGCACGGGCAGACCGTGGAAAAAGGAGCAGGAAGATTAAATTTATGCAAAAGCCGTTATGGCTAAAAGGAAATAAAGTGTTGTCCTTTACCCAGGAGCCTTCGTTTTATGCAAAGGCGGGGCGGCGGTATGCGGAAAGAGGGGCGCTGGCGCCTGCTTACCAAAACTATCGAAAAGCCATAGACAGGGACCCGGACAATGTGGAATATAAATTGGCAATGGCGGGCGTGTTATCCGATATGGAACGATACGAGGAAGCCAATCAATGGCTGCTGCGGCTGACAAAGGAGATCAACCCCGTGCCGGCGGAATGTGAATTTGGCATTGGGTATAATTACCTGTGCATGCAGGAATACGAGTTGGCGGCCTCGGCGTTGGAAACGTTTTTGCAGCATTATGATGTGGGCGAATTGGTGGAGCAGGCCGAGGATATGCTGGCGTTTATCGCAGAAGAACTGCAAGCCATGGCGGAAGAGGAAGGCATTTCGCAGGAAACCGCACAGATGGCCGAAATGGGAAAACAGCTGCTGGACCGCGGTCAGGGCCAACAGGCTGCAGCGGTATTAGAGCGCGTATTAAAACGGGCGCCCGGGCTGTCCTATGCAAAAAACAACCTGGCGCTGGCATATTATTTGAACGGCGAAACGGAAAAGGCCTGTGATTTGGTGCGCCAGATGGTGAAAACAGAGCCGGAAAACGTGCATGCCATCTGCAATCTGTTGATTTTTGCGGGGAAAAAGTATCCGGAAAGGGAAACACAGGCACTGCTTGATAAGCTGGACAGTATGCAGCCGGAAGGGCTGGATGAAATCTACAAAGCAGCGATGACAATGGCACAGATGGGGCGGGAACAAAGCGCACTGAAATTTTTCAGCCTGGCCGTAGAACAGCGCCCCTATGACCCCAAAACGCTGTTTTGCGCGGGAGTAGCGGCCTATAATTGCAAAGAATACGCAAAGGCGGTTCGCTGGTTTGATACGATGGCACAGGTGGATGATTTTTTTGCCGTTGCGCCGTTTTACAGATCCATGGCCAAAAAAGCAGAGCAGGGCGATGCCCCTTATGAAAAGCTGGACTATTATCCGCAGCTGCCGCCTGCCAAGGTGATACAGCGGATGGCAGAGATCGGCCGGTGGTCCAAACAATCCAAAGAGCAGATCCGCCAATTGTGGAATACGGACGCAACATTTAGAGATACGGTGCGCTGGGGGTTGCATATGCTGGATCCGCATATGACACAGGCTATGGCAGAGATTTTGGGAATTATCGGCACGCCGGATGCGGAGGAATGGCTGCGCGAAACGCTGATGGTGCCGGAAATGGATTTGGAGCAAAAGCAATATATTTTCGGCGTGCTAAAGCGAATGGAAGCCAAAGAGCCGTATGTTGCGCTGACCATGGAAGGGCTGATGGAGGTGCATGTTTCCTCCGTGCCTAAATTGCCGGAGGATTTGCCGGAAAACTATCAAACGGTGATGGCGCTGTTAAAACAGCGCGGAGAAACAGAGCAGAACAAAGGGGCAGGGCTGTTGGCGCAGTCTGTCTGGGCGGCGTATGTGAACACGCTGAAAAAAAGTTATCCGGATGTGGATGCGCAAGCGATGGCCCAGGCCGTTTGGGCGCTGGCCTTAAAACGCACAGACACGCTGGAAACAGAGCTTTCCAAGCGCTACTATGCCGAGGTGTTAAAGGCGTTGGAGGAACAAAACGATGAAAATTGATTTTGAACAGCTGTATCGGGCGTTTATTTTGCCGCGGTTAAGTCAGGCAGAGGGGCTGAAAGAGGAGGAAGTGGAAGCGCTTTCCGATGCGTGGTATAAAGAATTTAACCATACCCCCAATGCGGCGCTGGGCGGTAGAACGCCGTGCGAGTATTATGACGAATTTTCCGGGCCGGAGCTTATGGAATTGGCCTGGGAATATTGGCAAGAGGGAGAAGAATTGCCACAGCATTTGGCGCATGCGCTGGTGCATCAGGGCGAGGAGACCGCAGCGGCCTTGTTTCGCCTGTTGGAACGCGCTTTGCCAAAGGTGCGCGGAGAAATGCTGGAACTGTTATGCCAGATGCAATATGCGCCGCTTTTGGAAACGGGATTTGAAAAAATCCTAACCGAGGCGGAGGAAGAGGAGACCCAGCTTTGGGTGGAGGCTGTGCTGATGTTTGGCGCGGCGGCCGGGCAAAAGGCGCTGGAGGCGCTGCCGGGCCAGGAAAAACAGGAAGTGATTCGCATTTTAGCGGACATTGCCTCTCAATATCCGGGAGAGGGCACGGTGGAACAGATTGCAGAACTGTTTGCCAAGGCCGAAACGCAGGATTTGGCATTTTACGCCAGCTGCCTTGGCAGAATGGGCGATGAGCGCGCCGTGACGCTTTTAACCAAGCGGCTGAACGACCCGAAACTGGATTATTATACCTATTGCGCCATTCGCGATGCCGCAGAGGAACTGGGAGCCCTGGTGGAAATAGACAGGGAATTTGCCGGCGATAAGGATTATGAAACCATCAAGCTGGCAATGGATGAAATGGAACGGGAGGACGGGGAAAGATGATCATGCTCAGCGATGTGATGGCCAACGAAAACATTGCGATTATGATTGAACAGGCCAATGCCTGCATGGAGGCAATGGGCTATACGGACCACGGCCCGCGGCATGTTGGATATGTAAGCCGGATTACCCGGCAGATTTTGAAAGAATTGGATTTTGACGACAGAACCGTGGAGCTGGGCGCCATTGCGGGCTGGGTACACGATGTGGGCAACGCCTTTAACCGGGATACGCATGCGCAGATCGGCGCCACGGTACTCATGCCCTTATTAAGGGAGATGGGTATGCCGTTTTGCGAAGTGATGCGCATTTGTACGGCGGTGGGCAACCATGACGAACAGAGCGGCTGCCCTGTTTCGGAAATCAGCGCGGCGTTGATTATTGCGGATAAAATTGATGCACACAGGGCTAGGGTGCGCCGCAATAAATATGATTTTGAAGACATTCATGACAGGGTAAACTATTCCATCCGCAACACGCAGGTGACAATAGACGCCAAGAATAAAATTATTCGTTTTGCCTGTACGATGGACGACAGCTCTTCGGTAAAAGAATTTTTGAATATCTATATGTCTCGGATGACGCTGTCCGAAGCGGCCAGCAAATTTTTGGGATGTTCGTTTGAATTTGTGGTCAACGGCATGCTGATCAACAACACACCCATTCGGCCGAAAACAAGGCCGCTGCCGCCGCAAACGCATGAACAGGAGCCGCTTGTATGAATTGTTTTGCAACATGTATGTTTGGCGTAGAATCTCTGGTGCGCGATGAATTGGTGATGCTGGGCGCAAAAAACGTAAAAGCGCAGGATGCGCGGGTGTTTTTTGAAGCAGACCGCGCGATGATCATAAAAGCAAACCTGTGGCTCAGATGTGCAGATCGCGTGTTTGTGGTGCTGGGCCAATGCAAAGCGGAAACCTTTGCCGAACTGTATGACGGCGTGCGGGCGATTGATTGGCGGCATCTGCTGCCCAAAGACGCGGCGTTTACCGTGACGGGGAAAAGCGCGCTTTCCAAACTGGGCAGCGTAAGGGATGTGCAGTCTATCAGCAAGAAAGCGATTGCGGATGCAATGATGCAGGCCCATGGATACGCAAGATGCCCGGAAACGGGACAGGCGTATAATGTGGAAATCGGTTTATTGAGAGATGAAGCCACTGTGGCGCTGAACACCAGCGGCCCCGGCTTAAATAGGCGCGGCTACCGGGATTTATCTGCCCAGGCGCCTTTGAGGGAAACGCTGGGCGCGGCGCTGGCCATGCTGTCGTATTACGACGGAAGAGAGATGTTTGTGGACCCATGCTGCGGTTCCGGTACGATTGCCATTGAAGCGGCGATGATCGCTTCGCATACGGCGCCCGGTTTGCAGCGGCAATTTGCCTTTGACGGATGGAAAAACTGGCAGCAAGAGGCGGCCTTGCAGCGCGAAGAAGCCAGAGCGCAACGACGCGAAGGCGGATTTGCCCACCTGTTGGCCAGCGATATAGACGACAAGGCGGTATCCATGGCGTATCGGCATGCCCGGCGCGCCGGGGTAAACGGGTGGATCAATTTTGCCTGCGGGGATGTTGCTACGCTGAAATTGCCAAGCGAACAGGCGCTGATTGTGACAAACCCGCCCTATGGACTTAGGATGGAACGCACGCAAGGGCAGCATGTGGCGCGGGCGCTGGGGAAGATGAAACAGGAGCGACCGCATATGGGCATTTTTGCGATTTCGTCGGACGACGGCTTTGAACGGGACTTTGGGAAAAAGGCGGACAGAAAGCGCAAACTGTATAACGGCAATATAAAGTGCAACCTATATATGTATTTAAGAGGGAGAAAACAAAAGAGCTAAACGATGATTTCGCAGGCTGAAAGCAAAACAAAAAAGCGAAAACCGGCGGACAGGGGCACAATCGTATTTCCGTTGACAAAAAATACTGGACAGGCGGCCCGCTGTCTGCTATAATTTATAAGCGTTCAAAAATGGGCGCTGTGCTACTGTGGCTCAGTTGGTAGAGCAGCTGATTCGTAATCAGCAGGTCGCCGGTTCAAGTCCGGCCAGTAGCTCCAAAAAAGCACTTCATAAGAAGTGCTTTTTTTCTATGCAATCAAATGCTTTGCAATAAGGGCAAAGGATGTTTTTAATAGGCATAGGAAAGGCAGATTCCCTTATCTTTTTTGAAAAATATCCGGCGGCATTAGGAATAAAAGGAGAGAGGAATATGACGGAGGAGACTGTATCGGCGGATTATTTTTCGGACTATGTATGCGTTTGCGAAAAGGACGTGAGAAAAATGGATTACAACGGCATTTTCTTTGTAAACGGTGCGCGCCTTTTGTTTGAAGAATGTGCCGATACCTATGCAAAAATAAACAAAAAGCAGGTCTCAAACCGTATCGGAGACAGGGATGCAACGGATATGAGCTTTATGCTTTATACACCCGGGCATCCCACGATGGTAAGGTTTACCCCAAAACCGAGGATGGCGGCGTTGTTTTCAAAGCCAGTGCGGCAGCGCTTTTATAGATTTCAACAGGCCATAGAGGACAAAGGGTTTTCCACGGCGGAGGTATCTAACGGGCGCAGTATTTGACAAGAAGATATAGGAAATGAAACAGGAGCCCTTTGAAAAACGAAAGAGCATTTGCGCTTTTGTTTATCTCAAATAAAAAAACCTCGAATATAATTTCGAGGTTTTTTGTGTTTATCGGTCAAAAGAAAATGGAGAAAATTTTCAGAAACTCGACGGGCAGGCGGAGAGAAAATCCAGAAAATTCATTTCGGCGCGCTCCCAATTGAGGATACGGAACCAGTCTTTTATATAATCCGCGCGAAGATTGTAGTGTTTTAAATAATAGGCGTGTTCCCAAACATCCAAAACCAGCAAAGGAACGCCGGGAGGCGTATTTTGGTTGGCGGTGGTGCAAATAAAAAGACCGCCCGGCCGAGCCACAAGCCAGGTATATCCGGAGCAAAAGACAGAAAGCGCGGCTCGGAAAAGGCATCCGTAAATGAGGTAAAACTGCCAAATCGGCAACGGATCGCCCGGGCAAGCCGGCCATAGGGGTTTGCGTGGCGGGGTTGGTAAGCCCATCAAAAAACAAACGGTGGTTGTATATATACGCCGCCGGCGTTGTTTTTTATCGGAGCACGAAGCGCTTGCGGAAGAGAATCGGAAATGCGGATCAACTGCGTTAAGGAAAGCGATTGCAAAAGCGGGTGCTCTTCCAAAAGTTTGTTCAAAGCATCAATATAATTTTGCAGATGTTTGTCATGATGTAAATGCATGGTTTTTTCGTCGATAAAAGGTTCCAGGGCGTGATAGGCATAGGGAAGGGGCAGGTTTACAAACGGATAACACATATTTTCCATCAAATCACCTCGAATTACCTTATGCAAAAGAGAAAAAAGAGGAGAGTAAACAGCGGGGAAGAGGCAGGGTTGAAAAGAGGGGACAGGAAAAGGAGCAAGGCTTTGGGCAGGGCCCATTTTTGCGATAGGGAGTGCCTGCGAAAAAATAGTTTGCAATGCGGGAAGGGAAAACCCGTATCGGTGTTTTCTGTTGGTTTTTATATAAAAACGGAAAAGGATAGAAAAAAACAGCCGCAGCGATGTGTTGCTGTGGCTGTTTTATGAAAGCGCGTTTTGATTGTTGGTTACAAAACGAACGCAACTTTTTTAAACATTACGCTTTGGGGTCCTGCCCGTAATAGGCATTGGCGCCGTGCTTGCGCAGGTAATGCTTGTCCAGCAGCGCCTGCTGCATATGGGGCTGGGGCGTGGGCAGCTGGGTATGCCAGGCCATAAAGGCCACTTCTTCCAGCACTACGGCATTGTGAACGGCCTCCATGGGGTCTTTTCCCCAGGCAAACGGCCCATGGCTGTGAACCAGGGCGGCGGGGATGGCATCCGGATTCAAATCAGCAAAGGTTTCCACGATAACGTGGCCGGTTTCCAGTTCATACCGGCCGGCGATTTCCTCTTCCGTCATCCGGCGTGTGCAGGGAATTTCCCCATAAAAATAATCGGCATGGGTGGTACCGAGGGCGGGAATGCCGCGGCCCTGCTGGGCAAAAATAGTGGCCCAGCGGCTATGCGTATGGACAATGCCGCCCAGGTTTGGAAAGGCTTTATACAGGGCAAGATGCGTATCCGTATCGCTGGAGGGATGAAGAGTCCCCTCCACAACGCGCCCATCCAAATCCACAACGACCATATCCGAGGCTTGCATTTCTTCATAGGAAACACCGGAGGGCTTGATGACAACAAGCCCTTTTTCGCGGTCTATCCCGGAGACATTGCCCCAGGTAAAGGTGACAAGATTGTATTTTGGCAGCAGCAGGTTTGCTTGCAAAACCTGTTGTTTTAGAGTTTCCAGCATGAATATACCTCCTTTTGCCGGCAGTTTTATTTTGGCAAAACAGCGGCCGGCATTTTATAAAGGGTTTGTAAGATTATATTCCGTGAATTTTACAAACAGTCTACGGCGGCTTTTTCTACGGAAAGCCCTTTGGCATAGCGCTGCATAAAGGCGTTGAATCCATCTACATCGGCCTGCTCCGGAGACACGGTGGTACTCTGGCAACAAGCAAATACACGCTTGGCCAAATATTCTTCCAAAGACGGGTTTTCCGCAGATTTCATCATGTAAGCAGCCAACACGGCCATGCCCCACGGGCCGCCTTCGCCGGCGGTTTCCATGCAGGTGACGGGTGTATTCATGGCGGCGGCCAAGATGCGCTGCCCAACGCCCGGGGTTTTAAACAAGCCGCCGTGGCCGGTGACGCTGTCTAACGTTACGCCCTCTTGTTTCATCAAAATATCCAGCCCGGTTTTCAAAGCGCCAAGCGAGGTGTAAAGATGCGTGCGCATGAAGTTTGCCAGGGTAAAGTCGCTTTCCGGGCGGCGAACAAACAGCGGACGCCCCTGTTCAAACCCGGTGACATGCTCGCCGGAAAAATAGTTGTACGCCATGAGGCTGTCGCAATCCGCTGCGCCTTCCAGTGCTTTGCGGTATAAAGTTCCGTAAAGATCTTCCGCAGCGGGGGAACATCCAAAGCAGGACAATACCTGCCCAAACAGCGATACCCATGCGTTTAGATCGGAAGTGCAGTTGTTGCAATGTACCATCGCCACCGGCGCGCCGGACGGGGTGGTAACCAGGTCAATTTCCGGATGCACGCGGGAAAGAGGCTCGTCCATGACGACCATGGCAAATACGCTGGTGCCGGCGCTGACATTGCCGGTGCGGATTTTTACGCTGTTGGTGGCCACCATGCCGGTGCCTGCATCGCCCTCCGGCGGGCAGAACGGAATGCCGGCAGTTAATTTGCCGCTGGGGTCCAAAAGGCGGGCCCCCTCTTCGGTAAGAGCGCCGGCGTTGGCGCCGGCCGGCAAAACCTTCGGCAAAATATCCAGAAGATGCCACGGATAGCCTTTGTCCGCCATAAGGGCATCAAACGCCCGGCTCATTGTTTCATCGTAAGTGCTGGTGGCGGAATCGATCGGGAACATGCCGCTGCCGTCGCCAATGCCGATTACTTTTTCGCCGGTCAGTTTCCAATGAACACAGCCGGCCAAGGTGGTAAGAAAATCAATTTCGGGCAGATGGCTTTCGCCGTTTAAAACGGCCTGATACAGGTGGGCAATGCTCCACCGCTGCGGAATATTGAAGGAGAAAAGATCCGTTAACGCCTGCGCGGCCCGGCCGGTGATGGTGTTGCGCCAGGTGCGGAAAGGCACCAGCAGCTCTCCGTTTTTATCAAAGGGCATATAGCCGTGCATCATGGCGGAAACGCCCATGGCGCCCACGGTGGTAAGCTCTATGCCGTAGGTTTTTTGTACGTTTTGCGCCAAATCCGCATAGCAGGCGCGAAGCCCTGCCCAGATTTCATCGTAATGATAGGTCCAAATGCCGTCTTCCAGACGGTTTTCCCAATCAAAACTGCCGGAGGAAAGCGGCAGGTGCTGTTCGTTGATCAATACGGCTTTGATGCGGGTGGAGCCCAATTCAATGCCAAGAAAGGTGCGGCCCCGGAGGATGTCCTGTTTAATTTGCGTAGAATCCATATGCGATGCCTCCTGTATATGATAAATAAAACCAAAAATATGGCGGAGTGATTGAAAAATCACACGTTTATTATAAAGGGAGCCTGGGTGGATTGGCCAGAGATTTCTTGCAAAAATAGCAGATTTCTTTAGACAAAGTGGCAGCTGTGTGAAAAGAGAATGAAAAAAGATGTATTGACAACGGTTTTTTTTTGACATATACTACAAAAAAATATAAAAATGCAGCACCTGATAGGGGTTGCGGATATGATGAGTACCCGTCAATAGACATCGGCAAATGATTGCATGGGGAAAGGCTGTTCCGCCGAAGTGGGTTTGTGGTTGCCGCCGCAAATTTTGCTGGGACTGTGCTTAACAGGCACAGGACTGTCACATACCTCGTATGTGGAGTACTATCAACGGCTTTTTCGAATTTTTGAAAGCCTGCGATACCATTTCGGGTCGCAGGCTTATATTTTTTAAGATTTGTGCGCAAAGCACGAAAACAGGAGATGTTAAAAATGAAGAAATTCGGAAAGATCGTATCGGTACTCACAGCGGCAGCGCTGTGCGTTGTCAGCTTTGCAGGCTGCGGCGGAGAAAGCAGCCGGGCAGACATCAAAGACGCCAAGAGCCTGGCGGACTTGAAAGGCGCCAAAATTGCAGCGCAGGCAGGTACGTTCCATGCGGATGCTGTGAACCAGATTGAAAATGTGGAATCCTCCACCTATCCGGAATTTGCCGATCTGTTAACTGCACTGAAAAGCGGCGCAATCGACGGATATGTGGCCGAAGAACCTACCGCCTTTTCCGTGTGTGCAACGGAAGATTCTTTAACCTATATCCATTTGAAAAACAACGACACCGGCTTTACGGCAACACCGGCAGATGTGGGTGTGGCCATCGGCTTGAAAAAGGGTTCGGACTTAAAAGCCAAGATCGACGGCGTATTGGCTGAAATTACCGATGAGCAGAAAACAAAATTGATGGAACAGATCGTAACGCTTTCTTCCGGAGGCACGGTAGAAAAATTTGAACTGAGCTGCGAAGCGCCGGCCACGACGAACGGCACGTTGAAAGTTGGGATGGAATGCGCGTATGAACCGTATAACTGGACGGACACCGAAGGAAACACCCTGGGTGCCGTGCCGATCAGCAGCAAAGGTCAGGAAGGGCTGTATGCCAACGGCTATGATGTGCAGATTGCGCAGTATGTGGCAAACAAACTGGGTATGAAGCTGGAAATCTATGCCATTCCGTGGGATTCGCTGCTGCCTGCGGTACAGTCCGGAACGATTGACGCGATTGTAGCCGGCATGAGCCCCACGGCGGAGCGCGAAAAAGAGATCGATTTCACATCGACCTATTATGAATCCAACCTGGTGGTTATCATCAAAAAATAAGAAAACGCGGAACAGACAGCAGGGTAATCTGCTGTCTGTCTGATATAGAGTGGAAGTAGAATGGCATGAGCTTTTTAAACGATGTAGTAAACATTTTTACAAAATACTATCCGCAACTGTTGTCCGGCGTGGGCAACACGTTGCTGATCTCTTTGACCAGCACAGTAATCGGGCTTGCCGTGGGGCTGTTGACGGGCGTTGTTCGCACGGCGCCGCTGTCTAAAAACCCGATTCTGCGTGCGCTGCATAAGCTGTTAAACGGCATCATCGCCGTTTATGTGGAGATTTTCCGCGGCACGCCGATGATGGTGCAGTCTATGGTAATTTACTGGGGCTATGCGTTTGCCACGGGCGGCCAAACGTTGCCGTTGATTCCGTCCGGAATTTTGATCGTATCCATCAACACCGGCGCCTATATGGCGGAGATTGTGCGCGGCGGCATTATTTCGATAGACAAAGGCCAGTTTGAAGGCGCCATGTCCATCGGGATGACGCATAAACAGACCATGTGGCGGGTAATCATCCCACAGGTGATGCGAAACATCCTGCCGTCTGTGAGCAATGAATTTGTCATTAACATCAAGGATACTTCCGTATTGAATGTAATCGGCGTTACGGAACTGTATTATTTTGCAGGCGTGATCAAAAGGCAGAATTTTCAAACATTCCAGACCTATCTTGTGATTTGCGTGATTTATTTTATCCTGACTTTTAGTATTACGCGTCTTTTGCGCTATATTGAAAAGAAGATGGACGGGAAAGACAACTATACCATCTTCGGCTCGCAAAGCGATTCGAACGCCGAAATTCATATAGGCGGGGAGGAATGATCATGGCGGAAAATGTGATTGAACTGGTGCATTTGCAGAAACAGTTTGGCGCGCATGAAGTGCTGCGCGATATAAACCTTGGCGTGAAAAAGGGAGAGGTTTTGAGCATCATCGGCGCATCCGGCTCCGGGAAGAGCACGATGCTGCGGTGTATCAACCAATTGGAAACCCCGACTTCGGGACAGGTATTGTTTCACGGAGAGGATATTACTGGAAAAGATTTTGATTTGATTCAATACCGGACAAAGGTAGGGATGGTGTTTCAAAGCTTTAACCTGTTTAACAATATGACGGCACTTGGAAACTGCATAACGGGGCAGACGGCGGCGTTAAAGCGCGGCCGAAAGGAAGCGGAGGAAAAGGCGATGCACTATCTGACAAAGGTGGGCATGGCGCCGTTTATCAATGCGCGGCCGTCGCAGCTTTCCGGCGGACAAAAACAGCGCGTGGCCATTGCGCGTGCGCTGGCAATGGAACCGGAGGTGCTGTTGTTTGATGAGCCGACAAGTGCACTGGATCCCCAAATGGTGGGCGAAGTTTTGGATGTTATGACAAACCTGGCTAAAGAGGGTTTGACGATGATTGTGGTTACGCACGAAATGGCGTTTGCCAGAGACGTTTCCAGTGATGTTGTGTTTATGGCAGATGGCGTGATCTGTGAGCAGGGGAAACCGAAGGAGATTTTTGAAAACCCGCAGAACGCCAAAACACGGGAATTTTTATCGAGATTTTTGGCAAAATGATCCGTGCTCTTTCGGCCGGTATGCGATGCATACCGGTTATTTTTTATGCCAGAAAGCTTTCGGGCGTAGGAAGGATACTCAATAAATTTTGTGTAAAACAATAAATACAAGGCATGATGAAAAAGGGAAAAAACACCGTAGAAAAGCGGGAAAACGGGGTATATGGGAAGGGGGAAAAGGGTGCATTTGCGCGAAAAATGTGGTATAATTTCGTTAAAATAAGTGTGTAGTTTGCCCCATAAAAACGGGAGAAAAAGAAAAACTGCACTTTTTTTATCCATAGGTAGGGACGCAAGACAGAATCAGAAAAGAGGAGAGGGAAATGTATCAACCAAACGACACGGTTTTGTACGGAGTGCACGGGGTATGCAAGGTAAGGGAAATTGCGCAACGGTCGTATGACGGGCAGACAAGAGAGTATTATGTGCTTTGCCCGCTATATCATGATAGTTCTGTTTTGTATGTGCCGGTGGATAACAAAGCACTGACGGAGAAGATTCATGCGGTATTGTCTGCAGAGCAGATTCGGGCGTTGATTCAATCCATGCCGCAGGAAGGGGCGCTGTGGATTGAGGATGAAAAGAAAAGAAAGGTTGTCTATAAGGAAATTTTAGAGCGGGGCGACCGGAAAGAGCTGGTGGGCATGATTAAAGCCCTGCATTTGCATGAACAGAAGCAAAAAGAAAAGGGAAGAAAGCTGCATATGGCAGATGAACGCTTTTTTAAAACGGCGGAAAAGGTGCTATACGATGAGTTTGCCCTGGTATTGAACATTCAGCCGGAACAGGTGCTGCCGTTTATCATGCAGCAGATTCATCTGGAAGAAAAGCAGGCGGCGCTGTAAAAAGCAAATAGAAAATCAAAAGAATCCGCAGGGAATCATGGCGGATTCTTTTTTGTTTTGCCTCCCAAAGGGCGGAGCAGTGGAAAAGCAAACGAGAACAGAATGAAAAAGCAAGCAATTGTCATAAAACCGCAATCCAAGGCAAAGATGGCGCCGGTGCGCCAGGCGATTTTGAAGGATTGGCGGCCATATGCACTTTCGGTTTTCAAAAGAAACGGTATAATGAAAATGACCCGGTTTGCCGTCCCGGCAGAAAAAAGGACGGAGACAGCCGGGCCCATACCAAAAAGAAGAACTGTTTTGAACCGAGACTTTGATTTGATATAATAGAAGCGTTGTATACAGAAAAAGGGGTATAGAGGTTTATACAATGAAATTGGAACTGACAAAACCATCTTCGTTAAGAGCGATCTTGATGATGGGCGTTTTCATCTTTGTATTTTTGGGAACGGAATATTATTATGTGAATATCATGGCCCGCATTGTGGATGAACACAATACGGTGCTGGCGCAAAACTATGCATTGGGAATCAGTGCGCTTGGTTTTTTATCCTGGCC
Source organism: uncultured Bacillota bacterium (assembly GCA_905188085.1). GTDB lineage: Bacteria > Bacillota > Clostridia > Christensenellales > QAND01 > UMGS1975. The sequence goes on from CAJJKN010000001.1 coordinate 186,353, forward strand.
GTTTGCGGCCCGGTTGTGCAAACGCCGCGGAAAACAGATCGGCGTTGCGGTTTTGGCAGCGGCGGCGGTTTTGTGCCTATTTTTTATGGAGAAAAGCGGCGCCTATGGAATGACGCTGTTTTTGGGCATGGCCGTGCTGTTTATTTTGGGCTGCTTGGGAAGCGAAACCTATGCGGTTTGCATGAAAACGCTGGAAACAAGGAATTCTCTGGCCCGCCAGGTTGGGATTTCATATGCGTTTGGCATTTTGCTGCAATTTATCAACAACAATCTGGTCAATAAAGAATGGGTAGAAGCGGTGGTGCTTTCTGTTTTTCTGTTGGTGTTGGTCATTTGTTTGACAAAATCAGAGCAAACGGCCGGTGAAACGGAAGATGGAAAAATACAGGAAAAAACAGAGGAAAACGGCGATGGGAAGATACCCAAAGAAAGGATTGCCGGCATTTTGCTGATAGTGCTGGTGGCGCTTATGACTTGCATTTTCAGCACGCTGGATAATATCGTGACTTTGCAGCATGCGGCGGGAAAGGCGGACATCGGCCAATGGCCCAGGATGCTGTTGGCATGTAGCGGGCTGGTTTCCGGATTTTTGTTTGATTATAAAAAAAGAGTGTTTATGAATACGATCATGTATAGCGTGATGATGTTGTCCACACTGTGTGTGGCGATTCTTCAGCTGGGCGGCTCGTTTTTAATCGGGCTGATTGTGTTTTATCTTTCATCCGGGTTTTTTGTGGTGTTTTTCACGGCCAGCTTTATGGAGATTTCCGAATATATGAAAATGCCGCCGCTTTGGGCCGGGATGGGACGGGCCGTCAACAACCTAAGCGCGGCGGTGATTGCGGGCGCTTCGCTTGCGCTGATGGGCTCGCAAAACAACATGACGGAGATTGTGGTGGCGCTTGTGCTGTTTGTGGCGGTCAGCGGCACGATGGCGGCGTATATGGCTGTGAAAAAGGAAATGGAAGAGCGAGAATTGCAGGCAGGCGACGACGCATCGCAAAAAAGCGCTTTTGAGCAGTTTTCGCAGGCCTATGGGTTTACGCAAAGGGAAATAGAAGTGTTGGATCTTTTGGTAAATACGGAGAAAAACATCCAGGAGATTGCGGAAACGCTTTATATTTCCAGGCGTACCTGCCAAAGGCATATCACGGCGATTTATGAAAAGGCGGGCGTGAAATCCAGAATGGGCCTATACCAGGTATATATGGAAAAGAAAATGCCGTAAGGGGGATGTTCGATGAGAAAAACAAAACGGAAGCTGAGGCTTATGCTGCTGTTGTTGGCGGTAGGGTGTATGGCGTCCTGCGCGGCGCAGCCGGCCGAGATAGCGGCGTATTGCACAGAAGAGCAGGCGGAATTTTTTCATCGGATAGAGAACGAACAGCCGGTTTATTGTATCTATGAAAAAAACGGGGAGGCATCGGCCCGGTATCGGCTGACGGACGCACAAACCGTTTTGCAGATGGCACAGGCGTTACAGGCAATACAGATCGGCCCAAAGGCAGAACTGGCCAGCACGGACAGCGACGACGTGTTTACCTTTATTATGGCGGATGAAAGCAAATACAGCTTTTGTTTTAGTGCGCATGACTTTAAGGCCAAGGATAAAAACTATTACCAAACGGAAAATGACAAAGCGCTATGGACCCTGGCGGACAAAGCGCTGCAAGAGCCGATAGACGAAAGCTTTTTGCAATAAAAAGACAGACCAAAGCCCTATATGGGCTTTTTTTATTTAGAAAAAAGGGCGAAAAAACAAGGTTGGCACAGGTGCGCCACGGGTTTTTGCAAGGTTGGCACCGATACGGCCTGCACAAAAACGGACAGGGCGGATAAAGTGAAAACAGTGATTCGAGAAAACGAATGCGGATAGGAGGAAGCAAAATTGAAGCAATGTGATAACGGACATTTTTACGACGAAGCAAGGTTTGCAAGCTGTCCTTATTGCCAGGCCAACGCGGGCTTTGGGAAAACGGTGGCGGGCAACAGCGCGGTCGGGAAAACGGTGGCGGCCGTTTCCGGCGGCAGCGCTATGCAGGCGGACAGCGGTAAAACCGTGGGGATTATCAAAAAGAATATGGGATTTGATCCTGCGGTTGGGTTTTTGATCTGCATTGCCGGGCCGCATCGCGGAGAAGATTTTAAACTGATTTCCGGACGGAACTTTATCGGCCGGGCGGCGGCGATGGATGTGTCGCTGGGCAGAGACGATACCGTTTCCAGAGAAAGCCATGCCTTAGTGATTTACGATACGAAAAACAATAAGTTTTCCCTGGCGCCCGGGCAGGGGCGGGGCATTACCTATTGCAACGATGAACAGGTGGAACAGGTTCGCCCGCTTGAAGCGTATGACGTGATAGAAGTCGGCAAAAGCCAGTTGCTCTTTTTGCCGTTATGCGGAGAAAGATTCCAATGGGACGAGGCATAACGCATCAAACGCTGCTTTTTTGGCTGAATCGGCCGCTGACGCCAAACAGCGCTATCCGCATTTGGATGCTTGCGCTGGGGATAGGGCTGGTACTTTGCTGCCTTTGTTTATGGCTGTGTAAGCGGAGAAAAAAACAAAGGGAAGAGAACAGGACGGAAAAAGAGAAAGAACCAATGAAACAAACACAACAGCCGGCGTTAGAGATTGCCAATTTACAGGGAAAGGGAAGCCGGGACGAACAACAGGATTCGTTTGGCATTTCCCCTTTACAGCAATATGAAGAAAAAGGCCTGCTGGCGGTGCTGTGCGACGGCATGGGCGGCATGGCAGAGGGCGGCATGATTGCTGCGCAAACCTCTTCACAGATGCTGCAAACATTCCCCTGGGAAGAAACCGACGCGGTGCGGGATTGGATCTGCCGGCAAAGCCAAAAGGTATACAGGCAATTTCTCGGCCACGGGGGCACAACGCTGGTGGCGGCCTTTATCAAGGACGGGGCGCTGCGGTTTTGGTGTGTGGGAGACAGCGACCTGTTTTTATGGAGAAACGAAACGCTGTATGCATTGAATTTGCGGCAGGAATTTAAAAACGAATTGGCGTTACGGGCGTTAGAACAGGGACTTCCGGTAGCCGAGGCGTATGAAGACCCGCAGGCAGGGGCGCTTGCGGAATATATCGGCAAAGAGACGGTGCAAAGCGACGACACAAAAATACCGTTTAAGCTGGAACCGGAGGATGTATTGCTGCTCTGTTCGGACGGCGTGAGCGATACGCTGACGTTAAAACAAATCGGCCGGGCGATGGCGCTGCCGCCGCAACAGGGCTGCGAACGGCTGGAAAAGGAAATCCTGTCGGCGGCACAGCCGAACCAGGATAACTACACGGCCATTCTATTAAAATATCACGGAAAAGGAGAAAGGCAAGCAAATGGAAGCAAAGAAACAATCCAATAAAAAAACAACGGCAATCGTGCTGCTGGTTGTAGGCGCATTGGCCCTTTTACTCGGCATTTTGGGGCTGGTAAGCGGCAAAAGCACAGACCCTTACGAGGCGCGAAACGGCATTGCGATGGTATATGCCACGGTATATGACAACCAGGGAAACAGCGAGAGCGGCTGGGGCACCGGCTGGGCTGTTGGGAAACCGGGCAAACCCATTCGGTATATTGTGACAAATGGGCATGTGGTGCAAAAAGCATATACCTATCCCAGACAGGATTCGACGCAGTTTGGCGGGGAAATCCGCGTGTATTTCTCCGCGGCGGAAAATGATTTTGTAAAGGCGAAAGTTGTGTATTTTTCGCCCTTTAATGAAAAGGATATCGCGATTTTGGAATTGCCGAGCGAAACGGATAAGAGCACGGCGCTGACATTACGCAATTCGGACACCGTAAACATCGGCAGTACGGCCTATGCGCTGGGATACCCGGGGGATTCCGTAAGACAACAGGATTTTGCAACGTATGATAAAGACGATGTGACGATGACAAGGGGCATCATCAGCAAACGCACGACGACAAACTATTCCACCTATGAAGCGTTTCAAATGGATGTTTCCATTGCAGGCGGAAACTCCGGCGGCCCGCTGGTGGATGAAAATGGGAATGTAATCGGCATCAACGCAGCGGGGGCGCTGGACCCGAATACGGGCGTGTCCGTTGGGATGAACTATGCCATTACCATCAACGAACTGGCGAAGATTTTGGACACCGAGCAGATTGAATATACGATGGGCAACGGCGGCAGCGGATTGTTGCAGCCGTGGATGGGCTATGTATGCTTGCCGATCGGTTTGCTTGCCTTGGCGGGCGGCGTTGTAATGATGATGCAGGCTTCCAAAGAAAGCGGCATAGCCGCGGCGCAGCCCAATGGCGCGCAGGCGGGCCGGAAGATGCAGCAAAACGAAAACGCGGCCGAAAAGAAGATTGTATTGAAGGGGATCACGGGGCAGTATGCCGGGCAGCGTTTTGATTTGACTAAAGGCAGCGTTGTGATAGGGCGCGACCCGTCTGTATGCAATATCATTTTCGATCAGAATACACCGGGCATCAGCGGACGGCACTGCCGGGTTGCCTATGATGCGGGCCAAGGCTGCCTTCTGCTTACGGATTTGGGATCTTCCTACGGCACCTATCTGGATAACGGGAAGAAGCTGACGGCAAACGAAACGGAAAAACTGTTTGCAGGCGATGGATTCTGTCTGTGCGACAGCAACAACCGGTTTATCGTGACCCGGGAGTAAACGGGATGACCAAATATTGTTTACGGAACGGAAAAATTCAAACCACAGAGAGCGAACCCGCCGGGAATGCGCCGGCGGCGCTCTTTCACCTGACGGCCGAAGGCGGCATACAACGGATTGATACCCCGCAGCCCTTACAAAAGGGGGAGGGACTGCTGATGTATGGCGGAGAGGTTTACATAGAACCTTTGGAAATACAGATTGAATTTATCAAAGCAGACAATGCCAGATCATGGCTGGAGGCGTTGGTGCTGCGGCATGCGGAACGAGCGCGGCAGGTGACAAAAGAAATCTGGATATGGGCAGAAATGGAGGAGGCAGGCATATGAACCCGGAACGCATTTGCTACGGCTGTTTTTCGGAAAAAGAACCGGGACAGCAGATTTGTCCGCATTGCGGGTTTGACCAAACAGAGGAACAGCCTTATCTGGCGTTGCCTTTGGGAACGATTTTAAACGGGCGCTATTTAACCGGCAAGGTGCTGGGCATTGGCGGCTTTGGCATTACCTATTTGGGGTATGATTTGACGTTGGAAATTAAAGTGGCGATCAAAGAATATATGCCCTCGGCCATGGCCACGCGGCATGCCGACCAATACAGCGTGGTGCTAACAGGGCGCGTGGAAACGGATTACCGCTACGGCATGGAACGGTTTTTGGATGAGGCGCGGATTTTGGCAAAGCTGCAAAACACGCCGCATATCGTGTCCGTACAAAACTATTTTAAAGAGAACAACACGGCTTATTTTGTCATGGAATATATAGACGGAATGAGCTTGAAAGAGTATCTGGAAACACGCGGCGGAAAGATTTCCCCGGGAAATGCAATGCGCATTTTACAGCCGGTGATGGAAGCGCTGGAACAGGTACATGCGTTAAACCTTTTGCACCGGGACATCAGCCCGGACAACATCTATATTACGGCCAAAGGCGAAAGCCGGCTGTTGGATTTTGGGGCGGCCAGGTTTGCCGCGGGCGACAACAACAAAAGCGTATCCGTGATTTTAAAGCACGGCTATGCCCCGGAAGAGCAATATTCCAGCCATGGCAACCAGGGCCCGTGGACGGATGTATATGCTATGGGCGCTACGCTGTATCGGTGCGTTACCGGCGTTTTACCGCCGGACGCGATAGAGCGCGTGCACGGAGATACGCTTAAAACGCCGACGGAACTGGGTATACAGCTGCCGGATTGCATGGAAAAGGCGTTGATGAAGGCATTGGCACTTAAAACCGAGGACCGGTTTGCCGATATGAAAACCTTCCTTTCCGCGTTAAAAGGGGAAACGTTGGCGCCGCAGCGCATGCGGGCGCGCGGTGCAGAACAAAATGCGGAGCCGAGGGGGGCCAATAAACGGCCCCGGGGCGTGCAGAGAAACGAAGAACCCCAAAAAGGGATAGAAAAGCTGAAAGCCTTTTTAAAGAAAAATCCGGTGATTGGCTGGGTGATGGCGGGCGGCCTGATCGGCATACTTGCGCTGTGTATCATTTTGCCGATCGCGCTTTCCTCCAAGGATAAAACGCCGATAGCAAACAGCCAGCCGACGCAGACGGCGCAAACCGATACCAACGTGATTTCCAATACGGGATCCACAGAATATGATTTGGGCATTTATGCCGGGAAAATCACCGTGCCGAACAGCTATACGCAACAGGAAAATTCCTGGACATTTGTGGACAACCAAAACCAGCGGCTCATTGCGTTGGTGGACTATGCCTGGCTTTTGGGCGGGCCGGTGTATTCCCTTTCGGATGTGGAAAACAACCGGGAAGCCATTGTGGATCAGCTGGTGCAAAAGATGAATCTGCAAAACGCGCAGCACTCCATTTTAACGGCCGGGCCGGATACGATCGGCAACCAGAATGCGTATCAGATTCTCTTCTCCGCTACGCAAGACAACAAGCAAATGGAGTTTATCGCAGAAGCCGTGGAAGGCAAGAACGATTTCGGCTGTTATTTTCTGGTAGGCTGCTATTTTTTCGAGGATACGGCCGGGAAAACGGAAGTGTATAACGCGCTGTCCTCGTTCCGGTGCACTGGGGCGATAGACATTTCCTACGGCATTGTTTCGGATTCTTCCGCCCGCGTGAAAGCGATTTGCGATACGTCGTTGATTAAAAAGACAAACACATCGACCTTTACGCTGCCAAACGGGAAAAGCGGGACGGCCATGATGCTGTATTTCAGCGATGACGATGCACTGTATCTGGAGATGGAAGAGGGCAACGCGGCGGGAAACACAGCCGATGAATGTATGGCATACCTGTGCCAGATATGGAAAAAGAACAAGGAAGCTTCCCTGGGCGAAAGCGGCACGCAGACATATGGCGGCATAAACTGGAAGATACAAAACATCCAGCATAAATCCGATACGGTGATCATTGCAACGGCGGATATTCAGGGGAAACCGTATATTGTGGGCTTGAGAAGCGACGAAAAGAACATGGAAAATGCCAACGTGCTGTTGGGCAATGTGCTGTCTACCCTGCGCCCGCAATAAGGCGTGCGCAGGGCTGAGGGCGGCTTTTGAAAAGCAAGGGAAACCGATGCGAAAGGAGAAAAACATGCCGGGGTTAAAAAAAGACGTGGAATATCCACGGCGCATGGTGGTATATGCGATTTTTGATGTTTTGGATCGGATGAAAGGCAAATACAAAAAAACAATGGCAGGGGATATCAAAGCCGAAGTGAATGTGAAAGGCAACGTTGGGGAATATGCCTTTGCGGTTACGGAACAATCGTTGGACACCTCGATTTTGCACACGACAATGCTGACCACGGCGGCAGACCTTTCGGAGGCAGAAAGGGCTTTGTCTATCCAATATATAACGGAGCGGATTTTGAAGCATATCGGAGAAGGGCAATGGCCGCAGACAAAAAGAACGGGAGGGATGTAAAATGGCAAACGAATCGAAAATGTTTCACTTTCCGGCCACGATACGGCTGGAAGGCGTGGCGAAAGCGTTGGAGGACTTTTTATCTTCTGTAAAAAATATGGAGGTGCAGGGCGCCAGAACGGCAGACGGTTATGTGATCCAGGGCCGGCAGACAAAGGACGGCTGGAAGACCATTGCGGGAATGCGCATGGCAACCACGATACAATTGACGCAGATAGACAGTAATTTGAACGTTGTGGTAGGCCAGGGCGAATGGTCGGATAAAATCGGCGCGGGCGCTGTGGGGTTGTTTATTGCATGGCCGTTGGCAGTGACGGCGGGGATTGGCGCTTACCGGCAAAAAAAGCTTCCGGAAGAGATTTTTGAGGTGGTGGAGCGGTATCTTCTGGCAAACGGCGGCCAAGCAAGTAGGCCGCAGGCGCAGGCGGCGCCGCAAGAGCAGCAGGCTGTTTGCCCTTCGTGCGGGAATGCCTGCCAGCCCGGTTCGAAATTTTGCAATTATTGCGGGGCAAAGCTGGAAAACAGATGCGCGTACTGCGGCAGCGTGGTACAGCCCGGCAGCAGATTTTGCCCGGAATGCGGCCATCAGATCGGATGAGAACAGCAAAAGCAGGGGCCAAAAAAGGCTCCTGTTTTTTGTATAGAAAAGATTTGCGAACAGCAAGAACTAAAAAAGGCCGGCGGGCTTGATCTTGACAAAGTTGTCGATATAATTTATAACAATGATTGATGTATAACATATGATATATAATTAGCAAAATACAAAGAAAGGGAGCGGACGGATGGCGCCCAAAAATAAATTTTCTAGAGAAGAAATGGTTTCGGCCGCGGTGGCGGTTGTGAGAAAAAAGGGCTTGGAGGGGCTTACGGCCAAAGCGCTGGCAGAGGAATTGGGAACCTCCACACAGCCGATTTTCACCTGTTTTGGGTCGATGGATACGGTGCGAAGCGAAGTGTATGCGGCGGCGGAGAAAAAATACGAAGCCTATGCTATGGAGGGGTTGAAAGAAAAGATTCCGTTTTACGGCCTCGGCATGCAGTATATCCGGTTTGCAAAGGACGAACCGGCGCTGTATCGCTTGCTGTTTTTGCAGCAAGTTGCGGGGGAAAACAACGGACCGCTGAGCGCCATGGAACATTTGCAAACCATTGCGCGGCCTTCGCTGGAAAAGATTTACCATATGACTCCGGCAGAGGCTGACCGGTATTTTCGAGATCTGTGGCTGGTGGTACACAGCCTGGCAACGCTGATCGTAACGGGGGATTGCCCGTATGGCGAAGAGGAGATCGGGCAGATTTTAACGGGATTCAGCGTAAGCCTGTGCAAAGCGATCAAAGAGATTCCCGGGTTTACGACGAATACATTTGATAAAAACCGGATTTTTCAAACGTTGATCGAAGAAAAACAGAGCTAAAAAGCGAAACGAGAAGGGAATTCGGATGTCAAAATTTTCAGAAAACCATCCCGTTTTGGCCGAAGCGGGGGATACGGTGCTGTCCGTTTTTTCGGACAGCTTTACACGGTGGGCAAGGACGGCTGTTTGTCTAAAAGAAAAGCTTGGCAGGAAAAAATGAAAATGCGCCGGCAAAGCGGACTTTTGGAGCCGCAACCAAAACGAGAAAAACATAAGAGTAAGAGAAAATGAAAACACTAAAAACGAAACCGAATAAGAACATTTTGTTGAACAACCGTATGACCCATGTTTAACCCCTTTCCATAAAAAACACCCTGCGTTTGCAAAGTGCTTTAATACCACATCATCAGTTTTTCTTCTGAGATATCATTTTTTCAATGAAAGAAACAAGGTTATCTTTTGCGTGTTCTACATGGTTCCTGCAATATTCGTATCCGGCAGGCAACTTGAACGCGATTAGCTTCTTGGATTCCATATCAACAGAAACCCGCCCCGCTTGTGCGCTATCCTCTGGGTAAATATCGCATTCAATAACGGCATCTTTAATCGCTATATTTTTCAATCTTACCATAGAACTCGCCCGCCTCCTTGCTGTAGTTGTGTTTTTTTGACGCTTCAATGTGGGCTTCGTCTTTCACTGCTCGTATTCCCGACATTGACGTCAAACAAACGGCAATTCGACTTCCAAATCCGCCAAAAACGCATCTATTTCGTAATCGTTATAGACTGTAATTTCCCCGTCTTTGGTTCTATAGATCTGAATTTGCGTTCCGTCAACATCGGCAAGAAGCTGTACATTCGTAACCGGCGGCATATTGGATTAATTTTCTGCAGAAAGATGGAAACGCTTTTTAATCCGCTGTCCTTGCAATGTTGTATGTAAACACATCAATCACTACCGATTCCAAATTTATGGTAGACAGCAGCATTTGTTTTTGTCGCCATCTCAAAAATGTCCTGCATCGCTTCGCCGCCCATTCATATTTTTTGCCTCATTTTCGACGCTAAAAGCTCATCAAATGTTATGTTTGCACGTTCTTTATACAACTGCCTTTTCGTATCTTCGTTTTTCATCATCTCGCGAGCCAACACACAAATGAAGTTTCTTACCGTAAACGCTTGCTCTGTACATAAAACCGTAACAAAAAAACGAGTATTCATAAAGTTAAATCCCTTATGAATACTCGATATGGTCGAGGTGACAGGATTTGAACCTGCGGCCTTTTGGTCCCGAACCAAACGCGCTACCAAGCTGCGCTACACCTCGAAATCTCTATTTGAGACTTGATTATGATATATCATTTTATAATGCTTGTCAAGGGCTAAGTTTGGATGTTTGAAGAAAAATGTAAAAAGAAGGGGGAAATAAAAAATTGGGGGCTTGCCGTGCGCTTATTTTTTGTGCAGGGTGCAAAAGCTGCATGAAACGCAAAGCCGGACAGCCTTAAAAAAGAAAATAGGAAAGAAGCCATCAACCGGCAGGGGGACTTGCGGTTAACCCGAATGGGGTTGATGGCTTCCGGGGGAAACGAAAAAGATCAAAGGTCTCCATAAAGCAGCTTGTGGACATTGCCCGTCATAAATTCGGAGACAGTGGGGCATTCATGCGTGTAGCGCAAAAAGATCTTTTGAAATTGCTTTTTGCGGTTTCCGTGTTCATAGGCATCTAAGATGGCTCTGCGCATAGAGCTTTCCACAGCCGATGAAGTAGAATCGTGAACCGCGGCTACGGCAGGATAGAATCTTTCTGTCATCTCATTAAGAATGCTTGGCTGTTCCAAAGCTAATTGCAAACCTGTACAGAGATAACGAAATCCCGCACTGTGGTGCTTAAATCCAAACGTTGATAATTGAGCAAAGACAATCTTTTCGATATCGATTGCATTCATTGAATCATAGCTCCTCTCATTCCACCTTTGATTATTGACAATTTTTGACAGCTCATCAACTAATTCGATAAAATCCGATGTTATTCTTGAAAATTCGACAAAATTCGACGGATTTTGAGTAATTTTCGACGAAACCTATAGAAAATTAACGTAGGAGAGAAGACATATACGGCGTATGGAAACGCATATAAATTTCGTCCGGGAAAAGGTGAAAAGAAAACAGAAAGGCAAAAGCCGGGTTTAAAAAATATAAAAAAGCGATGGAAAAGACGAAAACAAAAATATTTGAGATATGGCAATAAAACGACAAAACCAAACGCTTGCTTGCGAGAGATTTTTTTCAATGTTACTATAAAAAGAAAAGGAAAAGGAGAAATGCATGTCGGGTTTTTTGTTGCTTTGTGCCGTAGTTATTCTTTGCTGTGTGATACTCAATAAGATTTCAGGGAAAATGGGATTGCCTATGCTGTTGTTCTTCATTGCTTTGGGGTTATTCTTTGGTTCGGATGGTGTTGTGAAAATTCCCTTTGAAAACTATGCTTTTGCCGAACAGATTTGTTCGATAGCGTTGATTTTCATCATGTTTTACGGTGGCTTTGGTACAAACTGGGAAGAAGCCAAGCCCATTGCAGGAAAGGCCATGCTGCTGTCCACGGCCGGCGTAATTTTAACCTGCGGATTTACCGGGTTGTTTTGCAGATGGGTGTTGGGGATGGCATGGCTGGAAAGCCTGTTGATAGGCGCCGTGATCAGCTCTACCGATGCGGCCTCCGTATTTTCCATTTTGCGCAGCAAGCAATTGAACTTAAAGGACCATACTGCCTCTCTTTTGGAAATAGAATCCGGCAGCAACGATCCTTGTTCCTATATGCTGACTGTGATCATTCTTTCTCTGATGCAGGGCGATTTAACAGTAGGTGGAATGATATTGCTTGTGGCAAAGCAGATTTTTCTCGGTGGCCTGTTTGGCATTGGAATTGCGTATCTTTCGTTATTTGTATTAAAGCGGTTTTCCTTTGAAACCAATGGGTTTGATGCAATTTTTGTGGTAGCTGTGGCGGTGTTTTCCTATGCGTTGCCGGATGTGTTGGGTGGAAACGGATATTTGAGCGCGTATATTGCAGGTATTATACTGGGCAATGCACGAATCCCCAATAAAAAAGCGCTGGTTCATTTTTTTGACGGATTGACCGGGATGATGCAAATGTTGATCTTCTTCCTACTGGGGCTGCTTGCATTTCCTTCGCAAATGCCGACCGTGTTTGCCTCATCTTTCCTGATTGCTGTGGGTCTCACGTTTCTCATTCGCCCGCTGGTAATTTTCGGGCTGCTAAAACCGTTTGGGTGCAGCAGCGCACAGTGCGGGCTGGTTTCTTGGACGGGGCTGCGCGGCGCAGCGTCGATTGTGTTTGCGATTATGGCTACGATTCATCCTGCCTATACCAGATATGATTTGTTTCATATTGTATTCTGCGTGGTGCTGTTGTCCATTTCCTTTCAAGGCACCTTGCTCCCTTGGATGGCAAAAAAGCTGCACATGGTAGACGGCGAAGCCAATGTATTAAAAACGTTTACCGACTATGCAGAGGAAGAGCAGGTGCAGTTTATGCAGCTGGCGCTGGAAAACGGGCACCCCTGGCAGGGAAAGAAGATTGCGCAGATCAATTTGCCACCTCAAATGCTGCTTGTGATGGTAATTCGCGGGAAGCAAACGATAGTTCCCAATGGGCAAACAACGCTGCATGAAGGGGACATCGCGGTGTTGGCGGCACCGAAATTTGAGGGCGCGGGCGAAAATAACTTGGTTTTGCAGGAGCAGACGCTGGGGAAAAAGGATGAGCGCATCGGCAAGCGCATTCAGGAGTTGCCGCGTACAAAGCAATTGATTGTGTTGATTAAACGGGAGGGAAACTGCCTTTTGCCAAACGGGCAGACCAAGCTTAACAACGGCGATGTGCTGGTGATTTACGAACAGAACGAAACCGGTTCGGTTTGACTTTTGCAAAACCGATGGGGTACGATGAAAACAACGGAGGTGTTAAAAAATGGATCAACAACAAGCGGTTTTTCAGAACATTTTAACAAGACGCAGTGTGCGCAGCTATCAAAACAGGCCGGTGCCGCACGAAGTATTGGAGGCTGTTTTAAACGCAGGCTTGTGGGCACCCAGCGCCAGCAACAGGCAGACCTGGCATTTTACGGTGATTACCGACCCTAAAACGATCGACGAAATTAACAGCCGGGGCAAACAATGGATGGCAAACTGCGGCATCGAAAGCCATATGAAACGAGCCAGCGATCCGGATTTTCATATCTTTTTCCATGCGCCGTGTTTGTTGCTGGTTTCTTACAGAAAAGAACCGGAATGGAACAGCAACTGGGGCGAAGTGGATACGGCGCTGGCATCGCAAAACATTATGCTGGCAGCGCATGCCGTGGGGCTGGGCAGCTGTTATATCGGGTGGCTAACTCCGTGGCTGAAAAGCGAAGAGGGTGGCGCGCTGCTAAAAGAATTGGGCATGGAAGAGCCGCTGCATCCGTTTCATTTTATTACCCTGGGCTATCCTACCGAAACGGAAAACAAACAAGGCCCGAAACGCAGAGAAAATACCGTGGTATATCTGTAAACAAGAAAGCGAAAAGGAACGACGCTTCGTTCCTTTTTTCTTTAGACCGGAAGAGAAGCAATGGAACCTGTATGCAAACGATGATAAAATAAAAACAAACCGACAGAAAAGAGGAACCAACCATGATGGAAGAATTGTTGGCCTATAACAAAACCTTTGTGGCTGAAAAACGATATGAACAATACACAACCAGCAAATACCCCGATAAAAAAATAGCGATTGTATCCTGTATGGATACGCGGCTGACAGAGCTGCTGCCGGCGGCGCTGGGACTGAAAAATGGGGATGTAAAGATCATTAAAAACGCGGGCGCTACGCTGACGCAGCCGTTTGGAAGCGTGGTACGCAGTTTGCTGATTGCCATCTATGAACTGGGCGTGGAGGAAATTTTGATCATCGGCCATACAGATTGCGGCGTGCAGCATATGGACAGCCAAGCCTTGATTGAAAAGATGAAAGAGCAGGGGATTGACCAACACACGCTGGACATGATGGATTATTGCGGGATTGCTTTTGAAAAGTGGCTCAGCGGGTTTGACGATGTGGATACTTCGGTTTTACAGGCGGTGGAGCTGTTGAGAAATCATCCGTTGGTGCCGACCCATGTGCGGATAGAAGGGTTTGTGATGGATACAAATACCGGCGCCATGAGGCAGATTTCAGATGAAGAAAAATAAAGAAAAACAACCGGCGTTTTCCGAACAGGTGTATCAAATGGTAAGCCGGGTGCCCAAAGGCAAGGTGGCTACTTATGGGCAAATTGCGCTATGGATAAACAGGCCCAGGGCGGCCCGGCAGGTGGGGCAGGCGCTTTCGCATTGCAAAACGGCGGGGGTGCCCTGCCATCGCATTGTAAACCGCAGCGGCCATACGGCGCCGGGATTTATCGAGCAGGAGCCGCTGCTGCGCGCAGAGGGCGTTGTGTTTTTAGCAAAGGGACAGGTGAATTTGCATGAATGCCAATACAGAGGAAAAGACGAATCAAAAACGCGGCCAGGGGAAAATCGGCCAAAGGTTTGTAAAACAGACCTCCTATTATGATTTTGCGCAGACGGACAGGCGGCAGGGAAAGCCGCAGCCGCCCATCTATTGGGAGGCGGAGCCGGATTTGCCGCGCATTGCGCTGCCGCATGGCATCCGCCAGGAGCTGCCTCATGCGCTTTTATGGAATGCGATGGGAAACAGGCGCAGCAGACGAAACTTTGAACAGGGGCCGCTGTCGCTGGTGCAGCTGGCGTATTTGTGCTGGATAACGCAAGGCGTGCAGAAAAGCATTGTGTTTAACGGGGAAGCCACGCTGCGCCCTGTGCCGTCCGCAGGCGCCAAACATGCCATTGAAACCATGTTGTTAATCAGACGGGTTAAGGGCTTGCAGCCCGGGCTTTATCGGTATTTGCCAAAAGAGCATGCGCTGGTATTGGCGCAGCCGTGGATAGAAAAATGGGAAGAAGAGATCAACCACGCTTTTGCTAGCAACGGATTTCAACGGCACAGCGCCGTGACGTTTTTCTGGATTGCCGTGCCGGAGCGCATAGTTTGGCATCATGGGCAGCGCGGATATCGCGATTTGTATTTGGATGCGGGGCACATTGGGCAAAATCTGTATTTGGCGGCGGAAGGGCTGGGGCTTTCAGCGTGTACGATATGTGTGTTTGATGATGAGAAGATGAAAAAGCTGCTGGCGCTGCCGGGAGATTTGTTTTTGATTTATTCGGCGGCGGTGGGAAACAGGAAAATAGCATTGCCGGGGGAATAAAATAAGGGCTAAGCATACAAAAAAGAGCCAAGCGGCTCTTTTTTATTTTACGGAAGGGGCCAAGGAAAGCGCCGTGGCCATAAGCCCCAAATTGGCCCGGTAGATGGAAGCAAACTGCGAGAGCGGAAGCGGGCTTATGCCCTGGCCCACCTCAACGGTGTAGGAGGGGCGCAAAAAGGTTTGGATGAACCAATCTTTATAGCCGGCAAAAGAAGAATTGTACGGCGTATCTGCCAAGGCATAGCCGCTGGCGTTGGAGAGCTGTTGGCCGATGGACTGAGCCGAGGGAACCTCATAGTCCATAAATTTCCAGAAAATCACTTCGCCCTGGGCGTGGTAGGATAACGTTAGAGAAAAGCGATGGCGCAGGCTCAAAGCATGCAGCGCGCGGGATTCCGGTTCGCTGAGCGGCGAGGGACCCACATAATCGCGGGGCGCCGGGCGGTTAAAGCCTTGCGTAAATTTAATTTCCCGGGCGGTGGCCCATTCGGCGGGATAGTTTACATTCAAATCCGTGCCGCGTATGTTGGCTTTCCATCCGTTTGGGAAAGGAATGCTTTCAAACCCGCGGGCAATGGCTTCGGCTGCGGCATAGGCGGGATGGGTTTGATCCAGAAAACCGGTTACAAGATCTACGCCATCCGGATTGACAAGCGGAACCAACGATAAACAGACGGATTCATACAGCGCGGAGGCGGAAAAACCGAAGATTTCGCCACCTGCGGCGACGGCCGCGGCATATTGCTCCAAAAACGTGAGCACCACAGGCGTGGTGATCCATTCGTTGGCGTGGTGGCTGGCATTGAATAAAGCAAGCGTTTTGCCCCGGCCGAACGTGAGCGCGGGCAGCGGGCGGCCCAAAACGCTTTGCCCAATGGGGTTGGATCGGATTTGCGGATAGCGCGCCAAAAGCCCTTCGATGATAAGGGAAACAAGCGCGGAAGAATAGGGCACATTATCGGGAACGACGGGGAAAGAAAGCGGAATGGTAACGCGCTGGCCCGGCATTAAAAAAGTGGGCACCAGGCCGGGGTTGGCGGTGAGAATGGAAAAAACCGTGGTATTATACACTTTAGAAAGCTGATAAAGCGTATCGCCCCCGCGGATGATATGATAGACATAGCCGGTGAGAAACACAATGAGGGCCTGCCAGGTGAGCGGGCCTGCCACGCCGTCTACGATCAAGCGGCGGCTGGCTTGAAAATCGGCTAGGGCGCGGCGGGTTTGCGGGCCGAAGATGCCGTCTATTTCGCCGGGAGGAAACCCGGCCCGTGACAATGCCAATTGCAGATAAGAAACAGTAGGGCCGCGATCGCCCAGGCGTAAAGTTTTCATCGGGGGCCTCCTTTATGGATGAAAGTGCAGAATGGTTGTGCTGTATTCTATGGAAAAGCAAAGAAAAAAAGAACGAATAGGGGCCAAAAGCGGGAAAAGGAGAAGAAAAGCTTGGAACATAAAACAACACAGGGCGGAGTATATGCCATTTATTGCAAAGAGAATAAGAGTAAACTTTTGAAAGCCGATCTGGATCTGACAAAGGCGCAGGCGGAGTTTGAAATTTGCCAAAAGGAAAACAGGGCACCGGACCCGATGCTTTCTGCGGATTGGGAAAAATACGGCGGGCAGGCGTTTGCGTTTGAAATTATGGAAACGGTGGAACGGCAGCCGGAAGAAGCACAGGTAGCCTATGCACAGCGGATTGAAACGCTAAAGCAGTGGATGGACATGCAGGCCTTCGGCTGTTGCTAAAACGCGCGTGGGCAATGAGCAAAAGAAAATAACAGAGGAAAAGAAAAAGCTCTCCTTGTTTTGAGAGCTTTTTTGTTTGAAGCATTTTGACACTATGGGGTGACATTGGGAAACAAAACCGCCATAGAGAAAATCAATAGGGGGATTCTTCCAAGAACAATTGAAGTACGCTGTTTTGCAAAAACCAAACTTTGGGTGTAAGGGAGAAGAAACCGTTTTTGATTTCGGCCCACCCCAAAGACAGGCAGCGCTGTACGGATTTTGGATAGACTTTTTCCAGCGGGAGGCCAAACCTCTGCTCAAACGCGGAAAGCGAGAGCCCGAGGCGCGTGCGGGTGGCCAACATCAACGTTTCAAACATTTCTTCGCGTTTGCCGATCGTCTGCGTGCTGCGCTGCGGGCCGGAGGAAAGATAGTTTGCAATGTTTTCCTGATTCCAGGCGCGCGTCCATTCGCCGTTTTGGCCGGGGAAAGCGCTGTGCGCGGCAGGGCCGCAGCCCAGATAGACGCCGTTTTGCCAATAAAGCAGGTTATGGCGGCAGGCTTGCCCGGGCGCGGCAAAATTGCTGATTTCATAGGCGCTTAGCCCATACGGCGCCAGAGTAGGCGCGATGGCATCATAGCAATCGGCCGCAAAATCTTCCTCCGGCGGGGCAAGATAGCCGCGCTGCACATCCTGATAAAGCGGCGTATTTGGCTCTATGGAAAGGGCATAGGCAGACAGGTGGGCAATGCCGCAATCCATGGCAAAGGAAAGGCTGTCCGTCCATTGAGACAGCGTTTGTGTGGGCAGGGCATAGATCATATCCAGATTGATGCGGGAAATGCCGGCGCTTTGCGCGGTGCGCACGGCCTGCTTTGCCTGCTTTGCGGTATGCTTTCGGCCCAAAAGCTGCAAAAGGGAAGGCTGAATGGCCTGGCAGCCAAACGAAACGCGGTTGACGCCCGCTTCGGCCCAGGCATCGGCCAGAGGCGGAAGAAAGGATTCCGGATTGGCCTCGCAGGTAATTTCGCAATCCGGCGAAAGACGATATTGTGAGCGGATTAGCGATAACAGATCGCCAACGGCAAAAACGGGCAAAACAGAGGGCGTGCCCCCGCCGAAAAAGATACTCTGAATGGTATAACGGGAAAACGCCGGGGCGTTTTTGATAAGCTCCCGGCGCAATTGATGTAAATATGCATCCATGCAGCCCGTATCGCGGGGCGAAGTGGAGATAAAAGAACAATATCGGCACTTGCCGTGGCAAAAAGGCACATGAAGATAAAGTGCGGCTGTGGTATGCTGCATGGCTTAGTCCATTTTAAGCACGGCCAAAAACGCTTCGCTCGGCACTTCCACGCTGCCGATCTGGCGCATGCGCTTTTTGCCTTCCTTTTGCTTTTCAAGCAGCTTTTTCTTACGGGAAATATCGCCGCCGTAGCACTTGGCCAAAACGTCTTTGCGCATGGCTTTCACCGTTTCCCGCGCAATAATCTTTCCGCCGATGGCGGCCTGGATGGGAATTTCAAACATCTGGCGCGGAATTGCGTCTTTCAGTTTTTCTGCGATGGAACGCCCTCTGGCGTAGGCTCTGTCGCGATGCACGATGATGGAAAGCGCATCGCACACGTCGCCGTTGAGCAGAATATCCAATTTTACAAGATCGCTCTTTTGATAGCCTTCGATTTCATAATCAAACGAAGCATAGCCTCTGCTGCGGCTTTTCAGCGCATCAAAGAAATCATAGATGATTTCGTTGAGCGGCAGACGATAGTAGATTTGAACACGGCCGGCATCCATATATTGCATATCGATAAACACGCCGCGCTTTTCCTGGCAAAGCTCCATCACAGGACCGGTAAAATCGTTGGGCACCATGATGGTGGCTTTTACCATCGGTTCCTCCATAAAATCTATTTCCGCGGCCGGCGGCAGGTTGGAGGGGTTGTCTATAATCAGCTGTTCGCCGTCTGTTTTGGTCACATGATAGATAACGCTGGGCGCGGTGGTTACGATGGAAAGATCAAATTCGCGCTCCAACCGCTCCTGCACGATTTCCATATGCAAAAGGCCCAAAAACCCGCAGCGGAACCCAAAGCCCAACGCGGCGCTGGTTTCTGCCTCAAAGGAGATGGACGCATCGTTGAGCTGCAATTTTTCCAGAGCGTCTTTCAAATCCGGATAATCGGCGCCGTCTGCGGGGTAAATGCCGCAAAAGACCATCGGCGTTGCCTTTTTATAGCCGGGCAACGGTTCGCTGGCGGGGTTGTCCGCGCAGGTGATGGTATCGCCGACGCGCGTATCGGCCACGTTTTTAATGGAAGCGCAGATATAGCCCACTTCGCCGGCGCGAAGCGCCTGACGCGGCGTTAACTGCGGGGCAAAAACGCCCACTTCTGTTGCGTCAAATTCACGCTGGCTGCCCATCATGCGGATGCGCATGCCGGGGCGGCATTCCCCATCGATAATGCGCACAAAGCTGATGGCGCCTTTGTAGTTATCATAATAGCTATCGAAAATCAACGCTTTCAAAGGCGCATCCACATCGCCCTCCGGCGGGGGAATCAACTGGGGAATTACCTCCAACACCTGATCCACATTCAAACCGGTTTTGGCGGAAATTTCGGGGCTCATGGAGGTATCCAGACCGATATCCTGCTCAATTTCGTGTTTTACAACCTCCGGCTGTGCGCTGGGCAGGTCTATCTTGTTGATAACAGGGATGATTTCCAAATCATTATCCAAAGCCAGGTATACATTGGCCAGCGTTTGCGCTTCGATGCCCTGGGTGGCATCCACGACCAAAAGGGCGCCTTCGCAGGCGGCCAGCGCGCGCGAAACTTCATAGGTAAAGTCCACATGGCCGGGGGTATCGATCAGATTATAGATATAGGTTTTTCCGTCCGAAGCGGTATAGTTCATACGGACGGACTGGCTTTTGATGGTAATGCCGCGCTCTTTTTCCAGCTCCATGGTATCCAAAAGCTGCTCTTGCATATCACGCTGCTCCACAGTGCCGGTCAGTTCGATCATACGATCTGCCAGGGTGGATTTGCCATGGTCGATATGCGCAATGATACAAAAGTTGCGGATGTTGTCTTGGGTATGTTTTGTCATCGGGTTCCTCCCTGCAAACGGCCCGTAAACAATGTGAGCCTATCCCTTTTATGATAGCGGAAAATAGCGGTAAAAGCAACGGTTTCAGGCGGTGGAGGATCGGCCGTGAAAAGAAAAAGGACCGACCGGAAATCAGTCGATCCATCCGAAATGCCGGCAGGCATATTCAATGCCGTCTTCATCGGAGCTGCGGGTTACAAAATCGGCTTTGGCCTTTAGCTCTGCAATGGCGTTGCCCATGGCGATGCTGGTCCATTCCGGGCGGAACATTTTCAAATCGTTTTTCGCATCGCCAAACACCACAACATCGCGATAGGGGGCATGCAGGGCATCCATCATGCGGCGAATGCCGATGGATTTATCATCGGGTTCCACAAAGATATATTCTTTATGGTAGCGGGCAAAAGGCAGCGCTTGCAGCATGGTCAGCTGCGATTCTTCCTCTTTCAAACAGGCCACAAACACCTTATAGATGGCGGTGGCTTTGGTATAATCATAATCCGGCGCGATGAGCGTTTTCATAAACGTATCGTGCGTGGCTTCCCAAAATGCGCCGTCTTTGCAGGTGCGGTACGGAAGATTGCCAGTGGAAACGCCCCAGGGGAAGCCCTTTTGTTCGCATTCGGCGATGAGCTGTTTGCAGGCGTCTAGCGGCAGAGGAAGAATTTCCAAAAGCTTGCCGCCGACGGTAAGACCGTTGCCGCCGTCGCTGACGACGTTGTCTATACCGAGCGGCCGGCTGTATTCCAATGCTTTGGCCTGGCCGCGCCCGGTTGCAATGCAGACAAAATGCCCGTTGCGCCGCAGCTGCGCCAAAGTGCGCAGCGTGGATTCCGGCACAATGCCGCCGGGATTTTTTGTGGTAAGCGTGCCGTCTATATCAAAAAAGAAATATTTTTTTCCTTTGGCTTCGGGTTGTGAATTTGCGCGTTCCATTATACCGTAAACCTTTCCGTGTAAGCTGAAACAGCGGGAGACGCTGCTCTTTTTTTCACAATGTAGCACGACAAAACGCGATCTTCAAGGCACAGGAATGTAAGCTTTAAAGAAAAAGTTTGCAGATTTATAAAGAAAATTCGTCGGTGGAAATGCCGGCTTTTTTTGCCTGTTCCAGCTGCAATGGGCGCGGCACATGATAGAGTTTTCCGTCTTTATAAAAATGGGCGCCGGTTTGTTTAAACCGAAACGGCACATGATGGGAAAGGCATTGCTCTCTAAGATCCAAAACCCAGCGATAATCGCAAACGCGCGCCTGCGGGCCGGATTCTCCGCCGACGGTCACCCGCTCGATTTTCCCGCTTGCAAGCGCGGCGCTTAGGTCTATACGCTCCAAAAGCGGCTCGCAAATGATCTCTCTGTGGGCAAGCGGTGCATCCAGCAGCAGCGGCAGACGGAAATTGGCCCGGTCCTGGTTTTCGCAGGTGGCGCAGAGGGTCACGTTTTCATAGCCGCTGCCCCAGTTTTCCGGCAGGGAAACGAAAAAACGCTCGATACGCTTTGTGATGATATAAAAATGCACATCACGCCTGAAATCGATCATAGACCAGGCTTCGGCGCGCCATATGTCAGCCTGATCCAGAAAAAAGTCCGAAGAAAAACAGGTATACAGCGTGGCGCCGGAAGGAATTTTATAAGCACCTGTGCGCGTTTTGGCCAGCGGCAAGCGAAAAGCACTGTTTTTGACGGCTACGGTGCTGTCTTTTTCAAAGGCGGCGTCCTGTCGATATACATAGCAATGGGCACAGCCGGGGCTTATCTTTACACATCCGTGCCAGGGATTCCAGGTGGGCATTGAACCGCGCTCCTTTTTCTTCATGGTACGCTTACTGTATCATATAATAAATAATAGAAGAAAACCAAGAACCCTCTTTTTTGATTTGGCAGAGTTATGATATAATAGGTCATACGTTTTAGGGATAAAGGGAGGCAGTTTATGGGGCAGGTATTGCAAAAGGCACTGGGTTGCATTTGCGCCATTGTGCTGGGGTACGTGTTAAAACGGGTAGGCTTTTTCAGACCATCGGAAAAAGACACGATTAAAAAGATTACGATGAACATCACGCTGCCGGCAGCGGTGATTACGTCTTTTGCCGGGTTTCAGCCGCAAGCGCAGCTGTATTTGCTGATTGCATTGGGGCTGGGCGCAAATTTGCTGTTTATCGGCATAGGGCTTTTGATTTCCCGCAAAAAAGACAGGGAAACGCAGGCGTTTTATATGCTGAATTGTTCCGGATACAACATCGGCGCGTTTACCATGCCGTTTGTGCAAAACTTTTTGGGCACCTTTAGCATGGTCATTACCTGCTTGTTTGATATGGGAAATGCCGTGATGTGCACGGGCGGCACGTTTGCATTGGCCTGCGCCAGAACGGGGAAAACGAAAGCCACGGTAAAAAGCATTGCCAAAACGTTGTTTTCCTCCGGCCCGTTTGATGCGTATTGTGTGATGATTATCATTGCGGCATTCGGAATTCCGCTGCCGGAGGCGCTGACGTCCATCACGGGGTTCATCGGCAATGCCAATGGGTTTTTGGCGATGATGATGATCGGTATGATGTTTGAAATGCAGTTTCAACCGCAGCGCCTAAAGCAGGCAGGCCTTGTGCTGGCGGTTCGTTTGATCGGAGCGGGGGCGTTGGCGGCGCTGTTTTATTATGTGATGCCGTTCAGTTTGGAAATCCGACGAGTGTTGGTGCTGCTGTGCTTTGCACCGGTTACCACGCTGAGTCCCGTGTTTACCGGGCAGGCCGGCAGCAATGAAGGACTGTCCAGTTTTACGGCCTCGCTGTCCATTTTAATCAGCATAGTGATTATGACGGTGCTGGTGGTCTCTATGGGGCTGGGAGGGTAAAAAGAAATAAGAGAAGGCGTTCGGAAAGCCGGGCGCTTTTTTATTGCAGTAATGATGTGATGGCGCGCAAAAAAAGAAAACGAAAAGTAAATGGCTTTGCATGATTTGTAAAACGAGCGTATACTGAACATAGGAACATTGTTGTTTGCTAAATGACTGAGGGGGATGAACGGATGCAGTTTCTCAATGTTTCGCGCATATTGAAAAACGTAGCTCAGCAAGGGGAGCTTCCCAGTGTAAAAGAACTGGTAAAACGCACCTTTGCCATTGCCTGGCCTTCCACGCTGGAGTCCTTTTTAATTTCTCTGGTCAGCTTGGTGGACATTGTCATGGTCAGTTCGTTGGGCACAAGCGCCATCGCGTCGGTGGGGCTGACAACGCAGCCGAAATTCATCGGACTGGCTGTTTTTTTATCGCTGAATGTGGCGGTTTCCGCCCTGGTGGCGCGCCGTTTTGGGGAAAAGGATCAGGAAAGCGCCAACAAGATTTTGGGGCAGGCGCTACGGATTACGCTGCTGCTCACCGTATTGATCAGCACAGCCTGTGTGGTTTTTGCCAACCCCATTTTGCATATGGCAGGTTCGCAGCCGGATACGCATAAAGACGCGGTTTTGTATTTTCGTATCATCATGGGCGGCATGGTGTTTAATGTGTTGACCATGCTGATTAACGCGGCGCAGCGGGGCGCAGGCAATACCAAAATTGCCATGCGAACCAATATGGTATCCAATTTTGTCAATATTGTATTTGATTATTTGCTCATCGGCGGGCATTGCGGCTTTCCGAGGTTGGGCGTGGCAGGGGCGGCGGTGGCCACGGTGCTGGGCACGGTATGCGCGTTTGGCATGGGGCTGTTTTCGTTGTTGAAAAAGGATTTGTTTTTGGATTTGCGGCAGGTTTTGCGGGCCAGGTTTGATAAGAAAACCCTGGGCGCTATTTTCAATATAGGATCCAGCACGTTTATCGAGCAGATCTTTTTGCGGATTGGGTTTTTAACCTATTCCATCATCATAGCCAAATTGGGTACCGTTGCGTTTGCTGCGCATCAGGTGGGGATGAACATCATGACGATTTCATTTTCCTTTGGCGATGGGCTGTCCGTAGCGGCGGTGGCGCTGATCGGCCAGAGCCTGGGCGAAAAGCGGCCGGATAAGGCAAAGCTGTACGGCTCGGTTTGCCAGCGGTTTGGGATTGTCTGTGCGTTGTGTTTATCGCCAATCTTTCTGTTTATGGGGCGAACGATTTTCTCCTGGTTCTCTTCGGATGAGCAGATCTTGGCTTATGGAACTATGATCATGTCGATTTTAACGGTGGTTGTGTTTTTGCAGATTTCGCAGGTGGTGTATTCCGGCTGCTTGCGCGGGGCGGGCGATACGCGCTTTACCGCATTGGTCTCGCTGATTTCCGTGGCGATGATACGCCCGCTGTGCGGTTATGTGTTGTGTTATCCGCTGGGACTGGGGCTGTTTGGCGCCTGGATCGGCCTTGCCATCGATCAGTTTATGCGTTTTTTGATGACGGCGCTGCGCTTTGCCCATGGGCATTGGATGACGATTCGTATTTAGAAAACGGCGCATTTCCCGTGTTGACAATTGCGGATAATCGGATAAAATAAAAGAAAACGTAAAAACGGTTGCAAAGAGGTTGGAGGAGTATGCGTCCCCCTGTTCCAAGAGAGAAGGCCCCCAGGCTGAAAGGGCGTTTGAACAAAGCACGCAGAAGGTCGCCAAACGAGCAAGCCCGCCCGCCCGCGTTACAGGCAGAATGAAGGGGCGCATTGCGCCCGAACAAAGGTGGTACCACGAAGCCGGCTTCGTCCTTTGAAATGGAGAGTTTCAAGAGACGAAACCGGCTTTTTGTTCACAGACAAATACAAAAGGAGAGAGACAATTGGCCAAAGCAATCCCCGAAAAGACGTACGACTTTAAAGCCGTGGAGGACAAGCTGTATCTAGCTTGGCAAAAAGACGGCTGCTTTACCCCGAAAATCGATCCGGAAAAACAGCCGTATACCATTGTGATTCCGCCGCCGAACATCACCGGCCAGCTGCACATGGGCCATGCGCTGGATGAAACATTGCAAGATATTTTAACCCGCACCAAGCGCATGCAGGGCATTCCTGCGCTCTGGCTGCCCGGCACGGACCATGCTTCCATTGCTACGGAAGTGAAAATCGTAGAAGCGATGGCGGCCGAAGGGCTTACCAAAGAAGACGTGGGGCGCGACGAATTTATGGAGCGTGCCTGGGCCTGGAAAGAAAAATTCGGCGGCCGCATTGTTACGCAGCTGAAAAAGCTGGGCGCTTCGTGCGACTGGTCACGCGAACGCTTTACCATGGATGAAGGATGCAGCAAGGCGGTAAACGAAGTGTTTGTGCGCCTGTATGAAAAAGGACTGATATATAAAGGCAACCGCATTATCAACTGGTGCCCGGATTGCCAGACCGCGCTTTCCGATGCAGAGGTGGAATATGAGGACCAGCCCGGCCATCTGTGGCACATCCGCTACACCACGCCGGACGGGAAAGACAGCATCATCGTGGCGACAACGCGCCCGGAAACCATGCTGGGCGATACGGCGGTGGCCGTGCATCCCGAAGACGAGCGGTATGCGCATTTGATCGGGAAAACCGTGGTGCTGCCGCTGGTGAAACGCGAGATTCCCATCGTGGCGGATGAATACGTGGATAAAGAATTTGGCACAGGGGCGGTAAAGATTACGCCTGCCCATGATCCCAACGACTTTGAAGTGGGCGTGCGGCATAACTTGCCCGTGATTCGCGTGCTGGATGATGCGGGCGTTGTCAACGAACAGGGCGGTGCCTACCAGGGGCTGGATCGCTACGAAGCGAGAAAGCGCATTGTGGCGGATCTGGAAAGCTGCGGCGCGCTTGTGAAAATTGAAGAGCATGCGCACAACGTGGGCACCTGCTATCGTTGCGGCACGACGGTGGAGCCGATTGTCAGCGAACAGTGGTTTGTTTCGATGAAACCGCTGGCAGAGCCTGCCATTGAAGCGGTGCGCAGCGGCAAAGTAAGATTTGTGCCGGAACGCTTTTCCAAAATCTATTTCAACTGGATGGAAAACATCAAAGACTGGTGCATTTCCCGCCAGCTGTGGTGGGGGCACAGAATTCCGGCCTGGACGTGTGATGACTGCGGCGAATTGATCGTGGCTACCGAAGCGCCGCATGAATGCCCCAAATGCCACGGCACGCATTTGACGCAGGATGAAGATGTGTTGGATACCTGGTTCTCTTCCGGGCTATGGCCGTTTTCCACGCTGGGCTGGCCGGAAAAGACGGAGGATTTGAAATATTTCTATCCCACCAGCACGCTGGTGACCGGGCCGGACATCATCTTCTTCTGGGTAGCGCGGATGATCGTATTTGGTTTGGAAATCATGGGCGAACCGCCGTTTAACACGGTGATGATTCACGGCATTGTGCGCGACAGCCAGGGCAGAAAGATGTCCAAATCCCTGGGCAACGGCATTGACCCGCTGGAAATTATCGACACCTACGG
Organism: uncultured Bacillota bacterium; assembly: GCA_905188085.1. Taxonomy (GTDB): domain Bacteria; phylum Bacillota; class Clostridia; order Christensenellales; family QAND01; genus UMGS1975. Next base: position 212,833 of record CAJJKN010000001.1, read on the forward strand.
TACGGATGCGCTGCGCTTTTCGCTGGTGCAAAACAACGCTGTGGAAAGCGATATGCGTTTTTACAACGAGCGCGTGGAATCGGCGCGTAACTTTGCCAACAAGATTTGGAATGCGGCGCGGTTTGTGCTGATGAATGTAGGCGAATATCAGCCCAAAGGGCTGAAAGGGCTGGCTTTGGCGCCGGAAGATCATTGGATTTTGCATAACCTGGATGAGGCGATCAAAGGCGTTACGGACAACATTGAAAACCTGGAACTGGGTATGGCGGCGCAAAAGGTATATGAATTCTTGTGGTCGGATTATTGCGACTGGTATATCGAAATGTGCAAGCCGCGGTTGCAGGCAGAGGAAACGGCCAAGCAGACGGCGCTGGAGGTATTGCTGTATGTGCTGGAAAATACCTTGAAGCTGCTGCATCCGTTTATGCCGTTTGTAACGGAAGAAATTTATCAATCGTTGCCGGGCACGGAAGGGTATTTGATGATGTCCGCCTGGCCGAAGGAAAGCAATCTGGCAGACAAAGATACGGCAGAAACCGTGGCGCAGATGATGGAACTGGTACGCACGATTCGCAATTTGCGGCGTGAATTAAACGTGCCGCAGGGCAAGCGCGCGCCGTTGTGCATTTTGCCGGAAGGGGATGCGGAAAAGGCCTTTGAAGCAAACAAGGCCTGGTTTAGCAAATTGGCATATGCAAGCGAATTGCAATTTTTGCAGGACGCTTCCCGGGCGCCGAAAATCTCTTCCTCGGCGGCATCGCCCCTGGGCACAGCGTATTTGCCGCTGGGCGAATTGATTGATTTGGACAAAGAGCGCCAGCGCCTGGATAAAGAACTGCAAAAGGTGCAAAGCGAAATCAAACGCGCCGAAGGAAAATTGAACAACGCAGGCTTTGTAAGCAAAGCGCCGGCCCATGTGGTAGAAGAAGAGCGCAGAAAGCTGGAAGAAAACCAAGCCTTGCTGGCGCGCGTGGAAGCGCTGAAGGCAAAATTGGCATGAGGGGCTTTCCCAAGACATGGACACAGGCGCAAGAAAAACGATTTGACGCATACTTGCCGTATCTCGGCACGAGGCGGTTGATAAACGCCGTGCCCTGCCTTCATGTTGCGGGCACAAACGGGAAGGGCTCTGTCTGTGCGATGCTGGAAAGCATGCTGCGCTGCGCGGGCTATAAAACAGGATTGTTTACCTCTCCGCATTTGTATTGCCAAACGGAGCGCATCCAAATAAACGGAAGGCCTATTGAGGAAAACAGGATGCAGCAGGGGCTGGCTCGTGTAAAGGAAAAACTGCCAAATATCGGCTATTTTGAACAGACCTTTTTCTGCGCCATGGAAGCGTTTGAAGAGCAAGGGTGTGAAATTGCTGTAATAGAAACCGGCATCGGCGGCGCAATGGACGTGACAAACCTGGTGGAGCCGCTGGTGACGGTGCTGGCTAATATAGGCCTGGACCATACCGCCGTATTGGGCGAGACGATGGAAAAAATTGCGCTGCAAAAAGCCGGCATTGCCAAGGGAAAAACGCCGATGGTGCTGTATCCCGGTCTGCCGGAAGAGGCGCTGCGGGTGATTGAGCAGCACTGTAAACAAATCGGGGCGCCGGTATACAGCGCAGAAGAAATAGACTGTGAAGTGCTGGAGCAAACGCTGTTTGCCAAAGTGCGGTTTTGCACAGAAAACGGTCCTGTGGGGCCGCTGCAGCTGCCGTTGATTGGCGCGCACCAAACAAAAAATGCGCAGACGGCGCTGTGCGTGCTGGACCATCTGCCGGAGGCATTTTCTGTCGGCCTGCGGCAAAGGGAACAGGGCCTAAGCCAAACGAAATGGCCGGGGCGGATGCAATGGTTTCCCAATTGCGGCGGCGAAGCGCAAATGTTGATAGACGGCGCGCACAACCCGCAGGCCGCTAAACAATTGGCGGAAAACATGCGGGCGATATTTCCGAATGTGCCCTGCGTGCTGCTGTGCGCGGTGATGCGGGACAAAAACGCTGCGGAGATTGTGCATGCTTTAAGCGGGTTTGCCGGGCAAGCGGTTTGCACGGTGGCAGAACCCGGGCGCGGGCTGCCGGCAGAGGCGCTGGCAAAGCTGTTTGCCTGCCCGGCCGTGGCAGAGGAGAATCCTAAAAAAGCATACGAACGGGCGAAAAAACTGGCAAAGGAGAAAGAGGCTCTTTTGGTGGTGGCAGGTTCGTTGTATTTGCCGGAGGCCATCGGCATAGAAGAAAAATCAAAAGACGCGTGAAAGCGCGTCTTTTGTTGTCTTTTGTCTAAGATTGGCGAAACGGGGACAGGCCCAAAGCATCGCGCTATAATGGGGAAAACGGTGCGATCAGGAGGCTGGCACATGAAACGGATTTTTGTTGGGAGTGTTTGTTTTATATTGAGCATGCTTTGTCTGGCGGGCTGCGGGCAAAAAGCAGAGCCGGAGCCTAGCAGCGCGGCCGCCCAAGGGCAGGTAAAACCCGCGCAGGAAACGCTTTCCGAAGAGGAAATGATAATGCTGAAGCCGCTGTTGGATGCGGTGGCGGCCTGTGCGGAAAAGGAATTCAAACAGGTGCCGGACCGGGCTACGGCGGCCATGGTGGTGTATGCTTTGGTGAACAGTGATGTCTATACCGAGGCGGATGGCGAAAGAACGCAAACCTGGGTAAGCGACGCACTGCTGGAGAAAATTTATACGGATTGTTTTGAAAACACAAAAACACCGTTGGATTTTTCTTCCTTTTCCATCATGGAGCGAAAGGATAACGGATACACCTTTTCCCCATCGGATACAGGACAGGGCGCTAAAATAGAAACGCTGAGCAGCGAAAAGACAAACAACGATACCTATCAGATTAAAGTAAACATAAAATCTTACGATGATTTGGAGCTATCCGGCACGGGCAAGTTTATCGTAAGGAGAAACAAGAACAGTAAATTTGGGTTTTGTATCGTGTCTTGGGAATATGTATGGAACGCATAAAAGGAACGGGAAATTTTCCCGCTCTTTTTTTACAGGTCGTCCGCATCCTGCACGGGCATTTCGTTTTCATCGCGGCATTTGCCGGTATAGCTGCCGTTTGGGTCGGTTGCAAAATGCTCGTTGCAGCGCTCCAGTTCATCGAGCAATTGTTCTTTTTTAGACATGAAATTCACCTCCTTTTTTAGTTTGCTCCAAAATAAAGAAAAACTAAAAAAGGAAAAACAGAAAAAAGTAGTATTCGATAATCATAGTAAATTTTCTTCGTTTTTAGAAATCATTCGGCAAAGATTTATCCTATGCTGAAAGCGGGAGGGGATACATATGAAAAAGAGAATGATTTCATTGCTGCTGGGCCTGGGATTATTGTGCAGCGTTGCTGCCTGCGGGCAAACGGATACGGTAGGCGACCTATCCGGGATGGCCGGCGTAACAGCGTCCTCTACGACCAGCGCGGTGCAAACGCCAGAACAAACTTTAAAGGCAACGCAGACGCCGGAGCCAAGCGTGCAAACCACGCAAACGCCCGCGCAGGAAAAAACACAAAAACCGGAAAAGACAACAAAGGCAACGGCAAAGCCGAAAGCGACCAAAAAAGCAACCGCCAAACCAAAAGTGACGAAAAAGCCGCAAAACAACGCGGATTCTTCCGCAACGGTGTATATTACGGATACGGGAAAGAAATATCACAGAGCGGGGTGCAGGTCTTTGGTAAAATCCAAACATGCCATTTCGCACGCCAACGCGAAAGCGCGGGGCTATTCGCCGTGCAGAGTGTGTAAGCCGTAAAAGGATAGAAAGTGCTATAAAAGGGAAAGCCGTCCGAATATGTTTTGGGCGGCTTTTATGATAGAATAAACAAAATACCGAAAAAGGAACAGAGCGCGGATGCAACACAAGACGGATTATAAAATTGTTTTCAGCGATGTGGACGGCACGTTGTTAAACAGCAGGCACGAACTGTCTGTTCATACAAAATCGGCCATTGAATCGCTTCAGAAAAAAGGGATTCCGTTTGTCATCATTTCCGCAAGGAGCCCTTCCGGCATTTACCCGATACAAAAAACGTATCAATTCAAATCGCCGATTATCTGTTACAGCGGGGCGATGATTTTGGATGAAAACAGAAACGTGCTGTATGAAAAAGGCTTTTCCCGCGCGTTGGCCAAAGAAATTGCGGCGTATATAGAAGAAAACCGGCTGGCATGTGTATGGAATGTTTATGCCGGGGATACCTGGATGGTAAAGGACAAAAAAGATCCGCGTGTGATTCGGGAAGAAACCATCGTGCAGGCCGAAGCGGTGGAGGGCATGGTTGATTCTTTGCCGAGACGGGCGCAAATCAGCAAGATTTTATGTATGTGCGAGCCAAACCGCCTGCTGGATATTGAGCAGAGGCTGAAAACGGCATTTCCGATGTTGTCCATTGTAAAATCCTCCGATGCGCTTTTGGAGATTATGCAAAGCGGAATTACCAAAAGCACCGGGGTAAAAGAACTGTGCAAGCTATGGGGCATTTCGCCGGAAAACGCCGTTGCGTTTGGCGATCATTACAACGATATTGAAATGCTGGAAACCGTAGGCGCACCTTTTTTGATGGGCAATGCGCCGGAAGCGTTGAAACAACGAGGCTTTCCTGTTACGGACAGCAACGATAAAGACGGCATTTATACGGCGTTGAAGAAAATCGGATTGATCTAGCGCATAGGAAAACCGACGATTCAACGAACACACAAAAAGAGCCGAAACCCGGCTCTTTTTGTGTGAAAGAAAAAGGGAAGTGACGTCTGTTGAAACCTATCGGCCCCAAAGGAAGACGATAGAACGGCGCTGTATGGGAGAATATTGGCACAGAGAAACAAACAGGGCAAGCCAAACGGCAATGCTGAAATTTGATGTATCCACGGACGGCCTTTTGCGGTGAAAAAGATTACAGAATACAGGGCAAAAGAAAAAGGACGAAACTTCGTCCTTTACATATCTTTGGCGCGGGGTAGCACAAAGCACACGCGCAGGCCTCCGCCTTCTTCATTGGGCTCTGCCCAGATTTTGCCGTTGTGGGCGATGATGATTTCATGGCAGATGCTAAGCCCCAGGCCGGCCACGGAGCGCCCAACATCGGAAGTGAACAGCGGATCAAAAATCTGCCGCAGCTGGGACGCCTCCACGCCTTCTCCGTTATCGGAAAAGGTGAAAAACAGGCGATCGTATTCCATATGACAAGATAGGGTGATTTGCTTTTCCGGTTTATCAAAATGCTTTAAGCTGTTGGCAACCAGGTTGCCGAAAACACGGCGCAGTTTTGCAATGTCTACCGAAACGGGCTGAAGCGGCGCGCGGTTTGTCAACGTGAGCGAAACGCCCAATTCGGAAAGATCCTGCTGATATTCCTCTTCAAACAGGGCAAACAGGCGGTTTGTCGTCACGGTTTGTTTTTTCAGCGTGCCGGGCATATTGCAGCTCAGATAATCGTCAAACTCATCCACAAGATCGCGAATGCGCTGTGCTTTTTCATAGATGGTGGCGATGTATCGTTTGGAGCGCTCCGGAGAGAGCGTGCTGTTTTGCAGGCGTTCGGCATAGCCCATCACGCTGGTCAGCGGCGTTTTGATGTCGTGGGAAATGGAAGCGATCAGCCTGTTTTGCTTTTGTTTTTCCAGATCCAGATCATCGGTGAGCTGCACAAATGCATTCTGCAGTTTGCCGATTTCATCTCTGCGTTTGCTGCCTACCGGCTTTTCACCGGATTTATATTGCTCCATATCGCGCTGCAAGCGCACAATGGGACGCACATAGTATAAATACAAAATCAGATAGACAATGGGCAGCGTGATCAGCAAAATCACAATCCCGGCCAACAATAGCTTTTGCACGGCGGGAATGGAAGTGGCCGTTTTGATGGAAATAAACTTTGTGACGCGCAAAAGAATGGTTTGCCCGTTGAATTGCAGCGGGGAAGTGGCGTTGATGGAAATGGCGGGGTCGTTTTGTTCGGCCGTGCGATAGAGGGTCTGCCCTTCCAGATTTAACAGATGAAACTGATAGCCGGTACGGCCCGCCTGCACATCCAGATAGCGGTTTATATCTTGCTGCAAGGGAAGCTGAGAAGCAAACAGGGCGCATTCGTTATCCAAATTCGTTTGCAGGGTTTCAAACTCCGCGGCGGTGGCGTTGGATAAAGAAAGGTTGTAATAGGCCAGCAAAAGGGCGGCGACGATTAACAGCGTGCCAAAGACGATGACCAAAATTCCGTTGCGAAGGCGCATCATACAGCCTCCTGTACCTTAACAAATTTATAGCCTACGCCCCAGATGGTTTTGATAAACTGGCTGTCCGGATCCAGCTTTGTGCGCAGGTTTTTGATGTTTACGGCCACGGTGCCGATGTCTCCGTAATGTTCGCCCCAGACGGCATCAAAAATCTGCTCTCTGGATAAAACGCGGCCGGCGTTTTCCATCAGATATTGCAACAATTGAAATTCGCGGGTGGAAAGGGCCACGGGCTCTTCACGGCAAAATACCTCAAAGCTTTCGCGATTCAGCCGGAAAGGACCGATGCAAAGCCAGGGCGACGACGTATCGGCCTGCTGATAGCGGGATTCACGGCGCAGATGCGCTTTTACGCGCGCGACCAGCTCTTCCACGACAAAAGGTTTATAGATATAATCATCCGCCCCCATCTCCAGGCCAACCATGGTATCCAGCGTACGGCTTTTTGCCGTTACAAAGACAATAGGGCAGGACACTGTGTCGCGTATTTTGCGGCACAGTGCCAGCCCGTCAAGCTTTGGCATCATGATGTCTAAAATAATGAGGGAGAAAGGCTCGGATTGTTCGATGAGGGAGAGAGCGGCGGCCCCGTCGTTTTCGATGTGGGTGTCAAACCCCTCATCCTCCAACGCATCGGACACGAGCTGAGCGATGGCGGTGTCATCGTCCACGATCAGAATCTTGTTCATGCAAAGATCCTCCCAAGTTTGTTTCTCCTATTGTATCACAGGCTTAGAACAGATTGCTCAGTTTTTGCCAGAAACTGAGGTGCGGGGTTTCTTCTTCGGCGGGCACGGGGGTTTCGGGTTTGTGGATGTCTTCTGTTTTCAGAACGAACTGCACGGCGTCCACATGCTCGTTTTCCGGCGAAACGAAGGAAACGGGTTTGAAATCTTTGCCGGCGAAGGAATCGATGGCCTTTTGCAGCTCTTCATCGATGGTTTCATCCAGATGCGAAGTTTGCTGGTTCATTTCGCCGGTGCCGTTGGCCAGGGTCTGTGCGCCGTTGGCTAACAGGCTTGCGCCCTGCTGGGCGCTGCCTACGCCGCCGATATACTGGGAAAGCGCGCCGTTGAATTTACCGTACTGCGTATGCAGGGCGGAAACGGAGGTTGTCAGAGCGTTGACGGAAGGCGCCATCTTGCCAAGCTCGGTCTGTTTGGCGGAAAGGACTTGCTTAATCTGGGAAACGCCCGCCATTTTGGTATTGTAGATTTTCAAAAGCGCCTGTACCTGCGGGTCGGTGCTGGCGGACAGCGCAGCCAAAATCTGCTGTTCCTGTTCGCTTTGCGCTGTGATCTTATCCAAATTATCAATGGCAGAGTTCAGGCTTGCGGGCAGAGCGGATACTTTTTCAACCAACGTGCCCGCGCCGTCTTCCAAATCGCCAAGATAGCCGTAAATGGTGTTGGAATAGTTCAGAAGCTCGGAGGAGTTGGAAGTCAAGTCGCTCAGGCCGTTTTCCAATTTCTTGGTACTGGCTTCCAGCTTTTGCGCCCCCCCGTCAATCTGGGAAACCGCATTTTTCATTTCGCTGATTTTGCTGGCAAAAGAAGAGGTGTCAATCGAATCCGCATCGATATCCAGCGCCAGGGAAATGCCGTTGATGTTGATGCCGTCCATCTCAAAATCCGTTACATCGCTTTTTACAACGATGTGCTTTTCGCTGCCCGGCAGGATGGTGTAGGTCAATTGTTTGTCGGTGCCGACGTTGGCAACGGTAGCGCCCTCGGCTTCAATGTTTTTGCAGTTTTCGGTGGAAAGCGCCATGGTGGCCTGCAAGGCGTAGCTGTCAAAGAAGCTGGCGTCTACGGCGTTGTTTTTCAAAATATCCAATTTGATTTCCAGGTGTCCGGATTTGCCGGCCAATTCTTTGGGGTCAATCTGTTTGCCGTCCAAAGAATAGCTGACTTTTACCGTCCAGGGCAATTGGCGGTTTTCCAAATGCCCTTGATAATAGAACCGGCCTTTGGGCGCGGAGATGGTAACTTTGCCATCCTGATACACCAGAGAATCGCTGGTGGAAAGGTTTTTGGTCTGCGTATAGGTGCCATAGTCTGTAATGGTTTGCGGCGCATCCAGATTAAAGGCGTTGACCACATACAGGGAATCCATATCGCCGTTGGCATCCAAAGTGGCGTATACAACTTCTTCTTTTTCGGTGGAATCCTCGGCGGCCAATGCAGGCATTACCGGGGGCAACATCATCAACGCTGCCATGGAAACGGGCAGCCATTTTTGTACAGAACGTTTCATTTTGCATCTACCTCCGCTTTATAGAAATGGAATTTTTTCTTCGATGTGGTTTTTTGAATGATTCCGTCACACAAGATCAACAGACCCGGCAGCACGAACAACACCAGAATCATACTGAAGATGGCGCCGCGGCCGACCAAAACGCCCAGCTGGCTGATGATAAGGCTGGTGGAAATCTTGCCCATGATGGAGCCGCATACAGCCAGGATGGAACCGCTGGTTAAAATGGAGATGGTACAATCTCGCACGGTGTGAATGGCGGCTGTCTTTTTGTCTGTGGTGGCCCTGTGCTCCAGATAACGGTTGGAGAAGAGAATGGCGTAGTCTACCGTGGCCCCCAACTGTATGGAGCTGATGATCAGATACGCTGTATAGTGCAGCTGTGTATCCATAAAGTACGGAACGGTCAAGTTGATCCAAATGGAAGATTCAATGACCAACAGCAGCAGTATCGGTAAAGAGCCGGAACGGAAGGTCAACAGCAGGATCACGAAGATGGAGAGGATTGCCGCCAGGTTTACCCGCGTATTATCGGCGATGACGGTATCTTTCAAATCCAGGGTGTTCACGCTTTGCCCTACCAGATGATAGCTGTTTGGATAGGCGGCCTGGGCAATCTCCCGTACACGGTTTACCACGGAGAACGCCTGATCGCCGTCTGTATCGGTGCCCACGGTGAGCACGATACGGCTGTAATGTTCGCTGATCAATTGGCTCAGCTGGCTTTCCGGCACATACTCTGTGGGAATCGGCGCGCCTACCGTGCCTACATACGAGATGGTGGAGGTGATTTCCGGCATGGCGTTGAGCTGATCTACCACGGATTTTTCCTTGGAAAGATCGCCTTTGGGCACCATCAACACCATCTGGTTTTCTCTGCCGAACTCCGCTTCAATGGCGGCTGTTTCACGGCCGATACGGGTGGTTTCATCGCCAAAGATGCCGCTTGTTCCGTAACGGAAAGAGTTTTGAGACTGTGCTAAAAAGCAGGGGATTACGAGAATCGCAAAGCAGATCAGTACCGGTGCTTTCAATTTAACGGACCAGCGGCCCATCTTTTCAAACGAGGGAAGGAAGCGGCGATGCTGTGTTTTGTCGATCCATTTATAGCTGTAAATGGCCAACACCGGCAGCAGCACCAACACGGTTACCAGGCTTAACACAATGGCCTTGGCCATAACAAGCCCCATGTCCGCGCCGATCTTAAAGCGCATCATAATCAGCGCGGCAAAGCCGATTAAGGTGGTCAGCCCGCTGGCCATGATGGAGGAAGTGGATTTTACCACAGCCTGTTTCATCGCTTCCTGCACTTCCAAGCCGCTCTGCCTGAACTCTGCAAAACGATGGAGCAGGAAGATGGAATAGTCCATAGATACGGCCAACTGCAAAATGGCGCCGGCCGCCTTTGTTACAAAGGAAACCTCCGGGAAGATGACGTTTGTGCCCATGCTGAGGACAATGGCAACGCCGATGGTAAACAGGAACAACACCGGCTCAAACCAGCTGGAGGTGGTCAACAGCAGGATGAGAAATACGATCGGCACCACGATGACCATCATATGTCCCAGTTCGGAGTCTACATTTTCAACCAGGGCCACAGAATCCACACACTGGCCGGCCATCATGCCTTTATCGCCGATGATGTTTCGAATTTCGGCCAGGCACTCCGTTTGTTTGGTGGTATCCACCGTAACGCTGAACAAAGCGTTGTTGTCTTTATACCAATCTTCCACGGTGTCTTGCGGCATGGTTTCAATCGGCACTGCCATGGACTGAACATCATCCAGCCAGAGGATTTCCTCCACACCGTCTACCTTGCTGATTTTGTCTTTATAATCCAGCGCTTCCGGTATGGTAACATCCTGCACCATGATACGAGCATTGGCAGGGTCCTTATCATACTCGGCCTCCATAACATCCAAAGCAATGGTTGAGGGCGCGCTGTCGGGCAGATAGTCCATCAAATCATAATTGATCGTGACCATCGGCATTAAAATGGCGCAGACAATCGTTGCGATGAGGAAGATCAGCAATACGGTTTTTTTGTATTTTAGAATTGCGTTTGCAAACCGTTCCATTTTTCCCTTTCCTTTCCTTTTCTTTTCACACCAAGTACCATACTCAGACTTTTTGCAGATAAAAACGAAAAAAAATTAAGAATTATTAAGATGGAGGAAAAAGAAAAAGCGCCGCTTGATACGGCGCTTTGAAAAACCATCAGCGAACATACACAACGCTGTTTTCCACCCGCGGCTTTACCTGGGGCGTTTCGGCGGGAAGGCCCACAATACACGAGCCCACGGCCTGATATTCCGGGTCGATTTGCCATTGCTGCCGGAAGGGGTTTCCTTTTTCGTCGGCAAACAGATCTATGACGCAATGAATCCAACACGAGCCAAGGCCTAAAGACGCGGCGGCGTTCATCATGTTTCCAAGGCAGAGCGCGCCATCGGAAAACGGCGCAATGGCGTCCTTTTTCACAAAAACAACAATGAGCGTAGGGGCGTTGTAAAACGGATTGCTGTCGCGGCCGGTGACGGCCATGGCGGCGTCTGCCAATTGGCCAAGCGTTTTTGGATTCTGCACTACGGCCAGCTTCCAGGCCTGTTCGTTCATGGCGCTGGGCGCAAACAGCCCGGCCTGCAAAATCGCTTCCAATTGTTCGTCGGAAATCTGCTGCGGCTGATAATAGCGAATGCTGCGGCGGGACAGGAGCGTTTGTAAGGTAGGATTCATAATAAAACCTCCAATCTATTTTCTCTATATAAATAGCATACCATATTAAACAAACGGAGAAACGGGCATAATGGAATAAATTTCTTGTCTTTGACAGCGATGGGCCAGGACCTGTACAATGACAAAAAAGAAAAGAATAGGAGTTATGATAAATGGAAAAGAAAACAGGCAGATTTGAAATGACGGTAACGGAGGAAAACACGGCCAAAACCATGGGCAGCGGCAGTTTGGATGTGCTGGCGACGCCCGCGATGGTGGCGATGATGGAACACGCGGCCTGCCTTGCGCTGGAGGATACATTGGAGCCGGGGCTTACGACGGTGGGCGTGGAAATGCAGGTGTCGCATGTGTCCGCTTCGCCTGTGGGAATGAAGGTTTGGGCGGAAGCGACGTTGACGCAAACAGACGGCCGGCAATATGCTTTTGACATTACGGCCTATGATACGGCGGGCGTGATCGGCAAAGCAATGCATAAGCGCGCCAGCGTGAAAGTGGAAAAATTTATGGCAAAAACGCAGGCAAAGCTTTCCGAATAACCCGGAGCGCGTATGAAAAAGGCCGAAGTTGCATATGCTTTGGTAAAGGAAAACGAAAAAGCAAGGACTGTTGGGTATACACAAACAGGACAGGCAAAACGCAAACGATTTCCGGAAAGGGGCAAGCGGCAATGAACGGCCTGGACGATACCAAAACGCAGGCAAACCTGGCCTACGCATTTCAAGAGGAATCCAAAGCGAGAAACCGCTATGTGTATTATGCTTCGCAGGCGAAAAAGGACGGCTATGAGCAAATCGCTTCGCTGTTTTTCCAAACGGCGGACAGAGAGCAGGAGCATGCCAAAATCTGGTTTAAGCTGTTAAACGGCCAAATGCAGCAGACGGAGAAAAACCTGGCGCAGGCGGCTGCCCAGGCCCATGCGGCGTGGAGCGAAATGTATACCGGCTTTGCCGAGCAGGCCAGAGAAGAAGGCTTTGACCAGATTGCCGGTTTGTTTGAGGGCGTGGCGGCCGTTGAAAAGCGGCAGGAAGCGCGGTTTTGCAATTTGATACACGAAATAGAGCAGCAAACGCTGTTTGAAAACCAAGAAAATGCGCTGTGGCGATGCAGAAACTGCGGCTATGAATGCCGGCAGACCCAGGCACCCGTGCAATGCCCGCTGTGTGCCCATCCGCAAGCATATTTTGAAAAAGCGAATACAGACAGCAAAGCATAAAGGATAAAACAGGCGAAGATAAAACGCCTGTTTTTTTATAGGGAAAATAAGCGGAAAGGAGAATGACGATCTTTTGCCGGGCGGCAGATAGGAAAAGCAGACTTTACAGGCGGAGCTTTATTCCAATTCATTCCATCCATTATAAAAAAACATGAAAACCAAGCGAGTATACAGCGGCGCTTGCGGCATACTAGACAGAGCAAACGGGAGAGGGAAAAGAAATTGGCTGTGTTTAGGGAAACGGGAAAACCAAAGACGGAAAGCAAAACGGCGTATGAAAGAAAACTCAAACGGGGGATTTTTTTATATAGCCTGTTTGCGCTGCTGTTGATTCCTTTCTACACCATAAAATTGGCAACCCGGGCGGATGTGATGAACTATTCCATTTCCTTTGTGGGCAACGCCCTGGGGCACCGGCAGAGCCTGATGATCTGGACGGCGATGAGCAGCCTGTTTTTCATCAGCTTTTTGTGCTATTTACTAACTTTAATGAGGCAGGAATCCTCGCCGGCCAAGGGGATGATTTATGTGGCGGGGTGCACTTTGATTGCATGTAATTTTGTGCCGTCCGTGCCGCAGTTTCCCGTTTTGGGGCGGTATCATAATTTTCTGGCGATGAGCGCTTCCATCCTCCTGGCGGCAACGCTGTTTGTCTTTGTGGCAACGCTGCGCCGGTTTGATGAGAAAATCTATAAAAAAGCGCTGTGTTTATGGATGCTGATTGTAACGATCCCGGCTTGCCTGTTGATACGCTTTGGGGTAAACAGCCTGCTGGAAAGCATCAGCATTTTATTGCTGTGCTATTTTTTGTTTTGTGCGTTGCTGTGGCTGTTGAAAAGCAAAGCCTTTCGCGGCGCGCGGGCCTTGGCGGAAACCGAGGCCGAGCAAGCGGCGGAGCGGGCCAAACATTTGAGAAAAAGGGCGGAAAGGAAATGGGAAAAGGCAGAGAAAGCAGCGCAAAAAGCGGATAGGCAAACGGAAAAGGCAAACCGACTGTATCGGCAGGCGGGCGTGGCGCCGGTTTTGCGGAAAGAGAAAATCCCTACAAAATAAAACGGAGAGAGAAAGAGAAGAATCCGGCGTTGTCCCTTGCGCAAAACGGAAACGAGGGGTAAAGTAAAAGCAAAAGAACCCGCCGTTTGGGCTTGGGATTGCGCAGAAAGCAGGGATGTTAATGAATATTGAAACACAGTGTTTGCATGAAGGGTACACGCCGCAAAACGGCGAGCCGCGCACATTGCCGATTTACCAAAGCACGACCTATGTCTACGACAGCACAGAGCATGTGGGCAAGCTGTTTGATCTTTCGGTGGAAGGCCATATGTATTCCAGAATCAGCAACCCGACGGTGGCATGCGTAGAGGAAAAAATCGCGGCCTTAGAGGGCGGCGTGGGCGCGCTTTGCACCTCTTCCGGCCAGGCAGCCAATTTGATCGCCTTGCTGACGATTTTAAAGTGCGGGGATCATCTGGTCAGCACGGGCACGATTTACGGCGGCACGGTGAACCTGTGGGCCGTTACCTTCAAACGCTTTGGCATAGAGGTAACGTTTGTGGACGCAAGCGCCTCCGAAGAGGAACTGGACAAGGCGTTTCGGCCCAATACAAAGGCTGTGTTTGGGGAAACGATTGCAAACCCCGCCATTGCGGTGTTGGATATTGAAAAATTGGCAAAAGTGGCGCATAAGCATAATGTACCGCTGATTGTGGACAACACGTTTGCTACGCCGGTATTGTGTAAGCCGTTTGAATTCGGCGCGGATATTGTGACGCACTCTACCAGCAAATATATGGATGGGCATGCCATTCAGCTGGGCGGCGTGATTGTGGACAGCGGCAAATTCGACTGGACCTGCGGCACGTTTCCGGAATTTACCGAGCCGGATGCTTCGTATCACGGCGTGGTATATGCCAGAGATTTTGGCAAGGCAGCGTTTATCACCAAGGCGCGGGTGCAGATGATGCGGGATTTAGGCAGCACGATGACGGCGCAGGCTGCGTTTTATTTAAATCTGGGACTGGAAACTCTGCCGCTGCGGATGGAAAAACACTGCGAAAATGCAGAGGCCGTGGCGCATTATCTGGCAAAGCATGAAAAGGTGGCGTCTGTGAACTATCCGACGCTGGAAAACGATCCGGGCTATGCCTTGGCGCAAAAATATTTGCCGAAAGGATGCAGCGGCGTGGTGGCGTTTGATATCAAAGGCGGCCGTGAAGCGGCGGTGAAGTTTTTGGATGCGTTGAAATTGGCATGCATTGTGGTGCATGTGGCGGACGCGCGGACCTGCGTATTGCACCCGGCCAGCTCCACACATAGGCAGCTGACGGATGAACAATTGGTGGCGGCGGGCATTACGCCGGGACTAATCCGCTTTTCCTGCGGGATAGAAAACAAAGAGGACATTTTGGCGGATATTGAACAGGCACTGGCGCAGGTGTAAACCAAAAAAGGACGGGCAACCGTCCTTTTTTTCTTTATATAGAAAAAGAGCCTCTCTAAAGCTGTTTTGAATGGAATGCGGGCAGAAAGCTCTGAAAAGCCGAAAACATGGAGAGACAGAAGCGGGGCAGAAAAAAGGGGAGGAGAAAAGCTGAAAAAACGGACGAATGAACGTATATACAGAATATTTATGCTAAATATTTATTGCATATACGTTCTGATTTTTTGCATAAAAACGAAAAACAAGCGGTAAAAAAGGCTGTATATCGTAAAATAGATGAATTTTTATGAAAAAATTTATGTTTTATGCTTGACATTATGTAAAAGCGCTCCTATAATACAAACATCAAGATTTGATCCGATTGGGGAGGAAAAAGAAAATGAAACACGGCAAAAAAATTCTGGCGTTGCTGGTATGCGTTGCAATGACAGCGGTGTTGGCGGTTGGTTGCGGCAGTAGCAAATCTGCCTTGGATACCATCAAGGAAAAAGGCACTTTGGTATGGGGCACCAACGCGGCGTTCCCGCCGTTTGAAAGCAAAGACGGCGACGGCAACGTTGTGGGCGTGGATGCAGAGATTGCAAAAGCCATTGCGGACGAGCTCGGCGTGAAGCTGGTTGTGGAAGACATGGAATTTGATTCCTTGCCGGCAGCTTTGAAGAGCGGCAAGATCGACATCATCGGCGCGGGCTACACCGAAAACGATGAACGCTTGCAGGAAATGGATTTCTCCAGCAAATACTTTACGGCCAAACAGATCGTGGTTGTGAAAAAAGGCAACAAAGCGATCACCGATAAAGACAGCCTGGCTGGCAAGAAGATCGGCGTGCAGACCGGCACCACCGGCGACACGCAGTGCGCAAGCAAGATTGAAGGCGCGGAAGTGAGCCGCTACGATTCCATGCAGCTGGCTTGTGAAGATGTGAAAAACGGCAAACTGGATTGCGTAATCGGCGATAACCTGACCATCGGCTTCATCCTGAACAAGATGGATGGCGAACTGGAAATCGTGGAAGGCGTGAGCTACGAAGATGAAGAGTACGGCTTTGCGGTGAAAAAAGGCGATACCGAACTCAACGAAGTGGTAAACAAAGTGATCGACAAACTGAAGAGCGAAGGCCAGATCGATCAGTGGGTAAATAAATACAACGTCGGTGAATAAACCGAAACAAGGTTTGTTGCAAGGCCACTGCCTTTTGGCAGTGGCTTTTGTGCGAATACGACGGAGGAGGCAAAACTGTGGGACTCATCGACGGGCTCAGCGGGGTTATATACAGTAATCTGATTCGCGAAGGCCGGTACTTGCTATTTTTTCAAGGGCTGTGGACAACCTTAGAGATCACGGCGTTTGCGCTGCTGCTGGGCATTGTGATCGGCACGCTGGTGGCGCTGGTGCGCGTGATGCATGTAAAGGTGCTGGATAAAATTGCCAAGGCGTATGTGGATATCATCCGCGGCACGCCGGCGGTGGTGCAGCTGGTAATCATCTATTATGCCATTTTGGGCGGCGTAAACCTGCCGAAAGTGCTGGTGGCGTCTGTGGCGTTTGCCATCAACTCCGGGGCGTATGTATCGGAATTGATTCGCGGCGGCATTCTGGCCATCGACAAAGGGCAGATGGAAGCGGCGCGAAGCCTGGGCATGAGCTGGGGCAAATCCATGCGGTATATCATCATTCCGCAGGCCACCAAGCATATTTTGCCGGCGTTGGTCAACGAATGTATCCAGGTATTAAAGGAAACCGCCATTGCAGGCTACATTGCCCTGGACGATTTAACGCGCATGGGCAATATCATCCGGAGCCGTACATTTGACGCATATACGCCGTTTATTGTGGTGGCTGTGATCTATTTCTATACCACGACGATTCTATCGCTGTTTGCAGAGCGGTTGGAAAAGAGGTTGAGAGCCAGTGATTAAGGTTGAAAATCTTCATAAATATTTTGGCGAACTGGAAGTGCTGAAAGGCGTGAACGCCGAAATAAAAAAATCCGAAGTGGTATGCGTGATCGGCCCTTCGGGCAGCGGGAAAAGCACGTTTTTGCGCTGCCTGAACCTGTTGGAAGTGCCTACGGACGGGAAGATCTATATCGACGGAGTAGAACTGATGGAACACCAGAAAGAGATCGATAAATACCGCCAGAAGGTGGGGATGGTGTTTCAGCAGTTTAATCTGTTTCCGCATATGACGGTGATGAAAAACATCACGCTGGCGCCGGTTCAGGTGCTGGGGATGGAGCAGGAAAAGGCGGAAAGCCTGGCTGCTTCTCTGCTGGACAGAGTAGGCCTGTTGGATAAAAAAGACGAATATCCCAATCGTTTATCCGGCGGCCAGAAACAGCGCGTGGCCATTGCCCGTGCTTTGGCGATGAACCCGGAAATTATGCTCTTTGACGAACCGACCAGCGCGCTGGACCCGGAAATGGTGGGCGAAGTGTTGGAAGTGGTGCGCCAATTGGCAGCAGACGGGATGACGATGGTGATCGTGACCCATGAAATGGGCTTTGCCAGAGAGGTGGCAAACCGTGTGTTGTTTATGGATGGCGGCATCATTGAAGAAGAGGGCACGCCGGAAGAGGTGTTTGGTGCGCCGAAGAGCCCCAGAACCCAATCGTTTTTAAATAAGGTGCTGTAAAGGCGGAAAGGAAAAACCATGTCAGACGCACGCAACGTATACATAATTCTCTTTGTGATGCTGCTGTTGCCCATTGTGTTTTATATGCTTCGGCGCCGCTATCGCACACATGATACAAAAAAGAAAATGCGCTGTTTGGTATATATGGTTGTGATGATCATTGCGGCCGGCGGAGCATGCTTTGGCCTGTATAGCCATACGATTCATACGGAGCCGCTTTTGGTGGCGGAGCAGACGGCGGGGGCGCTGTATCAGGCGGAGACGGCCGGGCAGGAAGCAGCGGCTGCGCTGAAAGAAAAAGAGCTGCTGGAAGAAAGCGGCCAGGTGCAGCAGCTGGGCACCGGCAACTGGGCCGATTTTGCCGGCGCTTCCATTGAAATGCCGGACAAAAATATAGAATTGGAAAACGGAAAGTATTATCCGATTGTTTTGGAAAAACAGGATGCAAGGCTGTGCTTGGCCATGAAGATTACCCAAAACAAAACGCATACAAAAGTTTCGGATATTGTGGTTTTATGGCCGGAAGAAATTGGCGAAAAGCTGGACAGCGTTACGTTTTTTGAATCCGGAAATTTGCCGCAATAAGTCGTGAGAAAAGAAAAAAGACCCATTGGGTCTTTTTTGTTGCCCGGCAAAATGCTTTTGCACAAGGGCGAACCTTTCACAGAGCTTTGCAAAAGCGAGCAATGCCGAAAGCAGACAAACAAATGCGAAGCGGCAGAATAGAATAAAAAATTTTTGCAGACGGGGCGCGTTGCAGGCTTTTGAGCTTGGTTGTTTATGGAGGACAGACACTTTGGAAAGGGAAAAGGGCGGACAAAACAAAGACAAAGGACCATTGGCATTATTCATTTGAGGAAAGAAAATAGGGGAGGAACAGAAAGCAATTCGCCGAAGGTGCGAAAAACGGGAAGATAAGACGGTGGGATTTTAGGCAAAGGAACGGAGAAACAAGATTCAAACGAAAAACGGTTGCACCCCTTGCCGTGCGTTGGCATAGCGTGCAATAAAGGGGGTGAAACGTTTGCATGGAATTTCCATCTGTTTATTGGGGATAGCCACAAACTTGGATAACCTTTGCATTGGAATGGCCTACGGCTGCCGGGGGCAGAAAATAGGCGTGCGTGTGAATGCATACATAGCGCTGATATCCGGGTTGATCAGCCTGGTTTTATGTTTGTTTTCTTCCTGCATCGCAGAGGGCCTGCAAACCCTGCCCAATTTTATAGGCGCATGTTTGCTGATAGCCATCGGCATTTGGACGTTGTGGCCAAAACAGCAAAAAGAGACGGCGGTGGCAGCGCAGGCATCGGCCTGGGTGCTGGGGCTGGCGTTGGCGGTAAATTGCATTCCCGCTGCTTTCGGCGCGGGGCTGACGGGGTTGTCGCCCGTTTGGCTGGGGAGTGCTGTTGCGGTTTTTAGCTTTGTGACGGTGGGCGTCGGCAACCGATTGGGGTGCTCGGCCAGAGAACGATGGCCGGGTCGGCTGCTGGATGTTGTTTCTGCGCTATGCATGTTGGTGATCGGCGTTGTGGAAATGATGTGGTGAACAAAAAAGCGGCGGATTTCGCTGCTTTTCTTGTATAAACGCGGACCGGCGGGCGTTGATGGATTGAAATTGCGGGGGAAATACAAAAACAAAAAAGAATCCGAACGGATATAAAAAGATCGCCGATGCATCATCGGCGACCGAACGGCGATAGAATCAATCGTCAAACGTTAACGTGGCAAGGACCAATTCCGAACGGGAGCCCATGCGGAGCCGCGGGCCCCAGGTGCCATATCCGCAGGAGACAACGGCGGTAAAGTCTCCTTTTTTCCAGAGCCCGAAATCCGTTTCAAACTGACGATGGGTAATCAGGGAAATAGGGAACATTTGGCCCTTATGCGTATGCCCGGAAAACTGAACATCCACCCCGGCATCGGCTGCTTCCTGCAGCTGATTCGGCTGATGGTCTATCACGAGCAAAGGCAGGGAAGCATCCAGCGGGGAAAGCAGCGCTGAAAGCGAAGCGCGGGGCGCGCAGGCTGTGCCGGAAAACCCGTAATCCGCACGGCCGATCAGATAGAAAGACTGATCGATAAGCACAGCTTTATCATACAAAACATGAAGCCCGCTTTGCTCAAAAAAAGCAATGGTTTCTTCTACGGAGGCGCCGTGGCGCACATCGTGATTGCCAAGGCAGACATACGCGCCATAGTGGGCGGAGAGGGTGCGCAGGGTTTGGGAGATTTTATCGGCATCGTGCAGACTGGGCAGCCCGGCATCCAACAGATCGCCGGCGATGAGAATAAGATCGGGCTGCAAAGCGTTGATCTTTTGGCATAATGCAGTTAGCTGTGTATGGTCGATCAAAACGCCGAGATGTATATCCGAAACCAGCGCAATGCGGAGGCAGCGAAGCGCACCGGCCTTTTTGTGTACGGAAATTTGATAACGCGTAACACGCGGCGAAACGGCACAGAACGTGCCTTTTATCAACAACGCAGCAACCACGGCCAGAATGAAAAAAGAGGCGTAAAACAGCAGCTGCGCGCTAAAACGAACATGAAACAGACAAAGAAAGGCTATGCGCAGAACATCCAGCCCGCCAAAGCCGATGAGCAGGGGCGCAAGCGCACCCACCCAATGTCCGCCGACCCAGATGAAAAACCGCCGCAGCTTTAGCGGCAGGGGGGCGGTAAAATATCCGATTTGAAACGCGGTGCCCAGAAAAAGGACAAGCAAAGCCGTGCCCCACAGCGGCATATGGCAAAGAGGAAATAAAAACCAGAGGTATAGACGATACCCTAAATAAAAATGCGAAAGGGCAAAAACAACCCAAAAAGCAAGAGAAACAAGGAAAACCATAGTTGGCCTGCCTTTCTATAGAATAAAAGAAAAGAATAAAAATATTTTAACATAGCCAAAACAACGCTTCAATGAGAATGAAAAACAGAGGAAATAACGAATAAGACCGGACATCTGTCCGGTCTTGCAAGAGAGGGATTGTATAGAGAAACAAAGGAGTGTGTTCTCCTGCTGCAAAAAAGCAGCAACGCACGGCATTGGTCGCTCAAATGCCGGCTATGGAAACGAGACGCGAAGGCAAAGGCTGCTTTCGTACTCGATGACGACAGTGTATCAGCGGAAGGAAAAAGGGTCAAAGCCAAAGAGAAAAAGACAGAAACGGAAAAGAGAAAAATTCATTATAATACGGTATAAAAAAATTCCGGCAGAAAATTGTAAATTCTAAAAAATGGCACAAATTTGTACGATAATTACAGAAAGATAATTGCATTATTAAATACGGTTTGATAAAATAATTCGACAAATTTTACACAAACTTTTGGGAGGGAATGGCATGAACGCGTCCTTTGACGTAAAGCAAATGGATGAGATTCTGGCAAAACATGGCAAACAGGCGAGCAATATCATTGCCATCCTGCAAGATGTGCAGGAAGCATACCGGTATTTACCCAGGGAGATTTTCCCGTATCTTTCCAAGGAACTGGGTATGACCACGGCAAATATTTACAGCGTGGCAACATTCTATGAAAACTTTTCTCTGGAACCGAAAGGAAAATACGTGATCAAGGTATGTAACGGCACAGCCTGCCACGTGCGCAAATCCATTCCGATCCTGGAGAAATTGAGAGAGACGCTGAAATTAAAAGAAGGACAGCACACCACGGACGATTTTGTCTTCACGGTGGAAACTGTTTCCTGCCTGGGCGCTTGCGGCTTGGCGCCGGTGTTGATGGTAAACGATACGGTATATCCGTCCATGACGCCTGAAAAAGTGGTGGCATTGGTACAAGAACTGCGGGAGGGATAAGACGATGAAATTCCAAAACAGACAGGATCTGGACCAGGCGCGCGCAGCATATAAAAAGGCGTTGGATCTGGAAACCAAAAAGATTTTGATCTGCGCCGGCACGGGCTGTGTGGCGGGCGGATCGCTGAAAATTTATGATCGCTTTTTAGAATTGATGAAAGAGCGCAACATCCGCTGCGAAGTGCGGCTGGAAAAAGAGCCGCATGATGAATCCATCGGTTTGAAAAAAAGCGGATGTCACGGCTTTTGCGAAATGGGGCCGTTGGTTCGTTTGGAGCCGGGCGGTTATCTGTATATCAAGGTGAAACCGGAAGACTGTGAAGAGATTCTGGAAAAAACCGTGCTGGGCGGAGAATATATCGACCGGTTGGCGTACAAGAAAAACGGGGAAGTCTATCGCCAGCAGGAAGAGATTCCGTTCTATAAAAAACAGACCCGTAACGTATTGGAACATTGCGGGCATATCGATGCAAACTCTCTGGAAGAATATCTGGCGCTGGGCGGCTATGAAGCGTTTGAAAAAGCGCTGTTTGATATGACGGGAGACGAAATCGTAGAACAGGTGGAAAAAGCAAACCTGCGCGGCCGCGGCGGCGGCGGATACCCGACCGGACGCAAATGGGCGCAGGTGAGAAGACAAAAAAGCGAAGAAAAATATATTGTATGTAACGGTGATGAAGGGGACCCGGGCGCGTTTATGGACCGCAGCATTATGGAAGGGGACCCGCACCGCATGCTGGAAGGCATGATGATCGCCGGCATTGCCGTGGGCGCTTCCAAGGGCTATATCTATGTGCGCGCGGAATATCCGCTGGCGGTGTCCCGTTTGCAGACGGCCATTCAACAGGCAGAAGAATACGGCCTTTTGGGCGATAACATCCTGGGCAGCGGAAAGAGCTTTACCATGCAGATCAACCGCGGCGCCGGCGCATTTGTTTGCGGCGAAGGCTCGGCTTTGACGGCCTCCATCGAAGGGAAACGCGGCATGCCGCGCGTAAAACCGCCGCGCACGGTGGAACAGGGCCTGTTTGGCAAACCCACGGTATTGAACAACGTGGAAACCTTTGCCAACGTGCCGCCAATTATCTCCAAAGGGGCGGATGAATTCTTAAAGATCGGCACGCCGACCAGCCCCGGCACCAAAGCCTTTGCCTTGACGGGCAACATTGAAAACACCGGCTTGATCGAAGTACCGATGGGCACAACGCTGCGCGAGATTATCTATGATATCGGCGGCGGCATTCGCGACGGAAAACAGCTGAAAGCCGTGCAGATCGGCGGCCCGTCCGGCGGATGTTTGACGACAAAACACCTGGATTTGCCGTTGGATTTTGACTCTTTGAAAAAGGTGAACGCCATGATCGGCTCCGGCGGCATGGTGGTTATGGATGAATCCAGCTGCATGGTGGAAGTGGCTCGCTTCTTTATGAGCTTTACCCAGAATGAGTCCTGCGGCAAATGCGTGCCGTGCAGAGAAGGCACAAAGCGCATGTTGGAGATTTTGGAGCGCATCGTGGCCGGCAAAGGACAGCCGGACGACATTGAGTTGCTGATGGAGCTGGCGCAGACGGTTTCCGCCACGGCCCTGTGCGGCCTGGGCAAGAGCGCGGGCAACCCGGTGGTAAGCACGATTCAAAACTTCCGCGATGAATATGAAGCGCATGTGTTTGACCATAACTGCCCGGCCAAACAGTGTCAAAAGCTGAAGAAATTCACCATCGATCCGGAGAAGTGCAGAGGCTGCTCGAAGTGTTCTCGCCTATGTCCGGTGGGTGCGATTACAGGGGAAATCAAAAAGCCGTTTGTAATTGATCAGGAAAAATGTATCAAGTGCGGCACTTGTATAGAATCGTGTGCTTTTGCGGCCATTAGGGAGGACTGAGAACGATGAGCGGACAATTTATGATGATTGATAATATGCCGGTGGAAATCAACGGCGAAAAAAACCTGCTGGAGTTGATTCGCAAAACCGGCATTGAATTGCCTACTTTCTGTTATTATTCCGAGCTTTCCGTCTATGGCGCCTGCCGTATGTGCATGGTGGAAAACAGCCGTGGCGGAATGGAAGCGGCCTGTTCTACGCCGCCGCGGGCCGGGATGGAAATTTACACCAACACCCCGAAGCTGCGCAAATACCGCAAGATGATTTTGGAACTGCTGCTTTCCAACCATTGTAGCTCGTGTACGACCTGCGAAAAGAACGGGGATTGCAGATTGCAGGAGCTGGCCAAGCGGTTTGGCATTGATAAATTGAGGTTTGAAAAGCCGGAAGAAAAGAACTTGGTGGACGATTCCTCTCCGTCTATCTTCCGAGACCCCACAAAATGTATTTTGTGCGGCGACTGTGTGCGCATGTGTAACGAAGTGCAAAACGTGGGCGCCATCGACTTTGCCTTCCGCGGCTCCAAAATGGAGGTTATGCCGGCGTTTAACGAGCCGATCAATAATACAAACTGCGTAGGCTGCGGACAATGTTCTGCGGTATGCCCGACCGGCGCTATCGTCATTAAAAACGATACGCAAAAGGTGTGGGATGCGCTGAGCGACCCGAATACCAAGGTGATTGCGCAGATCGCGCCGGCGGTGCGCGTGGGCATCGGCCATGATTTGGGTGTGGAAATCGGACAGAACACGATGGGGCAGATCGTGGCGGCGCTGCGGAAAATGGGCTTTGACCTGGTTTTCGATACCGTAACCGGCGCGGATTTGACGGTGCTGGAAGAATCCAACGAATTTTTAGAACGGGTGCAAAACGGCGGAAAGCTGCCGCTGTTCACTTCCTGCTGCCCGGGCTGGATTAAACATGCGGAATTCAAACATCCCGAGCTGTTGGAAAACATTTCTTCGTGCAAATCGCCGATGCAGATGTTTGGCTCTGTGATTAAAGAATTTTATAAAGATGACGAGAAGAAGATCGTCAGCGTGGCGATTATGCCGTGTACGGCGAAAAAGGGAGAAGGCGCCCGCGATGAATTTATCGTAGACGGCGAACCTGTGATCGATCATGTAATCACCACGCAGGAACTGGTGAAAATGATCCGCGAAGCAAACATCGCCTTTGCTGATTTGCTGCCGGAAGCGGTGGACCTTCCGTTTGGCATCAACAGCGGCGCGGGCGTGATCTTCGGCGTAACCGGCGGCGTAACCGAAGCGGTGCTGCGCTATCTGTTGAAAGACAAATCCGCAGCAGCGCTGCGCCAGATTTCTTTCACCGGTGTGCGCGGGCTCAAAGGCGTGAAGGAATGCACAGTGGATTATGAAGGCATGGAAGTGAAGATTGCCATTGTCAACGGGCTGAAAAATGCAGATGATTTGATTGCAAAGATTCAGTCCGGCGAGAAGGAATATCACTTTGTGGAAGTGATGGCCTGCCCGAACGGCTGCGTTTGCGGCGGCGGCCAACCGTATGCGTTCCGCCGTGCAGGACAGCGCAGAGCAGAGGGCTTGTATGAAGCGGACCGTTTGAGCTATATCAAACATTCCGAACAGAACAAGACCGTGCTGGATCTTTACGAGGGCCTCTTGAAAGGCCGCGAACACGAGCTGCTGCATGTGCATTACCATGGGGCAAAATAAAGCACAAAAGCAAAAACAGGCGTGCGTTTGTACGCCTGTTTTTTATATTGCAAAGGAGGAAAATAATAAAAACGTTGGGCGAAGAAAGGGTAGTGGGCTGTGTTATAGGAAATGCTGTACAGAAGAAACAGAGAACAAATCGTTTGAATAAGGTTGTTTTGTTTAGGAAGAAACGGTGGGATTGGTATAGAGTAACTTCATTTTGGAAAAGTAGCCTGGAAGAACATGACAGAATGTATCCAGGTTGCCTTTTATGGAGGGAAGATGGAGAGAACGGAAACTCTGTGAAAAGAGAATAAAAAACGAAAGGATTTGCAGAAACCTATAAAAAATAAAAACAGCCGGGCACGTTTTGGCCGGAAAGCGCGGAAAAGAAACAGGAATTGAAATTTTTGTGGATTTTATGTATCCTGTAAAGAAGAGTATATCGGAAAGAGGGGAAACCAATTGGTAGAAATCACCGTTTGTGTGGGAAGTTCCTGCCATGTGAGAGGATCGTATGGCGTTGCGGAGGCGTTCAAAAAGGAAATTGCGGCGCGTGCGCTGGAAGATAAGGTGGCGCTGAAGGCGGACTTTTGCATGGGCGATTGCGTGAACGGCGTTTGCGTAAAAATCCAGGGGGAAAAGACAACGCATGTGACGCCCGAACAGGTACCGGCTATGATGGAGGAACAGGTACTGCCGCTGGTAAAATAAGGGAGGCGCATGAATGGGACTGATCCAATTCCGGCCGGCAAACTGTAAAAGCTGTTATAAATGTATCCGGCATTGCGCTGTGAAGGCCATTGCGTTTAAAAACGGGCAGGCAAGAGTGTTGGATAACGAATGTATCCTCTGCGGAAGATGCACCATGGTATGTCCGCAAAATGCCAAGCAGATAAAAAGCGATTTGCCCTTGGTAAAACAGGCATTGGAAGAAAAACAGAAGATGATCGTATCGCTGGCGCCCTCGTATGCTGCGGCGTACCCGGGGGTCAGCTTTGCTGTGCTTTCCGGGGCGCTGAAACGGCTTGGCTTTATGAAAGTGGAAGAGACGGCCATCGGCGCTACGGAAGTGACGGCCGAATACGAGCGGCTGATGCGGGCCGGGAAGAAAAAGAATCTGATTTCCACATGCTGCCCGGCGATTGTGTCGCTGGTGGAAAAGCATTATCCGGATTTGGTACAGTATTTGGCGCCGGTGGCATCGCCGGCAAGCGTGCATGCGCGCATGGCGCGGATCATGTATGGCGACAGGACAAGGGTGGTATTCATCGGCCCCTGCTTTGCCAAACACAGCGAAGTGAGCCCGCAAAAGGATCTGTTTGCCGCATTGACGTTTCAAGAACTGAACGCCTGGCTGGAAGAAGAGAACATTTTGCTGGATGAACCGGACGAAGAAGCAACGGAGATTCAGCAGACAAAGAGCAGAATCTACCCGATTTCCGGCGGGGTGATTGCCACGCTGGGCCCGGAAGTGCGGAAAAAATATCGCTGTTTATCCATAGACGGGCTGGAACGCTGTATGCAAACGCTGGATGCGATGCAGGCCCATGAACAGATAGCGGGCTATTTTTTGGAGATGTCTGCCTGCACGGGCTCATGCCTGGGCGGGCCGGGGATGAACCCGGGCTGTTTGCCGAGCGTATTGGCGCGCGAAGAAATGCTGGCCTGCGCACGGCACAGAACGCGCGCGGCACAGCCGCTGACAGAGCATATCAAAGTGGACACCACAACCGTATATCGCAAAAGAGCGGTGGAGGCCGAGCAACCCAGCGAAGAGCAGATTCAGGAGATTTTGCATCAGCTGGGCAAATACAGCGAAAAAGACTGTTTGAACTGCGGCACATGCGGGTATTCAACATGCAGGGAAAAGGCCATTGCCGTTTTTCAGGGGAAGGCGAACCTGTTTATGTGTTTGCCCTATTTGCGGGAACGGGCGGAATCCATGTCCAACGAAATATTGGCGTATACGCCGAACGCGATTTTGCTGGTGGATCGGGACGAAACCGTGCTGGAAGCAAACCGCGCGGCCGGACAGCTGTTTAAAAATGCGCAAAAGCTAAAAGGGGTAAAGATTGAACAGCTGTTGGAAAAAGAGCCGTTTGAAAGGGCCAAACAGGGCCAAGCGCCCGTGTTGGATTGCGCTTCGGAAACGGCGGACGGGCAGCATATCGTGGAACAGAGCGTGGTGCTGCTGCCAAACGGGGACAGCATCGTGCTGGTAAAAGACATTACACAGGAAGAGCAAAAGAAACGGGAATTGGAGCAGCTGCGGGAGGAAACGATAGAAACGGCGCAGCGCGTGATTGATAAGCAGATGCGTGTGGCACAGGAAATTGCCAGCCTTTTGGGAGAAACCACAGGGGAAACCAAAGTGGCACTGACAAAGCTTAAAAAATCCTTTGCCGGAGAGAACAACGCATGAAGCTGTATTTTGAAACAAGCGCAGGCCATCTGCATAAACAGGGCGAAGAGCTGTGCGGGGACAAAATAGAAATCGTAAAGCGTGAGGACAAAACCTATCTGGTGTTGGCAGACGGGCTGGGAAGCGGCGTGAAGGCCAATATATTGGCATCGTTGACGAGCAAAATCGTTGCTACTATGTTTACCCAGGGGGCGGAATTGGAGGACGTGGTGGAGACCATTGCCTCTACACTGCCGGTATGCAGCGAAAGGAAATTGGCCTATTCCACCTTCACTTTTTTAGAGCTGGATGTAGAGGGAAACGCCTATCTGGTGGAATACGACAACCCGCCGATGCTGTGGCTGCGCCATGGTCGGGTGCTGGAGATTCCGTATGAAGAGCGGACCGTGGCAGGCAAACGCATTCGCCAGGCGCGGTTTGCTATTCAGGCGGAAGATGTGTTTGTGATGATGAGCGACGGCGTGACCCATGCCGGGCTGGGCAATCTGTTGGCAATGGGCTGGAAGCGGGATAATGTGGCCCGCTATTTGCAGACGGCAAGCCAGCGGGATTCTTCGCCGCGCACATTGCAGGCCCTGCTCTTGCAGGCGTGCAAAAGCCTGTATCAAGGGCAAATGCGGGATGATGCGAGCGTGTGCGTCTGCCGGGCCAGGATTCCCAGCCAAACCTGTGTGATGGTGGGCCCGCCGCAGGACCGCAGCGAGGACGAAGCGTTGGTGCAAAGGCTGCTGGCCTTTGACGGGCAAAAAGTGGTGTGCGGCGGCACAACGAGTAAAATCGTTTCCAGGGTGACGGGAAAAGAATTGGAAATACAGTTGGATTATATTTCGCCGGAGGTACCTCCTGTGGCAAAGCTGGAGGGGATAGACCTTGTGACGGAAGGCATTATCACCATGCAGCACGCTTTGGAACTGATTCGCGCCTATGCCCATGATGAACCGGGGCGCGACCAGGTGCTTTGCCAGGGGCGGGACGGCGCGCATCTTTTGGCGCAATGTCTGGTGCAAAACAGCACGAGCATTACGTTTATGGTGGGGCGTGCGCTAAACCCGGCGTATGACGTGCCGGGCATGCCGCTGGATCTTACGTTAAAGCTGCGCCTGGTGCGCGATATGGCAAAATGCCTGAGAGAACTGGACAAACAGGTGACGCTGGAATTTCATTGAGAAAAGGGGAAACGGGATGCCGTATTGTACAATTTCGTTAAAACTGCTGGCTCCCACGGCGCAGAAAACGCAGCTGCTCTCCCGGGCGATGGAAAGATACGACCGGGCGTATGAACAGCTGTTGGAAGCGCTGTTTCCCGAGATAGACGGAAAAATAAAGACGATGAGCAAAGGGGAAGTGGCAAAGCTGGTTTCCCCGGAAAAATTAAAAACGGTAGACAATTTAAACGTGCAGCCTTTTAAAGACGCGTTGAAAAGAGACGTAAGCAAAACGCTGATCTTATACAGGGACAGGCTGCAAAAGGGGAGAAAGCAGAGATACCCGGCCAAAAAGCATTGGGAAGAGGCGCTGGAAAAGACCCTGCAATCCGGAGATTGTTTGTCTGCCAACACCTATGAACGGGTGTTGGAAAAAGGGGGGCGGCGGCAGCCGCTGTTGTTTTGCCGGTATAGCCATGTGCGAAACTATGCGCTTTTGAAAAACCCGGGCAACGGCAGATATTATGCAAAGCTGTATCTTTTAAGCGCGGATCAGGCGCTGCCGCAAAGGGAAAAACCGAAACAGCCGCTGGTGTATTTGGATGACCATACGCCGTTAAAACACAGCAGGCGCCCGTGTTGTTATGTGCTTTGCCCGCTGCAAACCGGGGCTTGGCAGGCGCGGCATTTGCAAAAGCTGGAACAGGGCGAGGCGGTGGCCAAAAGCGCGGAGCTGGTAAACATAAAGGGAAAATTTTACCTGCATGTGCGCCTTTGGGTGGAACCAAACGAAACCGAACAGCCGACAAAAATGCTGGGCGTGGCGCGCGGGATAGACCATGCGCTGTGCTATGCGCTGTGTAACGAAGAAGGCATTGTGCTGCGAACCGGCGTATTGGATGCGCCAAACGAGACAACGCAGCAGGAAAAGGAAAAAAGGCTGATGCGCGCTGTGTTTTCTTTGGCAGAGGAGCATAAAGCGCGCATTGTGCTGGCCAATTTGATTACCAGAAACGACCGGCTGGATACGTTTGCACATCCGCAGCTGAGGGTAAATGAATACAACCGTATGGTGCAAAAGATTTGCTATCAAACGGAAATGCGCGGGATGGCGCCCGCGGTGGTTGTCAGCGCGAGAGGACTGTTTTTGCGATGCCCGCATTGCGGCATGGTGCATGCCGGCAACCGGATGGAACAATCTATCTTTTTGTGCGTGGCTTGCGGGCATATGGAGCAGCTGGAAACCGTGGGCGCGATTAACCTGGCGGAAAAACTGGTGCAATACAAAAGGAAAAAGCTGGATGTATTTTATAAAATTCATCAAACAGAGGTCAGCTTTTCCATGGATCGGCTGGGATTTACCTATCAAACGGAAAATGACCCGCAGGCCAAACAGCGCTGTTTAAAAGCGCTGAAAACCTGGCTGGAGGATGAAAAACAGCCAAGCAGCAAAGGCAAAGAGGGCATGATACAAAAATTAAAGCATGCCCGGCCGCTTGAAAGTGCGCTGCGGTTTGTGGCACAATAGAAATGATGTTGCTGCCGCATCTGTTTTCTGCAAAGTCGGCGCAGCCGCTTTTGCGGGGCATTCTGTTGTACAGCTCCTTTGGGAGAAAGGGCAGCTATTGTGAAGAGACCGGGTTTCGGTCTCTTTTTTTGCGCAGGTATGCGAATTTGCAAAGAGATGATATAATATAACAGATCCTTTTGATTTCCTGTTTTGTTTCCCGGTAAAACGGCAGAGTGTATGCTTGCATTTTTGAAGGCGCCGGTTTGAAAGACAAAATATAGAAACGAAAATAAAAAAATTCGGAGGGATGAGATGAAAAGATTTCGGTTTGGATTTATTCAGATGCACGACGGGTTTGACCCGGAAAAGCAACACGCACAGTTTGCAAACGGCGAGGACAAAACCTACATCGTAGGGGTGGATAACCTGGAACAGGCATGCCGGGTGGCGCAAAAATGGGCAGAGGAAGACCTGGTGGATATGATTGAGCTGTGCGGCGCTTTTGGGGAAAAGGGCGCAGAGCAGGTAAACCGGGCGGCCGGGGATAAGCTGCCCATCGGCTATGCCGTGCACAGCCCCAGCCAGAATGCAAAATATGAAGCCTTGTTTGGCAAACACGACTGAGAATCGATTTTACGGTTTGTTGGACAGCAAGCGAAATGGAGGAGAAAAAATGAAAGTGGTATTGATCAACGGCAGCCCGCGCAAAAACGGATGTACGGCACGGGCGCTGCGCGAAGTGGAAACCCAGCTGCAAAAAAACGGCATTGAAACCGAATGGTTTCATGTGGGAAACAAGCCGATTAGCGGCTGTATCGCGTGCGGGGCCTGTAAAAAGACGGGGCGCTGCGCGGTAAGCGACGATGTAAACCAATGCGCGGCACTGATTGCCGATGCAGACGGCCTTGTGGTGGGCAGCCCGGTGCACTATGCCGGGGCCTCCGGCGCAATTACGTCCTTTATGGATCGGCTGTTTTATTCGGCTTCCAAGCAGTTTCAGTTTAAGCCGGCCGCGGCGGTGGTTTCCTGCCGCAGAGGAGGGGCTAGCGCCACGTTTGACCAGCTGAATAAATATTTTACCATCAACAACATGCCCATTGTATCCTCGCAATATTGGAACAGCGTACACGGAAACACGCCGGAAGAGGTAGAACAGGACTTGGAAGGGC
This sequence comes from uncultured Bacillota bacterium, assembly GCA_905188085.1. Classification (GTDB taxonomy): domain Bacteria; phylum Bacillota; class Clostridia; order Christensenellales; family QAND01; genus UMGS1975. The sequence goes on from CAJJKN010000001.1 coordinate 243,974, forward strand.
TGCAAACCATGCGGACGCTGGGCAACAATATGGCCTGGCTGATTCGCTGTATAGACCAGGCGAAGGACAAAGTGCCCTATCCCGAAAAGGAAACAAAGGTTTCCACAAACTTCATTCGATGAGAAAAAGCCGGCGGAAACGCCGGTTTTTTATATGAAACAAAAAGAAAAGGCTTTACAAAGCGGCCTATACAAAACCGGCCACGGCTATGCCTATTGGAACGCTGGTTTGTAAAACCGATGTTTTATGGATTTGCCGGGGAAGGAGCGGCGCGGAAAGGGGGCATTGTGTTGGCGAAAGAGGCAGAAAAAATCCTCCGAAAAACGGAGGATTGGAGGAGAAAACGAATTAAAAGTTTTTCAAAGCTTGGACACCGTCTTGATAACCCAGGGCCAGGCGCTTTGTAATGGTGTGCTGCGTCATATCAAACGAGCCGCTGCCCGGTGCACGCTCCAATGGTTGAGAGGGATAGATGTGCAAAATGGGCTTATCGCCGAAAAAGGAAAGGTCTGCCGGTTCCTTTTCATGCAAATGAATGATGATAAGCTGATCCACCTCAACGGTGGACAGAGCCGCAGCCGGGCAGTTACTTGCATTGGCAACGGGATACAGCGGATCGTTGACGCCGCCATCGGCATACAAAAGCCCGTCGATTTCCACAGGCGGCAACACATGCGGCACGGCGCTGGAAGCTAAAATGATTTCCGGGACAAGCTCTTTCGGTTGCTTGGTTAAATCGAAATATACCGGGCAATGCGCTTCGATATCATACGCACATACGTATACCGGATAGCCAAGATTTGGCAGTAAATCCGCATTTGTGTTTTGCAAAATGATGGATTTATACAGTTCCAACATGGGGCGGCCCAGCCCTTTTTGATTGAGCAGGGTTAAAAAACCGCGCGCTTCGTTTCCCTCTACGGACTGCGGGGCTATGGCCTGCGCCAAATCGGAAGGGTGAAACAGCCTGTCTTTAAATTGCGCAGCCAGGGTAATTAAGGGCGAATTGGGCTTTGCATAAGTCAAAAGGGTAGAAAAGTTGGTCTGTTCCCAAAGAAGATAGGGCGCGATTGTGCCGCAGGTAAAAAGTAGCGCATTGAACGAGCCGATAGAGGTACCGGCTACGGCGCGTATGCGGGGCAGTAGCCCTTTTTCCTCCATGGCTTTATAAACACCGGCCTGATAGGCACCTTTGCTGCCGCCGCCGGAAAGAACCAAACCGATGGTGGGAGATTGCTCCATGGAAATGCCTCCTAATATACAGTTATTACTATCCTTATTATACAACATTAAAAAAACAGAGAAGAAAATTTTTAAAAAATCTCTTTTTGTCGGCGATTCGTACAACACTAGGTGGAAATTTGTCAAAAAATAAGATAGAATATAAAAATCAGGTTAACTGTAGTTACAATGGGAAAGCGGGGAGCGCGACGATGAAAAAAACAAACAGAATGAAACTGGGTGCTTTGGTGCTCTTCATGTGTATATGCGCTACAATTATGATGGCCGGTTGCTCATCCGAAACGATGGGGCATTGGTTTTCCGGCGGCAATATTGTTATCAACGAAGTGGTAACCAGCAATTCTGCCAGTTTGCTGGATGATGTGTACGGTTCACCGGACTGGATTGAGTTGTATAACAAAGGCACGACAGATGTGAATCTGGAGAACTATGCGCTGTCTAACGATCTGAACTCGCCGGCCAAATATCTGTTTCCGAATGTAACGCTGAAAGCCGGGGAATATATGGTGGTTTATGCGGCCAAGCAAATTGAAGGCGCGCCAGAAGATAAACTGTGCACCGGATTTAAGCTTTCCTCCAAGGGAACGATGCTGATTTTAACCGCGGCGGGCGGCGATACGCTGCAAAAGCTGGAAATTCCCGCGTTGATTTCCGATGTATCCTACGGCCGAGACAGCAAAGGGCAATACAAGCAGATTTCCAACCCGACGCCGGGCGTGGCCAATGCGGAAAACTATTTGGAAAATGCCCAGATTTCCGAAATGCCGGAAAATGCGCCGCTTCAAATTACAGAGATTTTGGCAAAGAATACCTATTCCATCATTGACAGCGAAGGAGACCGCTCCGGCTGGGTGGAAGTGACGAACGTATCCAGCCAACCGGTACAATTGGAAAATTACCGGCTGACAGATGAACAGGACAACTATGGCAAATGGGCATTCCCGCAAAAGACGTTGGAGCCGGGCCAGCAGGCTTTGGTGTTTTGCTCCGGCAAGGGAAAGGTATTGGAAAACGGGGAAATGCATGCCAGCTTTAGAATTGGCAGTGGAGATGCCAGTATATGCCTGACGGATCTGACAAAAATGCAGCAGCAGGTAGTGCAACTGCCGGGCGCTCACAAGGCGAATATTTCCTATGGATTAAAGGACGGGAAATGGCAGTTTTTTGCACAGCCGACGCCGGGGGCTTCCAACACGACCAAAGGCTTTGACACGCTGGCGGCCGTGCCCAAGGTGGATTTAACCGGGCTGTACATCAACGAGGTATGCAGCGTGCAGCCGCCCAAATCCGGCCAGAGAGACTGGGTGGAGATTGCCAACGGCAGCGGGCAGACCGTGGATTTAACCGGTTATTATCTAAGCGACGATGTGGACAATTTAAAAAAATATAAGATTAAAGGGAAAGTGGTGGGCCCCGGCGGCTATGTGGTGATCGAAGCATCTTCAAAAGCGCATAAACAGAGTGGCGGGGTGGCCACTTTTGGCATTTCCGGCAGTGGAGAAACCTTGTTTTTGTCCTCCCCGCAGGGCGGCGTGTTGGATTCGTTTGAAACCGGTGTTTTGCGTCGCGGCATATCCAGTGGGCGTATACAGGGGGACGATAGTGGCCAGCGGGCCTTTTTTTCTACCCAAACGCCGGGCGCGCCCAATGCGCAACCGGCCGGATACAGCTATACGGCCAAACCCACGTTTTCGGTAGGGGGCGGCATACAGGAAGGGCCGATTCAGGTGTCTATTTCCTGCGCGGATGAGACGGCCAAAATCCATTATACGACCGACGGCACCAGAGCCACTTCCGCAAGCCCGGAATATACGGGGCCGATTAAAATCAGCCAAAACCAGGTGTTGTCCGCTGTGGCGGTGGCGCCAAACAAGCTTACCAGCGAGGTTATGACGGCTACTTATCTATTCAATGTGGAGCATACGGTGCCGATTGTAAGCGTTTCCATGTCGCCGGAGGACTTTACCGCCATGTATGGAAACACGCTGACGTCCGTCAACATAGAAAAGCAGTGTTTTGTGGAATATTATGAGCCGGAGGGCGTGCTGGGCGTGAGTTTTCCGGCCGGCGTGCGGATCACGGGGTGGTCTAACAGAACGGCATCGCAAAAGTCTTTGATGTTTAAATTGCGCGGGGCATACGGGCTAAAAGAAGTGACGTATCCGTTCTTTGAAAATTCCGGGATTACCACATATAGGGCGCTGACGGTTCGCAACGGCGGGCAGGATAAGGCGCTTGCGCGCATTCGCGATGCGTTTTGTTCGCGGGTGGCGGCCCAGGGGATGAACCTGGATGCGTCCAACAACAAATGGGTTGTGGTGTATATCAACGGCAGATATTGGGGCCTGTATGATTTGCGCGAGGACCTGAACGCCAGCACATTGGCGGCCAAGCACGGCGTGGAAGAGGATACGGTAAACTATTATCGCAGATATACCATGCTGCATGGCGATGAAAACGAAATTGTGCGTGTGGCGGAATATATCAAAACCCATGATATGAGCGATCCTAAAGTGTATGAACAGGTTTGCAAATGGGTGGATGTGGAAGCGTTTGCGGACTATCTGGTGGCGAGAAACTATTTTAAAGACACGGATATGTTTAACCAGAAATCCTGGGCAACCAGCGATTATAAAGTGAAATTCCGGCCGATCTATTTTGATATGGACTATGCATTGTCTTCCGGCACGGAGACAAGCACGAGCATGATTGGCCCCTACATTACCGGCAGCATGACCACCGGCCACGGAACCGTGGTGCCCTTGGACTATACGGCGGGCTTGCTTAAAAATTCTCAGTTCAGGCAGCTGTTGTTGGATCGGTTTGTCTACCACATCAACAACACCTTCCAACCGGATAAGCTGGTGGCGTTGGTGGATGAGATGGCTGCTGGCATGGAGCCGGAGATGAGTAAACAGATTGCCAGATTTGGCCAGCCGGCCTCGGTTTCGGCCTGGAAACAGGAAATCGAATCCTTCAAACGCCAGCTGCGCGAACGGCCCAAATATGCAAAACAATTGGTGAAAAACTACTTTGGCCTTTCGGATGAAAAGATGAAAGAGCTGTTCCCCAATTAACGCATAGTAAAAAGAGAGGTATTTTGCCTCTCTTTTTTTGTGCACGGTGAATGGAAAATCTTTACAGCTGTTTGAATGGATCGTTTTGGGTACGACCGGAACGGAGATCGGCAAAACATCCGTAGGCGAAACACAGAGACAGACGGCGCGCCTAGCAAACGACAGGGGCGCGCAAGGGGAAATACAGCAGGAATTTTGAAGAGAGCTTTTACAAAAGGAGGTTTGCAAGGGGGATAGGAGAGAGAAAACAAAGGGGAGACAGAGAATTTTGAAAAGGCGGAAAGCACATTGCCATGGTTTTATAAAAGTCGGCATAACGGCGTACCGGATACGGCATGTGGGCGGCTTGTTCAAAACAGGCTGGGCGCGATAACGGAGCGAAAACGGAAAAATGAGCGCAGTAGAGATGAAAACAACCGAAGAAAAACTGCGCGCATAGGCTGTGCTTTTTGAGAATTTGGCAAGAAGGAGGGCGATGGACGGCGAAAGAAGAACAGGATGGGTTTTGCTTTGGTTGGAAATAACGGGGGAAATGCGGGAAACAACAAAGTGTTTTTTAATTTGAGAAAATGCTTCAATAAGGGCTGAGCAGCGTTATAAGGGCAGAATCAATAGAGAAGGGATTCTATCGAAGAAAGGCAGCGCCGTGCTGCAACGCGATTACAGGCGGCAAAACAAATAAGGGAAAGATTGCTTTGCCTGATGATAAAAAGATAGCGCAAAAGAGATTGATTACAAGGCAAAGCGGGAAAAGAAAAAAGACCGGGATAAACCCGGCCTTTTTATGCGGTTTTATTTCATGACGAAGAAGGCGCGTGCATCGTATGACTTATCGTCATTGGCGGAGAGCAGCTGGCCATATACTTTTACCTTATCGCCCACGGCGTATTGCGTGGCGCCTTTGTAGGTAAAGACCATGGTCTGGCCGCTGGCAAAGCCGATGGTCACCTTCTGGTTTTCCATGGCCTGCACGGTGCCGTTAAAGCAAAGCGCTTTGCCGACAAAGGATTTGGGATTGTTTACCACCTGCGCGGCATCGGCATCTTTGCATTTTTTCACATACGAAGTGGAATCCGGAATGCGCTCGATGGTGAATTTCAGTTCGCCGTCACGCAGGCCGGCTTTGCTGGCTTTCAGCACAAAGCTATGATCGCCCAGTTCGCTCAGATCGCAGATGTATGTGAAGGTATAGTTTTTATTGTCTACCGACAGTTTGCCTTTGCCGCTGACAACGGAAACCGTGGCGCCCGGCTCAAACTTACCATCCAGCCGCGGCCGTGCCTCGGTTGTGCGCTGGCCGATGGGGCCGTTGAAGGCAATGCTGGCAGCCGGCAACACACGATTGATGACAAAATGATGTTTGTTGACGGCGCTGTAAGGCGCACGCACTTCCAAATCGAAAGTGTTTTCGCCCATGTTGAGCGGCAGCGACAACGAGAACGAACCGCCGGAAATATCTTCCGAGCGCTTTTCGCCGTTGAGATAGATGGTACTGTCTGCCGAACACTTAAAGGACAGCGTAATATTCGGTTCGCTGGTTTCGTAATTATCCGTCGGCGGATTGATTTCGGAAGCCTGTGCCTGCGGAATATCGATGGTAAACGTATCGCAGGGAACCTGTACTTCGTTGCCGCGGTTATCCAAAATGACCATATCCAAGCTGATGGGATAGGCAGTTTCCGTGGTGGTAATCTCTTTTGGAATGAAATAAGAATCCGGCACAGTAATCGTGGCTACGCCGTTGACAAAGGTCACGCGCTGGTTTTCCAGCGATTTTACCAGCAAAACATCCGGGCTTGTGCCCTTTACCGTAATTTTACGGGCGGATTTGCCGTCGGCATTGGTGATGGCTTCCACTGTGGCTTTTTCCGGCGTGGGCATGCTGCCGATGCCAAATTCAAGGCGCAGCATTTGCGACCAGGAATCGTAATGGCTTTGCACATAGTTGTTGGCAAAGAAGAACAGCAGCCCAAGGACCAAAATCAACCCGACGATGATAAGCCAGGCGCGTTTACGGTTGCGCTTTTTCCGCTTTGCATCGATCTCTTTTTGTTCGATTCGGCTGAGCGTTTGCGGCTCTTTTTTGCGCTTTCTGCGCGGCTCACGAGCCACCTTTTTGGATTTTTTCGGCTTCTTCTCGCGCTTTTCGCGCTTGGCAGCCTCTGCGGCCTCTGCCCGGGCTCTGCGAGACAAAACGGGCGCCGATTCTTCCTCCGCTTCCGGCTCTATTTCATCTGAAATAGGCGGCAGCTGTTCTTCCGGATAGGCCGGCTGTTCTTCCTCCGATACGGAATCAACAGGCGTATCTGATAAAACCTCCGGCTCCTCGGCAGAAAAATCTTCCGTTTCCGCCTGTATGAGGGGTTCCGTTTCCGAGAATTGCAGCCCGCATTCCGGGCAAACCAGTGCGGAATCTTCCACCATGGCATTGCATCTGGGACAACGCATAACATCACACCCTATTCTTTACATTTTCATATATTATATCAGAACAGGCAAATAAAAAAAAGCTTTTGGACGATTGTTGCCGATAATTGCCATGACATGGTAAAATAATTCATTGGAGGATTGGTATGGAGATTTATTTTGATAACAGCGCAACAACGCAGCCGTTTGAATGTGCCAGGCAGGCGGTTTTGGCATGTATGACGGAGGCCTATTATAACCCTTCTGCGCTTTATGCGCCGGCGGTGAAGGTATCGAAAATACTGGAGGAAACCAGGGCGGCCTTTGCCAGGGAAATGCGCGTAAAAGAAGAGGAAATTATTTTTACCTCCGGCGGGACGGAATCCAACGTAGACGCGATTTTGGGCGCGGTGCCGCCGCGTAGGGCTAAAGCGCATGTGATTACGGATTTAACCGAGCACAGCAGCGTATATGAAACCTTCCGGCATTTAGAGCAATACGGGGCAGAGGTAACGCTGCTGCGGCCGAATCGGCAGGGAGAAATTACACCGGAAGCGCTGCAGGCGGCCATGCGGCCGGATACAAGGCTGGTATCCGTAATGCAGGTAAACAACGAGACGGGCGCGGTGAACGATATTGAAGCGCTGGCAAAAACGGCCAAGCGCATTGCGCCGCGCTGCATTTTTCATTGTGACGGGGTGCAGGCGTTTCCAAAGCTGCGCTTTCCGGGCGGGCCGGTGGACGCGTATTCCGTCAGCGGGCATAAATTTCATGCGCCGCGCGGCACGGGTGTGTTATATTTAAAAAACGGAAGCGGCATTCAGCCTGTGATGGTGGGCGGCGGCCAGGAACACGGCTACCGGGCCGGCACGGAAAATATGGCCGGCATTGCGGGCCTGGGCGCGGCGCTGAAGCAATATACCCAAAACAGGGATGAATATGTGCAGCGCATGCGAGAAGTAAAACAGGCGCTGTATAGCCAGCTGATCCGCATTCCGGGCGCGCATTTGAACGGGCCGGGGATAGAGCAGGGCGCACCGCATATTCTCTCGATGTCTTTTGAAGGCACAAGAGGAGAAACGCTGGTGCATGCGCTGGAAGAACAGAAAATTTATGTGGGAACGGGCAGCGCGTGCAGCTCTCATAAAAAAGGCGTGAGCCGCACGCTGAGCGCGATGGAAATACCGCCGCAAATTGCGCAGGGAACGCTTCGGTTTTCCTTTAGCTGCATGAATACGGTGGAACAGGCAAATATAGTGGCAAGGGCTGTGGAACAGAGCGTTGCACGGGTCAGGAGGTTTGTAAGAAGATAAATGGAACAGCGTATGGTATTGGTAAAATATGGAGAAATTCACCTGAAAGGGCTAAACCGGCCTTATTTTAAGCGTTTGCTGCGCCAACGCTTGCAAAACAATTTGGAAGGAATGCATTGCCAGGTATTGGAAATGCAGGGCCGTGTGTTTGTTTCCGGCTTTGAGGCGGACAGGGAAACGGAGGTAGTGAAGCGCTGTGCCAATACCTTTGGGTTCGTGGGCGTAAGCCCGGCGGCCCGGGTGGACAAGACAATGGACGCCATTGCCGAAGCGGCCGTGGCGGAATTGAAAGACGCGATGGCGCACAGGGGCCTTGCTGCCTGCACGTTTAAAGTGCGCGCCAGAAGAGAGGACAAGACCTTTGAACCCAACAGCCAGGGCATTGCTCGGGAGATCGGCGGCCGGATTTTGCAGGCGATGGACAATGTGAAAGTGGATGTGCATACGCCGCAGATAACCGTGCAGGTGGAAATCCGCGACGGGGCGTATGTGTATGCCAGCGCGCGGGAAGCGGTGGGCGGCATGCCGATCGGCACCAGCGGAAGGGGCATGGTGATGCTTTCCGGCGGTATAGACAGCCCGGTGGCCGCCTATACCATGGCAAAGCGCGGGATGACAATTACCGCCATGCACTTTATGAGCCCGCCCTATACCGGGCAGGCAGCGCAGCAGAAGGTGGAGGATTTAACCCGCCGCCTGGCTGAATATTGCGGGCCGATTCGGCTGCATTTGGTGCGGTTTACGGAATTTCAAGAGCAGATTTATGAAAAATGCAAGCATGAATTGCTGACGGTGATCATGCGGCGCTGCATGATGCGCATTGCGTTGGCTGTGGCGCAGCGGGACGGGGAACAGGCCCTGATTACGGGAGAGAGCCTGGGCCAGGTGGCCAGCCAGACCATTGAAGCAATCTGCACGACGGACGCTGTTTCGGACAGGCCCGTGTTTCGGCCGCTGATCGGCATGGACAAAACGGAAATTATAGACATTGCCAGAAAGATCGGCACGTTTGATATTTCCATTCGCCCGGGTGAGGATTGCTGTACGGTGTTTGTGCCGAAGCACCCGTCTACAAAGCCCACGCTGGCCGTGGTGGAAGCGGAAGAACAGAATCTGGAGATGGACAGGCTGGTGCAGGAGGCGGTAGAGTCTATGGAGACCGTTGTGATAAAACGCGCCCAATAGACACGGGGACAGGCATTGGGGCGTTAGAAGGCGAAGGAGAAGCAAAAGCGCAGCGCGGGGGAAAGAACGTTGCGCTTTTGCATATGGAGGAGAATGGGCATGTTTTTAACGGCAATTTGGTTTTTGGTGGGCCTGGTGTTTATCATCAAAGGGGGCGATTTCTTTGTGGACGCCGCTAGCTGGATCGGGGATGTGACGGGCATTCCGAGGTTTATCATAGGGGCGACGATTGTTTCCCTGGCCACGACAATGCCGGAGCTGCTGGTTTCGGTTTTGGCGGTGTTTCAGGGGAAAACGGACATGGGCATCGGCAACGCAGTGGGCTCTGTTACCTGCAATCTGGGGGTAATTTTGGGCATTTCGGTGGTGGTGCTGCCTGCGGTGATGAAGCGGCTGGAAGTGGCGGAAAAAGGGCTTTTGATGATGGTATCCGCGGCAGCATTGTGGTGGGCCACACGGGACGGCATGGTAAATGCGCTGGAAAGCATTTTGCTTTTGGTGCTGTTGGGATTGTTTGTAACGCTGAATATCCTTTCCGTACGGAAAACCATGACGGACGAACAGAGCAAACAGGGCCGAAAGAAAACGGACAAAAAAGAAGCGTCCCGATATATTTTGATGTTTTTCGTAGGGGCAACGGGCATTGTGGTAGGCGCGCAATTGCTGGTGGATAAAGGAACGGAGATTGCGCGGTTTTTAGGCGTTTCGGAAAAGGTGATCGGCCTTACGATGATTGCCATGGGCACCAGCCTGCCGGAACTGGTGACGACGCTGACGGCTTTAGCCAAAAAGGAAAGCTCGATGTCTGTCGGCAATATTTTCGGGGCGAATTTGATAGATTTAACGCTGATTTTGCCGGTATGTTCGCTGCTTTCCGGCGGGCTGCCGGTTTCGGCGCAGACGGCGGCGCTGGACATTCCTGTTTCGCTGCTGCTGATGGCGGTGGCGGTGTTCCCGGCGCTGTGTATGGGAAAATTCAAGCGTTGGCAGGGCGTTTTGATGATCGGCATTTTTGCCGTATATCTGGGCGTTTTGATCGTGAAACCCATGTAAAAATTTTGTATACAATACAGAAAAGACCGGCAGAACAGCCGGTTTTTTTGTGCGTAAAATAATGGCGGAGCAGCAGAAAATTAAAGGATAAGCCAAAAAGAAAAAGACCGGGGCAGACAAACAAGAGAAGAGGAGAAGCCCAAAAAATTTATAGAAGAAAAAAGACAGAAAAGCAAAACGGAGGGGGAAAGGAAAAAGAGAAAACGGGCAGATAAAAACCACGGAAAAAGAAAAAGCCCACAGTGGGCTTTTGAAAAACAAAGGTTACGGCGTATCCAAATCTGCCCCGTAACGAAGATAGATGGCGGAGATTTTGCCGTCTGTAATTTCATAGAAAAGGGCGTAATTGATGTTGGTAGAAAGATCAAACGCTTTGACGGCCGCTTCGTCCGTAAGATCAAACGAATAGGGGGCGGCCGGCGCATAGTAGGAAATCTGCTTATCGGTCTTTACGCCGCAGGGCGGAACGCACACATCCGTTTGAACGGAGGTATTGGCGCGATAGAGCAAGGTGGTATCCTCATCCGGCGTATAGGCATCGTCCGGCGTTTGTGGGAATTTGGCCAGCACGCTGTCTGCGCTGTCGCCGATTTTGGTTTCCCGCGGCGCTGCAACGGAAGAGCCCGTAATGCTGACGTGCGCTAAAATGTAACGGCCGTCCTCTTCCATAAAGGCATAGGTAATGTCGTCATTCATCAGCGATTTCCATTTGCTTTTATCCACGCCGAGGGTATATTCATCTTCCTCAAACTCCTGTCCTAGGGCTTGCTTGGCTTCATCAAAGGTGGTTTTTGCCATGGTGAAGCCGGAAACGGTTAAGTCCTCCGTGCCGAAGGGGGCGATGGTGCTCGTCGGCGAAGGGGAAGCGCCGGTTTGTGCGTTGTTGGCATTGGATTTACAGGCAGACAGGGTGAACAGACAGAAAAATGCCAGACAACAGGCGGATAAGCGAGTGCGTTTCATAAAAAATCAGACCTCCCAAACAGGACAGAGTTTGCCGGCGCAAAGAAACAAAACAGCCTTGGGCCGATGAAATCCAACGGCCTTTGACAAACGCCTGACGGAAGAGAAAAATCTATCAATAAAAAAGGGCTTTACAGTGAGAGTCCTCATAAAAATGCCTCCAGGATTTTTTTCAATTATAGCATAATTTTATACGGAAAAAAGAGAAAGACAAGAAAAAGCGCGGACAATTTTTGGCAAAATCCGCGCTTTTGAAAATTGGAAAGGCTAACGATGGCAGACATCCGCAAAGGCGGCGGGCAGTTTTTCCGCCAGCGCCGCAGGATTGAGTTCCACCTGGCGGCCGATTTTGCCGGCGGAAACAAGAAACGTTTCCAGGCAAGCGGCGCTTTGGTCGATTACGGTGGGATACAGTTTTTTCATGCCGACGGGGGAACAGCCGCCGCGCACATAGCCGGTATGGCCGAGCAATTCTTTCACGGCCAGCATGGAAAGAGATTTTGCCTGCACGGCATGGGCGGCCTTTTTCAAATCCAGTTCATGAGCGCAGGGAATGACAAACACATAGCATTGGTTTTTATTGTCTTTTGTGACCAGGGTTTTGTATACGCGCTCCGGCGGTACGCCCAGATGCTGCGCCACGGTAACGCCATCTACCGGGCCTTTGGCAGCATATTGATGGGCTTGATAGGGCATGCCCCAGCTTTCCAAAATGCGCATGGCGTTTGTTTTGTTTTCACGCATGAAGAGCCTCCTGATGAACGGATAATTGGCGTAGCACCATTTCCGTGCAGCGATCTGCTAGCTGCTCGGAAACGGGGACGCCGGTGCGAAATTGTAAGGAGAGATAACTGGCCAGGCCGAAACCGATATAGCCGATTTCAAAATCATCCGGCAGGGAGCAAAGTTCACCCTGCAAAAGAGCGCGCCGACAAAGCCGATGCACAAAAGCAAGATATTGATCGCGCAGCGGCATCATGGTTTGGCACATGCATTCGGCCAACGATTTCGGAAACCCCTGCTGCTGTAAATCGCTCCAAAGCATGCTGAGAATGGCGGTGTTGCGCTCAAAGAGCCTGCAAAGGCGCAGCGCCAGCGTATGAACGGATTCCGACAGCGAAAGCGTTTCGGGCAGGGGCGCACAGATGACGTCGCATTCCAGACGGGCATAATGGGAAAGGGCCTGGTTTAAAAGCGCTTCCTTGCTGTCAAAATATTCATAGACGGTGCCCTTGCCGATGCCGCATTCTTGGGCTATGCGGCTGATGGTTAGATGCTCATAGCCTTGCTGGGTGATTAGTTTTTGTGTAGCTTGCAAAATCCTAAGCTTTTTATCCGTCATGCAGGGTCACTCCCTTGCAAAGGCGTTTCGGGCATAAGGGTTTCATCCGGCTCGTCTTCCGGGTCCTGCGGCTTTAACGGCTTTTTATGCATCAATTGATACAACACAGGCACCAGATAGAGGGTAAGCAGGGTGGCATAGATCAGTCCGCCGATGGTGGTGATGGCCATGGGGCGCATCATGGCAGCGCCGGCGCTGGGATCCAAACACATGGTGGACATGGCGATGATGGTGGTAAGCGCCGTCATCAAAATGGGGCGCAGGCGGTCTTTCCCGGCCTGCAAAAGGGCGGATTGGGTATCTACGCCCTCACGGCGCAGCTGATTGACATAATCCACAAAGACAATGCCGTTGTTTACCACGATCCCGGCCAGAATGATGAGCCCGATCAACGCTACGGTGCTGACGGGGTTGCCGGTGAGCATGAGCGCCAAAAAGCCGCCCGTGAACGCCAGCGGGATGGTAAACATGATGATAAACGGGCTGAGCAGCGATTGGAACTGCGCTACCATGACCAGATAGATAAACACAACGGCCAACGCCATCATCAAAAGCAGGTTGCTGAAGGTATCTTCGATCATTTCGTTTTGCCCGGCCATTTGCACACGGCAGCCGTCCGGCAAGGACAGCGCTTCCAGCTGAGGCTCCAGCGCCTGGTTGATTTTGCCGATGTTGTATCCTTTTAGCAATTGGGCAGAGACGGTAACATACCGTTCCTGGCCGCTGCGGGTGATGGAATCAAAGCCCTGTTTCATGGAAAAATCCGCAACATCCGAAAGGGAAACGGATTTTCCCTGGGCGTTTTCCACCTTCATTTGCCGCAACGTTTTTTCGTTGACGGTATCGCCGCTATGCACATAGATTTCATAGGTAGATCCGTTTTGCGTAAGAGAGGTGGCAGCAGAGGGCTGTTTGATTTCCTGCTGCACGGCAGCATAGATTTGCCCGGTGGTCAGCCCTTTTTTGATGGCGGCGGTTTTGTCTACGGTGATGCGCAGTTCCGGTGTTTTTTTGCCAAGGCCGTCGTCTATTTCCGTAACGCCTTCGGTGTCTTTCAACAGCGCGGTAATTTTTTGAGCGCTTTCGCGCAGGGCATCCAGATCCGAACCGAACACCTCGATGGAAACGGCATCGCCCGTCATAGAGGAAAGGTCCGCCCCCTGGGAATTGATGGAGATTTCCGCTTGGATGGCGGCGGTCTGCTGGCGAAGCTGTTCGGCAACTTCCGTGGTGCTGGCGGAGCGATCGTCTTTTAACAAAACATAGACGCTTGTGGCATCGCCGCCCATCATGCTCATCAGCCCGGCGCTGCCGGAAGAGCCCAGAACGCCGACGGTTTCCACGTTTTCATTTTCCAGCAGCGTATCGGAAAGCTGCGAGAGCGTTTGGCGGGTTTGGGCTTCGGTGGCGTCCTCCGGCAGAGTGACGGATAGGGTAAGCTGGCCCATATCATTGGCGGGAAACAGTTCCGTACCTAAGCGGAACACGCCGAACATGCTGACGCCCAAAAGCGCGACGACCAGGACGATCACCCAGGCTTTATGCTGCAAGGTGAAAGAAAGGGAACGCTGATAGGCGCGGTTGAGTTTATCAAAGGTTTTATTTTTTCGGGCCGGTTGGCGGCGAAGCACGGTGGCAGCGCCGGCAGGCACCAGCGTCAGCGCCACAACGAGGCTGGCCAGCAGGGAATAGGCGATGGTAAGCCCCATGTCCGCAAAGATCTGCCGTGTGATCCCCTGCACAAAAAGGATGGGGACAAAGACGATGACGGTGGTCAGCGTGGAGGAGAAGATGGCGCCGGTTACCTGTTTTGCGCCCTGAATGGCGGCCTTGCGGGGCGGAACGCCTATGCTGCGCAGCCGATAGATATTTTCAATGACAACGATGGAGTTATCCACCAACATGCCAACGCCCAACGCCAAGCCGCTCATGGAGATGATATTGAGCGTAACGCCGCTGAAATACATCAGCACAAACGCCGTAACCACGCTGACGATGATGCTGGCGCCGACGATGACGGTGGGCTTCCAGTCCTTTAAGAACAACAGAAGGATGACGATGGCCAAAAGCCCGCCGGAGATAAGGTTGGAAACGATGGTGTTGATCATAATGCCGACATATTCGCCCTGATCCATGAGGGTTGTCAGATGCACGTTGGGATGTTCGGCCTGAATGGCGGCCATTTTATCCGCCACGCTTTGCGTCACTTCGGCGGTGGAATAATTGGGCTGTTTTTGCAGCATGAGCACAACGGCATCTTCGCCGTTTACCTTGGTATACAATTCATCGCTGTTGTCCGCTACGGTAACGTCCGCCACGTCTTCGATGGTTACATCGCCTACGCTGGGCAGGTTCATCAGCACCAATTGGCCGATGGCTTTGGGGTCGTTGATTTTATCGCCCACGCGCACCAGCACATCGCTGCCTTCATCGTCCACACTGCCGGCCGGCATGCTGAAGTTTTGTCCTTTTAACACGCCTTCCAGCATTTCCGTGGTAATTTCAATTTTGGGAGATTTGATGCTGGGCATGTTTTGGTTGATCTGCTCGCGGATTTGCGCTTCGGCAGCGGCTTTATCCACCCCTTCGGGCAGCTGAGAAAGCTGAGCCTGCACTTGCTGTTCGATGGCGCTGTTGGCTTTGCGGTTGACATAGCCGCGCAGCTTACTGTTGATTTTATTGACTTTGGATTGGTTGATGGTAATGCTGATCTGGTTTTCCACCAGCCCGCTGGCGCTGACGGAGGCCACGCCTTCGGTGGTTTTCAATTCCGGGAGGATGGTATCGTTGATATAGCTGCTGGATTGGCCGATGGCCTGCCCTTCCACGGAAACGGACACCGCCATGATGGGCATCATGTTTGGGTTCAACTTCATGATGGTGGGGTTACCGGCGTCCTCCGGCAGGGCATTTTTAATCAGATCCAGCATTTCGCGCATATCCGTTACACAGGCATCCATTTCGGCATTTTCTGTGAATTTCAAAACCACCATGGAGCTGTTTTCCTGGGAAATAGAGCTGACTTCTTCCACATTGCTGACACTGGCCATCGCCTGTTCGATGGGGGCGGTGACGGTGGATTCTATTTCCTCCGGCGAAGCGCCGATGTAGGTGGTGGAGACAATGGCATACGGCAAATTCATGCTGGGCAGCATATCCACTGTCATGTTAGTATAGCTGACGCCGCCTAAAATGGCGATGATAATGATAGCCACCAAGACGGTGAGCGGCTTTTTGACGCTATATTTGGACAACATATACAGAGTCCTCCCACAATACTGACCGACTGGTCGGTCAAACTCTGTTTTTTATTATAGAAAGTCCGCAGGCAATGTCAATATAAAAGACGGTTTTTTGAAAAACAGCGCAAAAAAGGGGAAAAGAAAAACCGCCGAAACGGCGGTTGTTTTCTTAAAAATGGGATTATAGCATATGTGCGCGCAATTCTTCCGGCGACTGTATGCTGAGAAGGCCGGGCGCAATATCAAACACGGTGCGGCAGCCGGATTCGCCCTTTTGAGACAGCCGGTAAGCGGCCCTGGCATAGCAGACAAGCACGCTGGAGGTGAATTCCGGATTGGAATCCAGCTTTAAGGAGAATTCCATGATGTGGCGGTTGTCATCGCCGGTTTGCCCGCTGTGAATGACAAACCCGCCATGCGGAATGCCGCTGTGGTTTGCCCGCAATTCCTCTTCGGAGATGAAATGGACAGTGGTATCGTATTCATCAAAATAATTGGGCATGGTGACGATATCGTGGGTAACCTGCGCTGCATCCGCGCCGTCTTCCAGGACAACAAAACACTCACGCAGATGTTTTTGGCGGGTGGTGTAATCCTTTGTGGAGCCCCGGCGAATTTCTTCCATCACGGATTCTACCGGGATGGTATATTGTTTACCGTCTTTCACGCCTTTTACGCGGCGAATGGCATCCGAATGCCCCTGGCTGACGCCCTTGCCCCAAAACGTATAGGATTTGCCCTGCGGCAAAACGCAGTTCATATACAGGCGGTTGAGGGAGAACAGGCCGGGATCCCAACCGACGGAAATCACGCCCACTTTGCCGGAAGCTTTTAACGCGGCATCCATATCAGCAAAATAGGCGGGGATTTTGGCATGGGTATCAAAGCTGTCGATCACGTTAAACAGCTTGGCAAGGGCGGGGCCCTGCTTGGGTAGGTCCGTTGCGGAACCGCCGCAGACAATCATAACGTCTATTTTATCCTGCCAGGCCTCTGCCTGTGAAAGGCTGACAACCGGCACGCCGCTTTTTACGGAAAGGGAGCCGGGGTCGCGCCGGGTAAATACGGCCACAAGCTCCATATCCGGATTATGGCTCAGCGCCAATTCCACGCCTTTGCCCAGATTGCCGTAGCCGGCAATCCCGATTCTGATTTTATTCATAAAAAGGATCCTCCTTTAACAGATTCCGTGGGTAGCATACAACAAAAGAAGATTGCCTGCAAGACAGGGCAGGCAAAAGGGGAAAGCGCCGATCAACAGCAGCAATCCGCATCGCCATAATAATGGCCGATGGCGTCGGCGGCCCAGATGGCGTCTGCAATGTCGTCGGCCGTTACGTCAAAGGGCAAATTGTCCATGCAGCGCTGTTTGGCGGCCAATTCAGCAGCTTTGAGAATTTGTTCTTTGCCGGGATTATGCAGCCCCAGCGCGCACAGCGTGGTGGGCAGGCCGACGCTTTGGCAAAAATGCACAACCTCTTCCAATTCTTCTGCCGGCGCATTTTCCAACACGAGCTGCACCAGCGTGCCGAACGCCACTTTTTCCCCGTGATACATGGCGTGGGTTTCGGGGAAAAGGGACAAGCCGTCATGCACGGGGTGCGCTGCGGCCAAGCCGCCGCTTTCAAAGCCGATGCCGCTGAGCAGGGTGTTGGCTTCGATGACGTTTTCCACGGCCTTTGTGCAAAGGTGTTTTTCCACGGCCACTTTGGCGCGCAGGCCGTCTGACAAAAGCGTTTCATAGCACAATTGTGCCAGGGCCACCGACGCCAGCGTGCTTTTGGCGCGGGCGCTGTTGTTGCCGTCGCCGCGCTGGCAGGCGCGCGCTTCAAAGAACGTGGCCAGCGCATCGCCCATGCCGGCGACAAACAAACGCACCGGCGCATCGGCGATGACCTGGCTGTCTACCACGACGACATCGGGATTTTTGGCCATATGCATGGATTTTTCCGGCACACCGTCCGGCGTGTAGACAACGGCCACCGCGCTGCAAGGCGCATCGGTGGAAGCGATGGTGGGCACAATGGCAATCGGTGCGTTGGTTTGAATGCTCACGCATTTGGCAGTATCAAAAATTTTGCCGCCGCCCACGGCAACGAGAACATCGCAACCGCTTTGCGTATATTGCGTCGTAACCCGGTCGATTTCCTGCTGGCAACATTCGCCGCCGAAAATTTCAAACACAACAGCACCGTTGAAACCATCGGACAGAACTTTGCCAAAGCGTTTTTGGCCGGAAGAGCTGATCAAAATAAAAGGCTTTTGCCCCAGAGTCAGCACATATTGCGCCAAACGGGCCAATTCCCCTTTGCCCTGTACATACTTGGCAGGGCTGAGTAAAATCCTGGACATGGAGATGCCTCCTTATAAAAGATACCTGTATTTTACCACGATGAACGGGAAGATATAAAGCTTGGCTATGGATTTTCCCATAAGGTTGGGCTAAAATAAAATTTATCCGGTGAGAAAAGAGGAAAATGATGGATTATGAAGCTTTGCGCTGTTATTTGAATGAAAACGATCCGTATAGCAAATACAGCCATGTGCAGGTTGTGAAGCTGGAGCCGGGTAAAAGCGAAGTGAAAATGGAAATAAGGCCGGAAAACCAAAACTTTATGGGCTTTTTGCACGGCGGCGCGTTTTATACGCTGGCGGATGTAGCAGGCGGCGGAGCGCTGCTTTCCAACAACAGCCGGTGCGTAACGCTGCAGGCGGACCTGCATTTTCTGCACCAGGTGCACGGCAAAACCATCACCGCATACGGCCGCTGTGTGCATATGGGGCATACCACGGGGACGGGGGTAAGCGAAGTGAAAATGGTGGACGAAACGGGAAATTGCGTGGCGGTATGCACCTGTACGATGTTTTTCACCGGGGAAAAGCTGGATATCCTGCTGAAAACGGAAAAGTAAAAAAAGGCCAAAGGGCCTTTTTTGTTTGCGGGAAAAGTTAGAGGAAAAATTTCATGATTACCATGGCGGCACCCAAAACGGTAAGCACGATGCCGGTGATGCGGTTGAGCTTGGCGGGCTCTGCCTTGTTTGCAAACAGAGCGGCGATGCGCGCGCCCAAAAGCGTAAACAATACACAGCAGACAAGCGCAAACAGATCCGGCATGCCGCCGATGGCAATATGGGAGACAGCGCCGGTGAGCGCGGTAAAGGTCATGATAAATACGCTGGTGCCAACGGCGGTTTTCAATTCATAGCCTAAAACGCTGGTGAGGATAAGCAGCAGCATCATGCCGCCGCCGGCCCCTACAAAGCCGCAGATAAAGCCGATGACAACGCCGCAGACGATGGATTGAACAGCCTTGGTTTTGGCGGATTTTGCGTTGGATTGTTCTTTGGTGGTCATCACGGGGCGAATTAAAAATTTGATGCCGAGCAGCAGCGTCATCACAACGGAAAAGCCGCCCATCATCTGGTTTGGCACAACAGAGGCAATGTAGCTGCCCACCATGGTGAACACCAATACGCTGGCCAGCATAATCAAGCCGTTTTTCACATCCAGGTTTTTGTTTTTGCCATAGGTGTAGGCCGAAATGGCGGATGCCAACACATCCGAAGCTAAGGAAATGCCGACGGCCTGGTAGGCCGGCATATTCAAAAACGTGATCAGCATGGGGGAGATCACGGCCGCGGCGGACAGCCCCGCCAGCCCCGTGCCGATGCCGGCGCCAAGGCCGGCCAACAGATAGATGAAAATTTCAAATGGCATGGGACAATGCCTCCTGTAAATTCTGATGTATTTTTGCAAAAACGCCGTCCATCATATTTTTTTCTGCCGGCGTGATGTTTTGATATAACAGCGAAAGACAGTTTGCCTGGGCGGTTTGGGCGGCCGAAACGGCAGGCTCGGCCGCGCTTGTGAGGCTGAGATGGATACACCGCCGATCTTTTTCATCATGGCAGGCGGATAAAAACCCTCTGGCGGATAAACCATCGACGGATTTGCAGACCTGGGATTTGGAAAGCCCGCGCAGCTCTACGATGTCTTTGGCGGTATCATAGGGCGCATTGTTGGCCAGAAAAAGCAAAACATCCACTTCGTTTTTGGTTAAACCATACGCGGTGCAGACAGGATCCAGCTGCAAATAATAAAGCTTTTTCAGTTGCTGGCTATGCAAAAGCAAATTTGTATAGGTGTTTGGCATAGAGACCTCCAAACAAGTTCATTTTAGAACTATTTTGAGGCTATTATAAAACAGATTGAGAAAAAGTCAATACAAAAAAAGGACGGAGGTGCCGTCCTTTTGAAACAGGGATTATAAAAACATGGTTTTCAGCAGTTTTATGCCGGTTTGCGTTTGAAAGCAGCGGGCCAAGGCATGTTCGATGGCATCGCGGCTGCTGCCATCTTCATAGAGGTTGACGAGAAAATCCGCCTCCACCAAAATGCGGTAATCCAGGCCGTCAATTTGCGTGTAGGTATGATGATGACCTACGAGATAACACACGCGGTCTATCATTTCGCAGGGCAAATCGTAACGCGACAGCAATTGCCGGGCCTTGGGTGGCCCTTCGATTTCCTGATAGCGGCCGGCGCTGCTGTTGTATTTGGCACGGCTGGGGTTGATGCCGATATCATGAACCAGCGCAGCCAATTCCAGCGTAAGCTGGGTGGTATCATCCAGCCTTTCGGTTTGGCCGATCAGGCGGGCAAAATCATGCACTTTTATAAGATGTTGAATGTGTTTGGGCTGGCCGGCTTCATATTCGATCATATCGAAAAGAACGGCATTTAGAAGATCCTGCATTGCGAATGCTCCTTTACTTAGATTTTAACGAGCAGCGTTTTGGCGCTTTGAATCAGGGATTGATAGATCGGCAGCATAAAAGGCTCGCCGCACAGCGTTTCCAAAGAGGCAAGGGGCAGCCAGCGCACGGCCGAGTTTTCCTCCGGGCAAACGGAAAGCGGCGCGTTTTCATCGGCCGTAAAGACAAACGCAGCATTTAAATGCAGATGGGGCGCAACGGGGTTTCCGCGCTTTTCATGCGCTTTTACGCAGAGTACATCCCAACGAACAGGATAGGGTGAAAGCGGGCGCAGTGCGCCAAGGCCGGTTTCCTCTTCGGCTTCTTTGAGTGCCACGGACAGAAAATCCGTTTCGCCATCGGTATGTCCGCCCGTCCAGCTCCAGGATTGATAGATGTTATGATATACCATCAGCGTGTGCGTTTTTTGCTCATTTAAGATCAGCGAAGAAGCAGTGAAATGACACAGCGGATTTTCCCGGGTATATAGCGCTGTGCCAAAGGCTTCATAGGCAAATTCAATCTGCACTTTTGCGGCTTTTTGCGCCGGGCAATCCGGCTGGTATCGGCTGAGAATCTCTAAAGGCATGAAAAGCCTCCTTCTTATAAGACGAAAATGTTAAACGGGCAAAGCCGCAAAGAATCAATAAATACAGTATACCATGGCAAAGGGGATAAGGCAGACCGGTTCTTTTAACAAAAAAGAGCCGGAATGGAGAGCGGCTCTTTTGCTATATGGGAAAGAGGATAAAATTACCACTTGTTTTCCGTGATGCTAAATTCGCTGAAAACGGCGTCAAACGAATGCTGGGAGGGGCTGCACGCATACAGGCCGCAGCCAAGCAGCCCGGCACCTTTTTCAAAATGAAACACGCGCATTTGGGAAAACGCAATGCCGTCCAGGCTGTATTCGATACAAAAATCCGAACCGCTGCGGGAAAGACGATAATACAGGGAATGGACCTCGCTGTCAAAATCCTGCATGGCCCAATCCGAATAGCCGCGGGAGGTGACAACACTGCCAAGCTGTTGCAAAGAAGGGTTGATGTATTCAAGGGAAGCTTTGAACCAGTTTTCACTGTCCTGATAGACCATCAGGCCGCATTGATCATATTGCCCACCATAGACAAACTCCGCTTTGAAGGTAAAACAAAAGTCTTCTTCTGTATGGAAAACAAGGGCATGTGCGTTATCCTTTTGAAACCCGTAATGGGTTCTTTGCCAGCAATCCGTTTCGGGATCGGTGGTGATAACGATTTTTTCATCGGAAAGGTAAGATTGAGTGGGCGGATAAATCCATTCAAGCCTGTTGAGATCAAACCTCATAAAAAACGCTCCTTTTCTTTTTGTCTACGGCCAAAAGCGGCACAAAAACAGTGTATCATACACGGCGGAAAAAGAATATCGGTTTATCGCTTGTAAAATTGGAAAAAATACAGAAAAGCATAGGAGATTGGTAAGATGATTCCTTGACAAAAAACAGCGAAAGATTTTATATTTAAAACAGTGAAAAAAAGAACACGGCAGGGCCAGAAAAGCAAGGCCGACTGTGAAAATACAAAAAAGTTGGAGGATACAAACATGGCAACATCTTGGTTGAATCTGGAAGGCAAAACCGTCGTTGTAACAGGCGGCGCATCCGGCATCGGCAAAGCCGTAGCGCAGGAGTTTTTGCAAAACGGGGCAAACGTGGTGGTATGTGACATCAACCCCACCAAGCCGGAATTTGAACCGGGCGCCGGAAAATACGAATATGTGGTCACGGACGTGACAAGCCGCGAAAGCGTGGAAAACATGGTGGAAAAAGCCAAGGAAGCGTTTGGTAAGATTGATGTGCTGGTAAACAACGCCGGCATCAACATTCCCCGTTTGCTGGTGGATCCCAAAGACCCGAAAGGCAAATATGAATTGGATGATAAAGTTTGGGATAAGGTCAGCAATATCAACTTTAAAGGCGTATACCTTTGCGCCCAGGCTGTGGCCAGAGACATGGTGGCGCGCGGCGAAGGCGTGATTATCAATATGTCTTCCGAATGCGGGCTGGAAGGCTCCGAAGGGCAGAGCATCTATGCCGCAACCAAGGCTGCCGTAAATGCGTTGACCCGCTCCTGGGCCAAGGAGCTGGGCAAACACGGCGTGCGCGTTGTGGGCGTGGCCCCCGGCATTTTGGAAGCAACGGGCCTGCGTACTTTGGAATATGAAACGGCGCTGAGCTATACGCGCGGCATCACGGTAGAGGATTTGCGCGCAGGATACAGCAAAACCTCCACAACGCCGCTGGGTCGTTCCGGCAAATTGACGGAAGTGGCGGATATGGTAAACTATTTGGCCAGCGACAGAGCCAGCTTTGTTTGCGGCGTGACGATCAATGTGGCGGGCGGCAAAACCAGAGGCTGAGAAAATAGAAACAGAAAACGGGATGAATTTCATCCCGTTTTTTGATTGCACAAAAAGCAACAGCATTTAATGAGCAAAGCGTATTTTACTAAGAGAAAAGACAAAAGCGGCCGCAAAGACCGAAAAATCCCTGAGGAAAGGAGAAACAAATGTGTTAGGCGATGGGCTCATGCTCTAAAGAGACGGGCATGCACATGGGGACATATGAAATGCCCTGCTGAAAGGTGAGGCTGCCGGTATCGCAAAAGCCTACGGCGTGATAAAAGGGCACGGCATAGGGCGAGGCATTGACGGTGAGTTGGTGTTTGCCGGCCTTATGGGCTTTTTGGCGGGCATAGTCAACCAGCGAACGGCCAAAGCCCTGCCGGTGCTTATCCGCCCGCACAAACAACAGGCTGATATGGGAAAAGCCGCGCAGCGCCAACACGCCGGATAACGCGTTGTTTTTAAACGCGCCGTAGAGGCGGAGCTGTCCTTGCCGTACCATGGAATGCAGATGATCGGGCGCGATATAGGAAAGAAAAAAATCTATGCCCTGCCGGGGATAATCCGGCGCGTCAAACGCCAGAAAGACCTCTTTACACAAAGCACAGGCCAGGGGAAGATCGGATAAGGATAGGGGCTGTATCTGCATGAAACCTCCTTTGCGATTGGACGGAGCCAAACGATGGGAAACAAAAAACTTATTCTTATTATGCAGCAAAAGGGAAACGGAGGCAACGGCACAAAAGACAAGAAACAGGGCTTGGAGAAACGAAAAAAGCGTGATACAATCGAATGGTTACAAAAAACGGAGGACAAGCGGATGAAAACCTGGATAGCGGAATTGATGCTTTTGTCTGCCTGTGTGATATGGGGCAGCGGATTTGCCATTATGAAAGACGCGTTGGACGCTATTCCCCCCAACTATATTTTGGCGTTTCGTTTTTCCATCGCGGCATTGGCGATGGGCATTTGCATAGCGAAAAAGCTGCGCCATCTTACCAAAAAAGAGCTGTTGGCAGGGCTGGTGCTGGGCGCGCTGATGTATTTGGCTTACACAACGCAGACGATTGGATTGAAATATACCACGGCCGGGAAAAATGCGTTTTTAACGGCGGTTTATGTGGCGCTGGTTCCGTTTATGATGTGGGGCGCACGCCACATTCGGCCGGATCGCTATAATGTAATTGCGGCGGTTCTGTGCCTGGTTGGCATTGGCATATTGTCGTTAGAAGGCGATTTTTCCATGAATTTCGGCGACATGCTGACGCTGGTTTGCAGCGTGTTGTATGGGCTGCATATTGTGGCGGTCAGCTTTTTTGCCGGCTCTTTGGATGTAATGCGCATTACATGGCTGCAATTTCTGTTTTCCGCGCTGTTTGCCTGGTGCGGCGGCGGATTGTTTGAAACCTTCCCCACGGCCTGGACCGGCGGGATGGCGTTTTCCGTTGTGTATTTGGGCATTTTTGCCACGCTGGCGGCTTCCACAATGATGAACGTTGGCATAAAATATGTGGAGGCTTCGCATGCGTCGCTGTTGATGAGCACGGAAGCGTTTTTCGGCTGCCTTTCCGGCGTGGTGCTGCTTGGAGAGCCGCTGGGGTGGCGCATGGTTGTCGGCGGCGCGCTGATTTTGGCTGCCATGGTGATTTCGGAAACAAAACTCAGCTTTTTGAAAAATAAACCGGCAGAGCCTGCGGTACAATCCGGCAAAGCGGTTGACAACGGGCCGGGGAAATGATAAGATAATCCGGACGCCAGAAATGGCGCGGGTTTTATTTCTGGGTATGGCGCAGTTTGGTAGCGCGCTTGAATGGGGTTCAAGAGGCCGGAAGTTCGAATCTTCTTACCCAGACCATGAAAAAGCACGATCGTTTTGAAAAACGTATTCAAAACGGCCGTGCTTTTTGCTTTATAAAGGGCCTTTGCCGTTTGAAGAAAACACAAACGTTGATTTGGTAAAAGGGAGGATAAAAAACAGCAAAATAAAGTGAACTTAAAAAGACGACGGAAACTGCGGGCAGAGCACACAACAAGCCGGGGTTTATGGTATAGTAAACAAAAGGAGAGAATGATGAAAATAGTGATTTTAGATGGGGCGGCGTTAAATCCCGGAGATTTGAGCTGGCAGCAGTTTGAAAAGCTGGGGGAGGTCGTGTGTTACGACCGCACGCCGGAGGAAAAGACGATAGAAAGAATCGGCGATGCGCAGTTGATTTTGACTAACAAAACGCCGATTACGGAAGAGGTTTTGTCCGCTTGCCCGCAAATACGGTATATCGGGGCGCTTTCCACCGGCACAAACGTGATTGATACGGCGGCAGCCAAACAGCGCCGCATTGTGGTGAGCAATGTGCCAGATTACAGCACGGAGGCGGTGGCGCAGCATATGTTTGCGCTGCTGTTGGAAAGCACAAACCATGTGGGGCTGCATGCGCAGAGCGTTGCGGCGGGAGACTGGGTCCGCTGCCGTGATTTTTGCTATTGGAAAGCGCCGCTGAAAGAATTGGCGGGGCAAACCATAGGGTTGATCGGCTATGGGAAAATCGGCCGGCGCGTGGCGCAAATTGCCCGGGCTTTTTCCATGCAGGTGCAGGCGCTGGCACGGCCGGGGAAAAGCTATGAAGAACAAACGGACGTGCGCTTTGTTTCGATGGAGACGCTGCTTGCAACAAGCGACGTGGTATCCTTGCATTGCCCGCTGACAACGGAAAACAGCGGGATGATAGGCGATGGCGAACTAAAGAAAATGAAACGGGGCGCTGTATTGTTTGATTACGCCGCACATTGCCTGGGCGGCACAGGAATCCCGTGCACGGCTGATGGAAATAGCGGCGGAAAACCTGCGGGCGTATTTGGCGGGCAAGCCGCAAAATGTTGTGTAAAGGGAAAGGGGAAAACAGATTGAATACATGGATGTTAATGCCAGATTCTTTTAAAGGGACAATGAGCTCGCAAGAGGTTTGCGCGTGCATGAAAGAGCAGATTTTGCGCCATGTGCCCGGGGCAAACGTGATCTCCATTCCGGTGGCGGATGGCGGAGAGGGCAGCGTGGATTGCTTTTTGCAGGCCGTAAACGGAGAAAAGGTAACAGTGGAGGTGCAGGGCCCGTACGGAAAACCCATGCAGGCATATTACGGCATTTTGCCCGATGGCACGGCCGTGGTGGAAATGGCGGCCTGTGCCGGGCTGCCGCTGGTGGGAAAACAGCTTTGCCCGGATAAAACCACCACCTACGGCGTAGGACAGCTGATTTTGCACGCGGCGCAAAGCGGATGCAAGAAAATCATCGTGGGCCTGGGCGGCAGCTGCACAAACGACGCGGGGACAGGCGCGGCTGCGGCGTGCGGCGTGAAGTTTTTGGATAAGCAGGGGCAGGCGTTTGTGCCGACGGGGGGCACGCTGGGCGATGTGGAAAGAATAGATATGTCTACCCTGTCGCCGTTGCTTTCCGGGACGGAAATCGTGGCCATGTGCGATATAGATAATCCACTGTACGGCCCGCAGGGCGCAGCGGCCATCTTCGGGCCGCAAAAGGGCGCGGACGAAAAGATGGTGGCGTTTTTGGATCAAGGGCTGCGCCATCTGTCTGAAATCTATGAAAGAGAAACAAATACACAGCCGGCGCAAACGCACGGTGCCGGCGCGGCCGGCGGCATGGGCTTTGGCATGCTGGCATTTTTGGGCGCTTCGCTGCAAATGGGCATTGAAACCGTGCTGGATACCGTGGGGTTTGAATCGCTGGCAAAAAAGGCGGATATCATCCTGACCGGTGAAGGGAAAATGGATGGGCAAAGCCTGCGCGGCAAAGTGGTGATGGGCATTGCCAGGCGCGCCAAACCTTTGGGTGTGCCGGTGGTGGCAGTGGTAGGGGACATCGGGGATGATGTGCAGCCGGCCTATGACCAGGGCGTAACGGGGATTTTCAGCATCAACCGGGTAGCGCAGGATTTTGAAAAGGTAAAGGCGCGCAGCAAGAGCGATCTGGCGCTGACGATGGATAACCTGGTGCGCTTTTGCGTTTCGATGGGGCTGTAAACCGGATTGCATTTGTGAAAAGAGATAAAATGGATATACGAGCTGAAACCACCGGCAAACGGTGGTTTTTTATATCCCAAAGACCGGGAGAAAACAGGCCCGGACTACGGGCAAAAGAACGCGGTCTGCTAAAGACGGGAAAAGCAAAATAACGAATCGGGGAAATGTAAAGGCGAAACGGAGAGCTTTGGAGAGAAGAGGGTATATGGGGATGAAAAACAAGCCGCTCGTGATGGGTGCTATGCCTTTTTGGAAAGAAAGGCGTACGGCCTGTTTATGCGATGGCTGCGGCCTGCGCGCTTTGGGAGATTTGTTTATTTTGAAAACGGCAGTTGCAGCGGGTTTTTGCAAAGGGAAATGGATCGGCCGCTTTATTATGGTTACATGTTGTACGGCGTCGGACTTTGCATGCTAATTTGCAAGAGCGTTTGCGGCTTTATTTACGGGAGAAACTTCATTGCGCAAAAGGCAGGCGGATTCTGCCTACAAAAAAAGGACCGCAGACGCGATCCTTTTTGTTTGTTGAATCAGCCCATGACCGGGGTTTTGTCCTTGAGCAAAACGTCGTGCGAGCCGCCCTCTACGATGCTGGTGCTGGAAACCAGGGTAATCTTGGCATTCTTTTGCAGATCCGGAATGTTCAATACCCCGCAGTTGCACATCGTGGAGCGCACCTTGCTCAAAGAGGCGTTTACGTTGTCTTTGAGGCTGCCGGCGTACGGCACATAGGAATCCACGCCTTCTTCAAAGGAGAGCTTGGCGTCGCCGCCCATATCGTAGCGCTGCCAGTTGCGGGCGCGGCTGCTGCCTTCGCCCCAATATTCTTTCATGTAGTTGCCGTTGATGTTAACGCGGTTTGTCGGGCTTTCATCAAAGCGGGCGAAATAGCGGCCCAGCATGATGAAATCCGCCCCCATGGCCAACGCCAGGGTCATATGATAATCATAGACGATGCCGCCGTCCGAACAGATGGGCACATAGATGCCGGTCTGTTCAAAGTATTCATCACGGGCCTTGGCCACTTCGATCAACGCGGTGGCCTGCCCGCGGCCAATGCCTTTTTGTTCACGGGTGATGCAGATGGAACCGCCGCCGATGCCGACTTTCACAAAATCCGCCCCGGCCTTGGCCAGGAACAGGAAACCTTCGCGGTCTACCACGTTGCCGGCGCCGATTTTCACGCTGTCGCCATAGCGGGCGCGCACAAAATCAATGGTGATCTTTTGCCATTCGGTAAACCCTTCGGAGGAATCGATACACAGCACATCCGCCCCGGCCTCTACCAAGGCGGGCACGCGCTCTGCATAGTCGCGGGTGTTGATGCCGGCGCCGACCATATAGCGCTTATGGCTATCCAGCAATTCGTTGATGTTTTCCTTGTGCATATCATAGTCTTTCCGGAAAACCATGTAGACCAGATGCTGATTTTCATCCACCAAAGGCAGGGCGTTTAATTTATGATCCCAGATGATGTCGTTGGCCTCTTTTAAGGTGGTGTTGGCCCCGGCATAGACCATATCTTCAAACTTGGTCATAAATTCCGAAACTTTTAAAGAGGGATCCATACGGCTGACGCGATAATCGCGGCTTGTGACAATGCCCAAAAGCTTGCCGTTGGGCGAGCCGTCCTCGGTAACGGGCATGGTGGCATGGCCGGTGCGCTGTTTTAACGATAAGACATCGGCCAGGGTGTCGGTTGGCCGCAGGTTGGAATCGCTGGTAACAAAGCCGGCCTTGTAGCTTTTCACGCGGGACACCATCGCGGCTTCGTTTTCGATGGATTGAGAACCATAGATAAAGGAAAGGCCGCCTTCTTTGGCAAGCGCAATGGCCATTTTATCATCCGAAACGGACTGCATGATGGCGGAGACCAACGGAATATTGATGGAAAGGGGGCTTTCCTCCCCTTTTTTAAACTTTACGATCGGTGTTTTTAAACTGACATTTGCGGGAATGCATTCTGCGGACGAATAGCCCGGGACCAAAAGATATTCCCCAAAGGTCCGGGACGGTTCTTCAAAATAATACGCCATACACCTTCACTCCTATCCTGGTTTTGCGGCCGATGCGCAAGATTGATTGAGTATGAAAACAGAGCTTGCGCAAAAACGCAAGCTTACGAGTAAATTTGCATTATTATAACACGCTTGTCGGTTTGCTTCCAGCCCCTAAAACACTTTTGAGGAAAATAAATATCGGATTGCAGGGAGAGGGTTTGCCGGGTATACTGAAAACCAGGAGGGTAGTAGTGTGATGAAGAGGATAAAACAAATAGGCTGTGCGGTGCTTGCCATGGTGTCGCTTGCGCTATTGGCGGCCTGCGGGCCGGATGTGAGCACGCCGTCCGGCGCGTATCAGGCGGGCATGGATGCCATGAAGAACTTTGATGAAAAGGGCCTGGCCGCCTATTTCCAAGACGGCGTTACGGACAATATGTTTGACTATTTTGCCACGTTTGACGAAACGGAGCGAAAAACGGCCCGGGAACTGGCCAAGGCTATGTATAAAAAGCTGGAGACCAAGGTGCTGGAGGAGACGGTGAACGGAAATTCGGCTACGCTGAAAGTGGAGATTGCCTGGGTGGACAGAGAGGAAATTCAAACCGGCTTGGCCGGCGGCCTTGCGGAAAACGGGCTGACAACGGCGGATTTATCCGAAAAAAGCAATCAGGATAAGCTGGTGCAGATTCTCAAAGACGTATTTGGCAAAGCGGAACGGACGGAACCCAAAACCGTAACGGTGCCGATGATCTTGGAAGATGGGCAATGGAAAATTGCGGAAAACCCGGTGGAATCGTTTTTGAGACAGTAAAAAACACAACAGGAAAACGCTGCTTTGGCGGCGTTTTTTTGTTGAAGAAAATCGGGGAGCGGACAGGGGATGAAAAGAGAGACGACATAAAAAATTAACCCCATATAAAAATTAGAAAACAAAGGGAAACCCGAAGAATGCTATGGAAGCGGGGCGGATGCCGTGATACAATCTTAACGAAAAACGCAGAATAAAGAGGAAATAATGTGAAAAAGATTGGAAAACTGGCAGCGGTTTGTTTTTGTGTGCTGGCCGTTTTGTGCGCTTGCGGCAAGCAGGGGCCGGCGGCGGGCGCGGATCGGTTTATGCAGGCGTTGACAACGATGGACCTTGAAACGCTGAAAACCTATGACAACGAATTGGCCTCGGCGGCGCAATGGGGCGGAGACGAAGAGAACCGGCAGATTTTTGAGACGATATTCGGCAAAATAAAATGGGAAACGGGAGAGCAGATTGTGAAAGGAGACTATGCACGGGTGGAACTCCGCATTACGGCGATGCCGATGGAACAGGCGTTTTGCGAATATGAAGAGCATGTGAAAAACAATTTGCAAAGCTATCGGGAAAAGTATCAGGGGATGGAAGAAAAGCAATACAAAGCGGCAATTTTAGAGGATAAGCTGGCATTTTTGCGCGCATACGAAAAAACGGAAACCACAAGCGTATGGATGGATCTTGTGCAAAAAGACGGCGTTTGGACGGCTTCGCACTGCGAAAATTTACAGCACGCGCTGCTGGGAGAGCCGCTTTCGGCTCAGTGAAGGGAAAAGATTTGCTGTTTTTAATTCGCTGAGGAAATGATATACTGGCTGTGGTATGTAGAGGAGAAATCGTCGGCAAAGCCATGGCATATGGTAAGAGACATTGCCGAATGGCGATATAGGGCAACGGACGGGCCGATCCTTTACGGGTCGGCTTTGTGTTTAGATAAGGGGAGAAAACGATGAAACAAAAAAGAGCGATTTTGCTGATCTTGGCGCTGATGATGCTGGTAAGCTGCGCGGCATGCGGCACGGCGGAAGACAGAAGCGAAGCGATTTTACAGGCGGCGCAGCAGGCGACAACGCTGCCCGCGCCTTCGGATATGATGCCGGTGGATGTGGGGGAGGACGTTACGCCCGGCGAAACGGCAGCCCCTGCCCAAACGAGCAAGCCGCAAACGGACAAGGCAACCGATAAGCCTGTGCAAAGCGCGAAAACGCAGCCGGAAAAAACCAAGATGCCGGCCACGCAGGCCCCGCAGAAAAGCGGGAAAATCAAAGTAAAAATTACGATAGACTGCAAAACCGCCGTGGTCAAAGATGAAAATATAAAACATAAATTCGGCAGCGGCATGATGGCGTCTAAAACGGTGGAAGTGGACCAGGGCGCCACGGTGTACGATGTGTTGAAAAAAGCGGCCTCGCATGTGGGCGCTTCCGGCGGGTATGTATATAACATCAACGGGCTCAGCGAAGGCGATTGCGGCAGCGGCAGCGGCTGGATGTATAGCTTAAATGGAAAATATGTGCAAAAGGGCTGCAAACAGCAAAAGGTGTCGGATGGGGACGTGGTAAAGTGGCGGTATACAACGGATAAAGGGAAGGACCTGGGCGCGTCTATATGAAAATCCGGTGGTTTGAACATACGCACCCTGTGGTTTTGTTCGTGTATTTATTGGGCGTGATGGGGGTTTGCCTTGCCAGCCTGCATCCGTGGTATGTGGCGGGGTCGTTTACAATGGCGCTGGGTGTGAACCTTTGGCTCAGAGGCGCAAAGCAAACGCGGCGCACGCTGCGGCATGCGGTGTTGGCGTTTTGCATTGTAGCGCTGGCAAACCCGTTGTTTAACGGCAGAGGCGCTACGATTTTATTCGACCTTTTTGAAACGCCGATTACGCTGGAGGCGCTGTGCTACGGCGTTTGCAGCGGCGGCATGCTGATGGCCATGTGGCTTTGGTGCGCGGTTTGGCAGAGCTGGATGACGGCGGAGCGGTTTTTGTATCTGTTTGGCAACGCCGTGCCCACGCTGAGCTTGATGATCTCTATGGTATGGGGGCTGTTGCCGCAATCCGCCCAAAAGCTCAGGCAAATCCGCCTGGCGCAGCCGGTGGAAAAACAGCAGGGGAAACGGGAAAAAACGCGCGGCCTGATGCGGCAGATTACGGCGCTGGTTGTGATGGATATGGAGGACAGCATGCAAACGGCGGACGCGATGCGCTGCAAAGGATACGGCGTGCAAAAGCGCACGACGTTTTCCGTATTTCGCTTTACAGGGCAGGACAGGGTTTTGCTGGCGCTGGAAATTGTGTTGGCGGGGCTTTGCATTGCGGGGCTGATACAGGCAAACCGGGGCCTTGTTTTTTATCCGTATCTGGCGGCCGAAACGCCGAATGCGGCGCTGTACGGCTGTATGGCGGCGTTTATGCTGCTGCCGCTGGGCGTGCAGGGAAAGGAAGAATGGCAATGCAAAAGATCTGCGTAAAAAACTGGGGGTTTTGCTACCCGAACAGCCAGACGCCTGTGCTTTCAAACGTTTGTTTTTCCGTGGAGCCCGGCGCGTTTGTTTTGCTTTGCGGCGATTCCGGCAGCGGGAAAAGCACGCTGCTTTGCCATATGAAACGGGAAATGGTGCCCTGCGGCACGCAGACGGGGCAAATTGAGATAGACGGCACCATACTTTCAGAGATGGCGGACAGGCAGTCCGCTCAAAAAATCGGCTATGTGGGGCAGACGCCGCAAACGCAGATTGTGACGGATACGGTTTGGCATGAATTGGCTTTTGGGTTGGAAAACCTGGGGCAGAGCCGGCAAACCATGCGGCGGAGGGTGGCGGAAATTGCCCATTTTTTTGGGATAGAAGCCTGGTTTCGGCAAAAGACGGATACGCTTTCCGGCGGGCAAAAGCAGCTGTTGAATTTGGCTTCCGCTCTGGTGATGCAGCCCGAAATTCTGGTGCTGGATGAGCCGATGGCGCAGCTGGACCCCGTGGCGGCCGGGCAGTTTTTGCAGGCGCTGCTGCGGGTGAACAGGGAACTGGGCATTACGATTTTTCTTTGCGAACATAATTTGGAGCAGGTGCTGCCCATATGCAGCCAGGTGTTGTATTTAAACAACGGCACTTTGGCCTTTGACGGCCCGCCGCAGGCTTTTTTACAGGCCATGGCAACAGAACAGGCAGAGTTTTGCTGTGCATTGCCGGTGGCTTCCAGGCTGGCGATGGCGCTTAAAAAAAGTGCGCCGTTTGCCGTAACAGTGCAGCAGGGCCGGGCGCTGGTAAAGGAAAACAGAAATAAATTGCACGCCAAAAGCAAAGAGACCGCAGAGCGCTCGGAAGAGAAACCGCTTTTGCAGGCAAAGGGGCTGTGGTTTGGATATGAAACGGGGCAGGCGTTTGTGCTGCGGGATTGGTCGTTATCGCTGTATCCGGGGCAGATTCATGCGCTGGTAGGCGGCAACGGCTGCGGGAAGAGCACGGCGCTGGCCGTGTTATCCGGCGGGCTTTCACCCCGGCGCGGCAAGATAAAACGCGCGGCGCAAACGGCGTTGCTTTTGCAGGACACGCGGGCGATGTTTGGCTATGACAGCATTGAAAAAGAGCTGCGGCACACGGCAGAGGCTTTCGGCCAACAGGCGCAATGGGACACGGTGCTATCCGCCATGCGGCTGACGGAGCTGTTGGGCTGCCATCCGTATGATGTAAGCGTGGGGGAAAGGCAGCGCGCGGCCCTGGCCAAATGCCTTCTTACCGGGGCAAAGGTGCTTTTGCTGGATGAGCCGACAAAGGGTATGGACGCCCGGGCCAAACAGCAGACCGCACAACTGCTGCATGCCTGTAAACAGATGGGGCGCAGCGTATTTTTGGTGTCTCATGATTTGGAATTTGCAGCCGGCATAGCGGATCTATGTTCTATGATGTTTGATGGCTGCGTGATTGCAACGGAAGAGGGAAAGGCTTTTTTTACGGGCAATCCGTTTTATACAACGGCGCTGCACCGAATGACCCAGGGCCTGGTGGAAAATTGTGTTGTCTGGGAGGATCTATGCATTGAGCCGTAAAATTCTAAGCAGCGTTTTGCTGTTTTTGGCAGTGCCGGCAGGGCTGATCTGGTGTATGGCCGGGGGCATGGAGCAAACGGCACTGTTATCCACGCTTGTTGTGGCATCGGGTGTGTTTGCGGTATTTTTACAGTTTGAGCATACAAAGCCGCGGCCGCGGGATCTTATGCCGACGGTGGTGCTGACGGCGCTGTGCGTAACCGGGCGCATGCTGTTTGCCGCGTTGCCGAATTTTAAGCCGGTTTCGGCGATTGTGATTATGGCGGGGCTGTGTTTTGGACGGCACAGCGGCTTTTTAACCGGCGCGCTGTCTGCGCTTATCAGCAATCTGTTTTTCGGCCAAGGGGCCTGGACGCCCTGGCAAATGTATGCCTGGGGGCTGATGGGCTATGGGGCCGGGATGCTTTCGCAGACAAGGCTGTTTAAAAATAACATCGCAGTGCTGCTGTATGGCGCTATTGCCAGCTTTGGCTACGGGTTTATTTTAAACAGCTGGTATCTGTTTTCCTTTTTACAGCCGGTTTCCTGGCCGGTTGCCGTGGCGGCGTACGGCGCGGGGTTTGTGTTTGATATCAGCCATGCGGTTTCCACAGTGGTGTTTTTGTCGCTGGCGTTATGGCCCTGGCGCAAAGAGCTGGGGCGAATCCGCCAAAAATACGGGCTTATGGAATTATAAAAAGGCGTTTGCACCGGCAAAGCCTTTTTTATTTTGCCAAAATATTTTGGTGGAGAAAAGAAAACGCCCCTTGAAAAGGAGCGTTTGAAATAAAACAAAGATCATTTTGCAAACGGGTCTTCAAATTGGCTGTGATACAGATGCGCATAGAAGCCGTTTTGGCAGAGCAGCGCTTGATGGGTGCCGCGCTCGATGATCTGCCCGTCTTTCATGACCAAAATCAAATCCGCCTGTTCGATGGTGGAAAGCCTGTGCGCCACGATAAAGCTGGTGCGCCCCTGCATGAGCGTATCAAAGGCGCGCTGCACGGCCTGCTCGGTGCGGGTGTCGATGGAGCTGGTGGCTTCATCCAAAATCAGCATGCGCGGATCGGTAAGCAGAATGCGCGCGATGCACAACAGCTGCTTTTGCCCTTGGGAAAGGTTGCCGCCCTCTTCGCCCACCTGGGCCTGATAGCCGCCGGGCAAGCGGCGGATGAACGCATCCGCATGGGCCAGCTTTGCAGCGCGGATGACTTCCTGCTCTGTGGCGTCCGGTTTTCCGTAGGCGATGTTTTCAAAGATGGTGCCGCCAAACAGCCAGCTGTCTTGCAGCACCATGCCGTATTGGCTGCGCAGGCTGTTGCGGGTATAAAGCTGTTGATCCCGGCCGTCTACGGAGATCATGCCGCTGTCTATCTCGTAAAAGCGCATGAGCAGGTTGATCAGCGTGGTCTTGCCGCAGCCTGTCGGCCCTACAACGGCAATGCGCATGCCGGGCTTTGCGTGCAGGCAAAGATTTTGCAAAAGCGGCTTTTGCGGATCGTAGGAAAAACAGACGTTTTCCAGCAAAACATCGCCCCGGCATTGGGAAAGGGGCCGGGCGTCGGGGCTGTCTGCGCACTGTTCCGGTTCATCCAAAAGGGCAAAGACACGCCGCGCCGAGGCAAGCGCCGCCTGCAATTCCGTAATGACGCCGGAAATTTCGTTAAAGGGCTTGGTGTATTGGTTGGCATAGGATAAAAAGCTGGAGAGCTGGCCTACCGTAACGCCGCCGTGAATGGCGGTAAACGCCCCGAACAGGCCGACGCTGGCATAAACCATGGCATTGACAAAGCGGGTGCAGGGGTTTGTCATGGAGGAGAAAAACTGCGCCTTTACCCCGCAGGACTGCAATTCATCGTTGATGCGTTCAAAACGCGCCTGTGCTTTTCCTTCATAGCCAAAGGCTTTGACGATTTTTTGGTTGCCGACCAATTCCTCCACAAGACCGCTCATTTCCCCGCGCAATTGAGACTGGCGATGAAACAGATCGTACGAGTGTTTGGCAATATAGGAGGAAACAAACAGCGACAAAGGCGTGACCAAAACCACCACAAGGGCGATGGAAACGTTGATGGACAGCATGAAACCAAGGGTGCCCAGGATGGTGAGAACGCCGGTGAATAATTGAGAAAAGCCCTGCAACAGCCCGTCGGACACGGCGTCTATATCGGTGGTCATACGCGAGATGAGATCGCCATGGGCCTGGCCGTCGATGGTTTTCAGCGGCACGCGCTGCAATTTTTGGCTGACGTTGGTTCTGAGATCATGCACGACATGAAAGGTGATGTGGTTTGTGCAAAGCGTCATGGCCCATTGAAACAAGGCGGTGATGCCGATGATAACGGCCAAAAGCAAAAGGATTTTGACCAGCTTTGCAAACGCCACCGTGCCGGGGCCGAACAAAAGATCCACGGCGCGGCCGATGAGCACAGGCGCCCAAAGCGTAAGCCCGACGCTGACAATGCCGCTGAAAAGCGCCAGCAAAAGATAGGGCCAATAAGGCGCGATGCAGGAGAGAAGGCGGCGGAGTACGGGAGGTTTCGGTTGTGTATTGTGTTTCATTTTGCTGCCCCCCGATCCATGGTTTGGGAATCTACAATTTCGCGGTATACGCCGCAGCGCTGATAGAGCGTTTCATGCGGGCCTTGATCGACAATGCGCCCTTCCTCAAAGACAAGAATGTTATGGCAATGGCGAAGGGTGCTGGCGCGCTGGGAAACCATCAGCACCGTGCTGTTTACCCGGGCCAATGCGTGGCGCAGTTTGGCGTCGGTGGCAAAATCCAACGCGCTGGCGCTGTCATCCAAAATGAGGATTTCCGGCCGGCGAACCAAAGCCCTGGCAATGGTAAGCCGCTGGCGTTGGCCGCCGGAAAGGTTTTGCCCGCCCTGGGCGATCATAGTATCCAGCCCATCCGGCAGGGCGCGCACAAATTCCGCGGCCTGCGCGGTTTCCAAAGCCTGCCAGATCTGTTCGTCCGAAGCGTCCGGATTGCCCCATTGCAGATTGCTGCGCAAAGTGCCGGAAAACAACACCGCCCTTTGCGGAACAAGGCCGATCTTTGCCCGGAGGGAGGAAAGACGCTGGTTTTGTACATCCACACCGTCTACCAAAACATGCCCTTTTTGCACATCATAAAAGCGAAGCAAAAGGTTTACAAAGCTGGATTTGCCCGCCCCGGTGCCGCCGATCAGGCCGACGGTGCTGCCGGGCATGATGCGCACGGAGCAATCCGAAAGGCAGGGCGTATCGGCGCCCGGATAGGCAAAGCTGACATGGGAAAATTCTACAATGGGCTGCCCGCTTTGAGGGGATGCGCTTTGCGGATGAGGCGGATCCACAATGCCGGGCTCTATGGACAAAACCTCGGCAATGCGGTTTGCGCTGGCATAGCCTTTGGAGAGGATAACGATCAAATTGGCCAGCGCAATCAGCGCCAACAAAATCTGCGAAAGATAATTGACAAGCGCAATGACCTGTCCTTGGGAAAGCGTGCCGGCGTTTACCTGGATGCCGCCAAACCACAGCACCAACAGCACCGTGCCGTTGATGATGACATAGGTTAAAGGATTTAAAAGCGCAGAGATGCGCCCGGCTTTTTCGGCAGAGGCTTTTAACAAGCCGCTGGCCTTTGCCAGGCGGGCCTGTTCATCCTCCTGGCGGGAAAACGCGCGGATGACGCGGGCGCCGCTGAGCTGTTCGCGCGTCAACCGGCCTACATGATCCAACCGCTGCTGAATTTTGCGGTACAAAGGCACGGTGGTATGCAAGATGACATACAGCACAACGGCGGTGCCCAGCGCGGCCAGAAGGAAAAATACAGACAGGCGGAGGCTGATGGTTGTGGCCATGACAATGGCGCCCACCACGAGAAACGGAGAGCGGATGACAAGGCGAATCATCATCGCAACGGACAGTTGCGCCTGGTTGATATCGCTGGTGATACGGGTAATCAAAGAGGCGGTGCCCAGCGCATCCAGCTCCTGATGGGAAAAAGCATTGATGTGTTTGAAAAAGGCGTTGCGCAGTTCTGTCCCAAAGCCCTGGGAACAGCGCGTGGCAAAGTATTGGCAGGTCAGCGCGCAGGCAAGGCCGCAGATGCCCAAAACAAACAGCAGGCCGCCCATTTTTAAAATGTAGGCGCTGTCTTTATTGGCAATGCCGACATCGATGATGCGCGCCATGACCAGCGGCACGATCAATTCAAACACAGCTTCGGTAAGTTTAAAGATCGGCCCCAGGATCATTTCCTTTTTATAGTTTTTTAAATAGACAGTGAGCTTGCGCAAAAAAAGACCCCTTTTCCGGATTTGTTGTTTTCTGTATTTTATCATGGCAAAACATATATGAAACATATATAATAAATATAATGAGTATATATTTTTTATATAGGTAAAACGATGGATTTAAAACAATTGCAGATTTTTGCCCTTGTGGCGGAGGAGGGCACCATCAGCGCGGCGGCCAAAAAGCTGCATATGGCGCAGCCGCCGGTCAGTTTGCAGATGAAAGCGCTGGAAGAAGAGCTGGGGGTAACGCTGTTTTTGCGCGGGGCGCGGCACATTACGCTTACGCCGGCCGGGCAGCTTTTATATCAGCGCACCAGGCAGATTTTATCCCTTTCGCGCTCCACTTGGCAGGAGGTATCCGCCATGCAGGGAAAGCCGCAGGGGCTTTTGCGCCTGGGCACGGTTTCCTCTTCGGGCGCGCTGGTTTTGCCGCAAAGGATGCAGGCATTTCACAGGCAATTTCCGGATGTGTGCTTTGAAGTGCAGGAGGGAAACACGTTTGAACTGCTGGACCTTTTGCGCCGTGATTTAATCGAAATCGCCATTGTGCGCACGCCGTTTGCCACAGAGGGCCTTGCCTGCCGGTATTTGCCGGCAGAGCCCATGATTGCAGCGGCGTTGCCGGCGCTGGTGAAGGAATTTCCAAATCCCATGCCCATTGCTGCGCTGCAAGAGAAGCCGCTGGTGGTGTATACCAGGTTTGAAGCGCTGGTGCAATCCACCTGCCAGGCGGCCGGGTTTGAGCCCAATATTTTATGCAAAACACAGGACGCGCGCACTTCGCTTTTATGGGCGGATGCGGGGATGGGCATTGCGCTTGTGCCCAAAAGCGCGCTGCAAATGATTCCCGGGCGGCTTGTGGCAAGGGAGCTGGACTGCGCGGCGCTGAATACGCAGATTGCCGCGGTAGCAAAACAAAGCGCAGTGCTGTCCGAAGCGGCGAAGAAGTTTTTGCGCGTGTTTGAGGGTGCTTGAAAAGGGCGGAACGATGGTGTAAAGTGATTGACATAACCAAAGATTCAGGAGGCGATAGAATGATCGTCATTACAATGGAAAACGGAAAACAGATTCACATTCAGTTGGAGCCGGACAAGGCGCCGATGACGGTGAAAAACTTTGAAAAGCTGGTTTCGGAAAAGTTTTATGACGGCTTGACGTTCCACAGGATTATTCCCGGCTTTATGATTCAGGGCGGCTGCCCGGACGGCACGGGCATGGGCGGCCCGGGATACAGCATTCGCGGCGAATTTGCCATGAACGGATTCAACAACCCCATCAAACACAAGCGCGGGGTGATTTCCATGGCGCGCAGCATGAACCCGGATTCCGCCGGCTCGCAATTTTTCATCATGCATGAGGATGCGCCGCATTTGGATGGGCAATATGCCGCGTTTGGCCATGTGGTAGAAGGGATGGACGTGGTGGACGAAATTGCCAACACCCCGACGGACCGCAGCGACAGACCTAAAACGCCGCAGATTATGAAATCGGTTGTGTTGGTGGAAGACTAAAAAGCAAAAGAGAGAAGATAAACCCTTCTCTCTTTTTTAGTATGCCCGGAGGCGATTGATTTATAAACAGACAAAATAAAAGTGCCCCCAACGACACACAGACCATCATTGAAAGCACCTTTGCTCTGAAATTATGGAATTAGTATATGCAAACGTCCTGCAAAAGTCAATGCTTTTTGCCATATTTTTTACAAATTTGCAGAGATTTACAGAAAAAGCATGAAAAATTGTAAAGTAAAGATCATACAAGAAGAGAGAGGAGAAACAATTAGGCCAGAAACAGAGCGCGCAGGGAAACAAAGGCGGTTTTGAGAAAGA
This sequence comes from uncultured Bacillota bacterium, assembly GCA_905188085.1. Taxonomy (GTDB): domain Bacteria; phylum Bacillota; class Clostridia; order Christensenellales; family QAND01; genus UMGS1975. Next base: position 283,916 of record CAJJKN010000001.1, read on the forward strand.
CAGTTTGCTTTGCTTGTGCAGGGTGGCCGGGCATGATACAATAGAAATAATTTCGGACAGAAGAAAAGGGAGGAGATCGGCATGAACGAATCTTCGTCTTTTACCCCGCGCTCGCAGGACAGGCGGCAAAAGGCACAGACCGCGGCCAAACAAAAAAAGAAGAAAAAAAACAGCCTGGTTTTAAACCTTTTGCTGGTGTTTTTTTGTGCGGTTTTTCTGTTTGCGGCGTATAAGCTGATCTCTCAATTTTTGGTATACAACCAGGCGGTCAGCGAATATGACAAGGTGCGCCAGGCGGCGGGGGTGTCGGAAGAGGAGCAGACGGTGCCCAGGCCGGATTTCCAGGCGCTATCCGCCATGAACCCGGAGATTGTGGGCTGGGTTACGGTGCCGGATACGGCGATCAGCTATCCTGTGGTGCAGGCCAAGGACAATGAAAAATACCTGCACACCACCTTTGAAGGGAAAAAGAACAGCTCCGGCTGTATCTTTATGGATAAAGACAGCAAGGCGGACGCCAGCGGGCAGCACACCATTTTGTATGGGCACAACATGAAAAACGGCTCGATGTTTCATGAGCTGGTGCAGTATAAAAAGGCGGACTTTTTCAACGCCCATCCGATTATCTATTACGATACGCCGCAGGGGCGGATAACGCTGCGCGTGATTGCGGCCTATGCTGCGGACGCAACCGAAGCGTATAACTTTATCTTTTCCGATTTGGACAGCCTGCATTCGTTTGTGGCAAAGGCGATTAAGCGTTCTCCGGTAAAGCTGGAGGATGTAAACGCGAATGCGGTGGATAAAATCTTCTCTTTGCAGACCTGCAGCTATGAAACGGACAACTCCAGAACCTATGTGCTGGCCGTTCCGGTAGAGGAATAAACAAACGGCGTTTATCCGATTGACTTGCCTTTCAACCAGGCGTACAATATCCGGTATGGAGACGCTGGTAAGACCGATAAGCCTGACAAAGCGCAGGCTTATTTTTGTTTTGCGGATACAGGGGGAAACAACGATGGAACACAAGGGAAACGGGAGCCTTTTCATTGCCTTTGCCGCGCTGTTTTGGAGCACGGCGGGGTTGTTTATCAAATTGATTACCGGCTGGCAAACCTTGGCGATCAACGGCGTAACAGGGGCCATTGCGGTGGTGGTGATGATGATCTGCATGAAAAAAACGCGGATTCATTTTACAAAGGCCGTGGTGTTTACGGCGGTAAACGCGGCGCTGACTTCCGTTTTGTTTGTAATGGCCAACCGATATACCACAGCGGCCAACGCCATTGCCATGCACTATACAAACCCGATGTTTGTGGTATTGTTTTCCGCGGCCATAGAGAGAAAGTGGCCGAACAAAGCGCAAAGCGCGCTGACGGTTTTGATTTTTTTGGGCATTTTGCTGTCGTTTGCAGATCAGATCGGCGGGGGCAACGCCTGGGGAAACTTTTTGGCGCTGGTCAGCGGGGTGACGTTTGCATGCGTGTTCATCGGCAATCAGCTGCCGGGGGCAAGCCCGCAGGACGCTTCCATTTTGGCCTATGTGGGCAACGCCGTAATCGGCCTGCCGCTGGCGTTTTTTCAGCCCATGCCAAGCGCCCTCAGCTGGGTGGGTTTAATCGGCATGGGGCTGGAACTGGGCCTGGCCTATACCTGCTTTAGCATTGGGGTAAAGCGCACTTCGCCGGTGGCGGCGTCGCTGATTTCGGTGTTGGAACTGGTATGCAACCCGATTTGGGTCTTTCTGTTTTTGGGCGAACGCCCCAGCATCTTTACGCTTTTGGGCTGCATTGTAATTTTGCTTGGCATTGTGCTCAATGTAATCATTGAAAACAAAGAAAACGGACAGGCCCGGCAACCGGAAACCGAGACGATGGCTACAAAATAAAAAAGCCGCGGCGCAAAAGCGGGCGGCAAAAAGACGGATTTAAGGATTTTGCACGAGTTCGATTTCCAGCTTGTGCGGCAGGCAGACGATCAAGTTTCCTAAAAAGCGTTGCGTATAGTTATCCAGATTCATAGAGCCCTGAGAAATGCAGTCGTGATTATTGCAATCCGCTTCGCGGACAAAAACCGAGCCGTTTTCTATGACGACAAGGTTGTAGCCGTATTCGGTCTGCAAAGGAATTTCGCGATTTTCATTGAGCGGATAGCGGCCGGTTTCCTGCCCGTTTACCTTTATGCACACTTCGGCATGGCTGCCCAGCTGCGGGGCAAAAAAGGAAATGGCGAACATAGCGCCGCAAATGACGACGATCAGCCCGGCAATAAACAATAGATCTTTTCTGATTCTGTGTTTCATGTTTTTTATTTTAACGCAAAAAAGACATGGCCGCCAGTGGGATGAGAAAATCGCTTTGAAATTCCGGGGAAATTGCGCTATAATGTTCAAAATAAAAAAAGTAGATTTTACAAGATAAAGAAAAGATCTTTGAAGATGATGGAAAGGGATGTAAGAACATCATGAAAGATACGCTGAAAATGGGTGTGCGGTTGTTGATCATTTGTGCGGTTGCGGGGCTGTGCCTGGCGCTGACATACAGCAAGACCAAGCCCAAAATTGATGAACAGGAAAAACTGGCCGAGCAGGAAGCGTATTCCTCGCTGTTTGCGGATGCAGCGTCTTTTGATGAAGTGGACAAGGGCACGCCGGCAGAAGAAGTGAGCAAGATTGTATGCGCAAAAGATAGCCAGGGCAACACGCTGGGCTATTGCGTGAGCGTGGCGCCGAACGGATACAAAGGCGCGATTAATATGAATGTGGGCGTGAAGGCGGACGGAACGCTGAGCGGCGTTCGGATCGGCTCCAACAGCGAAACGGCGGGCCTGGGCGCGCGCGTATCGGAAGAAAGCTTTTACGGGCAGTATGAAGGGAAAACCACGCCGATTGTTTTGGGCGATCAGGTGCAGGCCATCACGGGCGCTACCATCTCTTCTACGGCGGTGACCACCGGGGTAAACGCGGCGGCGGAAGCGGTAGCTCCGTTGTTGGGCAAATAAAAACGGAAAACCAAAGAGCCGAAAGGCTCTTTTTTCTTTGGGAGAATTGGAGAAAAAAGAGGCCGGGAAATGAACACGACGCAAAACAATATTCATAAAAAGAGAGAAAACCGGTTTGTTTCCTATGAAAGCAAAGGAAAAGGCGAAGATAAAAAGGAATTTTGGGAGAAAGGCTTTGTGGGAAAGGGCCTTTAGCAAAGGAGCGTTATCATTGAATTTACCGATTTTGCCGATTCGGCTAAGAAAAAGCCAATGATTTTATGGGATAAAAAACGCCCGGGCCGAGAAAAGCGGCAGGGCGCTTTGAGGCAAAAATGATTAGGATTTTTGTGCGCTTTTGCGATAGATAAAATAACCTGCCGGCAAGGATAGCACTGCAATCCAGAGAAGATCCAGCCCGATCAGATGAAGCAAAATGCCGGCGAAGAAAAACGGCCAGGCGTGTTTGTCTGTGGTCAACGAACGCAAATTGCTGGCCACGCCTACGCAGGGCAGAAAAACGGAAGCGCCGTACATGGCGGAAAGCAGCCACAGCGGCCAACCGGCAGCCGCGGGCAAAAGATGCGGCAGCAAATAGATGAGCAGCGCGCAGGGGAGAATGGTTACCGATGCCAACGCCCCTTGCGAAGCAAAGACATGCCAGCGCGTGATGCCGGCATAATCGCCGTTTTGTGCGCACTGCACGGCGCGCTCGGAAAATTTGGCGTTCCATTTCATGCGAAGCGGCCACAGATAGCTGCCCAGTCGGCCAAACAGAAAACACAACGCAAGCACGCTTTCCGCCGGCAAGCCCAGCGCCATGGAAACGGCAATGCCGCCGTATCCCGCCAGACTAAGATCGGTAGGCATGGCGCCGCCGACGCCGATAAAGCAAAGATACATCAATTGCAAATAGGCGCCCATCAGGCAGCCAAGGGCAACATCGCCCAGCACAAGCCCCACCACAAACCCGGACCAGATCGGCCGCGTGATGGTGACAAAGGCAACGCAGGTGGTAAAGCTGCTGTGTGAAAGGAAATAGCAAAGCCCCAGCAACAGGCACTGCCAAAGAGAAACAGGATGGGGGGAAAGCGCGGAAGGGGAGGAAAACACCCCCAAAGCGCCGCAGACGCCGCCCAAGATGAGCAAGGCATAGATCATCGGATTGGGGCGCACTTTTTTTTGCAGCGCATACAAAAGCAGAGAAACAACCACCGCGGCCGCGCAGCCGAGATAGCCGGCCATAAGCGGCGAAACGCCGGAAAACCAAACCGGCAGCGGAAGGATGATACACTGCGCCAACAACCCGCCCAGAATCATGCTGCCCAACAATTTGGCCGCAGAGACAAGGCGTTGTGCTTTGCCGGCGGACAACAGATGCGAAATGGCAGAGGGGCCTTTTTCATAGCCGCGCATCCACATGACATAGCCGATGGCGGCCAGCACGGAAAACACGCAGATCACATAGGCAATCGGCGGCCACAGCGCGCCATGCAGCACAAACGCAACGGAGAGCGCCAGGCTTAAAGGGACGATCATCCCCTGGGTAATGGCGTCGCCAAAACCGGCCAAAGGGCCCATCAGGTTTGTTTTCATGGATTCGATGGTTTCCTCCGAAACCGGCGCGCCCTGGGCCTGTTTTTCCTCCAAATGGAGGGTGACGCCATGGATGAGCAAACCATAACAGGGTTCCGTATTGAAAAAGCCCATATGCTTTTGCGTTTTCTCCGCGGCCTTTTGCGGATCGTGAGGATACAGGCGGCGGAAAATACGCGAAAGCGCATGGCCAAAAGCCGTACCCTGGAGGGTATGATAATTATAGGTGCTGTGTGAAAAAAATTCCCACACCCAAAAAGCACGGCGCAGGAGTTTTTTCGTCAGTGTCGGTTTTTCAGCCACGGGGCTTCCTCCCATGTAATAAACAATTAAAGAGAACGAATGTCCACCGGTTTATCCGACGGCAAGATCTGGCAATATACCGGGCAGCCGCTTTCGGACAGCTGCTGCAAAGCGCTGCGCTCTTCACAACTGGCGGCAATGTTTTTATAGAGCATGCTTCGCCCGGGGCGCATGCCCATGCCGCCCACGCTGACGGCGGGAATGTCCACGCCCTGTTTTTGCAGGGCACAGAGCGTTAACGGCGTTTTAACCAGCAAAATGACGCGGGCAGCCGGCGGCAGCTCCGCCATTTTTTGAGCGGCGGATGGCACATCCATCACCAAAACCTGCAAGCCTGCCGGCGCCAGCATGCAGATCATCTCGCTTAAAAAGGCGTCGGCAGCCACGGCGTCATCCACAATGAACAACGCATCTGCCGGATATTGCGGCAGCCACTGGGTGGTAAGCTGCCCGTGAATGAGCCGATCGTCTATGCGGCAAAGCACCATTTGCAACAGGCTTCGTTCCTTTCCATAGATAAAAATAGACTATAATTTAGAATAAACAATCCTGGTCGGCTTGTCAAACGCGGTGGGAAAAAACGGGGCGTTGTGGTATAGTGAAACAGAAAGAGGGGAAAGCGGACATGAATGAACAGATGAAAAAACAGATAGAGTTTTTAACGGAAATAGACAAGAGCAAGGGCATTTTGCGGATGAATTGGATGCTGGACGAATCCAGAAGAGAGGATGACGCTCAGCATGCTTGGCATGCGTGCATTACGGCGATGGTGCTGGAAGAATATGCGGCGCGGCCGGTGAACATCGGGCATGTAATCCAGATGCTTTTGGTGCATGATCTGGTGGAGATTGACGCGGGAGACACCTACGCGTATGACGAAAAGGGATATGAGACAAAGCCGCAAAGAGAGCAGGCGGCAGCCAAGCGGATTTACGGGATTTTGCCGGGCGAACAGGGGCAAAAGCTGTGCGCGCTGTGGGAAGAATTTGAAGCGGGCGAAACGGACGACGCCAAATTTGCCAACGCGGTGGACCGCGTGCAGCCGTTTTGGGGTAATTTTTCCGTTTGCGGCCGGGTATGGAAGGAGAATGGCATTGAGGCGGCGCAGGTGATCCGCCGCAACGAAGTGACAAAGGAAATTATGCCCAAAGTTTGGGACACGGTTTATGAGCAAATTCAGCAGGCGGTGGAAAACGGCTGGCTGAAGGGATAAAAACAACGTTGGACTGATGGGCCAATAGATGGTACACTATACAATATGAACAGAAGAAAAACAGAGAAAAAAGCGGACGAGCCGTTGATGGCGTATGACCGGCAGACGGGCGCCATGGTGCCGCAAAAGACGGTGGCAGGCGGATGGATGGAATGGATTTACCAGACAAAGCCCGGCCATTTGGCGCTGCATGCGGTAATCAAACGCAAGATGATTTCTTCGATTTATGGATGGTATTGCAAACAAAGACGCAGCCTGTCCGCTGCGGAAAAGATTATAGAGCAATATCAGATAGATACAACGCCGTTTCATACGCCGTTTACCACCTATTTTGATTTTTTTACGCGAAAGCTGCCAAGGGTGCAAATGCCGGAAGACGCGCTGGGCGCCTGGGCAGAAGGGTATATAAGCGCGTGGGAAAACATTGACCCAAAGCGGCTGATTCAGGTAAAAGGCAGTGAATACGATTTATCCTCGTTGCTGCAAGATGAGGCCTGGGCTCGGCGCTATGCGGGCGGTACGCTGTTTCGGATTCGCCTGGCGCCGCAGCATTATCATCATTTTCATTGGTTTGACAACGCAAAAATCGGCCGGATTAAAGACATTAAGGGCGCATATTATTCGGTGCATCCGTTGGCCGTTGCCGAGATTGCGCGGCTGTATTGCGAAAACAAGCGGAGAATTGTGGAGGCCAAAACCGAACGATTTGGCACAATGCTGTTGATCGAAGTGGGGGCCACGATGATCGGAAGCATTGTAAACCCGTTTCAAAGCGGAGAAAAGGTGTGCCCCGGCGAGGACGGCGGTTATTTTGCGCCGGGCGGTTCCATGATTTTGGGATTGTTTGAAAAAGGGGCCGTGCAAGCGGATCAAGACATTTTACAACAGACCGCCCAGGGCAAAGAGAGCATTGTTTTGCTGGGAGAACGGATCGGGATAAAGGGGAAATTATGAAAAAGACCATCAAAAAAGCATTTCCGGTGATGGAGCATATGAATGTGCCCAACACCATTACCATTACCGGGCTGGTATTGGGCATGCTGAATATCTTTTTTATCGTTCAGGGGAAATATCAGCTGTTTTATCTCTGCGCGCTGTTGGCAGGGGTGATGGATTCACTGGACGGCTTTGCAGCAAAAAGGCTGAACCAATATTCCGAACTGGGCGAGCAACTGGATTCGCTTTGCGACGGAATCAACTTTGTATTGGTGCCGGCCATCTTTGCCGCCACGAGAATGGAAATGCGGCTGGGAACCACCATTTGCGCCGCCGTTTATTGCGCCTGCGGGATTTTGCGGCTGGGATATTTTAATATTCTGCTGGAAGAAAAGACGGAGGAAAAGGTGTTTGTGGGGGTGCCCACCACGATTGCGGCGATGTTTGTGCAGGTGCTGGTATGGGTTTGCACAGCGCTGGAACCGCGGCTGCGCATCTGCGTGCCGTCGATTTTGCTGGTGTTTGGCCTTTTGATGATTAGCCGGCTGAAATTTAAAGCGACGAATTTCGGCCGTGTGTTTTTTGCGATTGTCGGTCTGGCGTTTATGATTGTGGCGATGATAATAGGAAAATAGAAAGGACGCAGCCAAAGCCCGCAAGGGCTTTTTTTATCCGTAAAAGACTGGCATTAAAACGGTTGACAGAAAACGATTTTACAGGGTATTCTTGACATGATTTTACACGGCAAACGCCGGTGAAAAGCGGTGGGAAAAGCAAAAAGCTGTGGCGCAAGGCTGCGCGAAACGGCAAAATTGATAAACGGGGAAGGAACCATGCAGGAACAGATCGAAAAAGTGCTGCGCACAATCGGGTGCTTTTTGTTGGATATGGACGGCACCATTTATTTGGGAGATCAACTGATTGACGGCACGCATGAATTTTTGCAGGCTGCCAAAGAAAAGGGATACAAGGTGTTGTTTTTGACGAACAACTCCTCCAAAAACGGCGCGGCTTATTTGAAAAAGCTGGCAAAGATGGGCATTGAAGCAAACGCGGAAGATGTTTTGACCAGCGGCCAGGCGGCGGCGGAAACGATTTTGCAATGTTATCCGGGGAAAAAGGTTTGGGTGATGGGCAACACGCTGCTCAAAGAAGAGATGGAGCAATGGGGCGTGCCGCTGACGGAAAAAGACCCGGATTTGGTGTTGACGGCGTTTGATACCGAGCTTACCTACCAAAAGCTGTGGGACTGCTGTAATTATGTGCGGGAGGGGCTGCCGTATTTGGCGACGCATCCGGATTTTAACTGCCCGACGGAAACCGGGTTTATGCCGGATTTGGGCGCGATGACGGAATTGATCTACGCGAGCACAGGCAGGCGGCCGGACCGCGTGATCGGCAAACCGGAGCGGGATATTTTTGCCTGCGCCAGCCGGCGTACCGGCGTGCCGATGGAAAACACCGCCATGTGCGGCGATAGGCTGTATACAGATATTGCGGCCGGCCAAAAGCAGGGCCTGGCCAGCATTTTGGTGTTAACGGGAGAAACCAAACGGGAGGATCTGGCAAACAGCGACGTGAATCCGGATTTGGTGTTGGAACGGCTGGCAGATTTGGTGCCTTATCTGTAAAAACAGAAATTTATCTTCATACAAGCGGACAACATAACCACCGGCTTGCCGGGGGTTATGTTTTTATAAGCGGCGGTTGATGGGGGAAACACGGATGGACAGAGCGGCGCTCAAGGAATATATTTTGAAAAAGTATAATGTGGAACCGGATTGCCCTTGGCCGAAACACCCGAATTTTGAAGTGTTTCGCCATGCCTACAATAAAAAATGGTTTGCGCTGGCAATGGAGGTGCCAAAAGAAAAGCTGGGGCTGCGGGAAAATGGGACGTTGGATGTAGTGAATTTTAAATGCGATCCCATTTTGATTTGCGCGATGAAAAACGAGCCGGGGATTTTTCCCGCTTATCATATGAACAAAGAAAAATGGTTGACGGCGGCGCTGGATGCCCGTGTGCCGGACGATACGATAAAACTGCTGCTTAAAATGAGCTATGAAGCCACGGCCGGGAAAACTTTGCCCAAAAAGAAAAGGGGCGGCGTTTAACTGGTGCGTTGCCTAAAAAAGAAAGGGAGGCCGTATCTTTACGATAGGGCCGCGGAAAAACAATCGGCAGGGGATGCCGGAGAAAAAGAGAAAAGAAAATCCTCCGCAGGATAGGCCAGCGGAGGATCTTTTGTTTTTGCACAGTGCCGTTTCGGCTTATTGGGAAAGAGAGGTGGAGTCTGTGGTTTTGTATTTGGTAAGATCCACCCGGTCTGCATAGGTTTCCACGGTATATTCGCTTTTCCATTGTTCCAATTGATCGGCATACACGTTTTGCTTTTTGGTGGAAAGAAGCTGCTCTTTGGTGTATTCCTTCACATCCGCCAACGGCACGGCGCCCTCTTTCACGTCTTCCACATAATAGAGAATATGGTAGCCGTAAGAGGAAGCGACCAGGCCGGAAATTTCTCCCGGCTTTTTCAAGGCCAGGGCGGCTTTGGTAAAGGAGGCTTCGTAGGAAGTGTCGTCCCCCAAATTGCCGACGTAATACAGGCCGGAGCCGGTGTCGTCTGTGTTGTTTTTCATGATTTCATCAAAATTGGAGCCGTCTTTTTTCAATTGGTTTAAAATGCCCTGCGCTTTTTCCTGGATATGGGAAAGGGCGGTTTGTTTGGCTTTTTCCGCGCCCTCGGTATCGCCGCTGTTTTGCAGGGTGGTGATTTCGGTGGCATCGTCGCTTTCAAAGGAGATTAAAATATGTTTAATCTTGCGGAAGCCGGCCGGGTTGTAATAGATCGTGGAACCGTACATGGTATCCTGCTCATAATTGGCGGGCGTTTCGGTGTAGTTTTCCTTCATTTCCGCAACGCGGGTATCGTATTCGGTTTGAATTTCCTCATCGGTAACGGAGACGTCCGCGGTGGCATAATCATACACTTTTTTCTCGATGGCATAATCCGTCTGCCGCTGGATCAGCAGATCGCGAGTAAGGTCGGCTTCTTTCATTTCGGTATCCAGAGTTTCCTGTGCGGTTTTCTGCCAATCTTCTTCCGTTCCGTTCGGATTGGCAGACTTTGCGTCTTCATAATACGCATCTTTCCAGGACTGGATGTTATCGTCCACGGTTTTTTCCACTTCGGCTTTTTCCTCATCGCTGAGAGAGCTAAGACCCAGTTCCTCGGCTTTCAGCTTGACGATCTGATTTTTGACCGCCATATCCAACGATAATTCCACAACCTGAGCGGAAAAATCGGCATAGGTTTCATCGGAAGGATCCGTTACACCGTACATTTGAAAATAATATTCCATCAGTTCTTTGATGTCGGATTCATAGATGCGGTGCCCGTTGACGCTGCCGACCACCAGGCCGTTGCTGCAGCCGCCGGCCACAAGGCCCAGGCAGAGGAGTATAGAGAGCAGGAGTTTCTTTTTCATAAAAGCAGTCCTTTCAATCGGGTTGATTTAAATACGAACAAAGTAAAGTATAGCCAATCTTTATGGCATTTAAATGTCAGGATCGGTCTTTTTTTCTTTGTTTTCCATCTGGATATGCGGCAGAGCAAAGGGGATGCCGGCCTCGGTAAGGCATTCATGCGTGCGCCGGTGCAAAAGATACAAAATATCCCAATATTCCGCACGCTTGCCCCAGGCGAGGATGTTGATCTGCACGCCGCGATCGCAAAACGCTTCGGCGCCCACGGTGGCGACCGGGTTTTTCAACACCTTGGGTTCGTTGACCAGCATATCGGAAAGCACGGACAGCGCTTTGGACAGATCCGTTTCAAACGGAACGACGAGCGTGACGGAAATGCGCCGTGTATCGTAGGCCGAATAGTTTGTCACGCGGCCGCCGATGAGCTGGCTGTTGGGCAGCAGGACATTTTGATTGTCTGGCGTGACGAGAGAAGTGAACATCATATCGATCCGCTCCACATAGCCTTTGCCCTGATCCGTTTCGATATAATCGCCCACCTTAAACGGCCGGGTGAACAGAAGAATCATCCCGGAGGCAAAATTGGACAGATTGTCTTTTAGCGCAAGGCCGATGCCGACGGCCGCGCCGCCCAATAGCGTGATGATGCTGGCCGTGGGGATGCCCAAAAAGGAGGCAGCTGTGATAACGGCGATGACGAGCACAAACACCTTTACACACGCGGCAAGAAACGCATGAACGGTAGGGTCTACCTTGCTGCGCGAAAGCGCGCGAAGCACAAACCGGCTGAGCCAGTTTGCAATGGCCAGCCCCACAAAAAAGGCGAGCAGGGCCCACAGGATATGCGGCAATGCCTGCCAAGCCATGGAAAGCAGGTTTTCAAAAAAAGTTTGCATGATACACTCCCATTTCCCGGTGAGATGACGGTTTATTATAGCACAGGGGAGAAAAGTTGGGAAATGCAGGACGATATGCTATAATGAAACGGAAATATGACGGGATTGCAGGAGGCTTATAGATAAGCCCCGGCCCCAAGGAGGCATTTCTATGCGGACGGATTTGCATGTTCATTCTCATTTTTCCTTTGATTCCCAGACGGAAATGCAAGCGGCTTGCCGGCAGGCCGTGCAGGCAGGGCTGACGCATATCGGCTTTACCGACCATTATGATATGGACCCAAGCAGCGAAGAGGGCACCTATGATCCCAAGGCGTTTTTTGAGGAGATCAAAGCCGTGCAGGATAAATTTGCCGGCCGGCTGACGGTATTGGCCGGAATAGAATTTTCCGAACCGCACCTGTATCCCAAAGAATATGAACAGATACGCGCGTTGCCGTATGACTATATCATCGGCGCCATTCATTATATAGACGGGATGGACCCGTATTTTACAGAGAAGATGACCTATCCGCTGCCGAAAATGTATGAGCGGTATTGGGAAGAGATGGAGCGCATGGTGGAAACCGGCGGCTTTCAGATTATCGCGCATTTAGATTATCCGAAAAGATATTTCAATGCTTGTTTGGCAGAGGATCAAACGATGCTGCGCATTTTCCAAAAGGCCTGCGACAGGGGGCTGGCGCTGGAAATCAACACATCGCCGTTTAGAAAGGGCGAAACGGAGCCGATGCCGGCGGAAAGAATGCTGGAGCTGTATATCAAGGCGGGCGGCTATCATATAACGCTGGGCTCCGATGCGCATGAGCCGGAGCAGGTGGGCAGCGGCATAGAGCGCGGCCGAGACATTGCCAAAAAGCTGGGCTTACAACCCTGTATCTTTGAAAAGAGAAAACTGATTACACAGCCGTGGGGGTAACAATGCGGACGGATTTACACATTCACACATCGCTTTCTTCCGATTCCAAAGCAGACATGATGGCCTGCTGCCAAGCTGCGGTGGAGGCCGGGCTGACGCATATTTGCTTTACCGAGCATCTGGAGCACAACCCAAAGGACAGCGGCACCGGCTATTACAAACGGGAGGTTTATTTTGACCGGCTGGAAACGGCAAGGGCGCGCTTTGGCGGGCAGCTGAAAATATTATCCGGCCTGGAATATGCAGAGCCGCATTTGTATCCGGAGGATTTTGCCCAGGCCTTAGCGCAGGGGGGCTATGATATGGTGCTGGGCTCGGTTCACTGGATAGACAACATGGCACCCTATCTGCCGGAGGAAATGACGTATTCCGTGGAAACTATGTTTGAACGATACTGGGCGGAAATGGAGCGCACGGTGGAGCTGGGCGGATTTCAGGTGCTTTCCCATATGGATTTTCCAAAGCGGTATTGCAAAAAATGCGTGTATGAGGAAAAGACGATTTTGCGTATCTTGCAAAAGGCGGTAAGCCGCGGGATCGTGATGGAAATCAATTCTTCCACGTTTCGCCAGGGGTTGGGAGAATCCATGCCGGGCGAGGCGTTTGTGGCGCTGTATCAAAAGGCCGGTGGAAAGCTAGTTTCTATCGGCTCGGATTCGCATTTTGAACAGCATACGGGGGCCGATGTGGACAAAGCCGCGGCGCTGGCGGAAAAATACGGGCTGTTGACGTGTGTGTTTGAACAGGGGAAAGCCATCGCCGGGCAGTGGGGATAAGCGAACAAGCGCTTATCCCAAGACGGCGTTTTCTTTTTTCTATCTTTTTATTGATCTGATTTTTTGTTTTTGATACCATGCATCGTTTGCACAGTTATCCTTTTTTAAATAGCGCTGCGCCGGCGGCAAACAAAAAATGCCGCGGGAAAAGCGGAAAGCGTTTGAGAATTGTTTTTTATTTTATGTTTTTTGCCTATGAAATTTTTATGATTTTTATAAGGGGGATTTTGTATGTCACTTTTATTTTCGCCCATTCAAATTGGGCCGTTTCATTTGGAAAACAGAATTGTGGTGCCGCCGATGGCCACCTTTGGGCACCAGAGCTGTGCAGGCTCCGGCCTGGTGGCGGACAGCATGGTGCAGCATTACCGGGAAATTGCGCAGAGCAAGCCGGGGCTGATTATTGTGGAATCCACGGCGGTGCAGCCGAAAAACCCGCGCGGCACGGAGCAACTGGGCATTTGGAGCGATGAGCACATTCCGGGCCATGCGAAAATTGCAGCGGCCATTCACGAAGAGGGAGTGCCCTGCCTGCTGCAAATTCAAACTTCCGGCGTAACCGGAAAAAACGAGCCGAACCCGATTTGCGTAAGCGCCTATGACAGCGATATGACGGGACGGTATATCAAGGGCCGGGAGATGACGGTGGAAGAAATTCATGCCGTGCAGAAAAACTTTGTTTCGGCGGCGGTGCGTGCGCAAAAGGCGGGCTATGACGGCGTGGAGCTGCATGGGGCGCATGGGTATTTCCTATGTCAGACGCTGTCTCCGTTGGTGAATAAGCGGACGGACTGCTATGGTGGCAGCGCGGAAAACAGGGCACGCATCTGTACGGAAATCGCGGAGGAAATCCGCCGCCAATGCGGGTCGGACTTTTTTCTGGCCATTCGCATGGGGGTAAACGATCCGGACCCGGAGGCGGCCGTGGCCTATATAGAGATTTTAAAGCAGAGCGGCATTGCGCTGTTTGATCTTTCCCGCGGCTTTTTGCCGTATGAATTGCAGGAAAACCCGCTGGAAGTGCCGAAAGAATTTGGCCATAGCCAATTGATCTATGCGGCCAAGCAGGTGAAAGAAAAAGTGGATGTGCCGATTATCTGCGTGGGCAGCTTGTTCACACCGGAACAGGCCGAGGACGCGCTGGAAAAAGGCGCGGGCGATTTGGTGGCCATTGGGCGCAATTATCTGATTGAGCCGCAATGGGCGCAAAAGGCGAGAGAGGGTATTGCCATGCAGCGCTGTTATGATTGTAAGAGGCGGTGCCGCTGGTTTGACGATGCGTCCCAGTGCCCGGCGATGATACAAAAGAATAAAAACAAATAAAAAGCGGCCGAAAGGCCGTTTTTTTATGGGCGGATTGTAGAAAACGCTTTTGAAGAGGAAAATTTTGGGGCCGGAATGTCCACGGCTCCATAAGGCAGGAGAACAAGACAATAGGCATACGGGAGTGAGGAAAAGGATTTTTTAGACAATTAAAAAAGACAAATAAGACAGCGGGGGAGAAAGTGCGGCAAGTAGATTCAGACCGGGAAGAAAAACGCGAAAGGGAGAATTACAAAAACGGTTGATGGTGCCATAAAGCGAAACGACGGGCAACGGCATAAGGAGACAAGGGCGGAGGCTTTGGCGGAGGTATGTATAGGCAGAGCCTGGGAAGTGGGCTGGAGATGCTTGGAAAAAGATGTCGGGATTTTTTTAAATTGCAGAAAAGCAGCGGCCAAGCGGCACAAAACAGGCGGCTGCGGCATAGGATACAGCGAGGAAACCAAGAACAGAAAGGCGGGAAGGACCATGAACAAGCAGAAATTTTGCTGGCCGCGATGCTTGCTGCTGGGCATAGGGCTGGTGGTGATCGGCCTGGTGACCATTGCGGTGTTTGTGCCGGCATGGGTATGGGCTGTGTTGTTTGGCGCGGGGCTGGTGTGCTACGGGCTTTCCTGCCTGATGCGCTTGTAGGAGGGAGGCAGCCATGCATTTACACTTTATCTTTGTGCCGCGGTGGATTTGCAACCTGTTCAGGCGTAAAAAATAAGACGGCGGGTTGCTGTAAAGCCGGGAGAGAAAGCCGCTTTGCGCGGCTTTTTGCTTAAAAGGAAAACGAAAACAGGGCGGGATTGTATAGGATCGGAAAACGGATGCTTGGGTAGGACCAAGAAAATGATGCAAAAAGAGCGGCGCTGCAGCTGCTTTTTTGATTTTATCGGGGCGGCTTAGGGAGGCCGTAATGATAGGAATCGCTTTCATGAAGAACCTGAACGAGAAGCTTTGCCGCAGCAATCGGTTGATCGCATTGGGGCGGGCAGGAGAAAAACGGCGGCTATTTTCGTTTGGGAAATCAGGCGTTTTCCGGGATGGTTTTGTCTGTTCTTGCGGACGGCATTTGCTGCTGAATGTATCATAAAAAAGAAAGGAACGGAAACAAGAGATATAAGGGCATTCATAAAACGACAAAAACCGGATTATTCAAATATGTCTTTCGGCAAGATTTTTCGGCAGGGGAAAACAGGAAACGGCAAGGGGGGCAATAAAAAAGCGCAGTGCGCTGCCGGGGAGGGGGAAAGGGACATGAACGCGAAAAACAAGGCGAAAGGGAAAAACTGGACGGGGACAAAGCCGCGCGCCGGAAAATTGTTTTGGAAAATAAAAAAGCACAGCATAGACTGTGCTTTTCATTTTGCAGATGATTAGACACGCTGCACCTTGCCAGAACGCAAGCAACGAGTGCAAACGTTGATCGTACGCGGAGAACCATCGATCATCACGCGCGCACGCTGGAGGTTGGGCGCCCAGGAACGGCGGGTCTTACGATGAGAATGGCTGACTTGGTTGCCGGCATGGCTGCTCTTATTACAGATTGCACAAACCCTCGCCATGGCTTAACACCTCCCTTTACATAAAGAACACGAATAATATTATCATTTTAAGCGTAAATTTGCAAGCATAAGTTTTGTAATTTCCCAAAGATTGTTTGCAAAGTAGGCCGAATGGGCAAGGGGATTTGTTTACAAGCGATGTAATTTGCGGTACAATACCCAAAAGAGATTGAATGTAACCGCAAGTTTGCGGTAAGGAGGGATACCATGGCAGCAGTAATGAAAAAGGACTGGGGCAAAATTGAGATTACAGACGGCGTAATTGCAAAGATGGCCGGTTTGTCCGCAACAGAGTGCATGGGCGTGCTGGGGTTGGCCTCTTCCGACGGTTGGACGGATCTGTTAAAAAAAGATTCGGTGGACCGTGGTGTCAGGATCAACAGCAATGAAGATACAGTGAAAATTGAAATCAACATCATCGTGAAATATGGCGTATCTATTGCGGCGGTGGCTCAAAACGTTATAGATTCCACAAAATACAACGTGGAAACTATGACCGGGATGAATGTGGAGTGCGTGGATGTTTGCGTGCGCTCTATTCGCCTGTAATTTTGCAAAGCGTTTCGGAGGTTTACTAAGTTGGCGAATGTAACCATCAGCGGCCAAGAGCTGCACGATATGATCTGTGTGGCGGCTGCGTTTTTAGAGAAAAACAAGAAGGCGATCGATGCTTTAAATGTGTTCCCCGTACCGGATGGTGATACGGGCATCAATATGTCGCTGACGCTGCAAACGGCAGCAAAAGAAGTGCGCGAAGGGAAAAAGGACAGCGTGGAAGCCGTGGGCGCGGCGTTGTCTTTGGGCTCTTTGAAGGGCGCCAGGGGCAACAGCGGCGTAATTTTAAGCCAGATTTTCCGCGGTTTTGGCAAGGCCTTGCAGGGCAAGCAAACGATGGATGCCGCGCTGTTGTCTTCTTGTATGGAGATGGGCGTGGAATCCGCGTATAAAGCGGTGATGAAGCCCAAAGAAGGCACGATTTTGACTGTGGCGCGCATGATGAGCGAAGCGGCCAAAGAGGCTGTGAAACAGAACAAAGACGTGATTCAGACCATTGACGCCATGATTGAACAGGGCGAAAAAACCCTGGCGCAGACGCCGGAAATGCTGCCGGTGTTAAAAGAAGCAGGTGTGGTGGACTCCGGCGGCATGGGGCTTTTGGTGATTTTCAAAGGCTTTAAAATGTGCTTAAACGGCGAAAAAGTGCCGGAAGCGGAGATTACAAACCTGGGCGGCTTTGTGGCGCCGACGGCGGAAGAGGACAACAGCGACATTGAATTCGGCTATTGTACGGAGTTTTTCATCAAAGACGCAAACGGCGCTTTGACGGAGGAAAACGCAGAACAGCTGAGAAAAGTGCTGGGTAAGATCGGCGATTGCGTGCTGGTGGTGGGCGGCGGCCCGCTGCTGAAAGTGCATATGCATACCAATGCGCCGGGGCAGGCGCTGCAATACGGCCTGCGCTACGGCTCGCTTTCCAGCATTAAGATAGACAACATGCGCGAAATGCACAGGGAACTGGAAAACGGCGCAGACGCCGAGGTGAACGGCTTGAACAAAGTGGTGGCCAAGGAAAACGACGCGCCGGAACCGCCCAAGGAACAAAAAGAACTGGGCGTGGTGGCCGTGGTGGCAGGCCAGGGGCTGTGCGAAGTGTTTTCCGAACTGGGCGCGGATCAGATTATCGAAGGGGGACAGAGCATGAACCCCTCCATTGACGATATTGCCCAGGCGGTGAAACACAGCAACGCAAAGCACGTGTTTGTGCTGCCGAACAACAAAAACATCATTTTGGCGGCAGACCAGGCGGCGGAGCTTTTGAAAGGCGAAGTGGATGTGCGGGTGATGCCGACAAAATCCATCCCGCAGGGCATGAGCGCGCTGATCGCGCTGAACCCGGACAACAATGTGCAGGACAACGCCATAGACATGCTGGAAGCGATGGAAGCGACCAACAGCTGTTCGATTACCTATGCCGTGCGCGATACGCAGCTCAACGGCAAGGAAATTAAAAAAGGCGATATTCTCGGCATGGTAAACGGCGATTTGCAGACCAGCGGACAGGATGTGGCGCAGGTGTGCAAGGATACCATTGCCAAAACGCTGGAGCTGGGCGGAGAAAGCATTACGATGTTCTATGGCGAAGATGTATCGCAAGAAGAAGCGGACGCTTTGGCCGAAGAGCTGGAAGCGCAATATCCGGATTTTGATGTGCAGATGTATCCGGGCGGCCAACAGCTGTATTATTACATTGTAGGCATTGAATAAGCCGAAAGACAGAATATATAAAAAGACGCCGCAAGGCGTCTTTTTTCAAAAGAGGAGAAACAAGCGTTGGAGGAAAACTTGCTTTTAAAAATCCCGGGTATCGGGCAGGCGCGCCTAAAGCAACTGCAAAAGCTGGGCATTGAAACGCCCTGGGCGCTGATGCGGTATTTCCCGCGCGCCTATCATGACCTTTCGCATACAAGCACGACGGCGGAGATGAAAGTGGGGGAGCCCTGGTTTGGCAAGTTGACAATTGTAAGCGCGGCCAAGACGGTGTTTCCGCGCAAAGGATTTTCCATGACGCGCTGCAAAGCGGAGGACGACAGGGGCGAAACCACGCTGATCTGGTATAACCAGCCGTATATCAAACAGCAGCTGCGCGAAGGGGAAACGCTGTATTTTTACGGCAAGCCCGTATTTCGCATGGGGGAAATTCGCCTGGAAAACCCGATGATAGAGCGCGCCAACGAGGACGAAGTGCTGCGGATGCTGCCGGTTTACCGGCTGACAAAGGGGCTGAGCCAGGGAAACCTGCGCAGCTGTATCCGCCATTGCTTTACGCAATATGCGGCGTTTATCAAAGAGCCGTTGCCGCGCAGTATTCGCGAAGAGCACGGGCTGTATGCGTTTAGAGACGCGCTGGAACTTTCGCATTTTCCGCCGAATGAGCAGGTGAAAGACTTGGCGGCGCGCTCGGTATGCTTTACCGATTTGCTGCTGCTGCGCGCGTATCTGGGAGACAGGCGGGCGCAGCGCGGCAAGGCGCAGGCGCTGAAGATAGACGAAAGGGCAAAACAACGCTTTTTGCAGGCGCTGGGCTTTGCGTTAACGGGGGCACAGCAGCGCGTGATCGGGCAGATAGAAAAGGACCTGGCGCAGGAAGTGCCGATGAGCAGGCTGGTGCAGGGCGATGTGGGCTGCGGGAAAACCGTGGTGGCTTTTTTTGCGATGTGGGCTGCGGTGCAAAACGGAAAACAGTCGGCGCTGATGGCGCCTACGGACATTTTGGCCGGCCAACACTATGAACAGGCCAAGGCGTTATTTGAACCGCTGGGCGTGCGCGTGGGGTTGTTGAAAAGTGGGATGAAGGCGGCGGAGAAAAGGCAAGTGCTTTCGCAATTGAAAAGCGGAGAGATGCAGCTTGTGATCGGCACGCACGCGCTGATTTCGCAGTCGGCGGAATACAAAAACCTGGGGCTTGTGATTGCGGACGAGCAGCACCGGTTCGGCGTGCGGCAGCGCGCGGCGCTGATGCAAAAAGGGCAGGGCAACCATGCGCTTTTCATGAGCGCTACGCCCATTCCGCGCACGCTTTCCATGATTTTATACGGGGATTTGGACGTTTCCGTGATCGATGAAATGCCGCCGGGCAGAAAACCGGTGACAACGCGGATTGTGCTGCCAAACAAACGAGAAGATATGTATTTATTTTTGGCAAACCGGGCGCGGCAAGGCGGGCAGGCGTATGTGGTGTGCCCCCGGATTGAGGGGGAAGAAGAGGACGACCAGACGGCGGAACAGACCTATCAGACGCTGATAAACAGATTTCGGGATGTGCACATCGGCCTTTTGCACGGCAAGATGAAACAGAGCGAAAAGCAGGCAGTGATGCAGGCATTTGAGGAAAACAGGATTCAGATTTTGGTGGCGACGACGGTGGTGGAAGTGGGCGTGAATGTGCCGAACGCCACGGTGATGGTCATTGAACGGGCGGATCGTTTTGGGCTGGCGCAGCTGCACCAGCTGCGCGGCAGAGTGGGCCGGGGACAGGCGCAGTCGTGGTGTTTTTTGGCAGCGGAACGGGAGGATAAGCAGCGGCTGATGACCATGACGCAGACGCAAGACGGTTTTGAAGTGGCCAAGGCAGACTTGGAGCTGCGCGGCCCGGGCAGCTTTTTGGGCGAAGAGCAGCATGGCTTCGGAGATGCGAGCGCGCTGCTTTTAACCAAGGACCCGGCGCTGCTGGAAGAGGTGAATACCGCGTATGAAACGCTGCGCAAATCAGCGAAAGAGGACGAGGAGACGTATGAGAGAATATTGAAAGCGGCCAAAGAGCAATATGAAAACGATTTGGGGCAGATTGTGATGAACTGAAAAAAGAGCGATTTTGCTCTTTTTTTATTTTTTAAATGATAAAAACGAGCATAACAAAAAATGGAAAAACGAAAGATGGAAAAACCGCATATTTTGTTGCTTTATGGAGATTCTAGTAATCGACGAAGGATTTGACCGATTGAAAGATAAACGACAGATTGCCGTTTCCACAAAAAGATAGAACTGGGAAACATTGCATGCGTATGGTTTTCCAAACCGGGCAAATTACTCGTGAGACTTGTTGGAAAAGGAGGTGAATGCAATGAGCACTTCTAGCAGCAAAAGCCCCAAAACGGCCGCCCAGAGACAGGCTTTGGAACAGATGAAAATGGAGGTTGCCGGCGAAGTGGGCGTGAACCTGAAACAGGGGTATAATGGCGATATCACTTCCCGTGAAGCGGGCAGCATCGGCGGTGGCATGGTGAAAAAGATGTACGAAAAGTATGTAAATAAAAACCAGCAGAACTAACCGATAGAAACAATATAAATTCTGGAAAGGAGAGACCGACATGGCGAGCAACGGTACGCAGAACAACCAACAGCGCAAGCAGGCCTTGCAGCAGCTGAAGATGGAAAGCGCCAGCGAAGTGGGCGTAAACCTGAAGCAGGGCTATAACGGCGATCTGACCAGCCGCGAGGCAGGCAGCATCGGCGGTATGATGACGAAAAAAGTGGTTGAATCCATGATGCAGGAATAACCTGATAGATAGAAAAAGGGCCGGAAAAATCCGGCTCTTTTTGTATGCGTTTGTTTTGGCTATCTTGAAAAACAGGGAGAAAGAGAAAACGCGGACGGATGGCAAACAGGATGCGAGAAAGAAAACGATGCTGTATGCAAAGAGATTTAAATGGGGAAAGACGCTGCAAAAAAAGTAGAGGGCAAAGGCGGACGGCAGATGAAAAACGGGACAGGGGAAAGGCAAAAGGAAAGGCACAGTCATAAAGAATTTTGCAAAGGGGAGAGATACGACCGGCAAACAAGAAACGAATGAAAAGGCGGGGTGTATAGAGAAAAATCGACAGAATTTCGGAGGGAAGCACAATAGAAAAAGGCGATTTTAAAGAAATGTAAAACAAGGGAAAATAGTGTGGTAAAATGCTTGACAAGAGCAGGGGATGCGAGTATGATACTAGCAATAAGTTAACGTGTTAGCGTGATAAAGTGAGGGCGGACATGGATAAGACAAAAGCCCAGGTGCCGGAGGGCGTGAGGGATGTGACCGGCAAAGAGGCCTATGCAAAGCGTATGCTGGAACAAAAGCTTCAGGAGATGTTTATGCGGTGCGGGTTTGAAGAGATCATTACCCCGCAGCTGGAATATGCGGATTTATTTGAAGGAGAGCTGGGCGGCGTACGCCAGGATCGCATGATTCGCTTGTTTGATCAGGATGGCAAGATGATGGCGCTACGGCCGGAATTTACCATGCCGGCAGCGCGCGTGGTAAGCTCTCGCGCGATGCAACAGGGGGAAGAACCGGTGCGCGTGTTTTACCGGGGCAGCGCGTTTGGTTTGGAACACGATTACGGCCAACAGCGCAAGGAGTTTTCCCAGGTGGGGGCGGAATTGATGGGCAATTCCGGCCTGGCGGGCGATGCAGAGATGCTGTCTTTGGCGGCGCAGAGCATGGAAACGATGGGCTTTCCTTCGTTTGTTTTGGATTTGGGGCATGTGGGAATTTTCCAATGCCTGGCCAAACAGGCGGGCTTTACCCAGGAGCAGACAGAGACGCTGCGCGGTATGCTGGATGAGAAAAACGCAACGGAGGCGGGCTTGTTTTTGCAGCAGCTGGGCGTGTTAAAGGAGATTCAACAGCAGTGTTTATCGCTGATTACGCTGTATGGCGGGGCGGAAGTGCTGGAAGAGGCGGAGAAGATTTTCTACCAGCCCTGCTATCAAAAGGTGCTGGGCGAACTGCGCGCAGTTGCTTCGTTTTTGCAGGAGATGGGCTATGGCGACAGGGTGACGTTTGATTTGGGCCTGCTGCCGGCGTTTGAATATTACAACGGGCTGGTTTTCAGAGGGTTGAGCCATGGCGTGGGCAGCCCGATTATTTCCGGCGGGCGGTATGACGGCGTGTTGGCCCGGTTTGGAAAGCCGATGGAGGCCGTGGGCTTTGCCATTGGCATGGAGCAGGCGCTGGCAGCGCTGAAAACTGCGAACCGCTGGCCGATGCAGCCGGGGGTGGACCTGGTGGTGGGCGCCAAAGCAGGGCAGCTTTCAAAGGCGATTTTGTATGCCGCAAAACAAAGAGAAAACGGGCGCTGCGTTGTGATCAGCTTTTGTACGGATAAACAGGCCGCAGAGGCGCAGGCAAAGCGGATGGGCGCAAAGGAAACGGTGTTTTTTGATGAGGAGGCGGCCCAATGAAACGATTGAAAGTGGCGCTGGCCAAGGGGCGTTTGGCGGAAAAGGCAATTGCGCTTTTTGAAAAGGCCGGGTATGATGTATCCGGCCTGGTGGAAGACAGCCGGATGCTGATTTTTGAAAATAAAGAGCTGTCGTTTTTGATGGTGAAGCCCACAGATGTGCCGGTTTATGTGGAACACGGCGTGGCGGACTTCGGCGTGTGCGGCAAGGATACGCTGCTGGAAAGCGGCGCGCATATCTATGAGATGATGGACCTGGGCTATGGCAAGTGCAAACTGGCGCTGGCCGGCCCTCCCGGCACGGACACGCGGCAATCCGGCTTGAAAGTGGCAAGCAAATACACGCATTTTGCCAAGGAATTTTTCAGCAGGCGCGGGCAGGCGGCGGAGATTATTCCGCTGTACGGCTCTGTGGAGCTGGGGCCGATTACGGGGCTTTCGGATATTATTTTGGATATTGTGGAAAGCGGCAAAACGCTGAAGGAAAACGGGCTGGTTGTGCTGGAGGATGTGGCACCTGTGAGTGCGCGGCTGGTGGTAAACCGTGTGAGTTTGAAGCTGAACGCGCCGTTTATGCAGACGTTTATCAAGCGCCTGCAAGCGGCATTGGAGGAAGAATAATGATTTATCAGGGAGAAAAAGGCGCCCAACAGGTGCTGGAAAACCTGCGGCGCAGGGCCGAGGGCGATATGGCGGAAGTGGAGGCCAGCGTACAAGGCATTTTGGCGGATGTAAAACAAAACGGGGACAGGGCATTGGCCGAATATGCCAAAAAATTTGACGGAACGGACTATGAAAAAACGCCGCTGATTGTGACGGAGCAGGAGATAGACAAAGCGTATGAAAAGGTGGATGAAAAAACCATTCGGGCGCTGCGGCTCTGTGCGCAAAATGTAAAAAAATATCATGAAAAGCAGATTGAAAGCGGCTATAAAATAGAGGAACCGGGGCGGTGTTTGGAGCAGATTGTTTTGCCGTTGGACTGTGTGGGTCTGTATGCCCCGGGCGGCACGGCGGCCTATCCTTCCAGCGTGATTATGAACGCGGTGCCGGCCAAATTGGCTGGGGTGAAAAAACTGTGCCTGGCCACGCCCGCAAAGCACGGCGAGTTGCCGCCATTGACGCTGGTGGCGGCCAGGGAAAGCGGCGTGGATGTGATTTTCCGCATGGGCGGAGCGCAGGCGATTGCAGCCTTTGCCTTTGGAACGGAGACCGTGCCGCAGGTGAATAAAATAACGGGCCCGGGCAACAGCTATGTGGCGCTGGCGAAAAAAGCGGTGGTAGGCACAGTGGGGATTGATTCCATCGCAGGGCCGAGCGAAGTGTTGATCATTGCGGATGAAAAGGCAAACCCGGTGTTTGTGGCGGCGGATATGCTGGCCCAGGCAGAGCATGACGAACACGCGGCAGCGCTGTGCGTGACGACTTCTTGGGCGTTGGCAGAACAGATCAAAGCGCAGGTGGACAGCCAGTGCGCAAAGCTGCCGAGAAACAAAACGGCGCGCGCTTCGATAGACAATTACGGCGCGATTGTGGTTTTGGAAACGATGGAGGATTGCGTGGCGTTTGCCAACGACGTGGCGCCGGAGCATTTGGAAATTTTAACCGAAACGCCGCGGGCGCTGCTGCCTAGAATTCGCCATGCGGGCGGTGTGTTTTTGGGCGCATATGCCCCAGAATCGCTGGGCGATTATCTGGCGGGCACGAACCATGTGCTGCCGACCGGCGGCACGGCCAAATACGCTTCGCCGCTGGGCGTGTATGATTTTTGCCGCCGTATGAGCGTATTGGAATATGACAAGCCGCAGCTAAAAGCCGTGGTGGACGACATTGCGCAGCTGGCATATACAGAGGGGCTGCAGGCGCATGCACAGTCCGCTTTGATTCGGTTTTAAGGAGGAATAAACATGGAACGATTTGGTGTGACAAGCAGAAAAACGGGCGAGACCGATGTGGAAACCTCCATCTTGATTGATGGAGACGGGGTGGCCAATCTGTCCACCGGAATTGGGTTTTTTGACCATATGCTAAACCTTGTGGCAAAGCATGGGTTGTTTGATATCAATGTGGATTGCCAGGGCGATTTGAAAGTGGATGCGCACCACAGCGTAGAGGACGTGGGCATCTGCTTTGGACAGGCAATCAAAAAGGCATTGGGCAACAAGGCGGGCATTAAGCGATACGGCAACTTTACCGTGGTGATGGATGAAGCGCTGGCTACGGTGAACCTGGATGTGAGCGGGCGGCCGTTTTTGGTGTTTGACGCGCCGTTTGTGGGCACGCGCTGCGGGGATTTTGACGTGCAACTGACGGAAGAATTTTTCAGGGGCGTGGCCATGGAAGGCGGGCTGACGCTACATATGAAAGTGGCCTACGGCAAAAACGACCATCATATGATTGAAGCGCTGTTTAAAGCGTTTGCAAGGGCGCTGGACATGGCAACGCAGATGGACGGCCGCTTTGACGGCATTCCCAGCACAAAAGGGGTGCTGTGATGATTGTATATCCCGCGATAGACATTCGAAACGGCTGCTGTGTGCGGCTGCTGCAGGGGTCCTTTGAAAAGGAGACGGTATACGGGAAAGACCCGGTGGCGATGGCCAAACGGCTAAAACAGGCGGGCGCCGTATGGATTCATGTGGTGGATTTGGACGGCGCGCGCACCGGCGTGGGCGTAAATTTGCCGCTGATAGAACAGATGACAAAGCTGGGCTTAAAGATTGAGCTGGGCGGCGGCATCCGCAGCGAAGAGGATTTTATCCGGCGGATGGAATGCGGCGTGGCGCGGTGTGTACTGGGCACGGCGGCCATTGAAAACCCGGCACTGATGGCGTGGGCGGCGAAAACGTATCCCGGCCGCGTGGCAGTGGGGATTGACGCCAAAGACGGCCGTGTGGCGGTCAAAGGCTGGGAAGAAAAGAGCGCTTTAACGCCGCTGGAAGTGGCGAAAAACGCAGCGCAGGCCGGCGTAAAAACCGTGGTCTATACCGAAATTGCCAACGACGGCATGCAAAACGGGCCGGACATTGAAGCCAGCGCGGCACTGGCGGCACAATCCGGCTTGGAAGTGATTGTATCCGGCGGGGTAGGATGTTTGGAAGATGTAAAAAAAGTGAAACAGGCGGGCCTGCCCGGGGTGATCATCGGCAAAGCGATGTATGACGGCAGGCTGGACATTGAACAGGCATTACAATGGCAGGAGGCATAAAAATGTTTACACAAGAACAGGTGAAATTTAACGCAGACGGGCTGGTGCCGGTGATTGCGCAGGACGCGCAGACGGGTGCCGTGTTGATGCAGGCCTATATGAACAAAGAGGCGCTGGCGCTGACGCTGGAAAAGGGCTATATGGTATATTGGAGCCGTTCCAGACAGGAGCTGTGGGAAAAAGGCGCCACAAGCGGCCAGACGCAGCAGCTGGTTTCTTTAACGGCAGATTGCGACGGAGACTGCCTGCTGGCAAAGGTGATTCAAAACGGCGGCGGGGCCTGCCACACGGGCGCATACAGCTGTTTTTTCAACGCCATGACGGAGGAAAAAGAGGAAATTGGCAGCGCCAATGTGCTGTATGAAGTGGATGCCGTGATCAAAGACCGCAGGGAGCACCCGGTGGAAGGCAGCTATACCAATTATCTGTTCCGCGAGGGCATTGATAAAATTTTGAAAAAGGTGGGGGAAGAAAGCGCGGAAACCATCATTGCGGCCAAAAACAATGCGCCGGGCGAAATTATCTATGAAACCAGCGATTTGTTTTATCATGTGCTGGTGATGTTGCAGGACCGCGGGGTTGCGCTGAATGAGATTTTCAAAGAATTGAAGCGCAGAAGATAATTTTGAATAAATTTCAAAAATTGTCTTGACAACCGGTATGGTTTTAAGCTATACTAAGCAAGCGTCAAAAGGACGGGAATGGGAGCATAGCTCAGCTGGGAGAGCACTTGCCTTACAAGCAAGGGGTCACTGGTTCGAACCCAGTTGTTCCCACCATTCTTGGCCCGGTAGTTCAGATGGTTAGAATGCCAGCCTGTCACGCTGGAGGTCGTGGGTTCGATCCCCATCCGGGTCGCCATTTGCCTTGGTAGCTCAGTCGGTAGAGCAGTAGACTGAAAATCTACGTGTCGGTGGTTCGATTCCGCCCCAAGGCACCAGGTATGCGGTAGTAGCTCAGTGGTAGAGTGCCACCTTGCCAAGGTGGATGTCGCGAGTTCGAATCTCGTCTACCGCTCCAATTGCCCTTTTGGCGCCATAGCCAAGTGGTAAGGCAGA
The DNA here is from genome assembly GCA_905188085.1 of uncultured Bacillota bacterium. Classification (GTDB taxonomy): domain Bacteria; phylum Bacillota; class Clostridia; order Christensenellales; family QAND01; genus UMGS1975. Next base: position 310,886 of record CAJJKN010000001.1, read on the forward strand.
GGTCTGCAAAACCTTTATCCCCAGTTCGAGTCTGGGTGGCGCCTCCACGTTGGAGCAAAGGTTTCTTTGCTCCTTTTTTTTATTTTTCGGAAAGGCAACTGTGTTGGCAGGCATGCGGCTGCGTTTATGAGAGAAAGGCGCTTTCGGCGCAGTCCGAATCTGAAATAATATTTACAAAAGGATAAGTAGTTTGATTACTTAAGGGGGATTTTTATGACTAATTTACGAACGATTGATTCTTTGTTTGAGCAGTGGAAAGAATCGCACAAGAATGAAGAAATAGATAGTTATATAAAAACCGTACCAATGGACAAGAATGGTAATTTCCCTGATTATGATATGTTTAAAAGCAACTTTTGCCCTGACGGATATTTGGGAGATTCAAAAGAGTCCTATATTTTATTTATATGCAAAGAGTCGAATGTGAATGGGATTGTATCGGATGGCTCTTTTTGGTTACGCGAAGTTGTACAGACAAGGTTGAAAGGGAAAAAATACCGTGATGTGAAATATAATTCAATGAAAGAGAAAAAAAGAGATAGAATTGCCCAAACAAAGTATTTTAATTGTCTTAATACGATTGCGGGAATTTTGCTCAATGATTTAGAAAGTGAAAATGTTCTTCAAAAATGTGGATATATGAACATAAATAAACGCGGGGGATATAGTTCGTGTAATTTTAAACAACTGAAGAATTATGCCGAGGTGTATGATGATAAAATATTTCGACAAATTCAAGTATTGAATCCGAGAAAAATTGTATTGTTAGGAGTTTGTGTTGATATCTTTTCTTATAAGGTAAAACGGCATTTGAAAGGTGTAGAAACATATACATATTCTCGTCATCCAAGCAGATACAGAAGCTTGGAAAAATATGGTGGTGATCTTTGTAAAATAAATTGGGATGGTATTTTATGATTTGTTTTGATATAACCTGCAAAAAATCGTCTGTATCTATAATAAACACGAAAGTTATGCTGGAGCTAAGATTTCTTTGCTCCTTTTTTATTTTCCGAAAAAGCAACTGTGTTATCCGGTATAGAAAATTGGGAAGAGAAAGAGGATGAAGAGCCGGACTATCTTGACCTAAAAGTAAGATCGTATTACACTAACAATGATAAACATCTATGGTGGAGAGAAAGCCTCTCTGAAAAGGGAAGCAGGTGAAAAACCTGCGCAACAGCCATTACTGTAAATGCCGACGAAAAAGCAACCGCCATTGGGCTTTGCCCGAGAAGGCGCTTTGGAGAAAGAAGCATGAGCCAGGAGACCTGCCATACGATGAAAAGCCAAGTCCTGGGCAAGGGGGACGGTGGTGTTTTTGTGTCTTTTTTTGATGCCTGAAAACGCTGTCTTTGCCCATGATTGGGGAAAAGGCGGCGCTTTTTTATTGGATGCGCCGCAGGTAAGGAGGAAACGATTTGAAACGCAGGAAAAATCGGCGCATTTCATGGTTTTTGGCATTGTGTATGCTGCTGACTGTGCTGCAAACGCCGTTGGTTGCGCTGGCGGAAGAGATGCAAATGCCGCAGCCTACGGAAACGGCGAGCCCGGACGAAGCAGAGCAGACACCGGTGCCGGAGCAGACACCGACGCCGGAGCAGAGCCCGGCCTTGCAAGAGGCGGCAGAGCAGGCGCAGGAGGAAAAAGCGGCCGCTGTGCCGGCTGTGCAAACGGTGGAAGAGGACGGCTTAAATACGGACGCGGAAGGGTATTTGCTCATTACCGGCGCGGATGAACTGGCAAAGGTGATGAACGATACGGCAACCTATGCAGATAAAAATCTGCGGTTGACGGGCTCTTTGGATATGGCGGGGCAGGCTGTGCAGCCGCTGGGCAACAGCAGCACGCCGTTTACCGGCACGTTTGACGGCGCGGGATATACCATTTCCAACCTAAGAATTCAGGCGTCCGGCGGGTATACCGGGATGTTTGGCCGGATGGACGGCACGGTGAAAAACCTGACGCTGAACAAGGCCGACATTGAGGATACCAACGAATCCTACACAAAGGGCACGGGCGCGCTGGTAGGGCATAACAAGGGCACGATTTCGGATTGTTTGGTGAAAAACAGCGAGATTAAGGTGCACTATAACGGCCTGGGCGGCCTGGTGGGCTATAACGAAGGCACGGCGGAGCGTTGCGGCGTGGAAAACAGCACGATCACGGCGGCGAGCGTGGCTTCTATGGCGTACACAGGCGGCTTTGCCGGACAGAACGCGGCCAAAGGCAGCTTGACACAGTGTTATGTGGAAGGCGGCAAGGTTTGCTATACGGGCGTGGCCGCAAAGGGACAGGAAGTCGGCGGCTTTGTGGGCAGAAACGCATCGTCTACCAGCGTGATTCAAAATTGTTACAGCACGGCGGAAGTGGCTGCCAACGGAGATAAGGCGGGCGGTTTTATCGGCAACGCCAATGCCGGCAAGATTGAAAACTGTTTTGCCACGGGCGATGTAAACGGACGAAAATATGTCGGCGGCTTTGCCGGCGATTTGGGATACGGAAGCTGCACGCTTTCCTCCTGCTATGCGCTGGGAAAGGTGGTATCCACCGGCACTTCGAGTGGGAAATACAACTATTTTGGGAAATTCTATGGCAATGGGATGAGCCCTAAGGCCACAAACTGCCTGTATAACGCGGCGGTTTCCATTACGGGGAACGGCACGGAAGCGGAACAAAACGCGGCGTTTACCGCGATGACGGAGGCGGAAATACAGCAGGCAGCCTCCCTTTTGGGAGAAAATTGGACGGCGGACTCGGAACACAACAACGGATTTCCGTATTTGAAAAATGTAAAGGCGCCGGAAAACAGGGGCACAACGCCGGCCGAGCCGCAAAAATTGGCAACGCCGGCCGGGCTTAGCTGGGACAATATGGTACTGAGCTGGAAAGCGGTGCCCAATGCTGTTTGCTATACGCTGGTGTTGTACAAAGCACAGGCAAGCGGGAAAAATGAACAGGTGGCAGTGTACGAAAACGTGACGGAAACCAGCAAGGATTTTGCGGGCGTGTTTACCGTCAGCGGCAGTTATTATGTGACGGTGCAGGCCGTGGGCAACGGCACGGACACAACGGACAGCGATATTTCCGCGCAGAGCCCGGCCTATACTTATGTGAACCGGGATGAACAGGGCTTTATTCTTATTAAAACGCCGGAAGAGCTGTTGGCGTTGGCTGAAAAGACGGCGGACCTGTCGCGAAACTATAAACTGGCCAACGACATTGATATGACGGGGTATACCGGCAAAGTGATCGGCAAATATTCCACGGGCAGCGACAGCAAAGCGTTTACCGGAATCTTTGACGGCGACGGGCACACCATTTCCAACCTGTCCTTGGCAGGGGAAGGGCTGTTTTCCTATGTGGGCCAAGGCGGCATTCTCCGCAACCTGACGCTGAAAAAAGCCGCGGTGGAAGACGGACAGAGCAACAGCATGCACAGCCCGGCGGCACTGGTGTGCCGGAACAAGGGCGAAATTGAAAATTGTTATGTAAAACAATCCACGGTGGTCTCGGTGTACAACGCCTGCACGGGCGGGCTGGTCGGCATCAACGAAGGCACGGTGCGTTATAGCGGCGTGGACGGCGGCAGCGTGGTTTGCAAAAGCGCATACAGCACAAAAATCGGCGGTTTTGTGGGCCGAAACCTGGGCAGCATTGAACAATGCTATGCCGCAACCGGCGTATCCGGCGCAAAATGGGTAGGCGGCTTTGTGGGCGGCCAGGAAGGCGGCACAGTACGCGATTGTTATGCCATCGGCCAGGTGACGGCGACAAACGAACTGGCCGGCGGCTTTGCGGGCTTCTTCATTACCTATACTTCCGGCAACCCGAGCGTATTGGAAAACGTATACGCCAGCTGCGATGTGCGCGCTAAATCCGGCGGGCCGGTGGCAGGCGGCAACAACACCGTGGCCAAAGCAGGAGAGGGCACGGCGAAAAACTGCTATTACAACTCGTATAAAGTGGCGCCCGAAACACAGGGCATGGCGCTGGAAGCGGCCGTGGGCAAAACGACGAGCGAAATGAAAACGACGTCGTTTGCGGCGCTGTTGGGCGGGGATGTTTGGGCTGTGGACAGCACGGACAAACAGAGCGTAATCAACAACGGGTATCCGTATTTGTTAAAAGCAACCCCGGACGCGGCGGCGCCTGTGCAGGAGAAAATAGAAGTGAGCCTGCTGATCGCGCCGTATGACCAGACGGGCTATTGCTTTGTGCCGGGCAAGGTGTTGACCGTGCAGACGGCGGGCGAAAGCATTACCGTAAAAGACGTGATGGACGCGGCGCAGCAAGCCGGGCTGTTGACGTATAAAGCGGCGCAGTCGTCTTACGGATATTATGTAAGCGCCATCAACGGCACAGAGCCGGAATCGCCCAGCGGCTGGATGTTTACCATCAACGATAAGGTTTCCGGCGTGGGGATGTCCGCAGCGCAGGTGAAACCCGGCGATAAGATCCTTTGGTATGAAGGAACTGCCAGCAACCACTATGCCGCACCCACATGGGAAGAGATGACGGCGCCGGAACCGCCGGTGTATGAGGATATTTACACCAAAGAACAGCTGCTGGCGCTGGCGGAAAGCCAAAACCCGGCAGAGGACTGGAAGAAAAACTATCGCTTGATGGCGGATATTGACCTGGCCGGCGTTGCGTTTACGCCGATCGGCACAGAGGATATTCCGTTTGCAGGCATCTTTGAAGGCAATGGGAAAACCATTGCGAACATGACCGTGACCAAAGGCGAAGGCAGCGAAAACCTGGGCTTGTTTGGCTGCATTGAGGGCGCCAGCATTTTGAACCTGACGCTGAAAAATGCAAATGTGACCGGCGGCAGCAGAATGGGCGCGCTGGTGGGCGTGGCCAAAGCGGACGCGGAAAAAGAACTGGCAAACCTGATCGGTAATTGCCATGCGACGGGCACGGTATACGCCAAGGGCATGACGGTGATTAAGCAGACGGACGTAGGCGGCCTGGTGGGCGTGAACGAAGGCGCAACGGACAGCCAGAGCGGCAGGAGCATTTTCAGCGCCATTGACGCCTGTACGGCGGACGTGACGGTGAAAGCGGACACGGGCGCTGAGGACAAGACGCAATCCGGCCATGTAGGCGGCTTTGTGGGCTGGAACAAAGGCACGATTACAAAATGCGCGGCAAGCGGCCAGGTTTTGGGCGGCAACACGACCGGCGGCTTTGCAGGCAGCAACTTTGGCAGCATTTATCTTTCCCATGCCACGGGGAATGTGACGGCGGGCTACACCGCGGGCGGCTTTGTAGGCAGCAGCGGCGTGGGCAGCACGATTGAAAACTGCTATGCTACGGGCAATGTGGTGGCCAATGCGCCCAACAGCGGCGCGTATTTCGGCGGCTTTGCGGGCGCGATTTCGGGAAAAGTGAAAAACTGCGTAAGCACGGGCACGCTGACCCCGGGCTGGAGCTATAACGGCGGCTTTGCCGGATATTATGAAGGCACGCTCTCTTCGTTTAACGAAAACTTTATGACGATCAGCCGCTGCTACGGAAACTGCGAAACCAGCCTGGGCACAACCGTTAAGGCCCTGGGTAATTATATCGAAGGCAAGGACGAAAACAGCGACAAAGCCGCGCAGCAAATGGCGGTGAGCCGCGCCGAAGCGGAGCAAAAGCTAAAAGAGATGCTGCAGGCCGTGGCAGAGGAACAGCAGACGGCGGAAGCGCTGGTAAACGAAGCGGACAAGTACGAAGAAGAAGTGAAAATTCCGAGCACGGTTGCTGCGCAGACGGATGTGACAAACCTGGTGGCAAGGCTGAAACCCGGGCAGACCGCGGACGACAGCATTGCCGTGCAGTATAGAGAGCGGACGGAAAACACCTACATCACGAGCACAAACCCGGCCAACCGTTATACGCTGGCAAGAACATATGATAAGACAGGGAAAACGGAAGAAACCGTGGTGCTGCTGTTTACCCAAAACGGGCAGACGGCCACAAAGACGGTAAAAGTGTCGATTCAGGGCAGCAAAAACCAGGCGACGATGGCAGATATCCTGGCCAGCCTGCAAAAACGCTATACCAACCCGGCCTATGACGATTCGCTTTCGGATTGGGTGGCATTTGACATGGGGGCCTATGTGGGCGCGGGAAATGTGTTTGCGAGCAAGGGCGCCAAAAACAGCTTTATTGCAAACGCCCTGGAAAACATTCGCCCCAACATCGCTACGGACTATGAGCGCGTGATCCTGATGATGACGGCGCTGGGCGTAGATGCGCAGACGGAAGTGGACACGCTGGCCAAGCTGCCCAAAGAGCGGCTGGAAAGCGTGAACGCGCAGGCGTTTGCCTTGCTGGCCTATGACGCAGCCGACTATACCTTGCCGGAGGACGCGATCAACACGCGGGAAGCGGCGATTGCCTATCTGCTTTCCAAAGAAAATGCGGACGGCGGCTGGGCCTATGAGGGCAGCGTTTCGGAAGCGAGCATGACGGCGATGGTGATTTCTGCGCTGGCACCGTATAAAGACCGCGCGGATGTGCAGGCGGCTTTGGAAAAGGGCGTGAATTGCCTATCCAACCTGCAACTGGCAAGCGGCGGCTACGGCTATGAAGGCACGGAAAACAGCAACGACGACGCGATGGTAATTTTGGCGCTGACTTCGATGGGCATAGATGCCGGATCGGATGCCAGGTTTGTGAAAAACGGGAACAGCGTGCTTTCCAACATGATGAGCTTTGTGACGGAGGACAAACAATTTGGCTATGAAGACAACACGGAAGCCAATGCCTACGCCACGGAGCAGTGCTTCAGGGCGCTGATTGCGTATAGCCGGTATCAGGCAAAGGGATACAACGTCTATCGCTTTGAGGGTAAACTGGAGGAACGCGTGCTGCCGGGCAAGGTGACTGTGACGGTGGAAAAAGACGCGCAGCTGCCGGAAATGCAAGGGCCGGACGACAAAACGTGGCAAAATGCGGTGTTTACCCAGGAGGATTGGGAACGCATTGCAAACGGCGAAAACGCGCAGATTTTTGTGACGATTGAAAAAGCGGCAAACGATGCGGCGCGGCAATGGGATAAGAAAGACCGGCTGCTCTGTGCATGGATGATTTCCATTGAAAAGGAAATCGGCGGACAGCGGCAGGCGGTGGCAACGCTGCAACAGCCGGTGCAGATTTCCGTGGAGCTGGAAAAACAGTGGCGCGGGCATGCGTCGTATGCGGTGTTGGCCGTATGCAACGGACAGGCAAGCGAAGTAAATGACCGAAAGGAAGAAAACGGATGCGTTGCGCTGGAAGTGCAAAGCGGCGGATTCTACGCGTTGGCATATACAGAAACGGGTACGGCAAACACGACGGACGGCACGACTCCGCAGACGGGTGACGCGAACCGCACGGCGTTTTTCTGGATGCTGCTGATGCTTTCCTCACTGGGGTTGGCTGCCGGCATACAAAACAGGAAAACGGCAGTGAAAAAACACTAAAACAGTCTAAAACAGAAAAGAGGGCGATAGGCCCTCTTTTTTTATGCAAAATGCCAGACGGGATAACGAAATTGAGGGAATGTTTATTGGCGGGAAATAGTGGCGGTAACCGGGAAAACAAGACAAGGGCAGAGAAAAGGGGAACGGGGAAAGTGCAGAAAAGGAGAAAACATTTTGCAAAGCGGTGGTTTACAGAAAACGACAAAGACAAGAGGCTGGGGAGAATAAAGGCGCAAACGGAGGCCGCAAACACGGCAGTCGGAAGGAGAAGGCGCAAGAGCGACAAAGTATAAAAAGAGAAGCAGACGAGTGCATAGCCATATGGGAATGGAACAACGGATATAGAAACCGTGAAAGGATGTGAAAGGGAAAAAGGTTTGGCAGGTTTTTGATAATTTGATAAAGAGAAGGAAAAACTCGACGGCGGGGAAAGACAATCTGTGCAAAGAGCGAACAAGAGAAAAAAGGCATAAGAAAACAAAAAGACTTCCAAAGAAGCCTTTTGACGCACACACTGTGCGGCCGGATAAACCGACGAATTGAGAAATCTTTTATTTGAACTCGTAGTGTAAATCTGCAGAGGTCTATCTGCAAGACAAATATAAAACATTTTGGGGAGGATGTCAACATGGGAAAAAGCAAAAAGCAGTATTATCTGGGCTTGGACATTGGGACGGATTCCGTTGGATATGCGGCAACAAACGAAGCGTATCAATTGATGAAATTCCGTGGCGAACCTGTTTGGGGCGTTACCACGTTTGAAGCGGCCTCCCTGGCAGAGGAACGGCGGCTGTTTCGTACGGCCAGGCGGCGGCTGGACCGCAGAAAGCAGCGGGTGCAGATGATAAACGAGATTTTTGCGCCGGAAATTTGCCAAATAGATCCTCACTTTTTTATCCGGAGAAAAGAGAGCGCGCTTTTTAAAGAGGATACGCAATACGGCGTTCAGATTTTTGACGGCGGTATTTCGGACAAGGAGTATTATGAAAAATATCCCACGATTCATCATTTGATTTTGGATTTGATGTCCACAGAGGAGAGCAGGGACATACGGCTGGTTTATTTGGCGTGCGCGTGGCTGGTGGCCCACCGCGGGCATTTTCTTTCGGAGGCAAAAGCGGGGCAGGAAACAAATTTTGCAGCGCCGTTTGAGGCATTTTTGCAGTGTATCTATGAAAACTACCATTGCGGGGCGCCCTGGCCCGAAACGACCACAGCGGATACGGTGCAAAAAATCATGCAGAGCCAAGCCGGCATAAGGCAGAAGAAAGAAGCGTTTAAAGAAGAGGTGTATGGCGGCAAGGCTATTTCCGGCAAAAAAGACGAATATCCGTTGAAAAAAGACGCGATGATCGGGCTGTTGTCCGGCGGCGAAGTAAAGCTGAAGGATTTGTTTTTGGAACAGGCGTATGGGGATGATAAGATTTCGCTGGGAATGGAGGAGGAAAACTTTGAACGTGCGGTGGCGGAGGCCGGCGAGGACGGGCCGCTTTTGCAGGCCATGCGTGCGTTGTATGATTGTGCGCTGCTAAACGCTACTTTGCAGGGGGCAAAGTGTATTTCCGAAGCGATGGTGGCCAGATATAACAGGCACCGGGAAGACCTTTGCTTTTTAAAAGCGCTGATTCAAAAATACAAACCGGAAGAATATGACAAGGTGTTTCGCGAGGAGGCAGGGGCAAACTATGCGGCCTATTCGGGAAACATGAAAAACACCGCAGGGGGCAAAGGAAAGAGAGCGGGGAAAAAGGAGTTTTGTGAATTTATCAAAAAGATCGTATCAAGCATTACGCCGGAGGAAAAGGACAGAGAAAAATATGAGGATATGATGAACCGGCTGGAAAACATGACCTTTTTGCCAAAGCAGAAGGATACGGACAACCGGGTGATTCCGCATCAGCTGTATGAAGCGGAACTGACGGAAATTTTGAAAAGGGCGCAAACGTATCTGCCGATGCTAAACGAGGCGGACAAAGAGGGGATGACAAACGCAGAGAAGATTTGCGCGGTGTTCAAATTCCGTATTCCCTATTATGTGGGGCCGCTGAACAAAAGCGCAACGAATGCGTGGCTGGAACGGAAAGAGGGAAAGATCTATCCCTGGAATTTTGAAAAAATGGTGGACCTGGATGCCAGCGAGGTAAACTTCATTGCAAAAATGACAAACACCTGCACCTATCTGCCGGGCGAGGCGGTGCTGCCTGCCTGTTCGCTGTTATACAGCCGGTTTATGGTGCTCAATGAACTGAACAATTTGAAAATCAACGCCAATCCGATTTCCGTAGCGCTTAAACAGGAACTGTATAGAGAGCTGTTTGAAAGATCGACAAAAAAAGTGACAAAAAAGGTCGTGGAGGGATATTTGAAAAGCCACGGCTATTTGACGGAAAACGACCTGTTGGGCGGAATGGATGAATGGAAACAGGTGGATTTAAAATCTTCCCAAAATTTTAAAAGGCTGATGGAGACAAACGTGCTGACGGAAAGCCAGGTGGAGGATATTATCAACCATGCGGCCTATGCCGAAGACAGGGCGAGGATGGACAGGTGGCTGAAAAGAGAATATCCAAACCTTTCGGAAGAGGACAGAAAGTATATCTTGCGACTGAAGCTCAAGGGCTTTGGGCGGCTTTCACGCCGGCTGCTGACGGCAACGGAGGGCTGCGAAATCGGCGGCACGGGAGAAACGATGACCATCATGCAGGCGCTGTGGGAAACCAACGATAACTTTATGGAGCTGCGTTCCGACCGGTATTCTTTTGAAGAGCAGATAGAGGCTTTTACAAAGGAATATTATGCGGACACGGCGCACAGAAAAACGCTGCTGGATCGGTTGGATGATCTATATATGTCCAACCCGGTGAAACGGCAGATCATCCGCACGCTGGATGTTTGTGCGGATGTGGTAAAAGCCATGGGAGGCGCACCGGAAAAGATATTTATGGAAATGGCGCGCGGAAATATGGATGGAAAAAAGCAGGGACGCAAACAGAGCAGAACGCAGCAGATTTTGGAGCTGTATAGAAAGATAGAGACGGAGGACGCGGCCAGGCTGCGGGAAGAGCTGGAAAAGATGGGAGCCTTGGGCGAGAACCGTCTGCAAAAGGACAAATTGTATTTATACTATATGCAGCTTGGAAAATGTATCTATACGGGAGAGAAAATTGAACTTAGCAAACTTATGACAGACACATACGATATAGACCATATCTATCCGCAATGCAAGGTGCAGGATGACAGCATTTTGAACAACAAGGTGTTGTGCCATACAAATGAAAACGGGAATAAAGGAGATGTTTACCCGGTAAATAGGGCGATTCAGGAAAAGATGCGCGGTTTTTGGACCATGCTTAGAGACAACGGGCTGATGACAAAGCAAAAATATTACAGGCTGACCCGTACCACTGGGTTTTCAGCCGACGAACAGCAGGAATTTATCAACCGGCAGCTTGTGGAAACCAGGCAGGCCTGCAAAGTGACGGCGCAGCTTTTGAAAGAGCGGTATCCGGAAACGGAGCTGATTTATGTAAAGGCGGGAACGGTGAGCCGGTTCAGGCAGGAATATGAGATGATAAAGAGCCGCGCGGTAAACGATTTGCACCATGCCAAGGACGCGTATTTGAATATTGCGGTGGGCAATGTGTATCATGAAAAATTTACCAGGCGCTGGTTTAATGTGAAGGAGGATAATTATTCGCTGAAAACCAAAACGCTGTTTAACAGCCAGATGACAGCCGGCGGCAAGACGGTTTGGCAAGGGGAAAGCGACATTGCGAAAATCAGAAAAAACATGAAGAAAAACGCCGTGCACATGACGCGCTATGCGTTTTGCCAAAAGGGAAAATTGTTTAATGTGACGCTGGAAAAGGCGGGCAAGGGGCTGATGCCCAAAAAGAAAAATATGCCCAGCGAAAAATACGGCGGGTATAACGATATGAGAACGTCGCACTATCTGCTGGCGGCCTATACCATTGGGAAGAAAAAGGATGTTATGTTTGCGCCGGTAGAAATTTGGGCGGCGGAAAGAGCGGAAAAAGACCCGGCCTTTTTGACAGAGCATGTGGCAGAGAGCATTTCAAAGGCAAACGGGGATAAACCGGTGACGGATGTAAAAATTCTTTTGAACGGAAGAAAGATAAAAATCAACACGGTGCTGTCGTTGGACGGGATGCTGGTTACCATTCGAGGAAAAAGCAACAAGGGAGCAAAAATCATTCTTGCCCCGCATATGCCGCTGATTGTAGGAACAGAAACGGAGCGATATATCAAGCGGCTGGAAAGCTTTGAAAAGAAAAAAGGGAAAATAGCAAGCCTGCAGTTGGATGAGGAGCATGACAAAATTACCAAGGAGGAGAATGAAAAACTGTATATGCTTTTGATGCAAAAGATGAGCGATACAATCTTTAAAAAATGCCCGGGAAGTATTTTGAAAACATTGCAAAAGGGACAGGATCTCTTTGCCAAAGCAGAACCGGAAACGCAGGTGAAAAGTCTGCTTACGATCATACAATGGTTTAAAACGCAGAGAGCGGTGGATTTAAGGGATATTGGAGGAACCCAAAGCGGAGGGGTCAAAACGCCGAGCGCGAAGCTTTCGGTGCTAAAGAAAAGATACAACGACATTCGCATTGTGGACATGTCTGCGGCAGGGTTGTTTGCTTCGCGAAGCGAAAACATTTTGGAGCTGTTATGAGTTGGAGAACGATTGTGGTGGCCAACCGATGCAAGTTGGATTTGAAAATGGAGTATATGGTGATCCGGGGAGAGGAAACCAAACGGATTTTCCTGGATGAAGTAGCGATTTTGCTGATAGAGACCCCGGCCGTTTCGCTGACGGGCTGTTTGCTGGAGGCGTTGACGGAAAGAAAAATCCGGGTAATCTTTTGCGATAAAGCAAGAGCGCCCATGGCGGAATTGACGCCGTATTACGGATGCCACGACACGACGCGAAAGCTGCGGCAGCAGGCAGGCTGGAGCGAGGAAACCAAAGGCGTGGTTTGGAGTGAGATCGTGAGGGACAAGATTCAAAAGCAGGCGGAGCATTTGGCGGACAGGGGCAAGCACAGCCAGGCGCTGCTTTTGCAATCGTACCTTCCAGAGATTGAATTTAACGACGCGGGAAACCGGGAGGGGCACGCGGCCAAGGTGTATTTTAATGCGTTGTTTGGCAGAGAATTTGTCAGGCGGGACGAGAGCCCGGCCAATGCCGCTCTGGATTACGGCTATACCATCTTGCTGTCTGCGTTTAGCAGGGAGGTTGCGGCGGCCGGGTATCTCACGCAGTGGGGGTTGCATCATGATAATGTGTTTAACCATTTTAACCTGAGCAGCGATTTAATGGAGCCGTTTCGCATTTTGGTGGACAGGGCAGTGTATACCATGATGCCGACGGCGCTGGATAAACAGACAAGATATCGGCTGGTGGATTTGTTGAACGATTCTGTGGAGATTGCAAACACAAAGCAGACGGTATTAAACGCAATTCGGATCTATGCCAAAGGAGTGTTTACGGCGTTGAACGAAAACGACCCGGGTTGCCTGCGATTTTATCGGATATGAGTTATCGGTTTATGAGAATGATGGTGTTTTTTGATCTTCCGACCGAGACGGCGGAGGACAGGCGAAACTATCGGTTGTTTCGAAAGATGTTGATCAACAACGGTTTTGTTATGATGCAGGAATCCGTGTATTGTAAGCTGTTGATCAACCGCACGGCAGAGGGGTATGTACGCCAGATCATCCGGAAAAACAAGCCGCCGAAGGGGCTGGTGCAGCTTTTGACCGTTACGGAAAAACAGTTTGCGGGCATGGAGTATTTAACCGGCACATTTCACAGCGATATTATCAATACGGATGAGAGGATGATTGTGATATGATGTTGGCGCATCCGGAGATGAATACGGTTTTTGACTTTGCGGAAAAACGGGTTTGTACGCTTGTGATAGAAAACCCGAGGTTCTTTCGTGCGTTTTTGCAGGATATAAAAGGGCAGATAGACGGGGACAAGGGGAGAGCGGTATTGTCCGAAGACAATATGCCGATTGAGTTTTCCAAATATGCCGAGGTAATAGACAGCTATTTGCCCTTTGAAATGGGCAGAAAAACGCTGATGACAAAGATTGTTTCCCGGATGGAGGAAACGGCAATGGATGAAATGCATTACTGCAAAACCCTGGAGAGGATGGGGGAACTGGAACGATACCTAAAAGAGTTGTCGTTTGATTTGCCATGCGAAGTGCAATGTAGTAAAATAAACATAAGCAAGGTGCTTCGCGCCGCCGGGATTGAGATTGCGGACGACTATGAAAATGATCCGGAACGCATGTTGGATTATATGGAGCTGACGCGGGAGCTGGAGCGGGATAAGCTTTTTCTCTTTGTGAATTTGCGCAGTTATTATTCCGATGAAGAGGTTTTTGCGTTTTGCAAGACGGTTTTGGATCATGAATTGTCAATTTTGCTGGTGGATTCTGTTTCAAGGGACAGGCTGCCCAACGAAAACAGGATTACAATAGATAGGGATCTATGTGAATTTTAGACCGATTTTGACCGGATTTACCGCTTTCGGCAGCTGAGTAGGGCTGTATACTCGAATTTTGATTTGAGGTTTGAGAGTAGTGTAAATCTGGAGAGGTCTAAAACCCCTATTTTTACTTTATAAAGTGTTCCCGAGTTTGAGAGTAGTGTAAATCTGGAGAGGTCTAAAACAAAAAAGAAAATATAATCAATCTAAACCGTGTTTGAGAGTAGTATAAATCTGGAGAGGTCTAAAACTTAACAACCGAAGAAGTAACCATCGCAACAGTTTGAGAGTAGTGTAAATCTGGAGAGGTCTAAAACATTGCTAAAATAGCAATGCTGCCAGTATTAGTTTGAGAGTAGTGTAAATCTGGAGAGGTCTAAAACAATTTGCAATATTATTGCTATGCAACTCCTGTTTGAGAGTAGTGTAAATCTGGAGAGGTCTAAAACAATAGACGGCGGTATCACAAGCGCGTAAAAGTTTGAGAGTAGTGTAAATCTGAAGAGGTCTAAAACAAAGGTTGCGAGAACAGCTACGCAAGTAATGTTTGAGAGTAGTGTAAATCTGAAGAGGTCTAAAACTATATCGACGCATTGAACCGGGCCCAGATGTTTGAGAGTAGTGTAAATCTGAAGAGGTCTAAAAACAAATTGAAAGAGGGGGAGAGGAAATGGAAGAAATGACATCCAAACAGATCAGCGCGTTGATCGCCTGGCTGGAAGCCAAGGGCATGACGCCGGAAGAGATTCTGGATTGCTTAAAGCAGATTAATGAATAAAAAAGGGCAGCGCCCCAAGCTAAGGAAACCGCTACCTAACATCACAGGCAAGCCGGGTGTCTTAGGCCCGGTCGCTTTCTTATTATAGCACAGGAGGATAGGTATAAAAACAACCGTTTGCAGGAGTGCATTCTGTTCTGAATAGGTCTAAAAAGCGAAAGAAAGAGACAGCGATTACAAACTTGCAATCGCCGCCGGAATCATCAACCCGATGACCGCTGTTTTAACCCTGGCTGCAAAACTCATCACCCGGTTGAGTGAATAGGGAAAGGGGGACAAACCCCTTCCTTCTCAAATTACAATCAATTCGCTTCGTTTTGACAATGAAAGCCTTAAACATTTTATCATTTGCACTTAACTTGGTTTGCATTCCAAATTTGAGGGCAGTGCAATCCGACAAACGCCGAAACGGAGCCGCCTTGGCGAAAAAGAAAGCATCATCAACTGCTCGGCGAGAGGCTCCAATTGCCAATGGCAAGCAGTGATGATGCTTCATCTGTATATAATATGCCATGGGATAAAAATTATGTCAATAGGTTTAAAGGAGTGCATTTTGTTTTAAAAAGGTCTAAAATAAAAAAAGACGTTCCCTTTTAAGTTTTGCTACAAAGCCTGCGAATGGGGCCTTTTTGGGCAAAAAGGCAGTTGGCAAGAAAGAAGGAAAAGGGATGGGGCATACTTATTGTATTGTGAAACCCGGTTTGCTTTTTTTATAAACTCTGTGATAAGGAGGAAGAAAAATGAGAACATTAAGCCCTCTTGAAATGGTTATGATTGACGATGTTATGGGTGAATATTTTGGCATAGAAGGTACGCAGGAGGAAATAAAACAAAAGATAAAAGTGCAAAAGAATGTTATACAAAAGAAACCTTCTCAGGAGAAAACGAAGACGGGGAAAGAGAAATTACTTGAAAATTTGTATACTTTGTACATTAATTTGATTCTGGAGATTGTCGGTTCCTCAAATATTTCTTTGAGCATGGAAGCGGAGGTTGAAGTGGTAAAGAAACTGGGTGATCTTATCAAGAAAAAGACTGAGGAGGACACAGAGGAAGGGCTGCTTAAACAAATAGGCAGATTGTTGGAGCATCTGGAGAAAAATGGGATGCCGGCTGAGCAAATTTTGGAACTTATCAAGGCTATCTGCAAATAAATATGGCGGGGTATGAGAAAACTGCCGAAAAATGATAAGCGGGCCGGAAAATGATGCGGCTCGCTTTTATTTTCAAGGGCTACGGCCGAGAGATTCGCCGGGCGAATGTTTGCAGGTACGGTAGGCGAGAAATGGAGCCGCTTTCCCGGCTTTGAATACTGCGAATGGAGCGGCCGCAAGCTGATAAACTCTATTTGTGCGGGGTTTAAGTGCGCTCAGTACAGGGCTTTTGCGGCCGGTGGCTTGGAGATATCGGAAAACGCATCATTCAGCGTGGCGTCCGGGGAGACGGTGGCATCACAGCGCTGCGCGGCTACGTCATACTAGCTATATTTTCTGCGTTTGTTTAAGTTGTTCATGGAGGATTTTTATCTCCCTCTCTTTTATTTAATACGTATAAGCTAAGGGGATGGAATAGAAGTTTGAAGCAGTAGCCAAAACGGAAAGAATGATGGTGAAGATACGAAAAGTGGTCATTAGGAGAAAAGGCGCAGCCATATTCTGCATAACAGAGAAGGAGATAGAAATGAAATCATTCTATAGGGGATGGTTTCTACCGATTGTAATACGGTTCAAAAGTAAAACAACAATAGATGAGCGTGTAGGAATAAGCGGTATCATATAAGAGAGGTGCGCACATTGTTGTTGCTATATTTAATTAAATATGGTATTTTAATATTAGTATCTATGGTCGGTGTCATTTTATTATTTATATCAAGGAGGATATATGTATGAAAAAATGGGGAAAAATAGGACTCGTTCTGGTGTTGGCTTTTGTATCATTGAGCGTTCTTGTCGCCTGCGGCGGCGGTGCGGGTAAGGAATATGCAGGTTCCTATCGGAACACATCCTATAAATACAGTGACGGAAGCGGAGAAGCGGATCCGACATGGGTACTCACGTTGACCGAAGATGGCAAAGGAACCTCAGCAAGGGGTGGCTCCGAATATGGGTTGACTTGGAAAGTAAAGGGCAATGAGATTACCGTTACTGAAACGTTTATGGGCATGAAGAACGAATATAGCGGCACAATTGAAGCAAAAAAAATCACTTTGCAAAACGGTGAACCAGGTGCAGATTTTTCTACTACGATGATTTTTGAGGCTGAATAAAAGGTAAAATGTTACACTGTTCTTTTCAGGGGTATACAGGGCGCATAGCCTTACTCATAGGGGTATGTAAAAATATGAAAAATGAAAATCATCGATAGGATACTAAAACAAGCAGGAGTCTTTCCAATTGGAAAGACTCCTGCTCTTTGGATGCGTCTATGAGTTTTACTTTTTCTTTTTGAAAAGTCCTCCCAACAGCTTGGCGGTGTCTGCTACGCCTTCAATCCGGCCTAAAATGGAACTACGATATTCGGTGTGCAAATTCGGGTATTTATCACGAATTGCTTCTCTGACGGCGTCATCAACCGCAAGACGTGCTTCCAGTTCGGCTGTTTCAATCATTGTTTCCTTTAATGCTTCTTTTCCTTCATCAGTTGACAATGCACTTTTATAGGCATCCGTTACCATTGTTGCCGTTGATTCTTTCGTTTCATTTTGCTTATTCATTTTTACCCTCCTCTTATAACGTGTTCTTTTTTTCATAATAACCTATTATTGCAAAGAAAACAATTGATTTCCTATCCGTTCTTCAATTTGTAAAGCAATATTTCTCTCTCTTTTCCATAAAATAATTTAGATTTTTTGCAATGAAAATTAAATATATTTAATAAAAATCGGGTTCCTAAATTTGAATTTGAAATAGAAGAATGAATATAAAGCTTCTAAGAGGAATTCAGAGCGTTGCCAACAATGGAAAGCGCCATACTGACGATGCTTGGAAGGATCGTTGTGGCAAGTGGATAGCTATCTAATTCAATGTCGAAAGCGCTTAGGACGATGGCAAGACTTAGCTTAGAGAGTTGATTGTCATCGTGATTTTATTTTTGCCTATATCGTAGCACCAAGCCGGTTGTTTTGCATGCGTATTATTGTGGTTTTATAAAGTTTGAATTTGTGCAGGAGAAACGGCGAAGTCAAGGTTTGCAAATAAAAGAGAAAGATAAAATCAACGCCCGAGATCCGGATGGATTTCGGGCGTTTGCTTTTAAATTGAACAGGTGAAGATCGCCTATTATTTGTTTTGGAGATATTCGTCGATGGCGGCCGCTGCCTTTTTGCCGGCACCCATGGCCAGGATAACGGTAGCAGCACCGGTGACGGCGTCCCCGCCGGCATATACGCCGGGGATGTTGGTGGCGCCGGTTTCTTCATCGGCAATGATGTTGCCGCGCTGCGTGGTGGCCAACGCGGGCGTGCTCTTATGAATCAGCGGGTTCGGGGAAGTGCCGACGGCGATGATAACGGTCTGCACATCCAGCACATGTTCGCTACCTTCTTTTGCCACAGGACGGCGACGGCCGGAAGCATCCGGTTCGCCCAGCTCCATATCCACAACTTCCAGACCCACAACGTTGCCGTTTTCATCGCCTTTTACGGAGATGGGGTTGGTCAGGAAACGGAAGACGATGCCTTCCTCTTTGGCATGATGCACTTCTTCTTTACGGGCGGGCATTTCCTCTTCGCTGCGGCGATAGATGATGGAAACTTCATCCGCACCCAAACGCAGCGCGGAACGAGCGGCGTCCATCGCAACGTTGCCGCCGCCGACAACCGCCACTTTTTTGCCGACGTGAATCGGCGTATCCACTTCGGGATATTTGTAGGCGCCCATGAGGTTTACACGGGTCAAAAATTCGTTGGCGGAGAAAACGTCGTTCAGGTTTTCGCCCGGCATTTTCATAAACGAGGGCAACCCTGCGCCGGAGCCGATGAACACGGCGCTGTAGCCCATATCGCTCATCAATTCTTCAATATCGAGGGAGCGGCCGGCCACGACGTTGCAGTCGATGGTGGCGCCCAGCGCTTCGATTTTGGCAATTTCCTGACGCACCAGCTTTTTGGGCAGACGGAATTCCGGAATGCCGTATACCAGCACGCCGCCGGGGGTGTGCAAAGCTTCGAAGATGGTTACTTCGTAGCCGCGCTTTGCCAGGTCTCCCGCGCAGGTCAAGCTGGCGGGGCCGGAGCCGATGACGGCCACTTTGATGCCGTTGGAAACGGGTTTTTCCATTTTGTTGGAAAGACCGTGATCGCGGGCATAGTCCGCAGCGAAACGTTCCAGACGGCCGATGGAAACCGGCTCGCCCTTGATGCCGCGCACGCATTTGGATTCGCACTGGCTTTCCTGCGGGCAAACACGGCCGGAGATGCCGGGCAGGGCATTGGTGGTGCTGATCACTTCATAGGCACCGGCAAAATCGCCCTCGGCCATTTTGGATATGAAATCCGGAATCGGCACGTTAACAGGACATCCCTGCACGCAAGGACGATGCTTACAATTCAAGCAGCGCTTTGCTTCGTTGATGGCCATTTCGGCGGTATATCCCTGAGAAACCTCTTCAAAATTATGTGCGCGGACTTTGGGATCCTGTTCCGGCATCGGGGTTTTTTCCATTTGCATGTTAGCCACGATGAGCACCTCCCGTCAAATTGCAGAAATGTTTCTCCATCATTTCCGCTTCTTCCTTTTTATACATTTTGCTGCGGCGGATGGCTTCATCAAAATCTACCAGATGGCCGTCAAAATCCGGGCCGTCTACGCAGGCGAACTTGGTTTCGCCGCCCACGGTGAGCCGGCAGCAGCCGCACATGCCTGTGCCGTCAATCATGATGGGGTTCATGCTGACGATGGTTTTGATGCCATAGGGGCGGGTCAATTCCGCCACGGCGCGCATCATCGGCAACGGGCCGATGGCGATTACGGCATCGTATTTTACGCCCTGATCGATTTTTTCCTGCAAAGCGGTGGTGCCAAAGCCTTTATGGCCGTTGCTGCCGTCATCGGTCATGATGATCAGCTCTGTGCAGGCCTGTTTCATTTCGTCTTCGAGGATGATAAGGTCTTTGTTGCGGAAGCCGACGATGAGGTCTACCTCAGCGCCGTGTTCGTGCAAGGCTTTGGCCTGCGGATAGGCAATGGCCGTGCCCAGGCCGCCGCCGACAACGGCAACTTTGTTCATGCCTTCAAACTCCGTAGGCGTGCCAAGCGGGCCTACAAAATCGTGCAGGCAATCGCCCTCGTTCATTTCGGCCAACAGCTTTGTGGTGGCACCGGGCGATTGGAAAATGATGGTTACGGTGCCTTTTTCACGGTCGTAACCGCCGATGGTCAGGGGCACGCGTTCGCCCATCTCACTCACCCGTAAAATGACAAACTGGCCGGGCTGCGCTTTTCGAGCGACAAAAGGCGCGTTGATTTCCAGCATGGTTGTCACAGAGTTGAGTGTTCTTTTGCTGACAATTTCATACATAGGGAACATCACTCTTTCCTATAAATATACAATACTTGTATTCTACTCCCTGCATGGTTTTATCGTCAAGCCAAAACGGGAGAAAAAACAACCGGGGCAGGGTGAATGCGGGCCAAAGAGAAAAACACCAGTTCCCTCGTTGCTTTTTTGTGTGTTTCAGGTATAATTATAAAAATGAGGATTTATGTCTATTTATATCCTGATAAATAAGGAAGAGGTGGAGAGTATGATCTGGGCTCCGGAGATTGAGCAGGCGGACAGAAAAAGCATTGAACAAATTCAATTGGCACGTTTACAAGACACGGTGAAACGTGCGTATGAGAATGTGCCGTTTTACCGCCAGAAACTGGATGAGCTTGGAGTGAAACCGGAGGACATTCAGCAGCTTTCCGACGTGCAAAAGCTGCCGTTTACCGTAAAGGACGATTTGCGTGCGCATTATCCGTTTGGTTTGTTGGCTGTACCGATGAAACAGGTGAACAGAATCCATGCATCCAGCGGTACAACGGGTAGCTCTACGGTGGTTACCTATACAAAACAGGACCTGGAAAACTGGAGCGAATGTATTGCACGCCTGGTATGTATGGCGGGCGGCAGCGATGAGGATATCGCGCAGATAGCCTTTGGCTACGGCCTGTTTACCGGCGGCTTCGGGCTGCATTACGGGCTGGAAAAAGTGGGCGCTGCGGTGGTGCCGATGTCTTCCGGGAACACAAGGCGGCAGATTCAGCTGTTGCAGGATTTTGGAACGACGCTGCTGATTTGCACGCCAACGTATGCCATGTATCTGGCGGAAACAGCGGAAAGCCTGGGCGTAAACCTGCGCGAACTGCCGATCCGCACGGCGATGGTGGGCGGCGAAGGGCACACCGAAGAACTGCGCGCCCAGCTGGAAGAAAAATGGGGCATGACGGTTACGGAAAACTACGGGCTTTCCGAGGTGATGGGCCCGGGCGTATCCGGCGAATGTCTGGAAAAAGACGGCATGCACATCAACGAAGATCAGTTTTTGGTGGAAATTATCGACCCGGAGACGGGCGAAGTGCTACCGGAAGGGGAAAAGGGTGAAGTGGTCATTACCACGCTGACAAAACAGGCTCAGCCGCTTTTGAGATACAGAACCAAAGACCTTTCGCGCATTACCTATGAACCCTGCAAATGCGGGCGGACCACGGCGCGGATGAATAAGATCATGGGCCGCAGCGACGATATGCTGGTAATCAGAGGGGTAAACGTATTCCCGAGCCAGATTGAAAAGGTGTTGCTGTCCACGCCGGGTGTGGGAACCAGCTATGAAATTATCGTGACCACCGAAAACTTTATGGACAGGGTGGAAGTGATGGTGGAAGTGGCGGACGCCAAGCTGCTTGAAAGATATAAAGAGCTGGAAGTGCTTAAACAAAAGCTGCGCGCCGCGATTAAGACGGATTGTTTGATAGACACCAAGATTACCCTATGCAACCCGATGACGCTCAAACGCTTTGAAGGCAAAGCAAAACGCGTACAGGATCTGAGAAAGAAGGATTGACAATGGCAAAACAGCTTTTATTGGGCAACCAGGCAGCGGCTGCGGGCGCGCGCGACGGCGGGATTCGAGTGATCTCCTCCTACCCGGGCACGCCGAGCACGGAAATTACCGAAACGGCTGCCAAGTTTGCCGAAGTATATACCGAATGGGCCGCCAATGAAAAAGTGGCGGCGGAAACGGCGCTGGGTGCGGCGGTAACGGGCAACCGCGCGATGTGCTGCATGAAGCACGTGGGGCTGAATGTGGCGGCGGACTTATTATTTACCGCGGCGTATACCGGGGTAAACGCGGGGCTGGTGCTGGCCGTGGCGGACGACCCGGGCATGCACAGCAGCCAAAACGAACAGGACACGCGGATGATTGCCCAGGCAGCACATGTGCCGGTTTTGGAGCCGGCAGACAGCCAGGAATGTTATGAATATTTTAAGTTGGCACCGCAATTGAGCGAACAGCTGGATATGCCGGTGATCGTGCGGCTGACCACGCGCATTTCCCACACCAGGGGCTTTGTGGAACAGGGCGAAAAAGCCGCGGCCGAAACCAAGGAATATAAAAAACAGCCAGCCAAATATATCATGATGCCGGGCTATGCCAGAGGGCGCAAGGTGGACTTGATAGCGCGGATGAAAAAAGCGGCGCAATACAGCGACGATACGGCCCTCAACCGCGTGGAAAAAGGCGATGGCAAAGTGGGCGTAATTTGCTCCGGGATTTGCTATCAATATGTAAAAGAAGCGCTGCCGGAGGCCAGCATTTTGAAGCTGGGTATGGTATATCCGCTGCCGGAAGCAAAGATTCGCGAATTTGCAAAATCCGTAGAAACGCTGTATGTGGTGGAGGAATTGGAACCCTACATTCAGCGGTATGTGGAAAGCCTGGGCATTGCGTGCATCGGCGAAGAGGTGTTCCCCAAAGCGGGCGAACTGAGCAGCCGGATGATTCGGCAGATCGTGCTGGGCGAACAGGCACCCTCTTTGCCGAATGTGCAGGATTTGCCGCCCCGGCCGCCGGCACTGTGCGCGGGATGCCCGCACAGAGGGGTTTTCTATGTACTGAAAAAGATGAATCTGACGGTCTTTGGCGATATCGGCTGCTATACGCTGGGCGCCACGCCGCCGCTGGGGGCGATGGATACGACGATCTGCATGGGCGCCAGCATTTCCATGGCGCACGGCGCGGAAAAGAGCCGAGGCAGAGAGTTTGCCAAGCGGTCGTTGGCGGTGATCGGCGATTCCACGTTTTTCCACAGCGGGATGACGGGGCTTGCCACGGCCAGCTATAACAAGAGCAATATTACAGTGTTGATCGTGGATAACTCCACCACCGGAATGACGGGGCATCAGGACAACCCGGCCACCGGCAAAACGCTGAAGGGCGAATATACAGAGCCGCTTTCCATTGAGGGTGTATGTAAGGCACTGGGCGCGCAGCATGTGCGCGTGGTGGATTCGCTAAACACAATCGGCTTGCAGGCAGATTTGCACGCTTCTCTAAACGAAGACGGCGTATCGGTAGTCATTGCGCGCCGGCCGTGCGTGATGATTGTGGGCGGCAAGAAAAACAGCTTGCAGGTAAATAAAGACCGTTGCATCGGCTGCGGAGCGTGCCTGAAAACCGGCTGCCCGGCTTTGCAGAGAAAAGACGGCAAAGTGAACATTGACCAGACGCTGTGCAACGCCTGCGGGCTTTGTGCGGGGTTGTGTCCCAAAGAATGTATGGAGGGGACGGCAAAATGAAACAGAGCATTATGATCGTGGGCGTAGGCGGCCAGGGCACGCTGTTGGCCGGCCGTCTGCTGGGCGAATATGCAAAGGCAAAAGGGTTGGATGCCAAAGTGAGCGAAGTGCACGGCATGGCGCAGCGCGGCGGCAGCGTGGTAACCCATGTGCGCATCGGAGAAAAGGTGGCGTCGCCGTTGGTGGATGTGCAAAGCGCGGATGTATTGCTGAGCTTTGAGCCGGTGGAAGCGCTGCGGGCGCTGGAGATGTTAAAGCCGGGCGGCGTTTTGATCTGCGATGAAGCCGAGGTGCCGCCGATTGCGGTGAACATGGGCACGGCTGTTTATCCGGAGGATGTAAAACAGCGCGTGGCGGCGTATACAAAAAAAACAGCGTTTGTGGACGCAACGGGCATTGCTCAAAGCCTGGGCAACACCAAGGCGGCCAACATTGTGCTGCTGGGTGTATATACGCAGAAGATGGGCATGGATGCGGAAACGATGCAAAAGGTGATTGAACAGGGCGTGAAGCCCGCGTTTGTGGAATTGAACGTAAAAGCGTTCAAAGCAGGACTGGAACAAGGCAAACGCGCATAAAACATAGGCAGAGAAAGGCAGGAAATAAGATGTTTGACCCTCGGGTAGAGACAATGGCGCAAAGCGAGCTGAAAGCGCTGCAGCTGACAAGGCTGCAAAAAACGGTGGCACGCTGCTACAACAACAGTTCGTTTTACAAAAAGAAGATGGATGAGGCAGGGGTAAAACCGGAGGACATCCGCACGTTGGATGACTTAAGGCGGCTGCCCTTTACCAACAAGACGGATCTGAGGGACAACTATCCGTTTGGCATGTTTTCTGCCCCGATGGAGGAGATCGTGCGCGTGCATGCTTCCTCCGGCACAACAGGAAAACCCACCACGGTGGGCTATACAAAAAACGACATTGAAGCATGGTCCGGATGCACGGCGCGGGCGTTGGCCTGTGCGGGTGCCGGGAAAAACGATGTGGTGCAGGTTTCCTACGGCTACGGGCTGTTTACCGGCGGGCTGGGATTGCATTACGGGGTGGAACGGCTGGGCGCTACGGTGCTGCCGATCTCATCGGGCAACACACAGCGGCAGATTATGCTGATGCAGGATTTCGGCACGAGTATTGTTGCGTGTACGCCGTCTTATGCGCTGATGCTGGGCGAAACCATGCGCGATATGGGCGTGGACAGATCAAAACTGCGCTTAAAAGCCGGGGTATTTGGTGCAGAGCCGTGGACCGAAGGCATGCGAAAGCAGATTGAAGAGCTGATGGGCATAGACGCACTGGATATTTACGGCCTGTCCGAAACGATGGGGCCGGGCGTGGCGATTGAGTGCCGGGAAGAAAAACACGGCCTGCATATTTGGGAAGACCAGTTTATCGTGGAGATTTTGGACCCGGAAACCTGCGAACCGCTGCCGGACGGCGAAGTGGGGGAATTGGTGATTACCACCATCAACAAAGAGGGCATACCCACCCTGCGCTATCGCACGCATGATTTGACCTGCATTATCCCGGAACCCTGCTCTTGCGGGCGGACGCACCGCCGCATTGCGCGCCTGAAGGGCCGCACGGACGACATGCTGATCGTGCGCGGGGTAAACGTGTTCCCGAGCCAGGTGGAAACCGTGCTGACGAGAGTAGACGGTGTGGTGCCGCATTACCTGATTGTGGTGGACCGCAAAAACAACTCCGACACGATGGAAGTGCAGGTGGAACTGCATCCGGATGCGGTCAGCGATACGGTGAAAAACATTGAAAGCATCCGCGCAACGCTGTCTAAAGAGCTGCAAAGCTATCTGGGCATCAGCGCCAAAGTGCGCCTGCTGCCGCCCAAAGAGCTGGAGCGCAGCGAAGGCAAGGCAAAGCGCGTGATCGACAAACGCAAATTTGACAACTAAACCATTAGGAGGGCGAGGACATGACGTTAAAACAAATTTCGGTTTTTCTGGAAAACAAACAGGGCACACTGGCAAAAGCGACCAAGGTGTTTGGCGATAACGGGATTGACCTGATCGCGCTGTCCATCGCGGATACGGCGGATTTCGGGATTATGCGCTGCATTGTAAACAAGCCCGAACAGGCGTTAACGCTGTTGGCGGAAGAGGGCTTTGCCGCTTCCACGACGGAAGTGTTGGCAGTGGAAGTGCCGGATCAGCCGGGCGGGCTGGCTTCGGTGCTGGCGCTGATGGACGCAAACGAACTGAACGTGGAATATCTGTATTCGTTTGTGCGCACGCCCAATGAAAACGCGCTGATTATGTTCCGCGTGGAAGACACGGAAAAATGCGAAGCGCTGTTGAGACAAAACGACATTCGGCTGTTTTCCTTAGAGGAGATTTTGGCGTCTGTGGAATGACGCAAAAAAGAAAAGAGACATACAATGAGAGCAACGGTGGCACAAATTGATTTGGAGGCCATAGCGCATAATGTGCGCCTGGTGAAACACTACGCAGGGCAGACCAAGATGATGGCGGTGGTAAAGGCGGACGCCTACGGCCACGGAGCAGTGCAAGTGGCGAAAACGGCGCTTGCAAACGGCGCCGTATGGCTGGCTGTGGCAACGGCGGAGGAGGCGGACGAACTGAAAAAAGCCGGGCTGTCTGCACCGATTTTGGTGCTGGGCGCGCTGGATGAAGAGGATTGCGAATCGTGCGTAAGAGAGGGAATTTCGGTTTCCGCTTCTACGCCGGAACAGGTGCACTGGCTGCAAAACGCAGCGGCAAAGGCAGGCGTTCGCGCCAAGGCGCACCTGAAAATAGACAGCGGATTTCACAGACTGGGCGCAACGCCGGAGCAGGTGCCGGAAATGCTGGAGGCATTCAAAAACTGTCCGGATGTGGAAATGGAAGGCATGTTTACCCATTTTGCGGCGGCGGATGAGGCGGACGACAGCTTTGTAGATGTGCAGGTATCGCGCTTTACCCGGGCGGAAAAGATGGTGCGCGAAGCGGGCTTTGCGCCGATTTGCCATATTTCAAACAGCGCGGCCACGCTGCGCCATCCGGAACTGAGAAAGGATATGGTGCGGGCCGGCATTGTGCTGTATGGGTATATGCCGAGCGGCGAAATGCCGGAAAAGGCGGATTTGCGCCCGGCGATGCGCTGGAAAACCCAGATTTTGGATTTGCACACCATTGCGCCGGGCGAAACCGTGGGCTATGGGCGGACCTTTACCGCCCAAGAGCCGCGGCGCATTGCTACCGTGCCGGTGGGATATGCGGACGGATACAGAAGGGCGCTTTCCAACCGGGCCGAGGTGTTGATCCGCGGGCAGCGGGCGCCGGTGGTGGGGCGCATTTGTATGGATCACTGCATGATAGACGTAACGGGTATTCCCGAAGCTAAGCTGTGTGACGAAGTGGTGCTTTTGGGCCGCCAGGGCGATGAGCAAATTACGGCGGACGAAATGGCCGAATGGCTGGGCACTATTTCCTATGAAATTTTGACGGACCTTTCCAAGCGGGTGCCGAGGGTGTATGAATGATGGATAAACAGATATTGAGAAAAAATGCGCGGCAAAGGCGCGCGCTGATTACCCCAGAAGCCCGGGAAGAATATGCGGTGATGGCGGCGGAAAACGCGGTGCTGCTGTTGGAAAGAGCCCGGGCCAGCGTGCCGATGATCTATGTGGCAACGCCGGAAGAACTGGGCACCTGGCCGCTGATGGACCGGCTTTTGGACAGAGGATATTACCCGGTGTTTCCCGTGATGAGCGGAGAAGAGATCATCCCGGTGATGTGGGATGAAGAAACGGTGTTTGTATCCAACGAAAAGGGCATTTTAGAGCCGATGGGCGGCACGAAAATTGCGCCGGAAGAGGTGGATTTTGTCATCGTGCCCGGCCTTTCGTTTGACGAACAGGGCCACAGGCTGGGCCGGGGCGGCGGATTTTACGACCGGTTTTTGGCGGATTTGCCGGCGCTTCGGGTGGGATATTGTTTTCAAACGCAAATGGCCCGCGAGATTGAAACCGAACCGCACGATATAGATATGGATTATATCTGTACGGAAATTTATACTTATGATTGTGCCAAAAATCGGGCAAATTGAAGGTAGAAACGGTTCGGCGGTTGCATATTGATTTGAAAGATAGTAAAATTATGTAAAGGAGTTCCGAAAGCAAGTGAAGATCGTAGGCGGCAGTGCGCGGGGGCGGATTTTGGAGGCCCCGCCGGGGCGAAATACCAGGCCGACAAGCGCGGTGTTGCGGGAAGCGCTGTTTGGCATTTTGGCACAAAGGGTGCCGGGCGCCAGGGTGCTGGATCTGTTTTGCGGCAGCGGCGCCATTGCGCTGGAGGCGATCAGCCGCGGCGCGAAAAGCGCGGTGATGATCGATGCGGATGCAAAGGCCGTGCAGACGGCGGTGAAAAACACAAACGCTTTGAACATGCAGGCGCAATGCCGGGTATACCGCAACGATTTTGAGCGGGCGCTCCGTATTTTACAAAGAAAAGGCGAGCGGTTTGATGTGGTCTATGTGGATCCGCCGTACCGGGCGGGGCTGTACGAACGGGCGCTGAAGGGGCTTTTCCCGGCGCTGGTGGCGGAAAACGGCTGTGTGATTTTAGAGCACACCGCCACGATGGACATGCCGCGCGTGCCTGCGCTGTGCCATTGGGAATGGACCCGGGCCTACGGGACGCGGGCGATTACGATGTATACAGGGGGCAGTGATGAGAACGGGCATTTTTCCGGGCAGCTTTGATCCGCTGACGCTGGGCCATTACGATTTGATTTGCCGGGCGGCAGAGCTGGTGGATACGCTGGTGGTTGCGGTGCTGAAAAACAGCGATAAAACGCCGCTGTTTACCTTAAACCAGCGCACGGAGATGATCGGCGAAGCGGTGTCCGCGCTGCCGAATGTGCAGGTGGAAAGCTTTGAAGGGCTTTTGGTGGATTTTGCCCGGCAGAAAAACGCCTCCGTATTGTTTCGAGGCGTGCGCAATGTGGCGGATTATGAGCAGGAAGCGATGCTGGCCACGGTGAATGCGCGCCTGGCGCCGGAAGTGCAGACGGTTTGCCTTTTTTCCCGTCCGGAATGGACGTTTCTTTCCAGCAGCATTGTAAAGGAGATGCTGCGGTACGGGCAGGAGATTGACGGGCTTGTGCCACCCCAGATATACACCAAAATACGCGCTCTGCTTTCAGAGCAGCGATAGGAGGACGGTCCTAAATGGATAGCGAATTGATTACCTGTATGGATATGCTGGAAGAGGAGCTGGAAAACAGCAAAAAGGCGTTGTTTTCTTCCGCTTTCAAAAAAGTGGATACCGAACGGATGTATGAGATCCTG
Organism: uncultured Bacillota bacterium; assembly: GCA_905188085.1. Lineage (GTDB taxonomy): Bacteria > Bacillota > Clostridia > Christensenellales > QAND01 > UMGS1975. The sequence continues at coordinate 339,732 of CAJJKN010000001.1, forward strand.
GAGGATATGCGGGCGGCGTATCCGGAGGAGCTGCGCCAGGCGGAGCATATTGTCTCCGATAAGATGCGGATTATGGCGGACGCCAAAGCGGATGCAGAGCGCCTGATGCGCGAAGCGGAACAGCGCGCCAACCAGCTGGTAGACGAGCATGAAATTGTGCAGGCGGCCACGGAAAAGGCACGCCAGATTTTGGCGCAGGCACAGAAAAATGCCCGCGAAGTTCGCCAGGGGGCCAAGGGATATGCCGAGGATCTGATGCTGGATGTGGAAGGATATTTGAATGAATATCTGGAAATGGTGCGAAAAAACAGAGAATCGCTTAACGGCAAAAACTAACAAAAAACGGAGAAAGCGCCGGGCAGTTTGCCCGGCTTTTTTTGTGCAAAGAAATGGATGGATTGGGCAAGGAGCGCTAAAGGTGTATATGGAAAAAAGGAAAAGAGGCGCGGTTGTAGGCCCCCAGAGGAGACGCGGCCCGGCAGGATGCGTTTGTGCGTTGTACGGGAAAATTTTATAGAAAATGGAGAGCTGCTTTGAAAAGGAAAGTTTATTTATAAAACGGAAGAGGAGCCGTGCCCAACGGCACAGAAAACAGGCGGAGAAAGAAAAAGCAAGAGCAATGTGTTTAAAGCGGAGATGAAATGGTTTTGAAAGCGCGATGTGAAAGAGTGTTGGAAAGAGGTTTTACGAATACGAACAGTTTTAAGCAGCGCCTTGGGCAGAGGGGAAAACAGGGCCGGGGAAAAGAGAATTATAGGATAGAGCACGAATCCGTTTGTGGGAGAAAATAGAAAAGCCGCTTTGAGCGGCCTTTGGGAAGAAAGAAAAGGCAAAGGGATTTTTGCGCGGCGATGGGGCAAACTTAACGTGTGCGCTTGCGGTAGGCAAGGGTATAGGCGCTCATACACAGGCAGAGCAGGCAAAGGACAAGCGCGGAAATAAAGAGCAGGCCGGTGCTGAAAAGAAGACGGCGGCCAAAGCCGATGGCAGAGACGCTGACCGTGCCTACGGACGGCAGAGTGATGTGGCGTACCAATACGCTGCAAAGGGAAAAGGCCAACACGCCGTGTACGGTTTTGAAAAACAGGCCTTCGGAAAACCGTAGCCCGCAGGGGGAGACAAACAGCGCCTGCTGGGTTTGCACACAAAGGCCGCCAAAGCTGATAAGCGCGCACAACAGCGGAAGCAAAGCCGCGGCGGGATAGCCGGTGGCACAAAGGGAAAGGCAGCCGTCCGTCATTTCAAACAGGCCGCGCAAAAAGGGCAGGGCCAGCGCAGGCGGATAGCCAAACAGGGAAAACAGCGGCCGGATGATCCGGGCCAGCAGCGGCAAAACACCGAGGGCCAAAAGCAGATTGGACAGCGTGAAGAAAAACACGATAAAACCGCCGACATACAATAGGGCCGTGACGGCTTCTTGAACGGCGGAGATAAAACAACGATGAAACGCGGGCGTTGGCACGCTTTGAAACGGCGCAGAGGGGCCGGGGGCAGGGGTGCGGTCCGGCAGGCAAAAGCGGCCGATTTGCCCAGTGAGAAAAGCGGCCAGAAGATGTGGCAAAAACAACGCCCAGGCAAAGCGCGGGTTGCCCAGCAGCGAAGAAGCGAGCACGGAAATTACAAACGAGGGCCCCACGGTGGAGGCATAGGCCATGGTGCGCCTGGCCTGGGTTTGGGTGAGCTGTTTGGCTTCATATAAAGCGGCAGTGGCGCGAGCACCGTTTGGATAGCCGCTGACAACGGACAAAAACACCGGCAGCGCGCTTTGCCCCGGCAGGCCGAACAGCGGGCGCATCAAAGGACGCAGAACTGTGCTGAGTCGGGAGACGGTGCCGAGTTTTGTGAAAAGGCCGGTGGCCACAAAAAAGGGAAACAGAGCAGGCACCACCGAAAGGGCAAATGCGGACAGCCCGTTTTTTGCCCCTTGCAAAGCTTGGACAGGGAACAATAAAATGAGTATAATAAGAGAAACAGACAAAAGAGAAAGAAAAACGCGCTTAAACCGCATGACAAACTCCTTATTTATGGAAATGCTTGGTTTAACATATGCAAGAAAGCGGGGAGATTATGAGCGAACAGAAAAAAAGACCTGCGGTGGGCCTGGCACTGGGCGGCGGCTCTGCGCGCGGATTTGCGCATATCGGTGTGATCCGCGCTTTGCAGGAAAGCAGGATTCCAATCGACGTGGTAAGCGGTTGTTCAATAGGGGCGATCATCGGCTCTATCTTTTGTGTCGGGGGCGATTTGGAACTTTTATTGAAAATTTGTATGCAGATGAAAGCTCGCGAAATGATGGATCTGGTGGTACCGCGTAAAGGGATGGTGCGCGGTGCAAAATTTGAAAACCTGATTCAACTATTCACCAAAAACCGAGATTTTGAAGAGATGGATGTGCCGTTTGCCTGCTCGGCCTGTGATTTATGGGAAGGGAAAACAAAGATTTTCACCACGGGCAAGGTATATCCGGCGGTACGCGCCAGCATGAGCATTCCGGGTGTGTTTGAGCCGAAATTAATAGACGGCGTGATGTATGTGGATGGTGGCGTTTTGGATAATGTGCCGGTGGACGCAGCTAAGAGACTAGGGGCCGATGTGGTGATCGGTTCGGATGTATGCATACATAAAGCGGAGCCGGCACAGCCCAGCGAGCGGTTGATAGATATTTTATACAGGGCTACGGATTTGTTGGAATATCAGGCAAACAAGCATCAATTGACGGAGGCGGACGTGTTGATTTCGCCGCCTGTGGGATATATCAACCAATTTGAAGTGGAAAAAAGCAAAGAATGTGCGCAGATCGGCTATGAAACGACGATGGCGAAGATGGACGAGATAAAACAGCTGATTTATGGCGAGACGGAGGTGCAAACCGGCACGGTATAATCCAAGCCGGCCGCCCGGCCGCAGCAAAGGGCGTGCAGGTCGGTAGCCCGGGCGTCCATGGCAAAAGAGGGAAACGAGGAAAGATCGGCCCCACCGGTGCAAACCGGTAGAGACGCGGCTTTGACGGCGCTGCGCATGACGGCGTTTTGCGGATTGAGCGCCAAAAGATGCAGATAACAAGGGCCTTGCTCGTTGGCGGCCCGGACATCTTCTTGCGTGATATGCAAAAGCGCACAGCACAACAGCCGCTTGATGCGGGAAAGCGGATAGCGTTTGGTGCGGCATTCGGAAAGAAGCGATTCCAAAGAGACGGCGGTATGCGCGGCCTGGGCCAGGCGATTTTCCACCCCTTCCGAGACAAAGGGGAGGGCGTGAAACTCGGCGCGGCTCATCATACGGAGGCGATAGAGCAGCATGGGGGAAAGCGATTCCGGCGTGACGAGGGGCCCCTGTTTTAGCGAGCACGCCACATAGGCCGGCACATCTTCTAAAATTTGCCCTTGCTGCAAGGCTTTGCGGCAGGCAGAAGAGCTGACAGGCAGCCGGCGTGGCAGGGTAACCGGCACCAGCGGCAGCCGATAACGCTCTATGGCCTTTAGGTATTCCACGCCCAAAAGGGCATTGGGCAAAAACGCGGCATCGGGATATTGCGGAAAGGACTGCTGCACGGCGGATTGAAACGCGGCGGGGTAGCTTTGTCCTTTGGAAAGCGCGGAGGCCAGAGCCTGTTTTACATCATCAGGCTCGTTTAAGCAAAGATGCGCCAGCGCGGTTAAAAAGGAAATATCCTCCGTTTCGCTGCCAAAGCACAGGTGCGTGGCGCCAAGGGCAGCGGCCATGCGCACGCCGCCTGCGGCAAAGCCCTCGGCGGATTGCAGAGAATAAACGGCGGGCAGTTCGATAACGGCATCCGCCCCGGCGGACAGCGCCCAGCGCGATCGTGTGAATTTATCCATGATGGCGGGCTCGCCACGCTGTACAAACGAGCCGCTCATAACGCAGACAACGGCATCAAAGCGCTGCTTTGCCTGCCGGATTTGCCACAGGTGTCCCCGGTGCAGCGGGTTATATTCACAGATGATGGCGCAAACGGACATACGGTTTTCCTCCAATTTTATAGGGTAACGGTATTATAACAGAAAAGGCGGAAGGGAAAGGGGGATATTGTAGGAATTTCCCTTGAAAGATGAAGGGGAAAAGGTGTAAAATATTCGGGGCTTTGGGAAAGCAAAGCCTTAAAGAAACCTAAAGAGATATGATCTTGAAGGGAGCAAGGTTCTATGACTTTTTCAGAAAGAACGATTGAACGTGCAAAACAAAATAAACGGCTGATTGTGCTGCCGGAGGGCGATGACCCCCGCGTGGTAAAAGCCGCGGGTATGGCTGTGCGCGAGGGCATTGCGGACATCATACTGCTGGGTAAGGAAGAGGAAGTACGTAAGCTGGCCGGCGACGAAAGCCTGGAAGGCGTAAAGATCATGGATATAGACAGCGCGGAGAAATATTCGTATTATGCCGAGCAATTGTTTGAATTGCGCAAAGACAAGGGCATGATGCGCACGCGCGCGCAGGAAGTGGTGCGCGACCCGCTGATGTTTGGCTGTATGATGCTGCGCTGCGGCGACGTAGATGGTATGGTGGCCGGCGCTTGTCATACCAGTAGCGACGTGTTGCGCTCTGCGCTGCAGATTGTGCGTCCGAGAAAAGGCGTGAAAACCGTTTCTGCTTTTTTCGTGGTTACGGTGCCGAATAAGGAAATGGGACACAACGGCACTTTTATCTTTGCCGACAGCGGTATCAACATCGATCCGAACGCGGAACAGCTGACGGAAATTGCTCTTTCCAGCGCACAGACGGCCGAATTTTTGTGCGAAATGGAACCAAAGGTGGCGATGCTTTCCTTTTCTACAAAGGGTAGTGCTCGCCATGCGGACGCGGATAAGATGTTTGAAGCGACCCGCATGGCAAAAAAGCAACGCCCGGATTTGTGTATAGACGGCGAATTGCAGTTGGATGCTGCGCTGGTGCCGGAGGTTATGGAAATTAAAGCGCCGGGCAGCGAAGTGGGCGGCAAGGCCAATGTATTGATCTTCCCGGATTTGGGCGCGGGCAATATTGGCTATAAACTGGTGCAGCGCCTGGCCAATGCAGAGGCGCTGGGGCCGATTGTACAGGGGCTGAACAAACCTGTGAACGACCTTTCTCGCGGATGCAGCGCAGACGACGTGAAAAAGGTGATTGCCATTACCGTGGTACAAGCCAACCAAGCAATGAACAACTAGGAGAAAGAAAACATGAATGTACTGGTAATCAACGCAGGCTCTTCCAGCCTGAAATATCAGCTGATCAACATGGCCACGCAGCAGGTGCTGTGCAAAGGTCAGGTGGAGCGTATCGGCATTGACGGCAGCTTTTTAAAGCAAAAAGGCGGCGCTGAGGAAGCGGACATCCACGCGGAGATCAAAGACCATAACGACGCGATTGAAATGGTGCTCAAAGCCTTAACAGACCCGAAACACGGCGTGGTAAAATCGCTGGAAGAGATTGACGCGGTGGGGCATCGTGTGCTGCACGGCGGGGAAAAATTTGCCGACCCGGTGTTGGTAAACGACCAGGTGATTCGCGATTTGGAATCTATCATAGACCTGGGGCCGCTGCACATGCCGGCCAACATCAGCGGCATTAAAGCGTGCCAAAAGGCAATGCCTGTGCCGCAGGTGGCAGTGTTTGATACGGGTTTCCACCAGACCATGCCGCCCAAGGCCTATATGTATGGGTTGCCGTATGAAGCGTATGAAAAGCACAAGGTGCGCCGCTATGGCTTCCACGGGACAAGCCATCTGTATGTTTCCCAGCGCGCGGCGGAATTGCGCGGCACGGAAAAAGGGAAGATGATTACCTGCCACCTTGGCAACGGCAGCAGCCTGTGCGCCATTTTGGACGGCAAATGCATGGATACCTCCATGGGACTTACGCCTTTGGAGGGCGTGGTGATGGGCACGCGCAGCGGCGATATGGATCCTGCGATTGTGAAATACATCATGGAAAAGGAAAACAAGACCATCGAAGAGATGGATCATTACCTGAATAAAGAAAGCGGCGTATACGGCCTTTCCGGCGTTTCCAGCGACTTTAGAGACCTGGCAAAAGCGGCGGCAGAAGGGCACGAACGCGCACAGCTGGCGCTGGATGTGTTTATCTACCGGATTCAAAAATACATCGGCGCTTACACCGCGGCGCTGGGCGGGGTGGACACGATTGTGTTTACCGCCGGCATCGGGGAAAACGACGCAAAGATGAGAAGAGATATTTTAAGCGGCATGGAATGGCTGGGCATTAAACTGGACGAAGAAGCCAACAGCTGCCGCGGCGAAGAAAAGAAAATCTCTGCGCCGGATAGCAAGGTGGAGGTGTGGGTGATTCCCACAAACGAAGAGCTGGTCATCGCCAGGGAAACCGTGCGGCTTTCCGGCCTTGCCAACGCTTGACAAACGTCCACCAATGACGGTATAATTCATTATTGTTGCAAAGGAGTGGTTGGCTTGAAGATAGATTTGCGTCAAGGGATGGCGCAGGACCATCCTGCCGCGATTTCGGGCACTGTGGATTTGCAGCTGCCTGCGGAATATCAAAGCCAGACACCGGCAACGTTTAAAGGAACCTGTGCGTTTTTGCAGGAGGATTCGTATATCGTAAAAGGGATGCTGTGCTTTGAGGTGACAGGCGCGTGCGCTAGATGTACAAAGCCGGTGCAGGAGCGTCTGGAGGTTCCGTTTGAAGAGCGGTTTGTCAGAGAGGTAAACGAAGACAGCGAGGAGGAGGCGTATCCACTGGAGGGAGATTTCCTTTTGCTGGATGAGGCTTTGAACCAGGCCGCGCTGATGGCGCTACCGTATCGTTTGCTGTGTGATCCGGACTGCAAGGGCCTGTGCCCGGTATGCGGGGCGGATAAAAACGTGACAGACTGTTCTTGTGAATTGAATACAGACAATCCATTTTCTATCTTGCGCAAGCTTGATTTGCCTGAGGAGGTGTAACAATGGCCGTACCCAAGAGAAAGACTTCTAAGACCCGCCGTGACAAACGCCGGACGCATGCCAATGCGCCGAAGGTGACGGTAGCGATCTGCCAACAGTGCAAAAAGCCTGTGGCGCCTCACACCGCTTGTAAGTTCTGTGGTTATTACAACAACAAAAAGGTTTTGACCACCAGAGAAGAAGCCAGAGAGCAAAACGCGTAAGAATTTATTCTTAAAACATCAAAGAGCGCAGAATGCGCTCTTTTTTGTATCAAAAATCTACTAAGGGCACAGTGAAAACAGAGAAAGCCCGGAGCAATACAATGAGAATATAAGCGCGATTGGCAGCGGCAAGAAGAAATAATACGGCAAAGGGAGCGCGGCTTGGCGCTGCGGACGTGGGTGCAAAGGGAGAAACGTTTGGCTTGAAAGGCGGCCTGCAAAGAAGATACAAGGCGGCCGGAACAAATGCGTATAGTGTGCAGTTGCCGGCGGGGCACTTGCGGCAAAAAGGAGCGGAAAGAAAACGGGGCTAGAAACGCTTTGAATGAGTGCGCAAAAAGAGCAGAAAATAGAGATAAGTGTCGGCCGGAAGGGGAGTCGTTTGCCATGGCTTTGCCAAAGAGATTTGTTATATAGAGAATACGAAAGTGAAAATGTATGGCGACAAGGCAGGCGCAATGGGCAAAGGACCGGGTGGAACGGCGACGATCAAATCTGATGAGTTACAGAAGAGATTTTTCACGATGGGGATAAACGACGTTTTATGCTGCGGCATGGTGCGAAAAGGCGGGATGATAAAAAGACGGGCTCGGGAGAAACTGAAAAGGGCAGGCAGCGGATTGATAGGAGACGTATGCAGGGCCTGGGGTAAAGCGCAAAGAGAACGAACGCATTCCCTGTGCGAAAACCGGGCGAACAAGGGTGCATAGCCAAAACCGGACAAGCACAGAAACCGCGCAAAGACGGGAAAACCAACTGGAGGCGTATGCGGGCAAACAAACCGCGGCAACGCAAGCGAAACTTGCAGGCCGGGCGCGTTTGACGTATAATACACTCATCTATAAGCAGAAAAGGAAGTAGATAGATGATTCATTTGATGATAGATGCCATGGGCGGCGACAATGCGCCCCGGGCGATTGTGGAAGGCTGCATTGCGGCGATCAACGATCTGCTGGATCTGCGGCTGACGTTGTTTGGCAAACAGGAAGAGATTCAGCCGATTTTGGACGAGGCGCAGTATGACTCCAGCCGTTTGGCCGTGGTAGACGCGCGGGAAGTGATTGACAACAACGAAGCGCCGGTGATGGCGGTGCGCCGGAAAAAGGACAGCAGCGTGGTAAAAGCGCTGCGCGCGTTGGCGGACGGCGAAGGGGACGGATTTGTCAGCGCGGGCAGCACGGGCGCCGTTTTGGCGGGCGCTACGCTGATTGTAAAACGCATTCCCGGCATTTTGCGCCCGGCGCTGGCCCCGGTATTGCCGACGGCGCAGGGCAAGGGCGTGTTGCTGATAGACTGCGGCGCCAATGTGGACTGCAAGCCGCAATATCTGGCGCAGTTTGGCGTGATGGGCTCTGTGTATATGGAAAAGGTGATGCACACAAAACAGCCCAAGGTGGCGCTGATCAACAACGGGGCCGAGGAGCACAAGGGCAACGACCTTACGCAAAAAGCGCATCAGCTGCTGAAAAAGATGCCGATTGAATTTACCGGCAACGTGGAAGCGCGGGATATTGTGTCCGGCGATGCGGATGTGGCGGTGGCCGACGGCTTTGTGGGCAACGTGGTGCTGAAATTCATGGAAGGATTTGCCGGCACGCTGATGGGTATGTTAAAAACAGAGATGACATCTACGTTCCGCGCCAAGATGGGCGCGGCGCTGTTGATGCCGTCTTTGAAAAATTTTAAGAAAAAGATGGACTATACCGAATATGGCGGCGCGCCGCTGCTGGGGGTAAACAAAGCGATTGTAAAAGCGCACGGGAGCTCTAACAGCAAGGCGTTTTACCATGCCATCCGCCAATGCAGACAGATGTGCCAGGGCGGCGTTGTAGACATCATCCGCCAGGAAATTCAGGCCCTGCCGGAAGGCAGCCTGGAAGCGGCGGACAAAACACTTTAAGGAGGCAGACAAAATGTTTCAACAGGTACAAAAAGTAATCGCAGAGCAATTGAATATTGATGTGGACCGCGTGAAGCCCGAAAGCAGGCTGATTGAGGATCTGGAGGCAGATTCGCTGGACGTGGTGGAGCTGGTAACGGAACTGGAAATGAACTATGACATTGAAATTCCGGATGAAGCGATGACCACGCTGGCAACGGTACAGGATGTGGTTAACTACATTGAAGCAAACAAAAAATAAAAAAACGGAAAAGAAAGAGTATGACGGCGTGCTGCCGGAGCATGAGGCGCATTTGGGCGCGTTTATGCAGGACATCGGCTATGAATTCAAAAACAGGGCGCTGCTGCATTTGGCGCTGACGCATTGCAGCTATAACGGCAAGGTGGGCGAAAACAACCAGCGGCTGGAATTTTTGGGAGACGCGGTGTTGGAATTTGTCATCAGCGAAAAGCTGTATGCCCAAAGCCCGGCAGAGGAAGGATATATGACGCGGATGCGTGCTAACGTGGTCTGCGAAGCTTCGCTGGCGCAGGCGGCCCGGGCGCTGAAACTGGGCCGGCTTTTGCAGCTGGGCAAGGGAGAAGAGGGCTCCAGCGGCCGGGAAAAAGCCTCCATTTTGGCGGATACGATGGAAGCCGTGTTTGGCGCGGTGTATCTTGACGGCGGCATGGAACCGGCCCGGGCATTGATTTTGCGATGCCTGGGGCATAAAACCGAAGAGGCCATCGAGCAGGGCGGCGGCGCGGATTATAAAACGCGCCTGCAGCACCTTTGCAGCGTGAAATTTGCCGAAACGCCGAAATATGAGCTGATTCGCCAGGACGGCCCGGCGCATGACCGGGTGTTTGAAGTGGGCGTGCAGATGCAAGAAAAATGCTTTGGCACTGGCCGGGGCAAAAGCAAAAAAGAAGCCGAACAAAACGCGGCCAAGGCGGCGTTGGATTGGCTGAAACATCAATGAGGAAAACTAATGTGGGGTGCTGCGTGTGCGGTTAAAACAAATTGATCTGTTTGGATTTAAGTCGTTTGCGGACAAGGTAAGCTTGGTGCCTGCGGACGGCGTGACCGCCATTGTGGGCCCTAACGGAAGCGGAAAAAGCAATATTGCCGACGCGGTGCGCTGGGTGCTGGGAGAACAGAGCGCGCGCGTGCTGCGCGGCGCCAAGATGGAAGACGTCATTTTCAACGGATCTGAAAAGCGACGTCCTTTGTCTTATTGCGAGGTTTCCCTGACGTTTGACAACGAAGATCATTTTTTGCCGCTGCCGCATGAAGAGGTGTGTGTTTCCCGGCGGTATAACCGAAACGGGGAAAGCGAGTATTTGATCAACCAATCCCCCTGCCGGATGCGCGATATTGTGCAGCTGTTTTACGATACCGGCGTGGGCCGGGAGGGGTATTCCATCATCGGCCAGGGCAAAATTGAAGAGATTTTATCCAACAAAGGCGAAGAGCGCCGGGCTGCGCTGGAAGAGGCGGCCGGCGTGATGAAATATAAAATGCGCCGGGAGGAAGCGCAGCGCAAACTGAAAAATGTGAACAACGACGTGCTGCGCGTGGACGACATCATCGGCGAAATTGAGACAAACTTGGAGCCATTGGCCCGGCAAAGCGAACAGGCGCGGGCCTTTTTGGCGTTGCGCGAAGAATTAAAGGCGCTGGAAACGGATCTGTTTGTGGTGCAATACGAAAAGAACCGGGACAGGGTGGCGCAGATTCGGGAAAACGACGAGACCATGCGGCAAACCGAGGCCCAGCGTGCCGAGCGGGAACAGCGCATTCGCGAACAGGAGGCGCTTGTTCAGGATAAAATGCAGCTGACGGAACAGCTGCTGGATAAAGCGCGCGAAAAGGCGCGCGAGCAGGCGGCGGCAGAGCAGCGCGTGCAAGGGGAAGCGAATTTATTGGAACAGCGGCTTTCCTATTTGCAGGAGCAGATTGTGCGCCTGGAAGAAGAGGAAAAAGACGCGGCGCAGCGCGGGCAGGAAACACAGCAGGCGCTGGCCACGATCGAGCTTAGGCCGGAGGCATCGTTGGCGCTGTTAAGACAGCAGGCAGAGGCGTATAAACAACAGGCGGAACAGACAGCCGAAACGGCGGAGGCGCTGGAAAACGAGCTGGATGGGCAAAAGCAAAAATTGATGGACGCGGTGGACAACGCGGGCGAAAGGAAAGCGCGCGTTGCCAGGATGGAAACCATTCGCCAGCAGGCCGTGCAGCGCAAAGAGGAGATGAACCAGCGGGCCGAGGAAGCGGAAAAAGAGCTTTTGGGCCTTGTGGAGGAACAAAACCAGGCGCAGGCGGAAAAAGAGCGCATTGAGCAGACGCTTTGTTATGTGAAAGACGCGGCGGCAAAGCAGGGCGAACAGGCCCGGCAAAACGAAGCGCGCACCAAGACGCTGGGCCAGCAGGTGCAACGGGCGATTGCCGAATACAGGCAGGCGCTGCATACGCTGAAAACCCAGGAGGATTTAAAGCGCGATTTTGAAGGGTATATGCAGGCGGTGCGTAATTTGCTGCGCGATTTGGCGGCCGGGCGTGCGGATAACAGCGGCGTGTTGGGCGCTGTGGGCAGCTTGATACAGGTGCCGCAGGCGTATGAGCGGGCCATTGACCAGGCGCTGGGCGCAGGGCTGCAAAATATCGTGGTGGAGGACGAGCAGGCGGCAAAGCGCTTGATCGGCTATCTGCGGCAAAGAGAATACGGGCGGGTTACGTTTTTGCCGGTGGCGGCGCTGCGGCCGCGGGTGTTTTCCATGCAGGAAAAGCAAAGGCTATCCGGCCGGGGCGTACTCGGCTGCGCGGTGGATTTGATTTCCTTTGAACAGGCGGCACAGCCTGCAATAGCGTATCTGCTGGGGCGCACGGTGATTGTGGAAAACATGGACGCTGCCATTGAACTGGGCCGGCGCAACCCGTTTTCTTTCCGCTGCGTGACATTGCAGGGGGACATGCTGCAATCCGGCGGGGCGATGACGGGCGGCAGCGTGCGCGAGCGCGGGCTTATTTCCCGGGACAGGCTGATTGAACAGGCCAAAACTAAGGTGAACAGCGAAAAGGAAAAGGCGCAAACTTTGCAGGCGGAATATCAGCGCACGGCAGAAATGTACGAAACGCAAAAGCAGGCCGCGGAGGCCGAGCAAAAGCGGGTATATGCGCTGGAAGCGGAGCTGGCGGCGGCAGAGCAAAAGCTGGATGCCACGCAGTTTGTCTGCCGCGGGGCCAAGGAGCGCCTCCAAAAGCTGCAAACCGAGCAAAAACGCGTGCAGGACGCCATAGAGATGGCGGAAAAGGAGATTGCGGCCGGGCAAAACGTGCAGCAGGTGGATGAAGCGGCGCTAAGGCAAAGCATTCAAACGCTGACAGAAAAGCTGGCGCAGGCCAGGCAGGCACGGGACAGGGCGGCCGAACAATCGCAGGAATGCCAACTGGCCTTAACGGCGCAGACTACCGAACAGGCGGCGGCCGAAGCCAACCGGCAGCGGCTGACAAAGGAAAGCGGGCGGCTCAAAGACAGGGCGGAACGGGCCAAAGCGCAGAAAACGGAGCTGCTGCAAAAGCTGGCGCAAACGGAGACGGAACAAACGCAGGCCGAGGAAAACCGGCAGAGCGTTTTGCAAAATGCCCGGGAAAACAAGGGCGCGCTGGAACAGCTGGAAACCCAGAAAAACGCGCTGCAGGCGGAACTGACCGCCTACCAGACAGAGCGCGAGCAGCTGACGCAGGCCATAGCCGACAGCAAGGAAAAACGATACAGAGCGGCGGCGCAGGCAGAGCGGCTGGAAGCGGAATTTGAAACCCTGCAAAACAAGATGTGGGACGAATATGAGATGACGTATTCCATGGCCAAGAAAAACAGCCGGCCGATTCAGCTGCAAAAAGCGCAGCAGCGGGCCGCGCAGATTCATAATGAACTAAGACAGATGGAATATGTGAACCCCGGGGCGATTGAAGAATACCGGCGCGTACGCGAGCGGCATGATTTTCTCTTTGGCCAGCGGGAGGATTTAAACAAGGCGCGCCAGGATTTGGAGCGCATGATAGAAGAATTGACAGAGCAGATGCAGACGCAGTTTTTGCAGAGCTTTGAACAGATCAACCAAAACTTTAAGCGCATTTTCCCGCTGTTGTTTGGCGGGGGCAACGCCGAACTGATTTTGCAGGACAAAAACAACGCGCTTTCCTGCGATATTGAGATCGTGGCGCAGCCGCCGGGCAAAAAGCCGCGGTATATCACGCTGCTTTCCGGCGGAGAGCGGGCGCTGACGGCCATTGCGCTGTTGTTTGCGATGCTGGAAATGCGGGCCACACCGTTTTGCATTTTGGATGAGATTGAGGCGGCGCTGGATGAGGAAAACCTGGTGTTGTTTGCAAACTTTATGAAAACCTATTCCAGCAAAACGCAGTTTTTGGTGATTACACACAGGCGGCCCAGCATGGAAGCGGCCAGCAGCCTATACGGCATTGCGATGGAGGAAAAGGGCGTTTCCAAGGTGGTTAGCGTGAAATTTGAGGAGGCGGGATAAACCATGTCGCTGTTTGGATTGAAAAAGACCCGGGACGGGCTGCTGGGGCGGATGGCGTCGCTGTTTGGCCGGCGGCTGGATGAAGAATTTTATGAAGAGCTGGAAGAAGCGTTGATTTTGGCGGACGTGGGCGTGGAAACGTCTGTGGAGCTGGTGGACCGGCTGCGCTGCGAAGTGAAAGCGCGCAAGATCACCGATACCAAGCAGGCGCGCGAGGTGATGGTGGAGCTGGTGGCCGAAATGATGGACAAAGGCACGCCGGAATTTACCTATCCGCTTTTGGTTTTAACCGTGGGGGTAAACGGCGTGGGCAAGACCACTGCCATTGGCCGGCTGGCCAATCAATTTCATTTAGAGGGAAAAAAAGTGCTGCTGGCGGCGGGTGATACCTTCCGGGCCGCGGCGGCAGAACAGCTGGGCCTGTGGGCCGAGCGGACGGACAGCCAGTTTGTGCGCGGCGCCGAAGGAGGCGACCCTGCCGCCGTGGTGTTTGATGCGATTTCTGCTGCCAAGGCCAGGCATTGCGATGTGGTGCTGTGTGACACGGCCGGGCGGCTGCACAATAGAAAAAACCTGATGGACGAATTGGGGAAAATCCGCAAGGTGGTCTCGCGCGAATTTGAAGGCTGCGTGAAAACCATGCTCGTGCTGGACGCAACCACCGGGCTAAACGGCGTGGAACAGGCCAAGGCGTTTTCCGAGATGGTGCAGGTGGACGGCATTGCGCTGACTAAGATAGACGGCTCCGCCAAGGGCGGCGTGGCGCTGGCGATTGCGCACCAATACGAACTGCCCGTCTGGTATTGCGGAACAGGCGAAACCAAGGACGACTGGGAACCGTTTGAGGCCAAAGCGTTTGCCAAGGCGCTGTTTGGAGAGGAATAAAGCAAAAGGCTGCCGAAAGGCAGCTTTTTTATTTGCGAAAAAGATAGGGCGCGCAGCGTTATAGGCGAATGGCGTGCAAAAAGACGAGAAACCGACAGGAAAAGGCAGGTTTGAAATGGGACAAACCAAATGCGCCCGTAAGAAAAACGGATTGGCGGGATGGAACAAACGCATGAGACCGGCGAAAAAGGGGATTTGCAAAAAATGCGCAAAGAGCGGCGGACTGTGTTTTTATAGGGGCTGATCCCGGATAAAAGCAGGAGGGATAAACGGCCAAAGACAGCGAAAAGGGAAGGCGGCAGGACATTTTTTTATTAAGAAAACACAGGAGAAAAAGAAAATAGAAAAACGGAACAGGCTGACAAGGCATTCCCCTTGACAGGGGCATGCCTTTTGTGTATACTGAACAGGCTGTAAAGAAGAAAACCTTTACACAAAGCGAGGCAATATGGAAAAGAAAGCTTGGATGACACTGCTATTGGATTTTTACGGGCCGTTGCTGACAGAGCATCAGCGGCGGGCTGTGGAGCTTTCCTGCGGCGAGGATTATTCGCTGGCGGAGATTGCGGAAAGCCAGGGCATCAGCCGCCAGGGCGTGCGCGATACGCTGATGCGCGGCGAAAAAGCCTTGCAGGCGCTGGAGGATAAACTGCATCTGGCGGCCAGAACGCTGCAGCTGCGTGATGGGCTGGAAGAAATCTGCACAGAGCTTTGCCAAAGCGGACAAGACAAACAGGCAGCGCGGATTCAGGCGCTGTGGCGTGCATGGGAGGGTGAATGAAATGGCATTTGAATCATTAGGCGATAAACTCAAAGGCGTATTCAACAAGCTCACCGGGCGCGGTACGCTTTCGGAAAAGGACATCAAAGAGGCCATGCGGCAGGTGCGCCTGGCGCTGTTGGAGGCCGATGTAAACTATAAAGTTACCAAAGAATTTGTTGCAAAGGTCAGCGAAAAGGCGATGGGCGCCGAGGTGATGAAAAGCCTGACGCCGGGCCAGCAGGTGATCAAAATCGTTCAGGAAGAGCTGACGGCCTTGATGGGCGGGCAGCACGCCAAACTGACGGTGGCGAGCAAACTGCCGACGGTGATCGTCTTATGCGGGCTGCAAGGCGCGGGCAAAACCACCTTTGCCGCAAAGCTGGGGCTGTATTTGAAAAAGCAGGGCAAAAGCCCGATGCTGGCCGCGTGTGACACGGTGCGCCCGGCGGCGGTGGATCAGTTAAAACGCCTGGGCGAACAGACGGGTCTGCCGGTATACAGCGGCGGGAACGACCCGGTGCAGATTGCAAAGCAGGCCAAAAAGGCCGCTGAGGACGCAATGTATGACACGCTGATTGTGGATACGGCGGGGCGGCTGCACATTGATGAAGAGATGATGGGCCAGATTCAGGGCGTTTGCAACGCGGTAAAGCCGACGGAAACGCTGCTGGTGGTAGACGCGATGACAGGGCAGGACGCCGTGAACATTGCCAAGGCCTTTGACCAGACCGTGCCGTTGACCGGCATAGTGCTGACAAAGCTGGACGGCGACGCCAGAGGCGGCGCGGCGCTTTCGATGCGGGCCATTACGGGCAAACCCATTAAGTTTGCCGGCACGGGCGAAAAGATAGACAACATAGAGCCGTTCCATCCGGAGCGGATGGCCTCGCGGATTTTGGGCATGGGCGATGTATTAACGCTCATTGAAAAAGCGCAGGAGACCTTTGATTTAGAGCAGGCGGCCGCCATGGAGGAAAAGCTGCGACGGGCGGACTTTACCTTGCAGGACTTTTTAGAGCAGATGCAGCAGGTGCAAAAAATGGGCAGCCCGGATGAACTGGCCGCCATGCTGCCCGGGGTTAGCGCCAAGGACATCGGCGACCCGGAGCAGGCGCAAAAGCACCTAAAGCGCACGGAGGCCATCATTTACAGCATGACGCCGCAGGAAAGGCGCCGGCCGGAAATTTTAAACGCCTCCCGCCGCAAACGCATTGCCGCAGGCAGCGGCGTAAAGGTGAGCGATGTGAACAGGATGCTCAACGAATTTGAAAGCATTCGCAAGATGATCAAGCAGTTCACCGGCAATAAACGGATGAAAAAACGAGGGTTTAGGGGCATGAAGTTGCCGTTTTAACCGAAGTTTTTCACACATATTTATTTAACCCCAACCAAGGAGGAAACAGACACATGGCAGTAAAAATCAGAATGAAAAGAATGGGCGCGAAAAAGGCTCCTTTTTACAGGATCGTTGTTTCGGATTCCCGTTCTCCGCGTGACGGCCGTTTTATCGAAGAGATCGGCACCTATGATCCGCTGAAAGATCCCGGCGAAATCATTGTGGACAAAGAACGCGCCGCGTACTGGATCGCCTGTGGCGCACAGCCGTCTGACACTGTGCGTGCGCTTTTGAAAAAAAGCGAAGTAATCAAATAAGAGGCGCCGGATGGAAAATCTAGTGCAATATTTGGCAGAGCAGCTGGTGGATCATCCGGAGGATGTAAAAACAGAACGCGCGGAGCAGGGCAATGATGTGACCATTGAACTGCGCGTGAATGCGGAGGATATGGGCAAGGTGATCGGCAAACAGGGCCGGATTGCAAAATCCATCCGCACGCTGGTAAAAGCGGCGGCGGCCAAAGAGGATAAACACATTCACTATACGGTGGATATTGTGGAATGAAACAGCAGCGTTTGAGGGTCGGCGTGATATTAAAGCCGCAGGGCATTCGGGGCGAAGTGAAAATTCAGCCGTTGACGGATGATTCCGCGCGCTTTGAGGGGCTGACGGAGGTTTATCTGGAAACCGAAACACAGACAAAGCCGGTAAAGCTGATTGTAAACCGCATTGAGCCGCAGGCGGTATACGCCTATTTGGAAGGATGCCACAGCCGCGATACGGCGGAGACATTGCGCGGGGCCTACCTCAGCGTGGACAGAGAACAGGCGGCCGAACTGCCGGAGGGCAGCTGGTTTATCTGCGAACTGGAGGGCATGGAGGTTTATGTAGACGGCGAACCGGCCGGGCAGCTTGTAGAAGTGATTGCCACGGGCGGCGTGGATGTTTATCAGGTGCGGCGCAAAGACGGCACAAACTTCTATTTCCCGGCGCTAAAGCGCGTGCTGGCCAAGGTGGATGTGGAAAACAACCGGATGGATTTGGACGGCCGGGCGCTTGGTGAGGTTGCTGTGGATGAAGATTGATGTTTTGACGCTTTTTCCCCGGATGTTTGACGGGGTATTGCAGCAGAGCATACTCAAGCGCGCCATAGAGCGCGGGCAGATGGAAGTGTCGTTTTACGACATCCGCGATTTTGCGCAAAACAAGCATCGCCAGGTGGACGATGCGCCGTTTGGCGGCGGACAGGGCATGCTATTGATGCCGCAACCCGCGTTTGACTGCCTGGAGGCTGTCTTGCAGGGCGCAAAACAGCACCGCCGCGTGGTGTATATGTCCCCGCAGGGGCAGCCGTTGACAACCCAAACCGCCAAACGCCTTAGCGAATACGACGAACTGATCGTGTTATGCGGACATTATGAAGGGATAGACCAGCGTGTGTTGGATGCGTTTGTGGAGGAGGAGATCTCTCTGGGGGATTTTATCCTGACGGGGGGCGAAATTGCCGCTATGGCGTTGATTGATACGGTGGCGCGGTTTGTGCCCGGCGTATTGGGCAGCGCGGCCAGCGCGCATGAGGACAGCTTTTCCGACGGATTGTTGGAATATCCGCAATACACACGCCCCAGCGAATTTAGAGGCATGAAGGTGCCGGAAGTGCTGCTTAGCGGCGATCATCAAAAGATTGCAGCGTGGCGCAGGAAAGAATCCCTTCGTGTGACAAAACAAAAGCGGCCGGATCTTTTGCAGACGGCGGCGCTTACCAAACAGGAACGAGAAACATTCTGTACACTTGCCGAACAGCGGGAGGATATGCTATAATCGCTTAGGTTTGCAGCCCGTTTTCGGACGCAATAGGAGGAAGGACAAAGATGAACGAAATCATCAGAAATATTGAGAAAGAACAATTCCGTACGGATATGCCGGACATTGCCATCGGCGATACCGTCCGTGTATATGTAAAGGTTGTGGAAGGCAACCGCGAACGTTTGCAGGCATTTGAAGGCGTTGTAATCTCCCGCAAGCATGGCGGCTTGAGAGAAACCTTTACCGTGCGCCGTGTGAGCTACGGCATCGGCGTGGAACGTACATTCCCGATGCACAGCCGCCGCGTGGACCGCGTGGAAATCGTGCGCCATGGCCGCGTGCGCCGCGCAAAGCTGTATTATCTGCGTGATCGCGTGGGTAAAGCTGCCAAGCTCAGAGAAAGATAAAAAAAGGCGCTTGCGCCTTTTTTTTCTTTATAAGGCGTTTTTCAAAAGGCGTTTGGCGCATACAAAAACAACAAAACGCGCAAAACACGGCTGGGCTTGGCAGGACAGGTATGATAAGATAAAACCCGGACGGAAACACGGAGGGCGCAGATGAAAAATACGAGGTATGCTTCAAAGGCTTTGGGCGCGTTGGCGGTTACGATATTTTTATCTGTGATCGTATGGCGGCAAGAGACGGTTTTGACTGCGCTTTTGCCGGTTCCGTTTATCATTTGCGGCGCGATGACGGCGCTGCGCTATGTGTTTTTGATGCGGGAAAAGCCCAAGGCGGCAGGCTTTTGCGCCAAGGGATATTTGGTAGGGTTTCTGCTGTATTGGTTTGGGTTTTTAGGGTATGTTTTGTATAGGGCCCTGGCGGACCAAAGCTATTCGTTTTTGATTTTGGCCGTTCCCATGTGCGGAGCGGGCGTGTATGTGGCCTGTAAAGGCTTTGCAAAGCGCGGATAAAAAAGCTGTTTTTAAGAAAAAGAGTGATGAAAATGAAACGTGAAAACAACATAGACACAGAGCGCCTTTCGCAAAGGGCGCCGATTCACTGGTATCCCGGGCATATGGCAAAGGCCAAGCGGGAGATGCAGCAGGTGCTGAAAATTGCGGATGTGGCGGTGGAAGTGGTGGACGCGCGGGCGCCGATGTCTACGCGCAACCCGGACTTGGATAAGCTATTGTGCCAAAAGCCGCGGGTGATTATTTTAAACAAAGAGGACCTGGCGGACAACAACGCCACCAAACAATGGCAGCAATATTTTACCGAACAGGGCTGGATTGCGGTTTCGTTTTGCGCCAAGCGCCAGGGCGGCCGGGACAAATTGATGGCGGCCATGCAAAAAGCGGCGCAGCCGTTGATTGACAAATGGGCGCAAAAGGGCGCGAAAAAGATGGTGCGTGTGATGATTACAGGCATTCCCAACGTGGGGAAAAGCAGCGTGATCAACTGCCTGTCCGGCGGGCAGCGGGCCAAAACCGGCGCCACGCCAGGGGTGACGCGCGGCAAGCAATGGGTGCGGCTGTCCGGCACGATGGAACTGTTGGATACGCCGGGCATTTTATGGCCCAAACTGAGCGATGCGCAGGGGGCAAAGCGGCTGGCGTTTGTAAACGCGATTCGAGACGAAGTGTTGGAAAAGGACGAAATTGCCATGGCGCTGGTGGAAAATTTATCCTATGCGGCGCCAAAGGCCATTCAAACGCGCTTTCAGGTGGAAACGGCGGAGAAAACGCCGGAGGAGATCTTGGAGGGCATTGGCCGCAGACGCGGGTTTATCGTAAAGGGCGGCGAAGTGGACACGGAGAAAGCGGCCGTGGTGTTGATTGACGAATTTAGAAGCGGAAAACTGGGACGCATTACGCTGGAAAGGCCAGATAAAGCATGACGGAAAAGGAAAAGCTGCGGCTGGAAGGGCTGTGGGCGTTTGACTGCGAAAAAGGCGGCGGGCGGCCGGTGTTTGGGATAGACGAAGTGGGCCGCGGGCCGCTGGCGGGGCCGGTGGTGGCGGCGTGCGTATGTATGCCGGAAACGTTGATAGACGGCATAAAAGACAGCAAAAAAATAGCGGAGAAAAAGCGGGAGCGCATAGCAGAGCAGATTCGCGCAAACGCGCTGTGTTACGGCATTGGGCTGGCCAGCGTGGAGGAAATAGAACAGCTGAATATTTTGCAGGCCACAAAGCTGGCGATGCGGCGCGCGTATGAAAAAATGCCGCATAAAAATGCGTATGTTTTGATAGACGCGATAGACCCTGCTTTTTTGCCGGCGGCGGGAGAAGGCATTATCAAAGGCGATGCGCAAAGCTATGCCATCGCGGCGGCGTCCGTGCTGGCCAAGGTGACGCGGGACGCGATGATGAAAGACTATGACAGCCGATATCCCGGCTACGGCTTTGCCAAAAACAAAGGATACGGCACGGCAGAGCACCGAAAAGCGATTTTGGAACAGGGGATTACGCCGATTCACAGGCCCAGCTTTTTAAGGGGCATTTTGCATGAAAAATAACCAGGGCAAAGGCGTTTTGGGCGAAACGCTGGCCAAAGAATATCTGCTGGGCCGCGGATATGACATCCTGGAAAGCAGATACCGCACCCGGCAGGGCGAAGTGGATTTGATTGCGGAAAAGGATAAAACGCTGGTGTTTATTGAGGTGAAAGCGCGCACGGGACAGCGCTACGGCCGGCCGGCGGAGGCGGTAACAAAGCAAAAACAGCGGCATCTTACAGCCGCGGCCCTGGCGTATTTGCAGCAAACGGGCAAGGAAGCTGCCGTTTGCCGGTTTGATGTGGTGGAGGTGTTTTTGCCGGAGGGCCACATTTGTCATATTCAGGGCGCATTTGATGCATGTATGTAGATGGGGTTTGTATGGTATACTAAATGGAAATAGATGGAAAGGGGATGCAAGATGAAGAAATTCAAATCGATCCTCTGCCTTTGTTTGTTGGTGTGCCTGGTGTTGTGCACCGGGTTTGCCAATGAAGAGGGAAACTTGATTGCCAATGGTGAATTTGCACAGGATGAGCAGGGCGCCTACGCTGTTTGGAGCACGGAAGGGGCTTTTTCTCTGTCTAAAAAAGAGGACGCGGAGATGGGCGAAGTGCTCAGCCTGGACACGCAGGAAAGCCGGGTGGCGTTTTATCAGACGGTACAGGTAAACACGGATACGATTTATTGCATGACGCTGGGCATTCGCGGAAAAGGGAGCGCCAAAATCAGCATTCGCGGGCTGGAATCGTCCTATTTGGAAGAGGAGCTGACGGGGCAATGGCAATACCTTCAGCTTTATGGATTAACGGGCGAAGACCAGGAGGATATGCAGATTCAGTTTACCTTGACGGACGCTAGAAACGTGGAAATAGAGGAGCTTTCCTGCCTGGAGACAGACGAAGTGCCGGAGGAGGCAACGTATGTCTGGCTGTATGACAGGGACGCCTATGAAGAAGAGCAAAACGCCGAGCAGGCGGCGCGCACCATTCACGGCACGCTGCCGGCGCTGCTCATCGCCGGGGCCTATGCAGCGGCGATATACGCCGTAGCGCGCAGGAAGGAAAATAAAGAAGAAGGCTTGCCGAAGCGGGTGGTGTATTTGGTGCTGGGCGGCGCGTTTGTGCTGTCTACGATTTTGGCGCTGGCTATCCGGGGCCATCAGACGGATATAAACTGCTTTACCGCCTGG
This sequence comes from uncultured Bacillota bacterium, assembly GCA_905188085.1. Classification (GTDB taxonomy): domain Bacteria; phylum Bacillota; class Clostridia; order Christensenellales; family QAND01; genus UMGS1975. The sequence goes on from CAJJKN010000001.1 coordinate 361,703, forward strand.
GCCGGGCACGCGGCCAATGTGGGGCCGTGGAAATTTTACACCACCGGCATGTGGGCGGATTATCCGCCGGGCTATATTTTGGTCTTGTGGCTGGTGGGGCTGTTTGGCAAGCTGTTCGGCATGGGCACGGCCGGCATAGGCTTTGCGTATCTGGTAAAGCTGCCGGCGATTTTGGCGGATGTATTTTCGGCGTATCTGGTGTATAAACTGGCGAAAAAGCGGTTTTCGGAGAAAGGCGCGCTGTGTTTGTGTGCGCTGATGGCGCTAAACCCCATGAGCCTGCTGGACAGCGCGGCCTGGGGACAGATCGATTCGATTTTAACGCTGCTGGCAATCGGTTCGCTGTGGTGTTATACGCAAGGGAAAAAGCCGTGGGCGGCGGCGCTGTTTGTGCTGGGCGTGCTGGTAAAGCCGCAGATGCTGGTGTTTGGCCCGCTGTTGGCGGCGGCGTTTATTGCGGATATTGTGCGCGCGCCCAAGCAGGGCTTTAGGGAACTGGGCATTTCGGCGCTGTATGGCATTGCGGTGCTGCTGTTGGTTGTGCTGCCGTTTTCGCCGGGGCAGGAGCCGCTGTGGCTTTGGAACAAATATACCTCGGCCGCGGGCTCGTATCCGTATGCCACGGTAAACGCGTTTAACCTCTATGCGCTGTTTGGCGGAAACTGGATGGGCGACGGCACCGAACTGATCTTCGGCATTACGGTAAAGCATTTTGGCATTGCGATGATTGTGATGATGTGCATTGTCTCCATCGTCATGTTTTTGGCGGCGAAGGAGAAAAAGGCGATTTTCCCGGCGGCGGCAGTGTTGCAATGGGGCATATTCCTCTGTTCGCATGCCATGCACGAGCGCTATCTGTTTCCGGCGATGCTGCTGTTGATGATCAGCTATTGCCTGTATGGAGAGAAAAAGCTGCTGGCGGCGTTTGGCTGTGCCACGGCGGTTGCGTTTTTAAATTCCGTAGTGTGTTTATTTAACGATTCGCAGGCGCTTTTGGGCACGCCGCTGTATGTGGTGTTTGTGTCGCTGTTGAATATTGCGGGGTTTGCAGTTTGCGTAAACGCCTGCCTGGCTGCACTTTGGCCCAAGCACGCGGAACAAACGGAACAGAAACAGGCGCCCAAAACGCCGCAATTAAATCTTGCCCCGCACGATGACGCGCCGCACAGAATGCATAAAAAAGACTGGCTTTTGGCGCTGGGCATTACGGCGGTGTATGCCGTGGTGGCGCTGATAAACCTGGGCTCTACCAAGGTGCCGGAAAGCGTATGGCGCACGCAGACGGCCGGGGAAAGCGCGATTTTGACCCTGGCGGAGGAAAGCCAGATTCAATCGCTGTATTTTTACCCGGGCGTGGGCGCGGGCACGCTGGATGTGCAACTGTCCGATGACGGGATAAACTTCAGGCAGGCGGCGTCTGTAAATGTGGAATACGGGCAGATGTATACCTGGCAGACGCTGGAAATCGGCGGCCGGGGCAAATATGTAAAGCTTATCAGCCAAAACAAAGGGCTGATGATCTGCGAAGCGGGGCTGTTTGATGATGCGGAAAACAGGCTGGAAATCGTTTCCGTGCAGCCGGGCGCCGAGGGGCAAACCGGCGATGTTTCGGCGCTGACAGACGAACAATCGCTGATCAACACCAGCCCCACCTATATGGACGAAATGTATTTTGACGAGATCTACCATGCGCGCACGGCCTATGAACACCTGCACGGCATGCCCCCGTATGAAAATACGCACCCGCCGCTGGGCAAGGTGTTTATCATGCTGGGCGTTTGGCTGTTTGGGATGAACCCGTTTGGCTGGCGCATTGTGGGCACGCTGTTTGGCATCGGCATGCTGCCGCTGATGTATGCGCTGGCAAAGCGCGTAACCAAGAGCGAAAAATGGGCGGCGCTGGCCACGTTTTTGTTCGCGGCAGACGGGATGCATTTTGTGCAGACCCGCATTGCCACCATTGACGTATACGGCGTGTTTTTCATCATGGCAATGTGTTTATGCATGATGAAATACTGGCAGATGAATTTTTATGTGGACGGGCTGAAAAAGACCTTCCGGCCGCTGGGCGCGTGCGGCGTGCTGTTTGGCTTTGCCATTGCCAGCAAGTGGATCGGGTTTTACGCAGGGGCCGGGCTGGCCGTGGCGTTTTTCACGACGATGTATAAGCGCTACCGGGAATATAAAACGGCCAAAGCGCTGCTGGAAGCCGATGCGGCCGGGGAAAACCGGGCGCTGTGCGAACAGATCACATCGCAATGGCTGAACTATACCATCAAAACGCTGCTGTTTTGCATCGGATTTTTCATTTTGATTCCCGCGGCGATTTATCTGTTGAGCTATCTGCCGTATCTGCTTTGCGCAGAAAAGCCGTATACGCTGTCCGGCGTGTGGGATGTGCAGACGTATATGTTTGACTACCACAGCACCTTGACGGCCACACACCCGTTCCAAAGCCCCTGGTATCAATGGCCGCTGATGATTCGGCCGATCTATTACTATGCATGCAGCAGCGTGCCGGAGGGCATGATGCGCTCCATCGCGGCCTTTGGCAACCCGGCCGTATGGTGGACGGGGCTGTTGGGCGTAATCGCGTGCATGGCGCTGTTATTGAAAAAAGCATGGCAAAAAGAGCCCAAGACCAAAAGCCTGGTTGTGTATGTATTGATCTGCCTGGCGGGCGCGTTTTTGCCTTGGGTATTCATCACGAGGGCAACGTTTATCTACCATTATTTTGCCTCTGTGCCGTTTATCATCTTGTGCATTTGCATTTTCGGGCAATGGCTTGTAAAACGCCGGCCGAAAGCAAAATGGGCGTTTATCGCGCTGGCAGCTGCGGCATTGGCGCTGTTTGTGCTGTTTTATCCGGTATGGAGCGGCGCTATGGTAAACAGGGCCTGGGCGCTGAAATGGCTGCGGTGGATGCCGTCGTGGTGGTTCTTCTAAAAACAAGAGGGGGGAACTTGTTTTGCTGGCGAAGATTCAAAGCTTTGGGTTGTTTGGCATGGTGGGTTATCCGGTGCAGGTGGAAGTGGATGTAACGGGCGGCCTGCCTGCGTTTGAACTGGTGGGTCTGCCGGATGCGGCGGTAAAAGAATCGCGCGAAAGGGTGCGCAGCGCGCTGAAAAACAGCGGCTTTACCTACCCGCCGCAGCGCATTACGGTAAACCTGGCGCCGGCGGACGTGCGCAAGGAAGGGCCGATGTATGATTTGCCGATGGCCATTGGGCTGTTGGCGGCCTCGGAGCGTATTGCCGGGGAAAACGCGGCGCCCTATTGCTTTTTGGGCGAACTTTCGCTGGATGGGGCGCTGCGCCCGATTTCCGGCGTGTTGGCCATGGCGATAGAGGCGCGAAAGCAAGGCTATACAAAACTGATCTTGCCGGAGGAAAACGCAGAGGAGGCCAGCTATATCGAAGGGCTGCGCGTATACGGCTGCCAAAGCCTGGGGCAGGCCGTGGCGTTTTTGGAAGGGAAAATAACGATAGAGCCGCAGGCCGTGCACCGCTGGCAAAGCGGACAAGACGAAGTGCAATCCTGCGATTTTTCGCAGATCAAAGGCCAGCAGGGCGCAAAGCGCGCCATGGAGATTGCCGCGGCCGGCGGGCATAATATTTTATTGATCGGCCCGCCGGGATCTGGCAAAACCATGCTGGCCAAGGCGATGAACAGCATTTTGCCGGATTTAACGTTTGAAGAGGCGCTGGAAATTACAAAGATACATTCTGTGGCGGGGCAGACCAAAGGGCGCGGGCTGGTAAGCTGCCGGCCGTTTCGCGCGCCGCACCACAGCATTTCCACCGCTGCCTTGGCAGGCGGCGGGGCAAAGGCGCGGCCGGGCGAAGTGAGCCTGGCGCACGGCGGCGTGTTGTTTTTGGATGAGCTGCCGGAATTTAAAAGGGACGCGCTGGAGGCGCTGCGCCAGCCGCTGGAGGACCACAGCGTGACGGTGTCCCGCGTGAACGCGACGGCAACGTACCCGGCGCGGTTTATGCTGGTGGCGGCGATGAACCCCTGCCCCTGCGGGCAATACGGCACGGGAGACTGCCGCTGCACACCCAACCAGATCCACCGCTATTTAAACCGAATCAGCGGCCCGCTGCTGGACAGGATAGACCTTGAAGTGGAAATGGGCGCCGTGGCGTATGAGGAGATGACGGCGGAGACAAACGAAGAGAGCAGCCAAACGGTAAAACAGCGCGTGGATTTGGCCCGGCAAAGGCAGCTGGCGCGCTATGAAGGACAAAAGATCTATTGCAATGCACAATTGGATTCCAGATTGACCAAAGCGCACTGTAAGCTGGATACTGAAGGAGAAACCGTTTTGCGCCATGCGTTTGACAACCTGGGCCTGTCCGCCAGGGCCTACGGGCGCATATTGAAAGTGGCGCGCACGATTGCGGATTTGGACGGCAGCGAAAGCATCTTGGTGCAGCATGTGGCGGAGGCCGTGCAATACCGCAGTTTGGACCGAAAATATTGGGGGAATTAAAGCGTTGACCGAAGAACAAGCCTATATCATCTGGCTGAGCAGCATACACCAGATCGGCCCGAAAAAATATAAGGATTTAATGCGCTATTACGGCAGCGCCAAAGCTGTATATGAACAGGCCGAAGCGGGCGAGATAAAATCCTGGCCGGGCTGGGGCGAAAAGACGGCGCTTTTGCTGGAAAAAGCGCGCAATGCAAGGCGCCTGGAGGATGTATGCACGACGCTGGAAAAGCAGGATGTATCGGTATATTTTAAGGGTGAAGAAGGATACCCTGCGCTGTTGAATGAAATTTACGATCCGCCGCCGGTGTTGTATGTGCGCGGAGCCATGGCGCCGGATCTGCCGAAATGTTTGGCGATGGTGGGCACCAGGCACTGTACGCGATACGGCCGGGAGGCGGCGCAAACGCTGGCTTCAGCGCTGTGCGAAAGCGGATGCACAATCGTTTCCGGCATGGCAAGGGGCATAGACACCAGCGCGCACCTTGGCGCATTGAAAGCGGGCGGATTTACCGTGGCGGTGCTGGGCTGCGGGCCGGATGTGATCTATCCGCCGGAAAACCAAAAGGTATATGAACAAATCCTGCAAAGCGGCTGTGTAATTTCGGAATATTACCCGGGCACAGTGCCCTCTGCCGGCAACTTTCCGGCGAGAAACCGCATCATCAGCGGTATGTGCCAAGGGGTGGTTGTGGTGGAAAGCAGGGAAAAGGGCGGCTCGATGATCACGGTGCGCATGGCGCAAGAACAGGGCCGCGATGTGTTTGCCGTGCCGGGCAACATCAATTCGCCGGCCTCCAAGGGCACAAACCGGCTTTTATGCGAAGGGGCGCCGCCGGCCACTTCGGCAGAGGATATTTTATATGGCATGGGCTGGGAGAAAAAGCGGGAGAAAAAGCAGGCGCAAACAGAGGAAAAACCCGCGCTCAGCCCGGAAGAAACCGTGATTTATGACCTGTTGGAACAGGGGGCTTTGCCGTATGACGCGCTGTGCCAAATGACAAAGATGGCCCAGGGCGCGCTTTCCTCGTGCTTGACATTGATGGAAATTCGCGGAATAATAAGACAATTGCCAGGTAGGATCTATGAATTGATATATAAGGAATAGAGAATCTCCCAAAACGGAGGAAAGAATGGAAGAGAGCATTAAACAGACAACGCAGGCCGCAGAGACAGAAACCACGGCGGCCAAGAAAACCACGGCAAAAAAGACTGCGGCGAAGAAAACTACGACAAAAAAAGCAGCGGCCAAGAAACCCGCCACTAAAAAGACGACGAAAAAAGAGGGCGAGGCCAAACCCGCCGCCAAGCGTCGCAAGGCCCATGCCAAGGGCGCTACGCTGGTGATTGTGGAATCCCCGGCCAAGGCGCATACCATAGGCAAATTTTTGGGCTCGAAATATTATGTGACGGCCTCGCAGGGGCATGTGCGCGATTTGCCGAAAAAGCAGCTGGGCGTGGATGTGGAAAACGGCTTTACCCCGAAATATACACAGATGACGGGCAAGAGCGCGATTTTGTCCGAAATAAAGACGGAGGCCAAGGCGGCAGACCATGTGCTGCTTGCAACCGACCCGGACCGCGAGGGAGAAGCTATCAGCTGGCACATTGCCAAGGTGCTGGGCATAGACGAAAACAGCGATTGCCGAATCGAATTTAACGAGATTACCGAAAAGGCCGTGAAAAATGCCATAGAGCATGCGCGTCCGATTGATGTGGACCGCGTGAACGCCCAGCAGGCGCGCCGGATTTTGGATAGGCTGGTGGGGTATAAAATCAGCCCGATCTTATGGAAAAAGGTGCGCACGGGCCTGTCCGCAGGGCGGGTACAGAGCGTGGCGGTGCGGATGATTTGCGACAGAGACCGCGAAATCGAAGCGTTTGAGCCGCAGGAATATTGGACGCTGTCCGCCCGGTTTTCCGAGGAAAAGCAGGGGCAAAAGTTTGAAGCCAAGCTGGAAAAGATAAACCGCAAAAAAGCCGAACTGAAAGACAAGGTGCAGGCGGAAACCGTGCAGGAGGATGTGTGCGGCTATGAATATAAGGTAAAGAGCGTAAAAAAGGGCAAGCGTACCAGAAAAGCCCCGGCGCCGTTTACCACCAGCACATTGCAGCAGGAATCTTCCCGCAAACTGGGCTACAGCCCTTCCAACACCATGCGCTTGGCGCAGCAGCTGTATGAAGGGATAGATTTGGAAGGCCAGGGCGCCGTGGGTTTGGTGACATATATCCGTACGGACAGCGTGCGCATTGCGGCAGAGGCCGTATCCCAGGCGCGCGAATATATCGAAAAGACGTTTGGCCCGCAGTATTTGCCGGAAAAGCCGAACTTTTACAGAAACAGAAACCGTTCGCAAGACGCGCATGAGGCCATCCGCCCGACGTCTTTATACCGCACACCGAAAAGCATGAAAGGCAGCCTGGACGCACAGCAATACAGGCTGTATGAACTGATTTACAACCGCTTTGTGGCCAGCCAGATGGCGGGCGAGGTGTCCGATACGCTGACGGCGGACATTGAAGGCGGGCCGTATACGTTTAGAACCACGGGCAGCATTGTGCGCTTTGACGGATACCGCGTATTGTATGTGGAAGGCAAAGACGAAAAGGAAGAAGAGGGCGCAAGCCAGCTGCCGGAACTGGAGGAAGGCGTGGACTGCACACTGGAAAAGGCGGAAGGCAAACAGCACTTTACCCAGCCGCCGGCCAGGTTTAGCGAAGCGACGCTGGTAAAAGCGCTGGAAGAGCAGGGCATCGGCCGGCCGAGCACCTACGCTACCATCATCTCTACCATCATAGACCGCGAATATATCGAGCGCGAGGGGCGCCAGCTTCGGGCAACGCAGCTGGGCTTTATCGTCAACGATTTTATGAAGAAAAATTTCCCGCAGATTGTGGATACCAAGTTTACCGCCGAGATGGAAACCAAGCTGGACGAGGTGGAAGAAGGGCAGGACGATTGGCAAAAGATGCTGGGCGATTTTTATACGCCGTTTGCCGAGACGCTGGAAAAGGCCACAAACACCGAGCGGGTGAAAATGCCGGAGGAAGTGACGGACATTCCCTGCGAAAAATGCGGGGCGATGATGGTGGTGAAAAGCGGACGCTACGGCAAATTTTTGGCCTGCCCGAACTACCCGGAATGCAAAAATACAAAGCCGCTGATTGAGGACATCGGCGTGCCGTGCCCGAAGTGCGGGAAAAAAGTGGTGAAGAAAAAATCCAAACGGGGCAAGGTGTTTTTTGGCTGTGAAGGATATCCGGAATGCGATTTTGTATCGTGGGATCAGCCGGTATTGGATAAATGCGAGGTTTGCGGCGGCGATATGGTGCTGAAATTCGGCAGAAACAGGGTGCCGTATCATCAATGCACAAACCCGGAATGCAAACACAGGCAATATACCAAAAAGGAAAAGAAAAAAGATGAGACAACCTGACGCCATTGTTATCGGCGGCGGGCTGGCGGGGTGCGAGGCGGCCTGGCAGCTGGCAAACCGGGGCAAGACGGTGGAACTGTGGGAAATGAAACCGCTGTGTTTTTCGCCGGCGCATAAAAATAAAGATTTGGCGGAGCTGGTTTGCAGCAATTCGCTCAAAGCAAAAAAAGAGGACAGCGCCTCCGGCATATTAAAGCGGGAGATGCGCGCGCTGGGTTCGCTGCTGTTGGAATGCGCAGAACAAACGGCGGTGCCGGCCGGCGGGGCGCTGGCGGTGGACCGCGGGAAATTTGCGCAGCTTGCCACGGAGAAAATAGAAAGCCACCCCAACATAAAAAGAATGGCAAAGCGGGCAGAGCGCTTGCCGGAGCACCCGTGTGTGATTGTGGCAACGGGGCCGTTGACAGACGGGCCGCTGGCAGAGCAGATTCAACAGCTGTGCGGGGCGCCGCTGTCGTTTTACGATGCGGCAGCGCCGATTGTTTCGCTGGAAAGCTTGGATTTATCCCGGGCGTTTTATGCCGGGCGCTATGACCAGCCGGACGATTATTTGAACTGCCCGATGACAAAAGACGAATACGACGCGTTTTACAATGCGCTGATGAGCGCCGAACGCGCGCCACTGCATGAATTTGACAAGGTGACGCATTTTGAAGGCTGTATGCCGATCGAGGCTATTGCGGCAAGGGGCTACCAGACGCCGCTGTTTGGACCGATGAGCCCCAAAGGCCTGACAGACCCCGCTACCGGCCGATGGCCGTATGCGGCCGTGCAGCTGCGCAGAGAGGACAAGGCCGGCACGATGTTTAACCTGGTCGGCTTTCAGACGAATTTGAAATTCGGGGAGCAAAAGCGGGTCTTTGGCATGATCCCGGCGCTGAAAAACGCGGAATATCTGCGTTACGGCGTGATGCACAGAAATACCTACCTGCCCAAGCAGACGCTGGATTTTCATCTGGCGCTGAAGCAAAACCCGGCGGTGTGCTTTGCCGGGCAGATTACCGGCGTGGAAGGATATGTGGAATCCATGGCGATGGGGCTGTGGGCCGGGCTGTGTTGCGGGATGAAACTGGAAGGGAAACAGCCGCCCGTTTTGCCGAACGATACGGCCATGGGGGCGCTGCTGGCGTATGTCAGCGGGTATGACGGCAAAGATTTTCAGCCCATGAATATGAATTTTGGGCTGATGGCCCCGATGGAAACAAAGAGAATGCCCAAAGCGGAAAAGCAGAAGCTGAGAAGCCGTTGGGCCAAGGAGCAATTTGAAAAGGCGATGTTTGACAGCCAACGATGAAGGAGGCAAACTATGGATTTACACGGAACCACAATTGTGGGCGTAAAAAGAGACGGCAAATGCGCCGTGGCCGGCGACGGACAGGTGACGCTGGGTGAAAAGACGGTGATGAAAGGCACGGCGAAAAAGGTGCGGCGGATTTATCATGATAAGGTGATCATCGGCTTTGCCGGCGGCGTGGCGGATGCGTTTGCGCTGACGGAAAAATTTGAAGCAAAGCTGGAGCAATTCAGCGGCAGTTTGATGCGCTCCGCCATCGAATTGGCGCGGGACTGGCGCGGCGATAAGGCCACGAGAAATTTGGAAGCGATGCTGATTTGCACAGACGGCACGGACCTTTTGGTGGTGTCCGGCACGGGCGAAGTGATCGACGCGGACGACGGCGTGATCGCCATCGGCTCCGGCGGCAACTTTGCGCTGGCCGCAGCGCGTGCGCTGATTCAAAATACAGACCTTCCGGCCAAGGATATTGCGCGCAAAGCGATTGAAATTGCCGGCGAGATTTGCATTTTCACCAACGATCATATTACCGTAGAGGAGGCGTAACCATGGCAGAACTGACGCCCAGACAAACCGTAGAAGAACTGGATAAATATATCATCGGCCAGGCGGGAGCCAAGCGCGCTGTGGCCATTGCGCTGAGAAACCGCTATCGCAGAAGCCTTTTGCCGGAGGACGTGGCAGAGGAGATTATGCCGAAAAACATCATGATGATGGGCCCCACCGGCGTGGGTAAAACCGAGATCGCGCGCCGGCTGGCAAAGCTGGTGAAAGCGCCGTTTGTAAAGGTGGAGGCCACGAAGTTTACCGAAGTGGGGTATGTGGGGCGCGATGTGGAATCCATCGTGCGCGATCTGGTGGAAGCTTCGATTCATATGGTGCGGGAAGAGCGCATCAACAACGTTTCGGAAAAGGCAAAAGAGGCGGCCAGAGAACGGCTGATTGATCTTTTGATGCCCAAAGAGGACAAGCCGGAGGAAAAGGCAAAGCCGCAATATCCGTTTGCGGCGCTGTTTGGCCCCACAACCACCACCGAACCTGCCAAAACCGAGACGCCGGAAGAGATTTCCGTGAGGGAATCTACCCGCCATGCCATAGAAATGCAATTGGATGCGGGACTTTTGGAAGATCAGATGGTAGAATTGGAAGTAGAGGATAAGCCGAACATGGATCTTTCCCAGGCCGGGGTGGACATTAACCTGGGCGAAATTATGGGCGGCATGATGCCGAAAAAGACCAAGATCCGCAAGCTGACGGTAAACGAAGCGCGCCGCGTGTTGGAACAGGAAGAGGGCGATAAGCTCATCGACCGCGAGGACATCAACGGCGAAGCGCTCAAGCGTGCAGAATCCGAAGGGATTATCTTCCTGGATGAAATTGATAAAATCGCCGGCCGGCAAACCGCGGGCGGCGGCGGGCCGGATGTTTCCCGCGAAGGCGTGCAGCGCGATATTCTGCCCATTGTGGAGGGCAGCACGGTAAACACCAAATACGGCCCGGTGAAAACCGATCATATGCTGTTTATCGCGGCGGGCGCGTTTCATGTGGCCAAAGTGGAGGATTTGATCCCGGAATTGCAGGGGCGTTTCCCCATTCGCGTGACGCTGGATTCTTTGACGGTGGAGGATTTCAAGCGTATTCTGGTGGAACCGGAAAACGCGCTGACAAAACAATATGCCGCGCTGATCGGCACCGAGGGCGTAAAGCTTGTGTTTACCGAGGACGGCGTGGAAGCGTTGGCCACGTTTGCCTATGAGGCCAACGAAAATGCAGAAAACTTGGGCGCCAGACGCCTGCATGGCATTTTGGAACAGCTGTTAGAGGAGGTTTCCTTTGAAGCGGACAGCATGCAGGGTGAAGTTGTCATTGACCGGGCGTATGTCAATGCGCGACTCAAACACCATATGGATTTGGCGGCGCTGAAGAAATATATCTTATAAGATGAAAAGAGAGGAAGCACTTGGAAGAGAAAAGGAAAATAACGCCTAGGCGCAAAACGCGGAAACCCGCGAATTTAAGCGCCGAAGCGGCCCGGGCTACGACGAGCGAGAGGGCCGCAAGGGGCTCTGCAAAACCTGCGCCCCGCAAAAGAGCCGCCGCACCGGCCGCGGCGCAAACCGGCCGGAAAAAGACCAACGAAAAACAGCCGACGGTACGTATCATCCCGCTGGGAGGCATCGGCGAAGTTGGCAAAAACATGACGGTGATCGAATACGAAAACGACATCATCGTGGTGGACTGCGGGATGACCTTCCCGCAATCCGACATGCTGGGCATTGATTATGTGATCCCGGATGCGACGTATCTGCAAAACAACAAGGAGAAGATCCGCGGGTTTGTCTTTACCCACGGGCATGAGGACCACATCGGCGCCACGCCGTTTATCTTGAGAGACTTTAAAAACGTGCCGATCTACGGCGGGCGGTTGACCCTGGCGTTGATTGCACATAAAATGGAAGAGCACCGGATTAAAGGCATTCAGGCAAACGTGATTAAACCGGGGAGCAAAGTGAAGCTCGGCTGTTTTACCGTTACGTTTTTGAAGGTGAGCCATTCCATTGCAGACGCCTATGCGCTGGCGATTGAAACACCGGTGGGGCTGGTTTTGCATACGGGTGATTTCAAAATCGACTATACGCCGTTGGATGGCGAAATGATGGACCTGGCGGCCTTTGCCAACCTGGGGCGAAAAGGCGTGCAGCTTTTGATGAGCGAAAGCACAAACTCCGAACGCCCGGGCTACACGATGAGCGAGCAGCGCGTGGCCAAAAGCTTTGATGATTTATTCGGCCAGGCAACGGGGCGCATTTTTGTGGCCACGTTTGCAAGCAACGTCAGCCGCATTCAGCAGATTATAAAAATTGCGGAGCGGCGGGGCAAAAAGGTATATATGGCGGGGCGCAGCCTGGAGCGCATTACGGAAATTGCCACGGAGATCGGCTACTTAAAAATGCGCAAGGGCACGCTGCTCAACGATAAGCAGCTGGATTTTATTGAGCCGGATCAGGTGGTGATCATCACCACCGGCAGCCAGGGCGAGCCGCTGAGCGGGCTGGTTCGCATTTCCAACGACGAACACCGCACCATTTCCATCCGCCCGGACGACATGGTGATTTTATCCAGCTCGCCGATTCCGGGGAATGAAAAAGCGGTGACAAACATGATAGACCGCTTGATTCAAAAGGGCGTGAAGGTGGTAAACGACCGCACGAGCGAAGTGCACGTTTCCGGCCATGCCTGCCAGGAAGAACAAAAGCTGATGATGGCGCTGACAAAGCCGAAATTCTTCATGCCGATTCACGGGGAATTTCATCATCTGCGCCAGCATGCCCTAACGGCCGAAGAGCAGGGCATTTTGCCGGAGCATATGGTAATTCCGCAGATTGGCCGTGTGATAGAATTGACGAAAAACGGCATTGCCCCGGGCGAAGAGGTGCCGGGCGGCGCTGTGTTTGTGGACGGCAGCGGCGTTGGCGATATTGGCAACGTGGTGTTGCGCGACCGTAAGATGCTCAGCGAGGACGGGCTGTTTATCGTAACATTGGCGGTGGACGAGGTGACGGGCGCGCTGATTTCCGGGCCGGAACTGATTTCCCGCGGGTTTGTGTATGTGCGGGAAAGCGAGGCGCTGTTGGTAAAGGCGCGCACGATTGTGATCAACACCGTGCGCGAACTGGAAAACAAGCGCACGCCGGGCGACTATACCACGCTGAAAAACAGCATACGCAGCAACGTACGCAACTTTTTATATCAGCAGACAAAGCGCAGCCCGATGATTTTGCCCATCATTTTGGATATACACCGGGAGGAAACAGAACATGCAAAACTATGATAAGGCCTATGAACTGGCTAGGGAAATAAAGGAAAGCGAAGTGTATCAAAGCTATGTGAAGGCCAAAGAAGAGGCGTTTGCTAACGATTTGAACAAAAACCTGTATGATAAATATACCGAACTGACACGCCAGGTGATGGGCGCTCAGATGGCAGGGCAGCCTGTGACGGACGAGATGCAGCAGCAATATCAACAGCTGATGGGCGTTTTGTCGCTGAATACGGAGCTGACAAACTATATGTTGGCAGAGCACAGACTGACCCAGCTGATGAGCGATATCTTTAAGATTTTGGCGGACGCCGTGCAGATGGATCTGGGGTTCGGAGCCTAAGCGATACCGGGGGGCAAGATGAGAAGCAAACAGACGAAAAAATCCAAAGCCAGCTATCTTTCGCGTTTTAACACGCAGGATACCGGGCTGGGGCAAACGGAAACCCGCATGCAGATGGACGGCATTTTAAAGCGCATCAATAGGCCGACCAAGGTCTTTATGGTCAGCCTGGGCATTGTGCTTTTGCTGGGGCTGATGATGTGGGGCTTTGTGCGCATGAAATTTCTGGCGCCCGTGAACGCGGGAGACAAAAGCGTGATCGAAGTGGAGATCCCGCGCGGCAGCGGGGTAAACACGATCGGGCGGATTTTGGAGGAAAACGGCATTATCCGCAACAAAACGGCGTTTAAACTGTTTGTGGATCTATACGATAGGGGCAGCAAGCTGCGCAGCGGCACATATGAACTGTCTCCCTCGATGGAACTGATGGACGTGGTAAACAAGCTTTGCACAAACGCCAGCACGGAAAACGTGGCCAAGCTTTTGATCAAAGAGGGCTACACGGCAGACGATATTGCAAACCTTTTGGTTTCCAAAGGCGTGATTGCCAAGGCTTCGGATTTTACAGACGCGATTAAAGATCTGTCTGCCTATACGGAAGCGTATTCATTTTTAAGCGAGCCCAACAAACGGGCCGCCAAACGGAAAAACCCGACGGAGGGGTATCTGTTCCCGGATACGTATGAAGTGTATCGCGATGCAAAGCCGGCGGAAGTGGCGAACAAACTGTGGTATCGTTTTAGCCAGATGTATACGCCGGAATTTGAAGAGCGCGCCAAGGAACTGAACATGACGACGGACGAAGTGATCACTTTGGCGTCGCTGATTCAAAAGGAAGCGAAAAAAGCCGACTTTAAAAAGGTGTCTGCTGTGTTCCATAACCGGCTGAAAAGCGGGATGAAACTGCAAAGCTGCGCTTCGGTGCAATATGTCATCGGGGTAAAACGGCTGAATTTGACCAATGCGGATTTGGCGACCGATTCGCCGTATAACACCTATAAATACAAAGGGCTGCCGGAGGGGCCGATCTGCAACCCCGGCAAAGACGCCATTGAGGCGGCGCTGTATCCGGATGAGAGCTATTTGAAAGGATATTTGTATTTCTGCCTGGGCGATCCGGAAACGGGCGAAACGGTGTTTAGTAAAACGCTGGAAGAGCACAACGCCAACGTGGAAAAATACCGGCCGCTGTGGATTGAGGCGGATAAGAAAAACAACACGGCACAGTGAAAAAAGAGGGCCAAGCGCCCTCTTTTGTTTTGCATAAAAACGGGAGAAAGCGCGGGCGGCGTTTTCCGTTGGGAAAACCAAACCGGGCATAGCAAACGGCGCAAACAGGACAGGGCGTAAGAACAAGGCAAAAAGAGTGCAAGCGGACAAGAGAAAACGCGCAAAGGGTTTGCTTCGGAGAAGGGAAAAGGGCGTTGGTGTAAAGAGAGGGGGAAGGATGAGCGGCGGTGTAATTTATGCGGGAGAAAAACAAGATTTGCATAGAAGAACAGGCGAGAACAGAGCAGATAAGGGGGATATAAAAGGAGAAAGGGAATCCTTGTAAAAGAGATAACAGGAAGGAGGCCGGGGCGCGGTTTACAAACAAAGGCAGACGAACAGGGCGCCTTGGGAGAGGGTGTGCTCGGGAAAACGCAAAAAGGGAAAACAGGCATGGGGCTGATTGAAACAGACGAAAAAGAGCGAGCAGGAACGGAGAAAGCGCGAAAACGAGCACGAAGAGTGCCGGGGAAAGCATGAAAGGGGCATCGATAGAGAAAACGGCTTTTTGGATAAGCGGAACGTTTAACAGCGCAAAAGCGGGCGTGGAGAAGGCGGAGAAAAGCATGGCGGAGTAAAATCTAGAGAGCGGCTTGGCCTATAAGCAGAACGCTGCATGAAAACCGCGGAAAGCGCATTTTGGCAAGGCAAAAGCGGGGAGAACAAACAAGGAAGGAGAGGAAAAAGAGGGAACAAGAAAAAACAATGTAGTATAGGAAACAAAATTGCACTTTACCGGCTGCTATGATAAGATGTGTGTACGTGTAAAAAAGCAATTATCGAAAGAAACGGAGTGGATTTCTTTATGGCGAAAGGATCAATTGCTGTTCTGGTGCCTTGCTATAACGAGAGCAAGACGATTGAAAAGGTGGTAAAAGACTTCAAAGCGGCGCTGCCGGAGGCCGTGATTTATGTGTATGACAACAACAGCACAGACAACACGGCCGAAATTGCGGAAAAGGCAGGGGCGGTGGTGCGCCACGAATACAGGCAGGGCAAGGGAAACGTGATCCGCAGCATGTTCAAACAGATTGAAGCGGATTGTTATCTGATGATAGACGGCGACGATACCTACCCGGCCGAGCACGCCAGAGAGATGTGTGATTTGATTTTGGCAGGCAAGGCGGACATGGTGATCGGCGACAGGCTGTCCTCTACGTATTTTACGGAAAACAAGCGGCCGTTTCACAACCTGGGCAACCGGATGGTGCGCTGGCTGATCAATACGATTTTCAAGGCCAAGGTAAAGGATATTATGACGGGGTACCGGGCGTTTAGCCATGATTTTGTGAAGACGTTCCCGATTTTATCCAAGGGATTTGAAATTGAAACCGAGATGACCATCCACACCCTGGATAAAAACCTGAGCTTATTGGAAGTGCCGGTTTCTTATAGGGACAGGCCGGCGGGCAGCGTTTCCAAATTGAACACATACAGCGACGGATTTAAAGTATTGAAAACCATCATGCGGTTGTTTAAAGAATACCGCCCGCAGCTGTTTTTCTCCATTTTGGCGTTTCTCTTTTTGGCCATTTCCGTTGGGTTTGGCACGCCGGTGTTTGTGGATTACTTTAAAACCGGGCTGGTAGAGCGTTTCCCGACGCTGATCTTCTCCGGCTTTATGCTGATAATTTCGCTGCTGTTATGGGTTTGCGGGATCATTTTGGAAGTAATTGTGAAAAAACACAGGCAGCTGTTTGAACTGGTGCTGGTACGCACGAAAAAGGAACAGGAATGAAAAAACTATTTCAGCAAATTGCGCGTTTCGGCGTGATTGGGGTATTGGCATTTGCCATTGACTATGGGTTTTTGTATGCGTTTACGGAATGGCTGGGCATTCATTACCTGATTTCCTCGGTATTGTCTTTCAGCATTTCCGTGATTTTCAACTACATTGCCAGCGTGCTGTGGGTGTTTGATGTAAAACAGGAAACCAGCAAAACGCGAAATTTTATCCTGTTTATCGTTTTCAGCGTGATCGGCCTTGGCATCAACCAACTGGTTATGTGGCTGGGCGTGGAATCGCTGGGGCTGCATTATATGCTGGTAAAGATCTTTGCTACGGCCGTGGTGATGGTTTGGAACTTTGTGACGCGGAAAAAGATGCTGGAGTAGAAAAAAGGTTTTTCAAAGGGGCAGGCAAGGCCGGGCGTTTGGCTTTGCCTAAAAAGGGAAACTCTGTTTTGTGAATTTTGCGCACGGGGATGTGCAGAAAACACCATGGGAAAAGAGAGGATTTGCATGAAACGATTGAACCCGGCCATGCAGCGGTTTGCCCGATGCATGCTGTTGATTTTATGCTTGAGCATTTTGTATGTATTGCTGATGATGATGGCCTATGTGATCCCGGATTCGGCGATTATGGAAAACCGCAACAGCGGGATTCAATATCTGGACAGCGAAGGGGAACGGCCGCTTTTGATTTTTCGCTCGGCCAGCAGCATGATGGATAACTTTACCGATAAGCTGATGCTGACAAGATCGGTAAACGAACAGGAAATGCGGCTGATTTCAAGGGCGATGTTTCCAAACTATGCCAGGTATTGGAACGGGTATCAGGTGCTGTTAAGGCCGCTGTTGATGGTGGCAAACTATTCACAGATTCGAACGCTGATCAACGCGGTTTGCATTTTCCTTTTGATTGCCGCGTTTTGCCAGATACGCAAAAGCATCAATACATGGATTGCATCGGCGTTTGTATTGTCTATGCTGCTGGTGCGGTTTATTGTGGTTTCCGTGAGCATGCAATACGCTTCGTGTTTTATCATCATGATGATTGCCATGATTGTAATGCTCAGAGGGCTGGACAAGGGCATGTCCGAAACAAAGCTGTGTTTATTGTTTACGGTGGTAGGCTCCGTGACAAACTTTGTGGACCTTTTAACGGTGCCGGCCATTACGGTGGGGGTGCCGGCGGTGGCGTTTGTGGCCTGGCATATTGAAAACGGCGGTTTTTCGTGGAAAACGCAGTTTATGAGCCTGGTGCGCATTGCGTTTTACTGGCTGATGGGATATGGAATTACCTGGGCGCTGAAATGGCTGTATGCCACGCTGATTTTGGGGAAAAACATTTTTGCCCAGGCGATGGAACAGGTGGCCTTCCGGACAAACGGCACGGAAAGATACCCGGGCAACCGCATCTTGGCGATTAAACAAAACCTGTATTGCGAAAAATATCTGTATCAGATGATCAAGCTGTTCAGCGGCGTTTTGATCATAGAGATTGTGGTGGATTTTGCCCTCCATCGCTCTGTGAAAAAGATGGGCTGGCTAAAGGGCATAAGCTTGCTGGTGCTGCTGGCGGGCATGCCGTATGTTTGGTATATGGTATTGGGAAACCATTCCTGGCTGCATAACTGGTTTACCTATCGGCTGCAGATTGTGACGGCGTTCGGCCTGGGGTGCAGCGTGGTTTACGGCATACAAAACAGCGCGATCGGCCGGCGGATAAAACGCCCGGCGCAAAGCGCAAAACCGGCAAGAAAACGGCGCGCGCCCGTTTCGACAGATTGATAAAAAACAGCTTTTACAGCCGCCCTTTTGGGCGGCTTTGTTCTTTGATACAAGCGGTGGTGCGTATCCTAACACAACAGGGAGGGATACGGTATGTTGACAATGGCATTGTTGTATTTGAGCCAGCTTGTGTTGTTTGTGGGCAGCGTGAACTACGGGCCGACGTTTCCGGCGCCGATGACAAAAGAGGAGGAAAAGCGGGCCATCGAGCGCATGATGGCGGGGGACCAGGAGGCAAAGCACAGCCTGGTGACGCATAATTTGCGGCTGGTGGCGCATATCTGCAAAAAATATGCCGTGGGCGGCCGGGATTTGGAGGACTTGATTTCCATCGGCAGCATTGGGCTGATCAAGGCGGTGAACACCTTTGACCCGAAAAAGGGGCGGCCGATCGGCAGCTATGCGGCGCGGTGCATAGAAAACGAAATTTTGATGAGCCTAAGGCAGGAGAAAAAGAGCCGGGGCGAGATTGCGATGGAAGAAGTGATCGGCACGGACAAGGACGGCAACCAGGTGCGGCTGATAGACATTATGGGCGTTTCGCCGGACTGCACGGAAGAACAGGCGGAAACGAGGATGGACGTGCAGCGGCTAAAGCAGGCGATGGAGCGCGTGTTGTCCGCCAGGGAAAGGCTGATTGTGGAACTGAGGTTTGGACTGGTGGCGGGGCGGTGCAAAACCCAGCGCGAGATTGCACAGCTCTTGGGCATTTCCCGCTCGTATGTATCGAGAATTGAAAAAAAGGCGCTGCGGCTGCTGCATGAGGCGCTGGAGGAGTAACGGGCTTGCATTTGCACAGGGCGGCGCAATATACTACAATAAACCAAAGGGAAAAGGAGAAAAAAGATGAGGTTTGGGCCGTCCGGCAATTCGGAAAGCTTTTTTGCACAGGGGCATAAGGCCACGATAGAACAGCCGAAATGGCTGCATGAATCGTTTGGGCTGACGGCGTTTGAATACAGCTTTGGCAGGGGCGTGCGCATCAAAGAGGAAAGCGCGCGGGCCATCGGCGAAGAATTTGCCCGCTATGGGATTTGGATGAGCGTGCATGCGCCGTATTTTATCAACCTGGCCACGGAGGACGAGGAGAAAAAGCAAAACTGCCTGCGCTATTTTGAGCAGGCCTGCCGGGCTGCGCAATGGATGGGGGCGCGGCGGGTTGTCTTTCACCCCGGGGCACAGGGCAAACTGCAACGCGCACAGGCGGTGCAAAACATTACAACGCTGCTGCCGGAGATTATGAAAAAGCTGGAGGCGCAGGGGCTTTTGCAGGGCGTGACGCTGTGCCCGGAGACGATGGGAAAGCTGGGGCAGATCGGCGATGTGGATGAGATTTTGCAGATTTGCCGCGTGGATGAAAGGCTGATTCCCTGCGTGGATTTTGGGCATTTGTATGCAAGGCGCTTGGGGCAGTTTGGCGACAGAGAAAGCTATGAAACGGTGCTAAACGCGCTGGAAACGGCGCTGGGTGAACAGAGGGCCAAAGCGCTGCACATACATTTTTCCCGCATAGAATTTACCAAGGGCGGGGAAAAGCGGCACTGGAACTATGAAGACACGCAGTTTGGCCCGGAGTTTGATCCGCTGGCAAAGCTTTTGGCAGAAAGGGACTATCACGCGGTGGTGATTTGCGAATCCGCCGGGCATATGGCGGAGGACGCGGCCACGTTTCGCGATCTATATCAAAGACAAAAGGAGGAACAACGATGAACGGCAGAATAAAAGCGCTGATGGCATTGCCGGAAATGAGAGGGCTGGACGGCGTGTTGGTTTCCAGCTATGAAAACGTGCGGTATTTGAGCGGGTTTACCAATGTGGAAACCATGCTGTTGATTACAAAAGACGAGCGGCTGTTGTTTACCGATTCGCGCTATTCCGAGCAGGCACAAACGCAATGCCCGGCGTTTACGGTGGTGGAAACGGGGCACGGGATAAGCCTGGCTACGGAACTGAAAAAGCGCTTTGAAACGCGGCCCTTTGCCCTGGGCTTTGAGGCGGACCGGCAGACGGTGGCCTGGTATGCGGCGCTGAAAAACGAGCTGCCGCATGTAACGCTGACAGACATGGGCGCAAAATTGGACAGGCTGCGGTTTATCAAAGACGAAGGGGAGATTGAAAACATCCGCGGGGCGCAAAAGGTGACGGACGACGCGTTTGATTTCCTTTTGGGGCTGATTCGCCCCGGGATGACGGAGCTGGAAATCAGAGCGGAGCTGGAATATTTTATGGCAAAACGGGGCTGCGCCGTGTCGTTTGACACCATCATCGCCTCCGGGCCGCATTCCTCCATGCCGCACGCCCAGCCGACAGACCGAAAAATCCAAAACGGCGATTTTATCACGATGGATTTCGGCTGCAAATACAACGGCTATTGCTCGGACATGACGCGCACGGTGGCGGTGGGGCATGCGGACGAGGAAATGAAGAAAATTTATCAAATTGTGCTGACCGCACAGCAGCGCGCACTTGACAAAATAGCCCCCGGCGTGGTATGCAATATTGTGGATCATATTGCGCGTGGCTTTATCGACCAGATGGGCTATGGCGATTGTTTCGGCCATGGCCTGGGGCATGGGTTTGGGCTTTTGATTCATGAAGAGCCGCGCTTTTCCCCGGCCTGCGAGGAAACATTGCAGCCCGGCATGTGCTTATCCGTGGAACCGGGGATTTATCTGCCGGGCAAATTCGGGGTGAGGATTGAGGACACCGTCTGTATTACCAAAGACGGCATGGAGAACTTTACGGCTTCCCCGAAAGAACTGATCATTTTGTAAATCTGAGGAGGACTTGAACAATGTTATCTGCGAGCGAATTTCGTAAGGGCCAAACTGTGGAAATCGACGGTGCGGTTTGGGTAATTGTGGACTTTTTGCATGTGAAACCCGGTAAGGGCGCGGCGTTTGTGCGCACGAAGATTAAAAACGTGGTAACCGGCAGCGTGTTGGAGCGCACGTTTAACCCGACTGAGCGCTACCCGCGGGCCCATGTGGAAACCAAGAGCATGGAATATCTGTATAACGACGGCGATCTGTATTATTTCATGGACAACGAAACCTACGAACAGCTGCCGCTGAACCGGGAACTGGTGGAAGACGCGATTCAGTATGTAAAGGAAAACACCTCTGTGGATGTGAAGTTCTTTAAGGGACAGGCTTTCTCCGTGGAAGCGCCGAACTTTGTGGAACTGGCCATCACGCAGACCGACCCCGGCGTGAAAGGCGATACGGCCACCGGCGGCACCAAACCGGCTACGCTGGAAACGGGCGCTGTGGTAAACGTGCCGTTGTTTGTAAACGAAGGCGACGTGATCCGCGTAGACACCCGCTCCGGCGAATATATGAGCCGCGTGTAAAACAAGGAGAAAATAAAATGAGCACCTATTTATCCGAACGTGTGGCATATTTGAAGGGCCTGTCCGATGGGCTGGGCGTAAAGGACGAAACGGCAGAGGGCAAGCTGCTGTTGAAGATCATCGATGTGCTGCAGGATGTATCCGACGCGGTAGACGAAGTGCAGGATGACCTGGACGAAATGAACGAATATGTGGAAGCCATTGACGAGGACCTTTCGGATTTGGAAGACGAGTTGTTTGAAGACGACGAAGACGAGGACGAAGGCGACTTTTTGGAAATGGAATGTCCGCACTGCCATGAAGTGGTATACTTTGACGAAGAGATGCTGGGAAACGAAGAGCTGATTTGCCCGGAATGCAACCAGCCGATCTTTGAAGACGAGGCAGAAGAACAGGAATAAACAAAAAATGACGGCATGGCCTGCAAACGGTAGGGCATGCTGTTTTTTTATGCAAAAAATGCCGGGCGGATGTGCGCAGGCAGAAAAAAGGGCCGCGGGGGATAATACAACGCAGGCAAAGGACGGGGAAAAGCATAAAAAACGGCGCGGCGAATGAAAAAAGAGAAGAGGATTGAAAATCCGAAAAGGAAAGCAGAACGGAAAACGAGATTGCGGGAAAGAAAAGAGCGGGCCTGCTGCCGGGAGAACAAGGCGAGCAAAGGGTTTGGGATGAGAGAGGATGCCGGGTATAAAAGCAAGGGGAAGGACGGGCAAAGGACAGAAAAACGATTTGCTTTGACAAGAGAAAGAAATGAGCAGGGGGGAATCGGGAGAGAAAGGTGCGGGAAGGTTGTGAGATAAGGCAGGCGAAAGGTTTGGGATGAGAAAGAGGGGCGAGAAAGCCCGGTAGAGGAGAAAGGGAGGAGGGAAAGGCATACCACAGGAACGAGAGAGGCAAAAGCGGGGGAAACGGGACTCAAGAGAAAAGGCACAGGGGAAACCGCGGCAGGACGTAAAGAAAGCAGGAAAAGCGGCGCAAGGGAAAGAGAAAAGACGAGGACGGTGCAAAGGCGCGGCCCGATATATGCCAAAACGCAGGAGCGTATAGGGCGTTGGCCAAGCATAGAACGAGCGGGGAGAATCGCAGAAAAGGCGGTTCTTTTTTTTATGGGCATTTCGCGTTTTTTCGAGGGAGCGCGGGCGGACTATGCGCGGACAAATGCACATATATATGTTGTACAAAGGAGGGAACCAAAGATGAAAACCAGAACGGGATGGACGGCGGCGCTGGCCGGGCTGTGGCCGGAACCGATCCGGCGGGCGCTGGCGGCCATGGGCCGGGACGCGCAGGAAGGGACGGACGAAATCCGCCTTAGGTGCGGGCGGCCGCTGATGATCGGCAAGGGAACGGAGGATTTTTATCTTTGCGCAGATGGGCGGCTGCAAAAAACGCCGGAGGGGGCGCTGACGGTTTCGGCGGAAACGATAGAGCGGGTGTTTGCCGCGGCCTGCCAATATTCGGTCTATGCCTATGAAGAGGAGATGCGGCAGGGGTTTATCACGCTGAAAGGCGGATACCGGCTGGGGCTTTCCGGCAAGGTGACGGTAAGGAACGGGAAAATCTGCGCGCTTTCGCATTGCACGGGGCTGTGCGTGCGCATTATGCGGGAGGTAAAAGGCTGCGCGGACAGGATTTTGCCTTCTGTGCAGGCGGGGGAGACGGTGTATTCCACGCTGATCATTTCGCCGCCGATGATGGGCAAAACCACGCTTTTGAGAGATTTGGTGCGGCAGATTTCAAACGGCGGGCGGGATGCTGCGGGCAAGCGGGTGTGCCTGGTAGATGAGCGGGCGGAGCTGGCGGGCTGCGTGGCGGGCGTGCCGCAGCTGGATGTGGGGCTGCGGACCGACGTGCTGGACGGCTGCCCCAAGGCCGCAGGCATGATGATGGCGCTGAGAAGCCTTTCGCCCCAGGTGTTGGCTACAGACGAACTGGGCGGCGAAGAGGACGCAGAGGCCGTGATGGAGGCGGCGTTTGCGGGGGTGAAAGTGTTGGCCACGGTACACGGGCAGGACGAAAACGACCTGATGCAGCGCCGGGGGATGCGAAGGCTGATACAAGAACAGGTGTTTGACCGATATTTGATTTTGGGCAAGGCGCCGGGACATGTGATAAAACAGCTGGACAGGCGGCTTTGCATTAAGGAACAGGGCAGATGAGGCTATGGCTGTGTATGGTGGTGTTTATAGGCTGCGCGGGGCAGGGGTGTATGGCGGCAGCGCGGCTGACGGCAAGGCGGCGGGCCATTGAAACCACCCAGCAGGCGCTGGATGCGCTGGGACAGCGCCTTATGCACTATAAAGAGCCGCTGCCGCAGGCGGTAAGACGCACAGCGGCGCTGACAAACGGCGAAGCGGGGCAATGGCTAAAGGAGCTGACTCAAGAACTGGAAGACGGGAAACAGGCGTATACGGCGCTGGAAAAGACGATGGACACGGCTGCGCAAAACAAACAGGCGCAAGCCCTGGGGCCGGAGGAAAAAGCGGCGCTGTGCGAATTGTTTGAGCGCATCGGCAGCCACGAAGCGGACCAGGCGGCGGCGTTTGCGCTGTGTAAAGAGCGGCTGTATGCGCTGAAAACGCAGGCCGAAGCAAACGAGCAAAGCCGGGGCAAGCTGTACAGAACGGCGGGCGTGCTGATCGGCGCGGGACTGGCGGTTCTATTACTTTGAAAAGGCGGGGATAGGGTTGAGCGTAGATTTGATTTTTCGCATAGCGGCCATCGGCATTGTGGTGGCGGTGTTAAGCCAGCTGCTGGGCAAGGCCGGGCGGGACGATATGGCCACGATGGTGGCCATTGCGGGGCTGGTGATTGTGCTGGTGATGGTGATCGGCGTGATCAGCGATCTGTTTGAAAGCGTGAAGAGCGTTTTCAACCTGTATTAGGAGAAAAAGATGATTAAGATCGTATCCATTGGCATCATCGGCGCGCTGCTGACGCTGGTGCTGCGTCAATTGCGGCCGGAACTGGCGATGCTGTGCGCGCTGATAACGGGGGCGGTGCTGGTGTTTTCCATCATAGACCAGGCGGCGCTGCTATTGGCAAAATTGGCGGAGATCAGCGCCCGGTTTGAAACGGACGCGGGCATATTTTCCACGATGCTGAAAATTACCGGCGTGGCGTATATTGCGGAATTTGGCGTACAAGCCTGCCGGGACGCGGGGGAAAACGCCATTGCCTCCAAAGTGGAGCTGGGGGGCAAAGTGGTGATGCTGGGGCTATGTGTGCCGGTGGTGGTGAATTTGTTGGAACTGTTGAGCGCGGTGCTGCCATGAAAAAAACAGGGGCGGTGCTGCTGCTGATGTTGCTGCTGCTTTTCCAGCCGAAAAACGCGCTGGCCGCAACGGAAAACGAACAGGCGCAGCAAGACGAGCAGCAGACAAGCGAAGAGGAATTTGAAGCGGGCTTGCAGCAGACCATCAACGGGCTGAATTTGTATGATCTGCAAAAGGGGCTGACAGAGGACGAAACCGCGCAGGAACTTTTGCAAAGCGGCGATTTTACCCAAACGCTGATAGCGCTGGGCAAAGGGGAAAAGGCGCTGGACACCGGGCAGATTTTTGCCGTGTTGGGCCGCGGGCTGATCCGCGCGGTGCGGGAAAACATACAATGGATGGTGCAGATGATTTTGCTGTGCTGTGTGATGTCGCTTTTGGGGGCCATAGGGCCCAGGGTGCTGTCCGGCGAGATGGCGGAGGTATGCGGGTTTTTGTCGTATGCGCTGGCGGTATCGCTGGCGGTGCGGGCGCTGGTGCAGGCGTTTGGCATCGGCTCTGAGGCGATATTGGAAATGACGCAGCTGATGCAGGCGATGTTTCCCGTGCTCATCACGCTGCTGACAGCGGTGGGCAGCCTGGCAAGCGCGGGCGTCTTTCAGCCGGCGATGGGGCTTTTGACCGGGGCGATGATGACCATGGTGCATAAATTTACCCTGCCGGCGGTGCTGGTGTCCGGGGTGCTGACGGTGGTGCAAAACCTATCGGACAAGATTCGCATTTCCCGGATGACGGAGCTGGTGATGAAAACGGCCACATGGCTGACAGGGCTGGTGTTTGTGATTTTCCTGGGCGTAACGGCGCTGCAAGGGCTTACCGGCGGCACCTATGACGGCGTGACAATGCGGACGGCCAAATTTGCCGTGGGGAAATTTATGCCGGTGGTGGGCAACATGGTTTCCGGCACGATGGACACGCTGGTGGGCTGCTCGATGGTGGTGAAAAACGGCGTAGGGGTGATGGGGCTGGTGCTGATCGGGTGCAAAATGGCATCGCCCGTGATGAAGATTATGGCCATTACGCTGACGATGAAACTGACCGCGGCGCTGATGCAGCCGTTTGAAGAAAAGCGGCTGGCGGGTTGTTTACAGGATTTATCACAGGTGACAACGCTGTTGTATATCGCGGTGCTGAGCGTGGGGGTGATGATGTTTATCAGCGTGACGCTGATGATCCGCGCGGGCACATTGAACATGGGGGGATAAACATGCAGGCAACGCTGTATAGCTGGGCAATGACAATGGCGTGCGCAGGGGTGACCACGGCGCTGTTTGAAATTTTGCTGCCAAGCGGCAATTTGAAACGCTTTGGCCGCGTGGGCCTGGGGCTGGCGATGACGCTGGCCATGGCAAAGCCGCTGGTAGGGTGGATTTTGCAATGGGCATAACAGGGGCAAGACAACATATACATAAAAATAACAGAGGAGGACGGAAGGAATGAACTGGAAAGAAATCAAGCTGCCGAAACTTTGGCGGACAAAGGGCGCGCAATATGCCCTGTGCGCGGCGGTGATGGCGGCGCTGGCGCTGTTGTGCTGGCCGCAGATTTTTGCCGGCGAAAGCAAAGCAGAGCAAAAAAACGGCACTGCGGGCGCGGCGTTTGACCCGAACGAAGAAAAACAGCGCCTTTCCGATATACTATCCTCCATAAAAAACGCGGGCAAGGTGGAGGTGATGATCACCTACGAGGGGGAGGCGGAAAAGGTGCCGGCGTATGACAACAACCAGACCACCTCTTCCACGGTGGATATGCAAAACAGAAGCACGACAAACCAATCCACCTCTCAAAAGCCGATTTCCGGCACGGGGGATTTGGTGGTGATTACGGAAAAGCGGCCGAATGTGCTGGGCGTTGTGATCGTGGCCGAGGGCGCAGACGACCTTTCCGTGCAGCTGGCGCTTTCCAGGGCCGCGCAGACGGCGCTGGGCGTGGAGGCATCGAAAGTGGAAGTATTCGAAATGAAACCATAAGGGGGCAAAGACAATGAAATTTGAAAAGAAAAACTGGATTTTATTGGCGCTGGTGGCGATGCTGTGTTTTACGGGGTTTTTGAATTATAAATTTAACACCACCGTAAGCGACAGCCCGCAGGTGGCCATGCAGGCGCCTTCCAATACGGCGGAGCAAAGCGCAAACGCAGACGCCACACCGGAGGCAGACGCTGCCAACGCCAACGCCGCGGCGATGACGTATTACACGGATTTTCGTAAGGAAAGAAAGAGCAACAGAGAACAGCAGATTGCCTGGCTGGACGGCATTATCCAGGATAAAAAATCCGACGCGGCGGACATAAAGGAAGCCAACGAGAAAAAACTGGCGCTGATCCACACCATGGAAACCGAGGCCAACACCGAAGGGCTGATTAAAGCCAAGGGATACAGCGAATGCATTGTGACCATTCAGGATGAGGCGTGCAATGTGGTGGTGGAAAACACCGAAGCGCTGACCAGCGCGCAGGCGGCGCAGATTATGGACATCGTGCGCGAACAGACCGGGGTGAAAAGCGAAAATATCAAGATTATGCCGCGCAAATAGCCTGTTGACTAAGTTGTACTATTTTGCCAAACCTGATATAATAAAGCAATCTTAGTTGGGAGGTGGCTTCCATGGCAGAGGAAACCATGCAGGAAGTTCAAATTAAAAACGAAAAATCCGGGAAGATTACGTTTAACAACGATGTAATCGCCACCATTGCGGGGCTTTCCACCGTGGAGGTAGACGGCGTGGCAGGCATGAGCGGCGGCTTTACCTCCGGCGTAGCGGAGCTTTTGGGCCGTAAGAACATGACCAAGGGCGTGAAGGTGGAAGTGGGCACCGAAGAATGCGCGGTGGATTTGAACATCATCGTGCGCTACGGCGCGAAGATCCCTGAAGTGTGCGAAAATATCTATCAGGAAGTAAAAAAAGGCATTGAAACCATGACGGGGCTGCGGGTTGTGGAAGTGAACATCCACGTGCAGGGCGTGCAGATCGAGAAAAAAGCAGAGTCGCCGGCCGAGCCCGTGTCCGAACCGACACCCCGGGTACGGTAAAGACAAACCGCGGCTCCCCTTGGGGAGCTGTTGTTTGTGTATGGGGCGGACAGGCCCTAAAGGAGGATAACAAACGATGAAAGCGAGCGAAAGGTTGCTTTTGGTGATCACGCTTTTGATTCTCTTGGCGCTGTGTGTATGCATTGCGCTGGTGGTATGCGGCGTGATTCCGATGGCGGAGATAACCGTTGCATTGGACGAACTGTGGGCGCAGATTCTGGTGGTAATCCTGGCACTGTGCATTTGCCTGTTGGCGGTGCGCTGCATGTGGATCGGCCTGGGCGAGGGCAGCGCAAAGCCCGCGCAGACGGCCACATTGTCCATTTCGCCGACGGGGGATGTGCGCATTGCGCAGGAGGCCATTGCGGATTTTTGCATTCAGACGGCAAAGCAGACCGAAGGCGTGCAGTCTGCGCAGTGTAAACTGATGCAAAAGGAAATCGGCGTGACGGTGCTGATGACGCTGACAGCCGGGATGGACAACCAGTTTGTGGAGCTGGCGGCCAACGTGCAAAACAACATAAAGCAGATGCTGGAAACTTCCTGTGGGATCAGCGATGCGCAGGTGGAAGTGTTGTTTGAAAAAAAGGCCAATTAAAGAGGAGAGACGAAGATGGATAATAACCGCTTTTCCTCGTTTTTCGGAGGAAACGGAGAAAAATGGCTGGGCGGCTTGATTGGGCTGGTGGCGGCGCTGATTATTTTGGAATTCGGGATTTTGCGCACGCTGTTTATCGCGGCCTGCGTGGGCGTCGGCGTTTATTTCGGATCGAGAAAAGAGAACAGAGAGCGGTTTTCCAAGCTGGTGCAAGAGCTGTTCTCTCATGACAGATAAAGAAAAAGCAGGGGGATAAGATGTCGCGTAAAACGGCCCGTGATGCAGCGATGCGCGTTTTGTATGCCTATGAATTGACGGGGGATGTGAACCTGGACACCGTGCAGGAAACCATAGAGCCCGCCGCGCTGGACGCTGAGGATATGCAATACCTAAAGCAGGTGTGCTTTGGGGTGGAGGAAAAAAAGGACGAGCTGGATGCCTTGATTGAACAAAACGCCGTGGGCTGGCGCCTGGCCAGAATCGGGAAGGTGGATTTATCCATCTTGCGGCTGGCACTGTATGAAATGCGTTACCGGGAGGATGTGCCGGGCTCTGTGGCGATCAACGAGGCGGTGGAGCTTTCGAAAAAATACAGCGAGAAAAAGAGCCGCCAATTTATCAACGGCATATTGGGCAGCGTATACCGCGCTGACAAACAGGCAGACGAAAAAGAAGAGGAAGCATAAGCCCATGGAGGTTTTTCTGGGCATAGACACAAGCAATTACAGAACGAGCGTGGCGCTGGCAGACGGGGAAGGCCGGGTGCTTTGCAACGCGCGCGCGCTGTTGCCGGTAGAACACGGTGCGCTGGGCCTAAGGCAAAGCGACGCTGTGTTTTGTCATATACGGCAGCTTCCGGCGCTGGTGGAACAGGCATTTGAAGCGGCCCGCGGGCACAGGGTATGCGGCGTGGGGGTTTCCACGCAGCCGCGGCGGGTGGAAGGCTCGTATATGCCGGTGTTTTTGGCGGGCAAAACGGTGGCGCAAAGCATTGCCTGCGCGCTGGATGTGCCGCTGCATACGTTTTCCCATCAGCAGGGACATTTGCGCGCAGCGGAAATAAACTGCCCGATGCCGGATGAATATCTGGGCGTGCACCTTTCCGGCGGCACAACGGAGATTTTGCGCGTGCAAACAGAAAAATACAGCGCAGACATTCTCGGCGGTACGGAGGACATTGCCGCGGGGCAATGGGTGGATCGGGCCGGCGTGGCGATGGAGCTGCATTTTCCCGCAGGGCCGGAAATGGAGGCATTGGCGCAGCAAACGGAAGAGGCGCATTTGTTTACCGTGGCGGCAAAAGGGACAAAGCTGTATTTTTCCGGCGCGGAAACGCAGACAAAGCGGGCCATAATAGAGGGCGTGCCCCGGTGCGAAATAGCGCGCGGGGTGTTTGTTTCGCTGGGGCGGGCGCTGGCCAAGGCCGTTTTGGCGGTGTATGAACAGACCGGGCTTTTAGATGTGCTGATTGCAGGCGGCGTATCGGCCAACGAACTGGTAAAACAGCAGCTGCGCCTGGTTTGCGCCAAAAAAGCGCCGGCGCTGCGGCTTCATTTTGCCGACCCGCAGTATGCCGGAGACAACGCGGCGGGCATTGCGCTGCTTGCCAAGGAGGCAGGATGTTAAAAGAACTGTTGAACATGATGACGATCAGCGTTTCCCAGCTCAACGAATATGCAGGGCGCTTGATTGCAAACGACGAAATGCTGCAGGGCCTTTTGGTGGAGGGGGAAATTTCAAACTTCAAAGCCCATTCCTCCGGCCATTGGTATTTTACGCTGAAGGACGAGCAGTCCTCGGTGCGGTGCGTGATGTTTCGTCAATATAACAGAACCGTAGGCTTTCGCCCGGCGGACGGGATGAAAGTGGTGGTGGGTGGCGGCGCCAATTTATATTTGAGAGATGGGGCCTTTCAGCTGTATGCGCAGACCATGGCAAACGCGGGGCTGGGCCGGCTGTATGAACAATTTGA
Source organism: uncultured Bacillota bacterium (assembly GCA_905188085.1). Lineage (GTDB taxonomy): Bacteria > Bacillota > Clostridia > Christensenellales > QAND01 > UMGS1975. The sequence continues at coordinate 392,103 of CAJJKN010000001.1, forward strand.
AGCGCTGAAAACAAAGCTGGCGGCCGAAGGGCTGTTTGACGCGGCGCACAAAAAGCCGCTGCCGAGATTTCCGCGGAGAATCGGCGTGGTAACGTCGCCGACGGGCGCGGTGATCCGCGATATTATCCATGTTTCCACCCGGCGGAACCCCGGCGTGGATTTGCTGCTGGTGCCCTGCCGGGTGCAGGGCGACGGCGCAGCGGAGGAGATGATCTCTGCGCTGGAAACCCTTTGGCAGACAGAGGGCGTGGATGTGATTCTCATCGGCCGGGGCGGCGGCAGCCTGGAGGACCTTTGGGAATTTAACCGGGAAAACCTGGCGCGGGCGATCTATCGTTCTCCGGTGCCGGTGGTAAGCTGCGTGGGGCACGAAACGGACACGACCATTGCGGACTATGTATCGGATTTGCGGGCGCCCACGCCATCGGCTGCGGCGGAATTGGCCGTGCCGCTGGTGGAAGGCTGGCAGCAGACCGTGGATGCCTGGATGGACGGCATGGCAAAGCAGATTCACAGGGCCATAGAGCGGACGGAAACCCGGCTGGCGCTGTATACGCGCAGCGGGCCGATGGTGCAGTTTCCGATGAAGCTTAGCCAGTATGAAGAAAAGACGGCGCAATGGCAAAAGCAGATCGAAAAGCAGGCGCTGCACGCCATAGATAAAGCGGAGCAAAGGCTTATGGCGCTGACGGCAGAAGTGTATGCGCTGAGCCCCCAGCACGCGCTGAAAAAAGGATATGCGATTTTGCGGGATGAAACGGGGGCGCTGATTTCAAGCGTGGCGCAGGCAGAGCCGGGCGCCGTGTTTACCGCATATTTGGCAGACGGCACAAGGCGGGCCGCCTGGCAAACGGAGGAGGAATAAAATGCCGGCAAAGAAAAAGGAATTGACGCTGGAACAGGCGATGGAACAGCTGGAAACCATGGCGCGGGAAATGGAAGCGCCGGATCTTTCCATAGACAAAATGATGGAATATTACGAAAAGAGCCAGGCGCTGGCCAAGATTTGCCAGGAAAAGCTGGGCGGCTATAAAGCGCGCATTGCCGCGCTGGAAGAGGGAAAGGAAACGGACTTTGACGCGTGAAAGCTACCAACAGACCTATGAAAGGTATTTACAGGCCATAGAGCCCGCGCTAAAACAGGCGCTTTTGGGGCGGATAGAGCCGCTTGAAAAGAGCATGGGATACAGCCTTTTATCCGGCGGAAAACGGCTGCGCCCGGTGTTAACGCTGGCCAGCTGCGCGCTTTTGGGGGGCGAACTAAGCAGCGCCTTGCCCTTTGCCGCGGCGGTGGAGATGATTCATGCCTATTCGCTGATTCATGATGATTTGCCGTGCATGGATGATGACGATCTGCGGCGCGGCCAGCCCACCAACCACAAGGTGTTTGGCGAAGCGATGGCGGTGCTGGCGGGCGACGGACTGCAAAGCCTGGCGTATGAAACCATGCTGCACGGCGAGATGGACACCAGAAAATGGCGGGCCATGCAGGCTGTGGCCAAAGGCGCCGGCACGCGGGGGATGGTCTCCGGCCAGGTGCGGGATATGACGGCCACGGGGCACAAGATTGAAATAGAACAGCTGCGCACCATTCACAGGGAAAAAACCGGCGGGCTGATCTTGGCGGCCTGCTGCGCCGGGGCGCATATCGCAGGCGGCAGCGAAGCGGATTTGGCGTGTATTTCAACCTATGCACAAAACCTGGGCTTGGCTTTTCAGATTGCAGACGATATTTTGGATGTGACGGCCACGGCCGAAGAGCTGGGGAAAACGCCGGGCAAAGACGAAAAAGAACAGAAAACGACGTATGTAAGCCTTTACGGCGTGGAAAAAGCGCAGGCGCTGGCCGAAGAGGCGGCAGACAGGGCGGTCTGTGCATTGGCCGGGTACGGAGAGAAAGCAGAATTTTTGAGCATAACGGCGAAAAACGCAGCAAAACGGAGAAAATAGCCTGTTTTGCAAAATAAATGAAACGCCGGGCGCGGGGCTTGGCGCGGCGGGCATTGGGTCGGCAAAAAAAGCATTTGCTAAGACAGGCTGTTGATTGGTATAATACAAGTCCGGTGGTGCAGTATTCTAGTCGGTCGTCCATGCGCCTGAAGGCGGGGCTAAAAATCCGTCAATGGCACATCGATGAAGTCTCTGGTGTTGGCTTCTTTCGCCCAGATTGGGGCTGATGCTGGGGGTTAAGATTGTCGGGCGTCTTGCAACGGCATGCAAGAGCCGACCCGGCAATCGTGGAGGCCCGTTAGGGTGGAGGGCGCAAATGACCTTCTACTCTGCGGGGTAGGAACCTGTCATGCGGCCAAACAGCTGTGTACAGTGTAGCCTGCCTTGCGTGGCCTTGGTGGATGAGAGGAACGCCTTGTTTGTCTGGCCGGACAAATGAGAAGATTGCCTTCTGAAACCTTGGCTGCAAAAGAGGATAGGGCCATGGAGGATCGCTGAGGAAAGCTCCTAGACTGTTGGTAAGGTATACCGGGGATTACAGTGTGCTCTCACAGGCAATCTGGTCGTGTGAACGGAAACGCCACATCGTTTTGTTTAAAGGGAAACCGCTCTCTCGGCGACGGAGGGTACGAAACGGGGAAAGCCAACCAGACCTTATGGCGCAAGGTTTATTCGGTATATCACCACCGCACTATTTGATTTGGAATGAATGGATTGAAAAAAAAGGACGAAGCAGCCAAAACCAAAAAGAAGAAAAAATCGCTGCCGGTGCGCTGGGCACTGATCACGTTTGTGTTAACATTGGGCTTGTCCGCGGCGATGACGTATGTTTCCAGCACGTTGATTGAGGGCGCTACGTTTTGGGTGGCGCTTTCTGTATTGGTGGTGCTGATTTTATTGGGCGTTGTGTTTGATATGCTGGGCGTGGCGGTGACAAGCGCTTCGCCGGCGCCGTTTGTGGCGATGGCCAGCAAAAAGGTAAAGGGTGCGAAAAACAGCCTGGCGGTATTAAAACACGCGGAAAAGTTTTCCAACTTTTGCAACGACGTGGTGGGCGACATCTGCGGCGTGGTATCCGGTACGGCGGGCGCTGCAATGGCGGCGCTGGCCACGGCGCGGTTCGGCTTTTTGCCGGCGGCGTTTTGGTCGGTGGCAACCAGCGCTGTGATTTCGGCGCTGACGGTTTCCATGAAGGCGCTGGGCAAAGGCGTGGCGATGAACGAAAGCAAAAAGATTGTAGAACTGATCGGGAGAATTCTGGCGGTGTTCAGCCGCGGATAAAAAGGAGGGTGGCGTATGAATATTCTGGATACGATTGATTCCGTAGACCGGATACGCGCCCTGAACGACAAAGAGCTTTCGCAGCTTTGCACAGAGCTGCGGCGGTTGATTATAGAGACGACCTTGCAAAACGGCGGCCATCTTTCCAGTAACCTCGGGGTGATTGAATTGACGGTCGCCTTGTTGCGTTGTTTTGATGTGCCGAAGGACAAGATTGTCTTTGACGTGGGGCATCAGAGCTACGCATACAAAATTTTAACGGGCAGATATAAGCAATTTTCCACTTTACGCAAAAAAGACGGGCTGGCAGGCTTTCCCAGAACCTCCGAAAGCGAATATGACGCATTTACCGCGGGGCACGCTTCCACCTCCATTTCGGCGGGGCTGGGGCTGGCGCGGGCGCGGGATATTTGCGGGCAAACGCACCATGTGGTTTCCGTGGTGGGCGACGGCGCGCTGACGGGCGGCATGTGCTATGAAGCGATGGACGACGGCGGCACGGTAAAAACGCCGTTTATCGTAATATTAAACGACAACCGCATGTCCATTGCGCGCTCGGTAGGCGGGGTAAGCCAATATTTGAGCCGGTTGCGCACCGGCCGGCATTACAGAAACTTTAAAAAGCGGGTGCAAAAGACCGTGACGGCGATTCCGAAAATCGGCCCCGGGCTGGCGCTGCGGATGGAGCGGATGAAAAACCGCATTAAATATTTTCTGCTGCCCAATATCATTTTTGAAGAGCTGGGCTTTACCTATATCGGCCCGATCGACGGGCACGATATTCAAAAGCTGTGCGATCTGTTTGAGCATGCCAAAACGCTCAAACAGCCCTGCTTTTTGCATGTGATCACGCAAAAGGGCAAGGGCTATGTGCCGGCAGAGGCCAACCCGGAAAAATATCACGGCGTGGCGCCGTATCGGGTGGAGCCGGCCGTGCCGGAGAAAAAGACCTCCAACTCCGCCGTGGCGGGGCAAACGCTGGAAACCCTGGCCCAAACACAGCCGCACCTGGCGGCGATTACCGCGGCGATGCCGAGCGGCACGGGGCTGGAAGGGTTTGGCAAAAAATATCCTGCGCGGTTTTTTGATGTGGGCATTGCCGAAGAACACGCCGTGACCATGGCGGCGGGGCTGGCCAGCGGCGGAGTGCATCCGTTTTTTGCGGTGTATTCCACGTTTTTACAGCGTGGGTATGACCAATTGATTCACGACGTATGCCTGCAAAAGCTGGGCGTGACGCTATTGATAGACCGGGCAGGCTTGGTGGGCGAAGACGGCGATACGCACCAGGGCGTGTTTGATATTGCGATGCTGCTTTCCATGCCGCATATGGCGTTGCTTTCCCCGGCCACGCAGACACAGCTGCGCCGGATGATCGAATTTGCCGCGGGATATCAAGCGCCGCTGGCGATTCGCTATCCGCGCACGCCGCTGATAGAAAGCGAGCCGCTGTTGGATGATACGCCGCTGTTTTCCTGGACGGTAAAACACATGGCGCCGGTGACGATTGTGGCCACAGGCAAGATGTGGCCCTCGGCCTGCCAGACAGCGCGCTGTTTACTGGAACGGGGGATTACGGCGGGGCTGGTGCATGCGGGCTGCTTAAAGCCGATGGACCAAAGCACGGTTTTGCAGCTCAGCCAAAGCTGCGAGATGGTGGTAACCATGGAGGACGGTGCAGTAAGCGGCGGCTTTGGACAGGCGCTGTGCCGCGCGCTGAACGAACATAAGCCGGTGAAAACCCTGTGCTTCGGGATGCCGGATGAATTTGTGCCGCACGGCACGGTGGAACAGCTCTGGGCGATGCTGGGGCTGACGCCGATGCAGATGGCGGAGAGAATTATATCGGAACGGGAGGCACAGGCATGAAGCAGGGCAAAACAAGGCTGGATGCGGCGCTGGTGGAGCGCGGGCTGTGCCCCTCGAGGGCCAATGCGCAGGCGCTGATTATGGCGGGCGAAGTGCGTATCAACGGGCAGGCGGCCAATAAAGCCTCGATGCAGGTGACGGATGAGGACGAACTGACGCTGAAGGAAAAACTAAGATATGTAAGCCGCGGCGGGCTGAAGCTGGAAAAGGCGCTGGCGGTGTTTCCGATAGAGGTGGAAGGCGCGGTGTGCGTGGATGTGGGCGCCTCTACCGGCGGGTTTACGGACTGCCTTTTGCAAAACGGGGCAGCGCATGTATACGCCGTGGACGTGGGGCATGGGCAACTGGCGTATGCGCTGAGAAACGACGCGCGTGTGACCTGCATGGAAAAATACAACGCCAGAAACATGAAGGTGGAAGACATTGAACCGGTGGACTTTGCCTGTACGGATGTTTCGTTTATCTCGCTGACGCTGATTTTGCCGCCGATTTATGCCTGCATGAAGGACAGCGCAGAAGCGGTGGCGTTGATTAAGCCGCAGTTTGAAGCGGGGCGGGCACAGATCGGCAAAGGCGGCGTGGTGCGCGATGCCAAAGTACATGAACAGGTGTGTTTGCAGATTATGGAATTTGCCCAGAAGCTGGGCTTTGGGGTGCGCGGGCTGGAAATTTCCCCCATCACAGGGCCGAAGGGCAACCGGGAATTTTTGTTGTATGTAAAGAAAAACGGCGAAGCGTTGAGCCAAACGTCGCTTTGCGCACTGGCGGCTGCTGCGGCCCGCCGGTAAAATAGTTATTGTATATTCATAAAGAATGCTTGTAAAATATGCAAAATATTTGTATAATAGCAAGCAATGGGAGGCGTTTGGATGCAAGCAGTGTATGTCATAGCCAATCGTCATAAGGATTTGGGGCTGGCCTGTGCCAAACAGATGGTGAAAATTTTGCGCGAACGCCGAATCACGGTCTATGCGCCGGACGAAATTGCGGGGGAACTGGGCGTGAAAACCGCCCGCTTTGAGGAAAACGAGGCGTGCGGCGCGGCCTTTGTGCTGGGCGGCGACGGCACGATTTTGCGCGCGGTGCAGCATATTTCCACGCTGCAAACGCCGATGATGGGGCTAAACCTGGGCAGCCTGGGTTTTTTGACAGAAGATATAAAACCGGCCTTGCCGGAGATGATAGATAGGGTATTAGAGGGCCGGTATACGATAGAATCGCGGATGATGCTTTGCGCACATATTGAGGAGAACACGGGACAAAGGGTAAGCAGGACTTTATATGCGCTGAACGAATTTGGCCTGTTTCGCCGGTATATGGGCGGGGTGACGTCTGTTTTGGTGCAATATGAGGCCAGCACCATCGGCATGTATGATTGCGACGGGGTGATGGTTTCCACGCCCACGGGCTCCACGGCGTATTCGCTTTCGGCCGGCGGGCCGATTGTAGACCCGCAGGTGCGTTGCATGCTGATAACACCCGTTTGTGCGCATTCGCTAAACGCGCGGCCGTTTGTGGTGCCGGATGAAGGGGTGGTGCGCCTGTCTGCGCCGACGACAAGGCAGGGCGTGATGGTGGCGGTAGACGATGCGTTTCGCTTGCCGGTGCTGTCAAACCAACATGTAAAAATTAAAAAGAGCCAATGGAAGGCGAATTTTATTCGCCTGGCCGAAATGGATTTTTATAAGCAACTGCATAAAAAATTAATTCAGTGGAACCGGGAAGGCGAGATGGAGGGAGAACAATGAAAAATAAGCGTCAGGAAATGATTTTGGAAATCATTGAAACCATGAGCGTGGAAACGCAGGAGGAATTGGCGGAGATTTTAAAAGAGCGCAATTTTCCTGTGACGCAGGCCACCATCTCGCGGGATATCAAAGAGCTGCGGCTGATTAAAACGCTGTCCGATAAAGGGGTATACTGCTATACGGTGGCGGAGCGGAAGGACGCGCGCAGCCAATCTGCGATGATCCGGCTGTTTTCCGATGTGGTGGTGAGCGTGGAATCCACGGGCAACCTGGTGGTGGTGCGGACGATTTCCGGCTCTGCCAGCGCGGCGGCCGAGGCGCTGGATACCATGCATTTTACCGAGATTTGCGGCTGCATCGCGGGGGACAACACCATCTTTTTGGCCGTGCATGAAGGCGTAAACGTAGCGGAGCTTGTGAAAAAACTCAAGAGAATGGCGAAATAACATGCTGCAAACACTTTCCATACAAAATGTGGCGCTGATACGCTCCCTGTCCTTAACGCTGGATAGGGGGCTTAATGTGCTTTCCGGGGAAACGGGCGCGGGCAAATCCATCCTGATCGACGCGGTGAACCTGGTGCTGGGCGTGCGCGGAGACAGGGATTTGATTCAATACGGGCAGGACAGAGCGCGCGTGGAGGCCGTGTTTTGCGATGACGCGCCGGAAACCAAGGCCCTGCTGGAGGAAATGGGCATAGAGCCGGAGGAAAACGAAATTACGCTGTCCCGCGTGTTGTATGCCAGCGGGCGCAATGTTTGCCGCATCAACGGAGAACTGGTAAACAACGCGGCGCTAAGGCGCGTGGCGGAGCGGCTGATAGACATACACGGCCAGCACGAGCATCAGTCCTTATTGCGGACGGCAGAGCATATCGGCCTGTTGGATGCGTTTGCGGGCGCGGCGGTGAAAAAGGAAAAGCAGGCGGTGGCGGCCCTTTTGGCCCAAAGCCGCGAAATAAAAAAACGGATAGACGCGCTGGGCGGCATCGGCGAAGACAGGGAGCGGCGGCTGGATGTGCTGCGCTATCAGATCAACGAAATCGAGCGGGCGGAATTGCAGGAAAACGAGGACGAAGCCCTGCAGGAAGAGCGCCGGCAGCTGATGGAAGGGGAAAAGACGGCGCAGAGCTATGCGTATGTGTTAAACTGCCTGGCCAACGAAGACGGCCAGGGCGCGGTGACGCTGCTGCGCGACGCGTCCCGGGAAATACGGGGCGTGAAGGGCGACGAAACGGCGGCCAAGCTGGCAGACGACATTGAACAGGCGTTTTTTGCCATGGAGGCGGCGGCGGACGAGCTGCGCTTATTGCAGGACGCATTTGACTATGACCCCCAGCGGCTGGACCAGATCGGCGAGCGGCTGGATGAACTGCAAACCCTAAAACGGAAATACGGCGGGTCGCTGGAAAGCGTGCAGCAGAGCCTGGTGCGCGCGTATGAGCAGCTGGAAGAGCTGCAAAACGCCGAGCAGACCATGGCGGAACTGGAACAGGCGCAAAAACAGGCGCTGACGGAACTGTATGCCCACAGCCTTTTGCTGCACGAGGCACGCGAAAAAGCGGCGCAGCGCTTTGCATCGGCCGTGCAGAAGGAATTGGCGGATTTGGGCATGCAGCGGGCCAAATTTTCCGTGCAGTTTGCACTGCTGCCGGAAAAAGAGGAGATTGAGCTGCCGATGTTTGGCGAAAACGGGCTGGACACGGTGGAATTCATGCTCAGCGCCAACCCGGGCGAGCCGCAAAAGCCGCTTGCCAAGGTGGCCAGCGGCGGGGAAGCTTCTCGTATTATGCTGGCGCTGAAAAACATTGCCGCCAACCTGGACGGCATAGACAGTTTGATTTTTGACGAAATCGACACCGGCATCAGCGGGCGGATGGCGCAGGTGGTGGCGGAAAAGATGGCGCAGATTGCAAAGACGCGGCAGGTGATCTGCATTACGCACTTGGCGCAGCTGGCCAGCATGGCGGACACGCATTATCTGATTGAAAAAACCGTAGAAAACGACGAGACGCGCACCCGCGTGCACCGCCTGGACGAAACCGCGCGGCAAAAAGAGGTGGCAAGGCTGCTGGGCGGCGAAGGCGAAAGCGGCCATGGCATGCTGCATGCGGGCGAATTGATTGAAAAGGCCAAGGCATATAAAAACAGCTTATAAAGAAAAAACCGGCGAATGCGCCGGTTTTTTTGTGCGTAAAAAAGGAGGCGCGACGGGGTATTTTGGCGGGATGCCCGGAGAAAACGGCTTTGCCAAAGCAAGCGTTGATAAGAGGAGACAGCCAGGGAGGAACGCAGAAAGGAACAAGGACACAAAGACTCTTTGAGCCTTATTGGGACACGGCAAAGCAAGATAAACGTGCCAAAAAAAATAGGGCATGAGAGAAAAAAGAGAAAGGATAGAAACAAACAGGCGCAGCGGTAAGTGTTGCAAGGCGGCAGTTTGTTTTTGGAAAAGTGTAATGAGAAGCGGCACGAGAAACAAAGATGCAAACCAGAAAGAAAAGCGCTTTGAAAGGCGGTATAAGAAGCGAGTAAAGAGGAAAAGCGCGCGCCAAAACGAAACAACAGAAACAGAGCGCGGGAAAAGGCAAAAGAGGAAGGAAACAGAAGCAAGACGGACAAGGTTTGGGGCAGAAACCCTGTGACCGATAAAAAGAGCAAAAGCGGCCGGACAAGAGGAGAGAAAACGACAGCAGGCGAGCGGGGACAGGAGATTATGTGACAATGTTTTGCAAAAAGGCGAAACAAAACAAGGGAGACGGGACCAAAATAGGGGAGCAGAAAATGGCAGGGCACGGCGGCAAGCGCAGCAAGGCGGAAATCGGCCTTTTATAAAGCCGAGGGAAAGACGGGCAAGGCGAAACGGCGGAAAGACACAAAGACGTTGCAAGCCGTATTGGAAAACGGCGAGGAAAGGAAAGCGCGCGCCAAAACGAAACAACAGAAACAGAGCGCGGGAAAAGGCAAAAGAGGAAGGAAACAGAAGCAAGACGGACAAGGTTTGGGGCAGAAACCCTGTGACCGATAAAGAGAGCAAAAGCGGCCGGGCAAGAGGAGAGAAAACGACAGCAGGCGAGCGGGGATAGGCGGCTGTGTGAAAATGTTTTGCAAAAAGGCAAAACAAGGGAGACGGGGCCAAAATAGGGGAACAGAAAAAGGCGGGGCACGGCGGTAAGCGCAGCAAGGCGGGAATCGGCCTTTTATAAAGCCGGGGGAAAGACGGGCAAGGCGAAACGGCGGAAAGACACAAAGACGTTGCAGGCCGTATCGGAAAACGGGAGGCTAAGAAAAGCGCGCGCCAAAACGAAACAATAGAACCGGCCAGGCGGATATGCGTGTTGCAAAAAATAGGCGGGAGAACGGATAGGCACGCCAATTTATGAAAAAGCGCATTTTAAAAAGGAACAAAGAAACAGGCAGGCGCGGCGGTTTGTAAAAGGAGAGCAGGCCTGTTTTGCAAAACAGGCAAGGGGAAAACAGCGCCGTGAAAAAGAATCAAAGCACGGGGCATTGACGGCCGGTGCGGCAAATTGAAAAAGCCGGCGAACGTGTTTGCAAAAGGAGGCAAGAAACAGCAGAGCCAAGCGAGCGGGGCAATGGGAAAGAGAGGAGCATTGGCGGCGGGCAAAGAGAAAAAAACAAAGCGGCGCCGTGAAAAAACCGTAAAACAAACCGGGCGGGCGTTTATCCGGCAGGGTTTCGGACCATACTATCGGTAAAAAGAAAGGGGCGAAAGCATGCAAAAACGGATTCGTATCGCGGGGGTTATGGCGGCGGCGCTGGTGTTTTGCGGGCAATTTTTCCTGCCGCAAAAGCAGCTGGGCCTGCCGGAGCGCGTGTATACCACGGCCGGGCAAACGACGGTGATTCAGGCGGGGCTGCCGCTCAATGTAAAGGTATCGGCCAGCGGCGGGGGCGTGGCGGTAAACGGACAGACGCTGGAAAACGAGCGGGAGGTGGATTTATCCGAACCGATTGAAATCTGCGCTACCGGCGCGGGGGAAACGGAGGTTTATTTTTCCTGGGGCGGGATGACGCTGCGCAAAATGACGGTGAAAAGCGAGATGGAGCGCACCGTGATTCCCGGCGGCCAGGTGGTGGGCGTGGCGCTGCATACCAGGGGCGCGCTGGTGGTGGGCACGGGAGAAATTACCGGGCCGAACGGAGAAAAGGTGAACCCCGGGGCGGAGGCGGGGCTGGTGCCCGGCGATATTTTGCTGAAAATAAACAATACGGACGTGCAAAATGCAGACCATTTGGCAAAGCTGATCAACGGCAGCAAAACCGAGATTACCGCGCGCATTTTGCGGGAGGGGAAAGAGCAGGATGTGAAAATTTCGCCGGCCAAAGACGCGGTGGACGGGCAATACCGCATTGGGCTGTGGGTGCGGGATTCCACGGCGGGGATTGGCACGGTGACGTATTACGATGAAAAAAATCAGTCGTTTGCCACGCTGGGCCATGCCATTGCGGACGCGGACACAAACACAAACCTGCTTTTGAAAGAGGGGGAAATTGTGGAGGCGGACGTGATGGGCATACAAAAGGGCGAAACGGGCGCGCCGGGAGAACTGCTGGGCGCGCTGGTAACGGACAGCGCGGCGCTGGGCAAAATTACCAGCAACACCGAATACGGCCTGTATGGCAAAGCGTATGCAAAGATGGAATCCGAAACGTATCCAAACGGAATAAAGGTGGGCTGGCAGGACGGGGTGCACACCGGCAAGGCGCAGATCCTCTGCATGCTGGATGACGGAATTTTGCAGGCATATGATTGCGAAATCGTGCGGGTAAACAGGCAAAAGCGGGCAGCGGGCAAGGGGATGGTGATCAAAGTGACAGACCCTGTGCTATTGAAAAAGACGGGCGGCGTGGTACAGGGGATGAGCGGCAGCCCACTATTGCAGGACGGAAAGCTGATCGGCGCGGTGACGCATGTATTTGTCAACGACCCGACGCGCGGGTATGCGGTGTTTATCGAATGGATGCTGGACCAATCCGACAAAGTGCAATGAAATTTTGAAAAAAGCGCCTGTTTTAGATACAATAGAGACGGGCAAAGACAGCCCGGAGGAGCGAAGAAATTTGGCAGCTATACGGATGGCGTTGTTGGAATATGACATTGAACAGGGCGCAAACCTACAGGCATATCTGCGCGCGCAAAAGGATGTGCAATGGGCCGGCTGGTTTTTAAGCGTAAATCAGATGCAAAAGGAATTTGACAAAAACGGCGCGGCGGACGTGAGCATTGTCTGCCTGCACGGCGCGGAAAAAGACGGCAGCGTGCTTTCTGCCCTGGAAAAAGCGGATATGCAGACGCGGCTGGTTTTGTATGCCGAAAACACGGACAGGCCCTGGCATGAGGTTTGCAAAAACCTGCCGGTGGGGTATGTGGTATACCGGCATATGCCGCGGGAGGTGTTGTATCGGCGGGCGCTGATGGTGGGGCGAAAGCCGGGCGCGGCCGGGCGGATTTATCAGCGGCCGGAGGGGATCACAGTTTCCAAAAGCACGGTGGCCACGGCGCTGAAGAAAACCGGCGTGCCGCCGAAACTGTGCGGATACAGATATTTATGCTATGCCGTGGAGTTGGCGCTGAGCCATCCGGATTGGCTGGATAATATGACGGAAACGCTGTATGCCGCGGTGGCAAAAAAATACGGCTCTACGGTACAGCGGGTGGAACGCTCGATGCGCTATGCCGTGGAAAATGCCTTTGACAGCGGCAATTTGGCGGAGATTGAAAAACTGTTCGGCTATACGGTGGACAAGGACAAGGGAAAGCCCAGCAACCGGGAATATATCGCGCGCCTGGCGGACAGCCTGCGGCTGCAACAGGCATAAAACACGCCGCCGCCCCATAGGGTTTACAAAAAGGCGGGGGATGGCGGTTTGCAAAGACGGATACACGGCGGACATGCGCGCGCGGCCGGGGCGGAACTTTCCGGCTATGGCATTTGGTATCTGGTGCTGGGGTTTGTGCTGGTGATGGGGCTGAGCTGCGGCTGGGCGCTGCCTATGTTTGCCGAAGACGGCGAGCGGGCGGAAATGGCGCGCCAGGCCTGGCAGCTGGTAACGGGCGCGGTGCAAAGCGGGCGGCCGTTTTGGGCCATGCTGTGCGCCGGGGTTTTCAACGCCGGGCGGATGGTGCTGCTGCTGTTTATCGCGGGGCTTTCGCCGTATCTGTCGGTTTGCGCGTATGCGGCGTTGTTTGCCAAGGGCTTTGCCATCGGGTTTACGATGAAAAGCCTGTTTTTGGCCCATGGCGCAGGCGGGCTGTGCATGGCGGCGGTGATGCTTGTTTTGCAAAACGCGCTGTATGTGCCGGCGTATGCGTATATGGCGGCGCACCCGGCCACGCCCAAAGGGGCGCTTCGCTATATGGGGCTTTGGCAAAAAGTGCGGATGTTTATTTTGGCGCACAGGGCGGCGCTTTTGGCGGTTTTAATGGGCGTATTGGTAGAATGTATCCTAACGCCGCTGATTACAAGGGCGGTATACGGATGGATTTTTTGAAAGGAAAGAACATGAAAGCGAAAAAGTGTGTTTGTATTGTGATGGACAGCGTGGGCATCGGCGCTCTGCCGGACGCCGCGCGCTTTGGCGACGAGGGCAGCCATACGCTGGGACATGTGATGGAACAAACCGGCGTGAAACTGACAAACCTTTGCAAATTGGGCCTTGCCAACATAGAGGGCTGCGGCCTGCCCGGCCGGGTGGACAAGCCCCTGGGCTGCTACGGGAAGGCCGCGGAAAAGTTTGACGGCAAGGACACCACCGGCGGGCACTGGGAAATGGCGGGCCTGGTGTTGGATCGGCCGTTTCCCACGTTTCCAAACGGCTTTCCCAAAGAGTTGATGGCGCAGTTTGAAGCGGCCATCGGCCGGAAAACCCTGGGAAACAGGGCAGCCAGCGGCACAAAGATCATCCAGGAGCTGGGCGATGAGCATATGAGAACCGGATATCCGATTGTGTATACCTCGGCCGACAGCGTATTTCAAATTGCGGCGCATGAACAGGTGATCCCGCCGGAAGAACTATATGAAATCTGCCATACGGCGCGCAAGCTTTTGCAGGGGCCCTGGCGGGTAGGCCGCGTGATTGCCCGGCCGTTTATAGGGCAGAGCGGGCAGTATGTGCGAACCGAACGGCGGCGGGATTTTTCCGTAAAGCCGCCGGAAGATACCATGCTGGATGTGTTAAAGAAAAACGGGTTTGAAACGGTGGGCATCGGCAAGATTGAAGATATTTTTGCCCAGCAGGGCCTAACGGACATTCGCCATACCACAAACAACACAGACGGCATACGCGCCACCCTGGCCGCGCAAAAGGAGGCGTTTTCCGGGCTGGTCTTCACAAACCTGGTGGATTTTGATATGCTGTATGGACACAGAAACGATGTGAAAGGCTATGCCGAGGCGCTTTTGGAATTTGACAGCGCGCTGCCCGAAATCATCCGGGCATTGGGGCCGGAGGATCTATTGATCATCACGGCGGACCATGGCTGCGACCCTACCACGCCGTCTACCGACCATTCGCGCGAATATGTGCCGATTGTTTGCACGGGGCCGCGCCTTGGCCGGGGGGTGGATTTGGGCATCCGCGACACCTTTGCCGACATCAGCGCCACGATTTTAGACTTTTTCGGCCTGCCGCCGATGGCGCACGGCACTTCGTTTTATGCAAAAATCCGCTAAGGAGCAGAGAAGATGACCGCAATCTATCAACAGGCCGTAAAGGCCGCCGAGTTTTTGAAAAGCAAGACAGAGATCGTGCCGCGCGTGGTGCTGGTTTTGGGCAGCGGCCTGGGCGATTATGCCGAGCGGCTGGAAAAAGCGGATGTTGTGCCGTATGAAGAGATTCCCTTTTTTCCGCGCTCCACGGTGGAAGGGCACAAGGCACGGCTGATTTTCGGCGAACTGTTTGGCGTGCCGGTTGCGATGATGCAGGGCAGGTTTCATTATTATGAAGGCTATACCCAGCAGCAGATTACCCTGCCCATCCGGGCGCTGCGGGCCATGGGCGCGGAGATTTTGTTTTTGACAAACGCTTCGGGCGGCATCTGCCATACCTTTACCCCGGGGGATTTGATGATGATAGACGACCACATCAATTTTTCCGGCACATCGCCGCTGATCGGCGAAAACGTGGCAGAGCAGGGCATGCGCTTTCCGGATATGTCGCAGGCGTATGACAGAGAATTAAAGCAATGCTTGTTGACCGCTTCCAAAATGTGCGGCGTACCGCTCAAGCGCGGGGTGTATATGATGTTTAACGGCCCGCAGTTTGAAACGCCGGCAGAAATCCGCTTTGCCCGCTGCATCGGGGCGGACGCGGCCGGGATGAGCACGGTGCCGGAAGTGATTGTCGGCCGGCACTGCGGCATGCGCGTGTGCGGGGTAAGCTGTATTACCAATATGGCGGCCGGCATGCTGGATCAACCGCTAACGCATACGGAAGTGATGGAAACGGGCGAAAAGGTGAAAGGCGCGTTTGCCGCGCTGGTGGACGCCTTTTTGCAGCAGATCGGCCGGGCATAAAACGGCATAAAAAGACAAAACAGCGCATATCCCTCCAGTAGAAGAAGTGGGGGGATATTTTTATGCGGAAAAAGATCGTGGGCTGTTTTTTAGCCTGTTTGATGCTCTTCGGCGCAGGCGCGGGCATGACCCCGGAAAGCGCGCCTTTTACCGCCAAGAGCCGGAGCGTGGTGTTGATGGACCAGGGCACGGGCAAGATTTTGTTTGAAAGCAAGGCAGAGGAACCCATTGCCGCTGCGGGCTGCGCCAAATTGATGGCGATGCTGTTGACCTTTGAAGCGGTGGACAACGGGACACTATCCCTTTCCGAAGAGATTACCGTTTCGCAGACGGCGGCCAAAATGGGGGGTACGCAGGCGTTTTTGGAGGCCAATACGGCGTATAAAGCGGAGACGCTGGTAAAAAGCCTGTGCATGGCCAGCGCCAACGATGCGGCCATTGCGCTGGCGGAAAAGCTGTTTGGCTCTGAAGAGGTGTTGGTGCAAAAAATGAACGAGCGGGCCAAAGAGCTGGGCTGCAAACAGACAAACTTTGCAGACGGCGTGGGGCTTTCGGATGACACGGTGACAAGCGCCAAAGACCTGGCGCTGATTGCGCGCAAACTGTGCCAATACCGCAGCGTGTTTTCCTATACCGGCCTATACCGCGACAGCCTGACCCACCCCACCGGCCGCATTACGGAGCTGGTAAACGCCAACAGGATGGTGCGGTTTTACAACGGCTGCGACGGGCTGGCCACAGGCTCTTCGGCCAAGGCACAATACGGCGTGGCGGCAACGGCGAAAAAGGGGGATATGCGGCTGATTGCCGTAGCCCTGGGCAGCCGGGATACGGCAGGCCGGTTTGACGACGCCAAGGCGATGCTGGATTACGGCTTTGCCAATTTTGTTTCCAAGGTGTTGGTGCGAAAGGGAGAAACGATGAAAAAGGAGCTGAAAATAGAAGGCGCGCACCAGAATATAGACGTGACCGCGGGCGAACAGCTGCGCCTCGTGCTGCCAAAGGGCGAGGAAAAGGGGATTACCAAAGAGCTGGCGCTTTTGGAAAACCTATCGGCGCCGATTGAAAAAGGACAGCAGGTGGGGGATGTGATCATAACGCAAAACGGCAAAGAGATAGCAAGAGTGCCGGCTGTCAGCTGCGGGGAAATTAAGGAGATGAACCTTGGCGAATGCCTGCGGCGCATTGCAATCCGGTGGATTCGCTAGCATTGACAACCGCGTTTTTCCCATGCTACACTTAAGCATTAAAACCGATAAAAAAGGTGTGGGAAACATGGCGGAACGCAGGGATCTTATCAACGCAGAGGGGCATTTGATGTTTGGCGGGTGTGACACGGTGATGTTGGCCAAAACCTACGGCACGCCGCTGTATGTGGTGGACGGCGCAATGGTGGAAGAAAAGATGCTGGAATGCCGGCAGGCCATGGCACAGTGCTTTGATTCGTATAAGGTGTTTTACGCCAGCAAAGCGCTGTGCGCCAAGGCCATCTATAAACTGGCGGAGAAAAACGGGCTGCATTTGGACGTGGTATCGGCAGGCGAATTGAAAATGGCGCTGGAAAGCGGCATGCCGGGCGAACGCATTGCCCTGCACGGCAATGTAAAATTGTATCCGGAGCTTTCCATGGCGGCGGAAAACGGCTGCACGGTGAACATAGACAGCATAGAGGAAATTGAAGATGTGCAGGCCGTGGCGGCGGAAAAGGGCACGGTGGTGCCGGTGCTGGTGCGGGTGACGCCGGGGGTGGAGGCGCATACGCATGCGTATATTCAAACCGGCATTGAGGACTGCAAATTTGCCCTGGGCATTGAAAACGGCATGGCCATGGAGGCCATCCGCCGTATTTTGGCCTGTAAAAACCTATCGTTTCGCGGGATTCACGGCCATATCGGCAGCCAGATTTTGGAGAGCGAACCGTATTACCCCACCGGGAAAAACCTGGCGGCGTTTGCGTTAAAAGTGGAAAGCGAAACGGGCGCCAAGGTGCAGGAAATCAACCTTGGCGGCGGCTTTGGCATTCGCTATACAAAAGAGGACCATCCGCTGCCGATTTTGTCGTATTTGGAAAAGGCGAAACAGGGGCTTTTAGAAGCATACAAGGCGGCGGGAAAGCCGCTGCCCACCATCGGCATTGAGCCGGGACGCTGCATTGTGGGCGAAGCGGGGCTTACGCTGTATACCGTGGCGCTCAGAAAAGAGATTCCCGGCGTGAGGACGTATGTTTCGGTGGACGGCGGCATGGCGGACAACCTGCGCGTTTCGCTGTATCAGGCGGAATACGAGGGCGTATTGGCCAACCGAATGAACGAGGAAAACGAAGAGACGGTGCGCATTGCGGGGCGGTGCTGTGAAAGCGGAGATATTTTGATTTCCGAAATTGCCCTGCCGCGCGCTAAAAAGGGGGACACGCTGGCCATGTTTGCCACGGGAGCGTATTGCTATGCCATGGCCTCCAACTACAATAAGCTGCCGATTGCGCCGATGGTGATGGTGAAAAACGGCGCGCACGGCCTGATGGTACACGGACAGAGCCTGGAGGACATGACGCGCTTTGATACCGTGCCGGAATTTTTAGGAGAAGAAAAATGAGTTTACCGCTGCAACAACTGTTTTCAGACCCGGGGACGTTTTTATACACGATGCTTTTGGCGCTGCCCGGCATTATCATCGGGCTTTCGCTACATGAATTTGCCCATGCGTATGTTTCCTATAAATTGGGAGATGTTACGCCCATGGTGCAGGGCCGGGTGACGATTTCGCCCTTTGCCCATATAGACCCCATCGGCTTTCTTCTCTTAATGCTGTTTGGCTTTGGCTATGGCAAGCCTGTAGAGATTAACCCAAACAACTATAAAAACCCGCGGCGTGATGAGATTTTTGTGGCGCTGGCCGGGGTAATCACAAACTTTTTTGTGGCGGTGCTGTTTGCGTTTGTGTATTTTCTGCTGGCGCGCTTTAATGTGATTTCCCTCTATTCCACGATCTCTACGATTTTGATCAACATCATCTTTATCAACGTGCATTTGATGGTGTTTAACCTGCTGCCCATTCCGCCGCTGGACGGATACAAGGTGGTGCGCAATTTGCTTTTGGGCCATGTGGATGTGGGCAAACTGTGGAGGGCGGAAGCGTTTTTTAACCGCTACGGATATTTGATTTTGTTTGCGATTTTGTCTTTGCCGGCAACGATGAATTTGATCGACATTTTGGCAGGCTGGGTGATCGACGCGGTGATGTTTTTAACAAGCTGGGTGTTGTAAATGGCGTATGCGTTCAAGCTGGAATCGTTTGAAGGGCCGCTGGATCTTTTGCTGCATTTGATTGCCAAAGCGCAGGTGGATATTAAAGATATTTTTGTTTCGGAAATTACCGACCAGTATCTGGCGTATTTGGAGCAGATGGAGCAGCTGGATATGGAGCAGGCCAGCGAATTTTTAACCATGGCGGCCACGCTGTTAAACATCAAATCCCGCAGCCTGCTGCCAAAGCCGGAAACGCCGGAAGAGGACGACCCGGAGGCGCTGTTGATTTTGCAGCTGGAGGAATATAAAAAGATTAAACAGGCGTCGCTTGTCTTGCAGGAGATGGAAAAAAGCGCGGCGAAAAGCTATTTTAAGCTGCCGGAAGAATATGCCTTTCAGCAAGATCCGCTGAATTTGGACGGCGTGAGCGTGGAAACGCTGTTTGACGCTTTGCAGGAATTGTTGAAAAACAACGAGCAAAGCCAAACTGCACCGCCGAGGGTAAATGTGATCCGCACGGAGCAATTTACCGTACGCGGCAAGATTGCCTTTCTGCGCGGGCTGCTAAGGCAAAACGGGCGGATGAAATTTTGCGATCTGTTTCCCCCGTACGCCTCGCGCAACGAGATCATCGCGACGTTTTTGGCGCTATTGGAAATGATCTCCGCGGGCGAAGCGGGCGCCAGCCAAAGCGAGCGCTACGGCGAAATTGAGGTATTGTACAGGGAAAAATAAAAAAAGGGGGCAACGGCGTTTGGAAGAACAACAACGGCGCGGCGCGCTGGAGGCGATTTTATTTGTGGCCGGCGAAGCGGTGGCGCTGGAGGATGTGGCGCGCGCGCTGGAGATGACGGTGCTGGAATGCGACGCATGGATCGAAAAAATGGCGGAGCTGTATAGGCAGGAACAGCGCGGGGTGGAAATTGTGCGCATAGAGGATAAGGTGCAGTTTGCCACGGCCCGGCGCTATGCAGACGCCGTGCAGGCGGCGCTAAAGCCGCTGTCTGAAAAGACGCTGTCCAAATCCGTTTTGGAAACGCTGTCTATCGTGGCGTATAAACAGCCCGTCACGCGCAGCGAAATTGAAAACATCCGCGGCGTATCGGCGGACTATTCGCTGCGCACGCTTTTGCAGCGCCGGCTGATCGAGCCGGTGGGCCGCAAAGAGGTGGTGGGCCGGCCGATGATGTATGGCACAACGGATGAATTTATGCGGCATTTTGGGCTGTCTACGCTCAGCGAACTGCCGCCGCTGCCGGATGCGGCGCCGGAAGAAGAGACGATGCCGCTGTAAACCATAGAGTGAAAAAGCAAAACAAAGGGCATACTAAACGCCGGGAGGCGATTGGTATGCTTTTTTTATGGGCATTTGCCATAGGGTTTGTTTTAGCGCTGCCGATTGAACTGGAAAGCGAACTGGAGGCGGATCTATACGGCACGGCGGGCGTGTTGTCCGTAGGGCTGCCGGGGCTGCGGCGGGAGGTGGAATGGCAGGCACCGTGGCTGTGTTTGCCGCCGGGGAAAAAACGAAAAAAGCGCGGGCCGAGCGCGCAGACGGTTTGGCGCTCTGTGCAATATTTAATTAACAAAACCACATTTTGGGATTTGAAAATTCGGCCGTATATCGGCCTTGGCGACCCGGCGCAAACCGCGCTTGTGTGCGGCGCGGTCAACGGCGTGGCGCGGGCGGCGATGGCGGGGCTTTTGCAAAAGGCGCGGCCGAAATTGTTTGCAAACGCATTTGAATGCAGGCCCTGTTTTGAAGAGGAGCGCCTGTGCGTTCGGATTTCATGTATAGCCAGCGTGCCGATGGTTCATATTATCGGTGCAGGGCTTTTATTGCCGATCAACCATTGGAGGGAAAAAAGAAATGCATCCCATTGAAAGCATGATGACAACGGCGATGGAACAGATCAAACAGATGGTGGATGTGAACACCATTGTGGGCGATCCGGTACAGACGCGGCAGGGCAATGTAATTTTGCCCATTTCCAAAGTGAGCTTTGGCTTTGTGGCCGGCGGCGGGGAATACGGCGAAGGCGGCAGCATACGCGAAACCAACAAAGACGCCACGGAAAATCCCTTTGCCGGCGGCAGCGGCGCGGGCATTTGCATAAAGCCGGTGGCGTTTGTGGTGGTGGAGGACGAGACGATCCGGCTGATGCCGGTGGAATCCAACCACACGCTGGAGCGGCTGACGGAGGCCGTGCCGCAGATGATCGGGCTGATTAAACATTTCGGCTGTAAAGGAAAAAACAAAAAGGACGGGCAGGACGATGCCTGCGATTGCAAAACCCCGGCGGACAACGCGCCCTGCAGCGAAGAGAAAACCGTGGAAAGCACGGTGATTTTCGCAGAAAAAGAATCGGACTGAACGCCGGATTTTACGGAAAGAGACAATGGATTGCCCATTGTCTTTTTCTTTTGGTATAATAAATTGATTGTCTTTGGAAAAACAACCGAGGCATATACTGAAATAAAGCAAAACGGATGGAAACCATGCGTATGAGGGGGCTATGATGAAAAAGAGGTTCGCGGCTGTGTTGGCGGCCTGTTTGTTGTTGTGCTGCATGCCGAGTTCGGCGGCGGCCATGCCGGAAGTGTCGGCTAAACGCGCTTGCGTGATAGAGGTGGATTCCGGCCTGATTTTGGAGGGCAAAAACGAAAACGAAAAGGCGGAGCCTGCCAGCATAACCAAGATTATGACGGCGCTGATTGCGCTGGAAAACTATGACAAGACAAAGGTGATCACGGTGCCGAAAAAGGCCGCCGGCGTGGAGGGCAGCAGCGTATATTTGAAAGCGGGCGATAAATATACGATGGAAGATTTGCTCTATGCGCTGATGCTGAGAAGCGGCAACGACGCCGCTACCGCCATCGCGCTGACGGTGGGCAACGGCAAGGTGGACACGTTTGTGGACATGATGAATCAAAAGGCCAAGGATTTGGGCTGCACCAACACGCACTTTAACAACCCGCACGGCCTGTCGGACCCCAATCATTATACCTCTGCGCACGATATGGCGCTGATTGCAGCAGAGGCGCTTAGAAACGAAGATTTTTGCCAGATTGTATCGACAAAATCTCACAAAGCGACAGAACGGGGCACGGGCGAAGGGCACTCTTGGCAAAACAAAAACAAGCTGTTATGGGAATATGACGGGGCCATCGGCGTGAAAACCGGCTATACCAAAAGCGCGGGCAAAACGTATGTGGGCGCGGCGGAGAGAAACGGCGTGCGCATCGCGGTGGTGGTGATGGGCGCAGCCGACATGTGGGCAGACGCCAAGCTGCTGCTGGACGATGCATTTACCAGATACCAGACCGTGCAGCTGATTCAAAGCGGGCAATCCACAGGGGTATGCCCGGTGATAAACGGGCTGACAAGCGAAGTGGAAGGCATTACCCAGGGGGGCATTGCAAAGGCCATGACGGAGGAAGAAAAAAGCCGCGTGGCAACAAAATGCGTGTACCAAACGCCGCTGGTGGCGCCCATTGAACAGGGGCAGATCATCGGCAGCATGCAGGTGTATCTGGATGATACGATGCTGGGTTCGGTGCCGATTGAGGCGAAAAACGCCGTGGAAACCTATTCGTTTCAGTATTGTTTGAAAAAGATCTACGAGCAATGGCTGCGCCATGACCAGCCTTGACAAGCCGGGGCGGTCCGATATAATAAAACTGATTTTACGCGGGAAAGCCGGGCGCTTTTCCAAAGGATGAGAGAAAACGATGAGGCTTCAAAAATATATGGCGGATTGCGGCGTGGCTTCCAGGCGAAAGTGCGAAGAGATCATCGCCGAAGGCAGAGTGAAGGTAAACGGCCGGGTGGCAGATCAGCAGGGATTGCAGATCACGCCCGGCAAAGACATTGTGAGCGTGGACGGGCACAGAATCGCCTTGCTGCAAAGCAGGGCGTATTTTGCGTTTTATAAGCCGCGCGGCGTGGTGTGCACCATGCAGGACGAACGGGGCAGGCACTGTGTGGGCGATTATTTTGCCCGGCAAAAGCGCCGCCTGTTTCCGGTGGGGCGGCTGGATTATCACAGCGAAGGGCTGCTGTTGATGACGGATGACGGGGCGTTTGCCAATAAGATTACCCACCCCAGCCACCATGTGCAAAAGATTTACCAGGTGACGGTGGACAAGCCTTACAGCCAAAAGCTGGCAAACAAGCTGCTTTCCGGCGTGGAGATCGGCCCGGGCGAACGGCCGGCCAAGGCTGTGGCCGTGACGTTTTCCAACCGGGAGGACGGCCGCGGGCAAATTAAAATTGCCATTGAAGAGGGGCGAAACCGCGTAGTGCGCCGGATGATGGAAGCGCAGGAATTGTCTGTCTTGCGGCTAAAGCGCATTCAGGTCGGCGGCATTGAGCTGGGCGACCAAAAGCCGGGCGGCTATGAGCGGCTGACCGAACAGCAGGCTATGCGTGCGCTGGAAAAACCGCCGGCCTATTTGATGCGCAAACAATAACGGGGGCAAAAAGTGAACGTTTATTTAATGCGCCACGGGGAAACGGAATACAACGTGGCAAGGCTGGTGCAGGGCGCATGCGATTCGCCGCTGACGAAAAACGGCATACGGCAGGCGGAAAACGCGGCCAGGCGGCTCTGTGATATTCCCTTTGCAGCGGCGTATGCCAGCCCGCTTAAACGGGCGAAGGACACGGCCAAGATCGTAGCCGCGCCGCATAAAGGGCTTTGCATTACAGAGGAAGAAAGTTTAAGGGAATTTTCCTTCGGCATCTACGAAACCCACAACATGGACGGCTTGAAAGACGAATGCCCGGGCGTTTGGGAAACGTTTATAAAAACGCCGTCGCGCCTTACGGCGCCGGGCGGAGACTGTACGCTGGCGCGGGTGGCGGAAAGCAAACGCTTTACGGATAAATTGGTAAAAGAGCATTTTGGGGAAAACGTGCTGTGCGTTTCGCACGGCTTTGGCATCAGCTTTTTTTTAGCGGCGGCGCTGGGCATTCCGCTGGAAAGCGTGCGCTGCTTTGCTTCCGGCAACACGGCGCTGACCATCTTGCAATATAAAACGCCGACAGAGCCCTGTGTGCGCGTGTTTGGCGATACCAGCCATAACGAATAGGGCACAAAAGAAAAGGAGACAGAAGATGAAACTTTATTTGATACGCCACGGGCAAACGGAATGGAACACGCAGCGGCGCGTGCAGGGCGCGATGGATTCGCCGCTGACGAAAAACGGCATTATACAGGCGGAAAACGCGGCCCGTAGGCTCAAAGATATACACTTTGCCGCGGCGTTTGCCAGCCCCCAGCTAAGGGCGTACCGGACGGCGGAAATCATCACGGCCGATCATCCGTATTTGAAACTGGAAAAACAGCCGTGCCTGCGTGAATTTTCCTTTGGCGACTGGGAAGGACATCTTTTGGATCAAATGCAGGAGGAAGAGCCGGAAAAATGGGATGTGTATAAAAAGACGCCCTCTGCGTTTACCGCGCCGAACGGCGATTGCATGATTGCGCGCGTGGCGGAAAGCAAGGCGTTTGCCGACAGATTGGTGGAACGATATTTTGGGGAAAACGTATTGTGCGTGACCCATGGCTATGCCATCCGCATTTTCCTGGCTGCAGTGCTGGGTATTCCGCTGGAAAGCACGCGGTTCTTTATGTCGGGCAACACGGCGATCAGCATTGTGGAATACAAACAGCCCGACACGCCGCAGGTGCGCGTGTTTGGCGATGTGAGCCATAACCAATGAGCGGGAAAAAAGTGGTGATCATCGGCGGCGGGGCGGCCGGGTGCATGGCGGCGGTGTTTGCCGCGCGGCAGGGGGCCGAGGTGATTGTGTTGGAAAGCACGCCACGGCTGATGAACAAAGTGCGCATCACCGGCAAGGGCCGGTGCAATGTAACAAACGCGTGCGACGCGCCGTCGTTTTATGCGCATGTGGTGCGCAACCCGCGGTTTTTGAAAAGCGTGTATACCGCGTTTGACAACCGGGCGCTGATGGATTTTTTTGAAAGGCTGGGCGTGCCGCTGAAAACCGAGCGGGGGCAGCGGGTGTTTCCCCAAAGCGACAGGGCGCACGACATTGCGGACGCGCTGGCCAAAGAGATGGAAAAATGCGGCGTACGGGTTTTGTATAAAACAAAAGCACAGGCGCTGAACATGGAAAACGGCAGGGTGAAAGCCGTGCAGGCGTGTGGCGGAAGAACCTTTGCCTTAGACGCCTGCATTGTGGCCACCGGCGGGCGGAGCTATCCCGTAACGGGCTCCACGGGCGACGGCTATCGTTTGGCCCGGCAGGCGGGGCATACGGTGGTGCCCACCCAGCCTTCGCTTTGCCCCGTGATCACGGAGGAAACGTGGGTGGCGGACTTGGCCGGCCTTTCGCTGAAAAACGTGGGGCTAAAGGCGGAAGTGAACGGTAAAAAGGTGTTTTATGACCAGGGGGAAATGCTGTTTACGCATAAGGGCGTTTCCGGGCCGCTGGTGTTGAGCGCTTCAGCGCATTTGGAGCGGGACGCCTGGCCGCAGAGCGCACTTATCCTGGATTGGAAACCGGCACTGACGGAAGAGCAGGTAAACGCGCGGCTGCTGAGGGAAATTCAATTTGCGCCGAACCGGGAAGTAAAAACGATGATGATTCAGCTGGTGCCGAAAAACGCGGCGCCGCTCTTGCCGTTTTTGGCGGGGATAGACCCGGCACTGCCCTGCAACGCGCTGACAAAGCAGCAGCGGCGAAAATTGACAGAGCAATTGAAGCATACGCGGCTTTCCGTGCGCGCCGCGGGGCCGATGGAGGAAGCGATTGTAACGCGCGGCGGGGTGAATGTAAAGGAAATTCAGCCCAAGAGCATGCAGAGCAAACGGGCGGAAAACCTGTTTTTTGCCGGAGAGGTGTTAGATTTGGACGCCTACACCGGCGGATATAATTTGCAAATTGCGTTTTCCACCGGGGTCGCGGCAGGCCTGGCCGCGGCCGAATGATAACGACAAGCAACGATAAGCGAGGGACAACAATGCAAAAACACTGCGTGATTGCCATTGACGGGCCGGCGGGCGCCGGCAAAACCACCATGGCCAAAAAGCTGGCCGATACGCTGGGCATCCATATTTTGGATACGGGGGCGCTGTTTCGCGCGCTGGCGCTGTGCGCGCTGCGGCAAAACGTGGCGCTTTGCGATGAACAGGCCGTAAAACAGGCGGTGCAGGACGCCAGCGTGACCATTGAAGTGGACGAAAACGGCCAGCGCACCTTTTTGAACGGGGAGGATGTTTCCCAAGCCATCCGCACGCCGGAGGTGGGCCAAGGGGCTTCCACCATCGGCGCCAATGCGTTTGTAAGGCAGGTTTTGACAAACCAGGTGCGCCGCATTGCTGCGGAATTGTCCGTCGTGGTGGACGGGCGCGACGTGGGCACCGCTATGCTGCCGGGCGCGGATGTAAAGTTTTTCCTAACGGCAAAGCCGGAAGAGCGGGCGGAGCGACGCAGAAAAGAGCAGGAGGCAAAGGGCCTTGTTGAATCGTTTGAAACGGTGCTGGCCGGCATACAAAAGCGGGATTATGACGATTCGCACCGGGCCATTGCGCCGCTGTGCCAGGCAGAGGACGCCGTGGTGATTGATTCTACAAACTGCACGCCGGAGCAGGTGCTGCGCCGGATGACGGAGGTTGTGGAGGAAAAACTGAAATGAAGCCGTTGTATGCCGTGGCCTGGCCGATTGTATGGCTGATTTCAAAATTGTTTTTCTTTTTGGGCGTAAAGGGCAAAAAGAACATGCCGAAAACCGGGCCGGTGGTGGTGTGTGCAAACCATGTGCACGCGCTGGACCCTTTGGCCCTTGCGATGATTTGCCACAGGCAGATTCATTTTATGAGCAAATATGAATTGTTTGAAAACAAGTTTACCAAATGGCTGCTGACGGCGCTGGGGGCGTTTCCGGTAAACCGCGAAGGAAACGACTTAAAAGCCATGAAAAAAAGCATGGAAATTTTAAAACAGGGCCGTGTGCTGGGCATTTTCCCGGAGGGCACGCGCAGCAAAACCGGCGGCCAGCTTTCCTTTCACGAAGGCGCGGTGACGTTTGCGCTCAGGAGCGGGGCGACGTTGGTGCCGGTGGGGATGAATGTATGTTTTAAGCCGTTTAGAAAACACCGCGTGGTGGTGGGCGAGCCTATCGACCTTTCCGCCTATCAGGGCAGAAAGGCCACCAAAGAGGAGATTACAAAGGTGAACCGCGAACTGGAAGAGCGCGTGATGGCGCTGACAAAGCAGGCGAAGGGCCAATGAAGCTGATTCAGGGAAAATACAACGGGTTTTGTTTTGGCGTGAAAAGCGCGGTGGAGGCGGTGGAACACGCGCTGGAAAAGCAAAAGCCGGTGTATATTTTGGGGCCGATTATCCATAACCAGGCCGTGGTGGACAGGCTGGAGGCAAAGGGCGCCGTTACGATTGATGAGGTAAACCAAGTGCCGTTTGGCGGGACGATGGTCATCCGCAGCCACGGCGTGCCGCCGGAAGTGTATCGGCAGTGTAAACAGCGAAACATTGCCGTGATAGACGCCACCTGCCCGTTTGTGGCCAGGATTCATGAAATTGTGCAGGAAGCGGATGAAAAGGGCCTGCAGGTGGTCATCGCCGGGCAAAAAGAGCACCCGGAAGTGGTGGGCATCAACGGCTTTTGCCAAAACAAGGCGTGGATTGTGCAGGATTGCGAGCAGGCCAAAGCGCTGCCGGAGGCGGACAGGGTGTTGGTTGTGGCGCAGACGACGTTTGTAGAGGAACGGTTTGAAAAGATCTACCAGACGCTGGTGGAAAAATATCCTGAGGTTTTGCGGGAAAACACCATCTGCCGGGCCACGCGCCAGCGCCAGGCGGAGGCGGCGCAGCTGAGCGAAAAATGCGACGCGATGGTGGTCATTGGCGGCCGGCACAGCAGCAATACAAAAAAACTGGCGGAAATTTGTAAAAACAAGTGCAAAAACACAATAATTTTAGAATCTGCCGCCGAGTTTCCTGTTGAAAATTTAAAGTTAAATGGTATAATAGGTATTATTGCAGGTGCATCGACACCGCAATGGTCAATCAGGGAGGTAATTGCCAGAATGAATGAACAAGATCTGAACACCACTGTTGTAGAAGAACAGGCACCCGTGGAACAGGCGCAAGCCGAACCCGAAGCAACGGTTGCAGCCCAGCCGGCCGAACCCGAAGAAGCCAGCGCACAGACTGAAAAGCCGGCCGAGGAACCAGAGCGTGAACTGACACCCGAAGAATCTTTCGAGCGCGATCTGGAAAAGACCATGGTGCGCATCCGCCCTGGTCAGGTGAAAAAGGGAACCGTGGTGCAGATCGTGGGCGACGATGTTTTTGTAAACATCGGCTATAAAGCGGACGGCATCATTCCGCAGGCGGAATTGTCGTTGGATCCCAAAGCCACGGCTGCGGACATTGCCGCTGTGGGCGATGAGATCACGGTGGAAATCGTGAAAGTGAACGATGGCGAAGGCAACGTGCTGCTGAGCCGCAAATCCATCGAGCGCAGAGAAAGAGACAGAGCCGCCATTGCGGAACTGGAAGACGGCCGCGAATTTGAAGTGACCATCAAACAGGCCGTAAAAGCAGGCGTTCTGGCCGAATACAGAGGCGCGAGAGTGTTTATCCCGGCTTCCCAGCTTTCCAACCGCTATGTGGAAAACCTGGAAGAGTTTGTTGGGAAAAAGGTAACGGTGAAAGCGCTGGAAGTGGACAAATCCCGCCGCCGCATCGTGGCTTCCCGCCGTCAGGTATTGCAGGAAGAAGCGATCCGCGCGCGCAAGGAAAAATACAACCAGTTTGAAGCGGGCCAGCATGTGAAAGGCGTTGTGCGCCGCATCACCGATTTCGGTGCGTTTACCGATATTGGCGGCGTGGACGGCCTGATTCATGTGACGGACCTGTCCTGGGGCCGTCCGAAGCATCCGTCTGACGTTGTGAGCGTGGGCGACGAATTGGAGCTGGAGATCCTCTCCGTAAACGCCGATACCGAACGCATCGCGCTGAGCTTGAAAGCTTTGCAGCCCAAGCCGTGGGATCATGCCGCAGAACGCTACCTGGTGGGCGATATTGTAGAGGGCCGCGTGGATCGCATTGCGCCGTTCGGTGCGTTTGTGGAACTGGAGCCCGGCCTGTTTGGCCTGGTACACATTTCCCAGGTGGCTACCCGCCGGATCGACAAGGTGGAAGACGAATTGCGCGTGGATGACATCATCACCGTGAAGGTGCTGGATGTTGATCCGGAAGCAAAACGCATCAGCCTGTCCCGTCGTGCGGTGTTGCAGCCGGAACGTGAACGGCCGCAGCGCGAAGAGCACCATGAAGACCGTGAACCGTCTTACAACCTGCCGCCGATTGAAGAGGCAAAGGTAACCCTGGCAGACTTCTTCCCGAAGATGGACCTGGATGTGTAATTTATAGCAGATAATAAAAAGCACCGAGCAATCGGTGCTTTTTTTGTGCGGGAAAATAGCGGATGAGGAAAGCGCGGGGCATTGGGCGAAACAAACGGCCTAAAGCGGCCGAGGCTTACCGGAATATAATAGGGCAAATCGGATGTTTGGCCTGTTTTGAAAGGGAAAACGGCAGAACGGGCATGGTTTGGAGCAAGAAGTGAAATGGAGCATGGCAGGGGGAGCAAATCGGAAATGCGGCGTTTGGAAGGGGTTGCAGGATATGACAAAAGGCAATGCGATAAACCGGTTTAAAAGGCGATTCCGGCGCATAAGGAAAACACGCTGCGGCTAAGCGGCACTTGCGATGTAAGATAGGTATGGGGAAAAGGGCGCGGGGGGATATAAGAAATATTTGCTATGGCATGGCAAGAGGCGCAAGAGCTAATGGGCGCGGGCAAAGACAGGACATAACCGGGTGTTTGCCTGCGGGGGCGTTTATTTTACAGGCGCAAAAGGTGGTGATACAAGCGGAGGACGCATTCGATAATGTCGTCTTGAAACTCGTAATCCGTGGTGTGGAGCGCGGGGTGGACGGCGCCGCAGCCGATGCCGAAATAGGCGCCCTTGGTCTGTTGGAGATAATAGCCGAAATCCTCTGACCAGCGAAACGGCTCTGCGGGGCAGACGGGTGTTTGGCCGAGGGCTTTTGCGGCTGCGCGCACTTTCTCCACGCAGGCTTTGTCGTTGACGGTGGCGGGAAACTCTTCAATGCGTGTGATGGCAACGGACAAGCCGCTGTCTTTGGCCAATGCCTTGGCGGTTTGCTCAATGTTGGAAACAAACGCCTCGTATTCCTCCTGATATTCCGCGCGCAGGGTAAGGCGCAGCGTGCCTTCGCCGGCGGAAACGCCATAGGCCCGGCTGCCGGCTTCGATGCCGATGACGGTGCCGAGGACAATGCCACGATGGCGCTTACTCATGATTTCATGCATGCTGCGGATAGTTTCGGCGATGGCAAAGGCGGGGTTTGCGCCGTTTTCCGGATAGGCGGCGTGGGATTGCCGGCCGGAAAAGCGGATTTCAAGCCCGGTGGAGGCGCAGGCAAAGGTGCGGTCTAAACATAGAATCTCTTTTTCGGGATAGCCGGGGATGTTGTGAAAGGCGTAGATTTCGCCGATGTGTTTTTCACAGAGCAGCGGCGCACACAAAAGCGCGCCTTGGCCGATTTCCTCTGCGGGCTGAAAGATAAGATAGACATCGCGATTTACAGTCTCCTCCTCCAGACACAGGCCAAAGCCGGCCAGAACGGCGCTGTGGCCATCGTGCCCGCAAAGGTGATGGGGGCGGCCGTCTGCGCCCGTTACGGCGTCATAATCGGCCCGAAAGGCGATGGGAGCAAGGCGTCCCGTGCCTTTTTTATACGCATAAAACCAGGCGCCGCGGTCTACAATTTCCAGCGAATGCGTATGGGCGCGGAGAAACTGCATCAAAAGCTGCTTGGTCTTTGTTTCGTGCAGGGACAATTCCGGCGTATGGTGCAGTTGTTTTCTAAGCTGTATGGTCTGCGCCAAAATTTGATTCATAGGCATAGGCAGATTCCTCCCTAAAAAGGCTTTGCCGCAAGAAAAACGCCGGGCAAAACGGAACAGGAAAACAGCCGCAGCAAAGACCTGCCGAGGCTGTAAACGGCCGAAAGGGCTTGGGTTATGCGCCGGGCTCGTCTTTGGCGAACAGGGATTTTACCAGCGCTTCATCCGGCGTGATAAACAACGTTTTTTGAAACGCGTAGGTAACAAACCCGGGCTTTGCGCCGGAGGGCTTGCGGACGTGTTTGATGAGGGTATAGTCGATCGGCACGTTTTCCGAGCGGCGGCCGCGGGAATAAAACGCGGCAATGTGTGCGGCCTGGCGCAGGGTTTGCTCCGGCACGCGGGCGGCACGGATCAGCACATGGCTGCCCGGCATGCCCTGGGCATGCAGCCAGGTGTCGGTGGAGCGGGAAAGGCGCAGGGTAACCAGATCGTTTTGCGCGTTGTTGCGTCCGCAGAGCATTTCGATCCCGTCCGAAGAGAGAAAGCGCAGCGGCCGGCTTTGCGGGGTTTTGCGCTTTTGACCCGACTCCCGGTTGGGGGGTAAAATGTCTTGATCCTGCAATTCATGGCGGATTTCCAAAAGCGAATCCAGCGAATCGTTTTGCTGGATGGAAAGCAGCACCTCTTCCAGATAATCGATTTCCGGCTGAATTTTCTTTTTCTGCTGATTGGCGGCCTGGCAGGCGTTGCGCAGCTTTTGATAGCGCTTATACCGTTTTTCCGCGTTGGCAATGGGGGTAAGATGCGGGTCATACGCAAGTTTTACAAGCTTATTTTCCTGGGTATAATCCTCCACTTCCAGCACGCTGCAGTTTTCCGTAACGAGATAGGCATAGGCCAGGATGAGGTCCCCCTCGGTGCGCAGGCGCTCATAGTTTTTGCTTTTCATCAGCGTATCGTTTTGAATGGCAAGCCGCTTATACAGCTTTTGCAGCCGGGTTTGCACGGCGGAGGAAAGCCGGGTGCGCTGGCGCTCGATGGCTTTTTGCTCGGCACAGGCGGAGTAATAGGCGTTCATGGCGGCCATCATGGAGGGATAGGGGGTGTAGATACCCTGTTTAGGCACAAAGGGGAAAAAGCCGGCCTGCCGGCCCTCGGCATCTAACAAGAGCACGGGGGCAAAAACGCAGGACTGTAAATCGCTTTGCAAATGTAAAATTTCGCGGCAAAGGGCGTCTGACAATTCGCCGGACAGCGGGTAAAATGCATCTTCTTCTATTGCGGCCCTTCGGCACAAAAGGCGGGCGGCATAGGGGGAAACGCCGTAAAACGAACCCACCAGCGAAGAGGACACGCGCCCGGCGGGAAATGACTGCACAACGGCGCGGATTTCGTTTGCCGTGCAGGATAATAAATCCGCCTTTTGCTGTACGGGCGGGGCCTGGTATCGATCGCCGGGCAAAACGGTGCGCAGGCTGGAAACCGAAGGGGGAATGCGCTTTGCGCAATCCAAAATGACCTGCTCTTGATTGACAAGAATCAAATTGCTGTGTTTGCCCATGAGTTCCGCAACAAAGGTGAGGCGCACACGGGCACCCAAATCATCCAGCGCGTCAAAGGCGATGGAGAGCACCCGGTCGCACCGGGGGGCCTGTATGGAAACGATGCGGGCGTGCACCAGGTGTTTACGCAAAATCATCAAAAACGTGAAAGGCTTTTCGGGGCCTTTTTCCGCCTGCGGCACCACCACGGCGCGCGGGGCTTCCGGCTCGCAGCTGAAAAGCAGGCGATGGTTTTGCCCGTTGGCGCGGATGGTAAACACCACGGTCTGCCGCGAGGGCTGGGCAATGCGTTCTACCCTGCCGCCGCACAGCAGCGCATTGCATTCCATAGAAGCGGCGTATAAGCTGAGTCCGTCCAGTTGCAAAATAATGCCTCCTAGCATGTGTTGAATTTCAGTATAGCATTTTTCGGGGGATTTGTGTGTTTTTTGCTTTGCCAAACGCAAAACCCACGGTATAATAAAGGAAAGGAGGACGAGGATGGAAAGAACGGATAAGCGGGCGGCAGACCAGCTGCGCCCGGTGAGAATAGAAATGGGCTTTCAGAAAAACGCTATGGGCAGCTGTTTGATTTCTTTTGGCAACACGCGGGTGATCTGCTCTGCTTCGGTGGAAAACAATGTGCCGCCGTTTTTAACCGGCAGAGGCAAAGGATGGCTGACGGCGGAATATGCCATGCTGCCGGCCAGCACGCAAACCAGAAAGCGACGCGACGGCGTAAAGCAGGACGGGCGCAGCGTGGAAATTCAGCGGCTGATCGGGCGCTCTTTGCGCGCGGTGGTGGATTTGGAAAAGCTGGGCGAAAGAACCATCCGTTTGGATTGCGACGTGCTGGATGCAGACGGCGGCACGCGCACGGCCTCGATTACGGGGGCCTGGTGTGCGCTGGCCATGGCGGTGCAGCGTTTGACAGAACAGGGACTGCTTTCGGAAAACCCCATCACTTCGCAGGTGGCGGCCGTGAGCTGCGGCATTGTGGAGGACACGCCTGTGTTGGATTTGTGCTATGTGGAAGACAGCGCAGCGCAGGTGGATATGAATTTTGTGATGACCGGCCTTGGGCAGTTTGTGGAAATTCAGGGCACGGGCGAAGGCCGGGCGTTTAGCCAAGAGGAAATGCGGGCAATGCTGGCCCTGGGGCAAAACGGAATGGAGCAACTGTTTGCCCTGCAAAGAAAGGCACTGGAGGATTGGCGTGCATGAAACTGCTGATTGCGAGCAATAATAAAGGGAAGCTGCGCGAGATCAAGCAGATTTTGGGCAGCGTGTATGAAGAGATCGTAACGCCGAAAGAGATAGGCCTTTCGCTGGAAGTGGAGGAAAACGGGCAGACTTTTTTGGAAAATGCGCGTATCAAGGCACACGCCTTTGCCAAAGCGGCGCAGATGGACGCGCTGGCGGATGATTCCGGCCTATGCGTAGAGGCGCTGGGCGGGGCGCCCGGCGTGTATTCGGCGCGCTATGCCGGCGGCCACGGCGATGACGCGGCCAACAACGCGCTGCTATTGAAAAACATGGAAACCGTGCCGGACGGCAAACGCGGGGCAAAATTTGTTTGCAGCGTGGTGCTGGCAAGCCCGGACGGCCGGGAAACCTGGGCCGAAGGGGAAAGCGCAGGAGAAATTTTGCGAGCCCCCAGAGGGGACAGCGGCTTTGGCTACGACCCGCTGTTTTACGCGCCGCAATTTCAAAAGAGCTATGCCGAGCTTTCCGCAGAGGAGAAAAACAGCATCAGCCACAGGGCACGCGCCTTGCAGCAGCTTTGCCAAAAGCTGGGGAGGCAGCATGACTGAGACAAAGACGATCGGCGTTGTTTCCGATACCCACGGCAACCGGCGCGCCTTTGAATGGGCGCTGGGCGCCATCGGGGAGATGGATTTATTGCTGCATGCGGGCGATTTTGCAAACGACGCTGTTGTGATGGGCGAAATTTACGAAATCCCGGTGGAAACGGTGGCGGGCAACTGCGATTTTTTCGGCTCCGGCCAGGACGCCAAGCTGATGGAAATTGTGGGGCACAGAGTATTGTTGATTCACGGGCACAGGCAGCATGTGAAAAGCGGGCTGGATGAACTTTACGCCCTGGCGCAATACAACGAGGCGGATGTATGCATTTTCGGCCATACGCACTGCCACGAAATCGAATGGCGGGGCAACACCGTAATGCTGAACCCGGGCAGCCCCAGCCAGCCGCGGGGCAGCGCACCTTCGTGTATGAAGCTGCGTTTGGCGCCGGGCAAGCTGCCGGAAATCCGTCTGATTGAAAAGAAAGAATAAAAAATTTCCCAAAAACTGTTGACAAAAGGGCGCTGCATGCATATAATAAACATCGTTCGCCTGTGCATGCGCTTGTAGCTCAGCTGGAGAGAGCAACGGCCTTCTAAGCCGTGGGTCCGGGGTTCGAATCCCTGCAGGCGCGCCAATACCTTTTCCATATATGGTGGGTATAGCTCAGTTGGTTAGAGCGCCAGGTTGTGGCCCTGGAGGCCGTGGGTTCGAGTCCCACTACTCACCCCATCAATTCTTTTGGGATAAGGACATTCGAAATCGTTGGGGTGTCGCCAAGTGGTAAGGCACGGGACTTTGACTCCCGCATTCGTAGGTTCAAATCCTGCCACCCCAGCCAAATAGGATCCATTAGCTCAGATGGTAGAGCACCTGACTTTTAATCAGGGTGTCCGGAGTTCGAGTCTCCGATGGATCACCATCATAAACCCGAAACCGTTTGGTTTCGGGTTTTTTGTTTGCAATTTTTAAGCGGCATACCCCCTTGTTAAATCGGGGCAATACAAAGCTTTGGGGGAAAGAGGAGGATGGACAGGCAGCAGCAAAGCACGGGGAGATTTTGTCGTGAAAGAGCGCGGGCAAACGCGATTGCACGGCAAGCGGAGGGCAAGGAGTATCGTTTTGCAGCGAAAGGCCGCGGACGGGCGTATATAAAACAGACAGGCAGAGGCAGGGAAAGCACGGAGGGAGTAAGAAAAAGGAGAGATTTTATAAGAAATCCGCTGCAAGAGAAAATCGACAATGAACAATAGCGGTAAAGCATAGCTAGGTCCGGTTACGGAGGCGGAGGAATAAAAAAACAGCCCCCGGGATTGGGGGCTGAAAGAGGAAAAGCGTGATGGCCGGCCTTTTCGCTGCCCGGTTTTGGGGCAACCGCTGGGGAGGCACCCTGATAGGGCATGGCGGAGCTGCTGGTTCCATCGGTGGTTTTGCTGCCGGAAAGGGCAAAGGGGCGCGCATTGGCTCGATAGATTGGCCCCGAAACGGCGCGTGGATTAAAGCGGCGGTTAATAGGTGATGTTGCTGAGGAATTTTTGCAGGGTGTTTTTGGCTTCCTCCACCGTAACGCCGGAGGAACTGTCGCATTGATAATCAACACAGACAAAATTCCCGCGAGCGATGGTGATTTCTTCCACTACGATGCCGTATTCGGTATCTCCCCAAATTTGAGCGTAGGGAACATCGTTCACTTTATGGATTTCATACGATACATGCTTAAGCCCTAGTGATTCTGCACCTTTTGCCATATTCTGAGCAAAATCCTCAACGGAGGGAAGCTCATCCAGATAGGAAATTGCCATGTTGTCTACATACGTCCAAACCACGATTCTGTCGTCAGATCCTTGTTTGGCTAAAAAAGCGCAAGCATCGCCTGATTCAAAGAACGTATCCATTTCTTCGCTGTCCACACCCCAGAGAAGGGCGTCTGCAGCGTTTGTTTCGGGCGTGATGAGGTGCCAATCGTCAAACTCTTTGATCACAGCGCCTGTTTCCAGCGTGTATTGCAAGGGTTCGGCATTTTGGGCTTGAGCGGTGGGTTCGGCGGCGGTTTTGTCCGAATGGTTGGCTGCTGAGACGATGCCCCAGATCAACAAAACGACGGCGAGCAGCGCAAGGACATACAGGGCAATTTTTCCCGGTGTAAAAAACTTTGCCTTCTTTTCTGCCGCCGCTGCGGGCTGGCCGTTGGCTTCGGGCGCTGCTGTTTCATTTTGGCTGCTTTCCGTTTCGGGAGGCGCTGTTTGGCTTTGGCTGCTTTCCGCTTCGGGAGGTGTTGCTTGGCTTTGGCTGCTTTCCACTTTGGGAGGTGCTGCTTGGCTTTGGCTGCTTTCAGTTTCGGGAGGTGCTGTTTGGCTTTGGCTGCTTTCCACTTTGGGAGGTGTTGCTTGGCTTTGGACGTTTTCGCTTTGCGGCGTGCTGACTTTTGCCCCGCAATTTTCGCAAAAGCCGCTGTCGTTTGGAATTGGTTTGCCGCAGTTGGTACAATACATAAGTGAATCCCCCTCATTTCAATTTTGCATTTGTGTGGGTCTGCGTCCCGCAGTTGAAACAGTAGAATTTTGGATGGCTGTTTTCGTTTTGCCTGGCCGGCAGATTTTATGTATGCCTCCTTTCCCGGAAAGTTTATAAGCGACGCTGAAAAAGCTTTGCAGAGCTCCTGCGCATAGTTTGCCTATTGGAAACGAAACCCTGCGTTTTACGGTCTTGCTGTGATCTGTATTTTATGGAAGGGAAGATATTTTTGATGGGAATTGCGATCCAATATGTGGTATAATATGAGAAAGGAAGCGGCCAGTGCAACGGTCGCACCCTGAAATCAAGTTTTGAGCTTGAGGATGT
Organism: uncultured Bacillota bacterium; assembly: GCA_905188085.1. Lineage (GTDB taxonomy): Bacteria > Bacillota > Clostridia > Christensenellales > QAND01 > UMGS1975. Next base: position 428,859 of record CAJJKN010000001.1, read on the forward strand.
GCCGTGCCGTTTGGTGCGGCTATTTCTCTTTGGCAATGTCCTGGCGGATCAGTGCGCGGATGTAGCCTTGCTTGGATGGAACAGAAGCAAGCTTTTCTATAATGTCTTTGTCGGTGTTGTTATTAAGCTTGAGGCCAATACGGGTGGTGTTGGCTTTTGTCCATTCTTTTAAGGCTTTTGTTTCCGGCACTGCAATCGCTCCTTGCGTGTATTATATTGAAAATAAGAGGGGTACCGGTGGTTCGGTAGCCCGGCAGTCTTCCGCTAAGCTATATTCGTTTAGCGGTCTTTCTTTACCCATGGGGTCAAAAAGGGCACCATGTGATGGTGGTAGCCCGGCTAGGACTTGGCGTTAAGTTTTTTGTTTAACGCTTTTTCTCTTTTGGCCAATTGCGAAAGAGGCGGGCGGCCTGGATAGCGGCAATGAGAAGGAAAGCATCTATGCGCTTAACCATCGGCGGCGTGCCTGCATTTTGGCTGCGGTTCCATTTGTGTACGGTTATAATAAGAGTATAATCCCAAAACGTTGTTTTGGATATAATTTTAGGGAATTTTGCAGGGTTTGCACGGGATTTTACGCTTTTTTGTTAAAACGGCAGGAAAGGGAGAAGGGCAAGGCACCGGAAGGGTGCTTTTTGTTTTTGCGGCAAGAAAAAACGGCGCAGCGGCGGCGGGCATGGTATACTAAAACTATGAGGAGGGGGAACAGCATGAAAAAACGCATGGCTGTGATTCTTTTTGCTGTCTGTCTGGCGCTGGGGCTGACGGGCTGCGGGCAGGCGGTATCGGTAGAGCCGGTGCAGACCGCGGGGCAGACCGCCGCGATTCAGGGGCAGGCGCTGGCCGAGGTGCATTTTTTGGATGTGGGCCAGGGGGACAGCATCTTTTTGCGCCTGGGCGACAAAACCATGCTGATAGACGCCGCAGAAGCGGACCAGGCGGAGAAGATCATCGCGTATTTGCAAAGCCAGCAGGTGGAAAAGCTGGATTATGTGCTGGGCACCCATCCGCATGCGGACCATATCGGCGGGCTGGCGCAGGTGATCCGCGCGTTTGACGTGGGGCAGGTGTATCTGCCGAAAGTGAGCCATAACACGGCGACGTATAGAAAGCTGCTGGAAACGATTCAGCAAAAGGGATTGAAGGTGCACACGGCCAAGGCGGGCGTGAAGGTGCTGGAGGAAAACGGCATTACGGCCGAGATTTTGTCCCCGCCGGAAAACTGGGAAGGGGATTTGAACAATCAATCCATTGTGATGAAACTCACGGCGGGCGAAGTGTCATATCTGTTTACGGGCGACGCGGAAACCGAAGTGGAAAAGATGCTGACAGACGTGCGGGCGGATGTGCTAAAGGTGGGGCATCACGGGTCGTCTACGTCGTCAAGCGCTATGTTTTTGCAGCGCGTGCAGCCGAAAATCGCCGTGATTTCCTGCGGGGTGAACAACGACTACGGCCATCCGCACAAAGAAACGCTTTCCGCGCTGGAAAAGGTGGGGGCTACGGTGTATCGTACGGACGAGGACGGGACGGTGGTGGTGTCTACCGACGGGAAGGCGCTTTCGGTGCGCACGGAGAAAAAGGGCGAATTGCCGATGGACACCACGGGCGAAAAGCCCGCGCCCACCCAGGCCGCGGCAAACGACCCGGGGCGGACGGTGTATATCACCAAAACGGGCAAACGATACCACGCGGACGGCTGCGAAGGGTTGAAAAACAGCAAGATACAAACCACCATACAGCAGGCGGAAAAGGACGGCTATACCCCGCACAAGGCCTGCATGGGCGAATGAGAAGAGGAGACGGAGCGGAATGTGGACGATAGACAGGCTGGAAGGCGATCTGGCGGTTTTGGAAGTGGAAGAGGGAAAAACAGTCACGGTGCCGAAAACGGCGCTTCCTGAGGGCGCTCAGGAGGGAGATGTGCTGTGCATCACGATCGACAGGGAGAAAACAACCGCCCGGGAAGCGGAGATCAAAGCGCTGATGGCGGATGTGTTTGCGGACTGAAAGGCTCCGGCACGGTGTATAAAGAGATAAACGGCTAAGGCAGCAAAGCGCTTTGCCGTTTTTTTATGGGGCAAAGCGCGGGCAAGAGGATGGATTTTGCCGCGATTTAACGCAGAAAAACAGCGCGGCGAAAGGCGCGGTATATAGAAAAAGCAAAGACAAACGGGAAAGATGAAGAAAGCCATGAAACAAAAATAAGAGGCGGCATTGGCAAAAAGGATAAAGGAAAGCGCCTGGTTACACGCAAGGCGGAATTGTCCGGTATAGACAGGCTGCAAAAGCAAACAGGCGGCCAAAGCGATGTAATAGGATAAAGGAAGGGCAAACGTGAAAACGAGCGGCAAGAAAACGCGTTTGCCGGGGATACGGCGATATTTCGCGCGATGGTTTTGGCGGTGTAACACGAAAGCGGCGGGCTATGTCTGCGAGAGGCCGGGCGGGAAAAGCGATGATATGCAGAGCCGGAATTTTGGCAGCGCGGCAAAGCATTGGGTGCGGCTTGGGCAAGGGATCGGGCAAAAGGCGGCAAAGTGCGGCGCGGTATGAATGGGACAAGGAGATGATCCTGAAGCGGCTAGCGCAAGGAACGAGAGGCGAAAAACGCTATGGTTTTGGCGGTGCGGGTAACGCGGGAGCGGCGGGTTGCAAGGGAAAATCCAGGCGCTAAAAGCTATGACACGCAGGGCGAGCGTTGTGGGAGCATGGCAAAACAGCCGGGCGCGGCTTGGCGAGGGGCAGGCGCGAGGAAAAGATTTTCCCAGGGATTAGGCGATTGAAAAGGGATTGTGAAAGGCGCGGGTAAGGAGAAAGGGCAGGCACAAGGGCGAAAATGAGAAAACGCGACGGCAAGGCCGAGGGAAAAGGGGAAACAGAGCGTGCGGTTTGAAAGGAAACGGCGGCGAGGGCGGCGCGGATTGTTTGCGATGGAAAAGGGCGGCGGCGCGGCATTGAGAGAAAAAACAAAAACAGAGGTTGACAAACGGGCAAAAAGCAAGTAAAATAATCAACGTTGTGAAAGCAACCGCGCGGGCGTGGCGGAATTGGCAGACGCGTTGGATTTAGGTTCCAATGCCGGTAGGCGTGGGAGTTCAAGTCTCTTCGCCCGCACCAATCGTTTTATTATGCGGTAGTAGCTCAGTGGTAGAGTGCCACCTTGCCAAGGTGGATGTCGCGAGT
>CAJJKN010000002.1 GCA_905188085.1 uncultured Bacillota bacterium
TCTGATAGCTCTTTACTTTTACAATAATTCAAATAATGTTGCCATTTTGTTGCCACAAGGGACACTCAAACGGCTAAAACCGCATAACTACGGGCTTTTTTAAAGGTGAGAAATTATTCCCACTCAATCGTGCCGATAGGTTTGGGAGTAAGGTCATAGACAACACGGTTGATGCCGGGCACTTCGTGGGTAATGCGGTCTGTGATGTGGTGCAGCAGCGGATAAGGAATTTCCTCGATCGTGGCAGTCATGGCGTCGGTGGTGTTGATCGCGCGAATGATGGCGGGCCATCCTTCATAACGCTTTCCATCCTTTACGCCAACGCTTTTGAAGTCCGGTACCGAGATGAAATATTGCCAAACCTTGCCGGCCAGGCCGTTTTTATCAAATTCTTCGCGCAAAATCGCATCGGCTTCTCGCAGCGCATGCAAACGATCGCGCGTGATGGCACCCAGACAGCGCACACCTAAGCCGGGACCGGGGAAGGGCTGGCGGTAAACCATGCTGTGCGGCAAGCCCAGCGCTTCGCCTACAACGCGAACCTCATCCTTAAAGAGCAGCTTTACAGGCTCAACCAACTCGAAATTTATTTCTTCAGGCAGGCCGCCTACATTGTGGTGCGCTTTTACGCCTTTGGATTCCAGAATGTCGGGATAAATCGTCCCCTGGCCCAGGAAGGAAATGCCTTCCAGCTTTGCAGCCTGCTCGGCAAAGACCTTGATAAATTCGCCGCCGATAATTTTGCGTTTTTTCTCGGGATCGGCCACGCCTGCCAACAGATCCAGGAAACGGTCGGTGGCATCGATATAAATCAGGTTTGCATCGAGGGTTTTGCCAAACACATCAATGACCTGCTCGCTTTCACCCTTGCGCATAAGGCCGTGGTTTACATGCACGCAAACCAGCTGTTTGCCGATGGCCTTGATCAATAAAGCGGCGACCACAGAAGAGTCCACCCCGCCGGACAGGGCAAGCAGCACTTTTTTATCGCCGACTTGCTTGCGAACGGCGGCCACTTGCTCTTCGATAAAAGCACTGGCAAGCTCGGGTGTGGTAATGCGAACCATAGTTTCAGGACGAACATTGCTATCCATACGATTTCCTCCGAATGACAAAAGTTTGGTAAATTTAAAATCAGGCAGGGAAGCTTACTCCCATTCTATCGTGCCCGGGGGCTTAGAGGTGATGTCGTATACCACGCGGTTTACGCCCGGCACTTCGTTGATGATGCGATTCATAATCTTTTTCAAAACGGGCCAGGGAAGCTCGGCCGCTTCCACGGTCATAGCGTCCGTAGAGGTTACCGCGCGGATGGCCAGCACATGATCATAGGTGCGTTCGTCGCCCATCACGCCAACGGTTCTAAGCGGGGTAAACACCGTGAAATACTGCCAAACCTTTTCTTCTAAGCCGGCCTGCGCAATTTCGTGCCGCAAAATCGCGTCGCTTTCGCGAACGATGCGCAGCTTTTCCTCCGTAATATCGCCCAGAACGCGAATGGCCAGGCCCGGGCCGGGGAAGGGCTGGCGCCAAACCATGCTGCGGTCTATCCCCAGGCTGATGCCAAGGGCGCGCACTTCGTCTTTAAACAAAAGGCGGAGCGGCTCCACAAGCCCTTTGAACCCGATATCCTCCGGCAAACCGCCCACGTTGTGATGGCTTTTGATCACAGCCGCCTGGCCCATGCCGCTTTCGATGACGTCGGGATAAATCGTGCCCTGCACCAGATAATCCATCTGGCCAAGCGCCTTTGCCTGCTCTTGAAATACGTTGATAAATTCGTTGCCGATGATCTTACGCTTCTGTTCCGGATCCGTCACACCGGCCAGCTTTGCCAAAAACCGCGGACCGGCATTGACGCGATGAATTTTCAGTCCCAGTTTTTCGTGATAGGTTTTCATCACCTGGTCGCCCTCGTCTTTACGGAGCAGGCCATGGTCCACGAAAATACAGGTCAGATGATCGCCGATGGCCTTATGCACCAGCACAGCCGCCACCGAAGAATCCACGCCGCCGGAAAGCGCGCAAAGCACTTTGCTGTCGCCCACCTGTTTACGGATGGCTTCCACCATGGAATCCACCACGGCCTCCATCTTCCAGCCGCCTTGGCAGCCGCACACGGTTAAAAAGTTTTTGAGAATTTCGCTCCCGTGCTGCGTATGCGCCACTTCCGGATGAAACTGTACGCCGTAATATTGCCGGGCCGTATCCGCCACCGCAGCGCACGAGCAATGCTCGGTATGCGCAACGGACACAAACCCTTCCGGCAGCACGGTTACCGCGTCGTTATGGTTCATCCAAACCACGTTGGTTTCCGGCAACCCTTGAAACAGCGCGCAGGAAAGGGAAAGGTGCGTTTCGGTGGAGCCGTATTCGCGCGCATCCATCGGGCCCACCTTGCCGCCCAGCGTATGCACCAGCCACTGCTGGCCATAGCAAATGCCAAGCACGGGAATGCCCAGCTTTAACACCGCCGGATCGCAAACCTTGGCCGCAGGGTCATACACGCTTTGCGGCCCGCCGGTTAAAATGATGCCCTTTACATCGGGATCTTTCCATGTTTCAATCGCCGTATCGCAGGGAAAAATTTCGCAATAGACCCCCGCTTCGCGAACCCGGCGCACAATCAGCTGATTGTATTGCCCGCCGAAATCCAGAACAATGATTTTTTCCATCAGGCTTTGTCCCCTTCGTGTTCTGCCAAGGCAGCGCCGATGAATTCACGGAACAACGGATGCGGCCGCATCGGACGAGACAAAAATTCCGGATGGAACTGTACGCCCACAAACCACGGATGATCCGTAAGCTCAACGATTTCCACCAGCCCGGTTTCGGGGTTGGTGCCTGCTTTGCGCATGTTGCCGTCAAAAATCCTGTCGGCAAATTGAGAATTAAATTCATAGCGGTGGCGGTGCCGTTCATGGATCACCGGCGTACCATAAGCTTCCATGCTCTTGGTGCCTTCTTCCAATTGGCAGGTATATTGCCCTAGGCGCTGTGTGCCGCCCAGGTGCGTCACGCCCACCTGCGTTTCCATCATATCAATCACGGGGTAGGGGGTCTGCGTATCCATCTCGGTGGAGTTGGCGTTTTGCAGGCCCGCCACGTTGCGTGCATATTCAATCACAGCCATTTGCAGCCCCAAGCAGATGCCCAAAAACGGCTTTTTATGCGTACGGGCATAGTTTACGGCCAAAATTTTGCCCTCCGTGCCGCGCGGGCCAAAGCCGCCCGGAATGAGGATGGCATCCACAGGGGAGAGAAGCTCGTCCACCGTGTCCGGCGTGATCTCTTCGGATTCCACCCAGTGAATTTTCACTTTGGCGTCGTGATACGCGCCGGCGTGAATCAAAGATTCCACCACGCTTAAATAAGCATCATGCAGCTTGATGTATTTACCCACCAGCGCCACGTTTACTTCGCGCTTGGGAGAAACGATGCGCTGCACCATGTTTCGCCAATCGGACAGATCATGCGCACGATCCGGCAGGCCCAATTTTTCCAGCACCTTTGTGCAGAGCCCTTCGCGCTCCAGCATCAGCGGCACTTCGTAAATGGTGTTTACATCGTTGTTTTCAATCACACAGCCCGGGGTAATGTTGCAAAGATACGAAATCTTGTTTTTGATATCCGGGTCCAGGTCATGCTCGGTGCGGCAGACCAGAATATCCGGCTGAATGCCGAGAGAACATAGCTCACGCACGCTGTGCTGGGTGGGCTTTGTTTTCAATTCACCTACGCTGTTGAGGTAGGGAATATAGGTCAAATGCACGCTCAGCGTGTTGCCGACGCCCGCTTCCATGCGGAATTGGCTGATGGCTTCGATAAACGGCAGGCTTTCAATATCGCCCACCGTGCCGCCCACTTCCACCAGCGTCACGTCTGCATTGTCTTTGGTGGCCACGTCTTTGATGGCCTGTTTGATGGAATTGGTCAAATGCGGCACAACCTGCACCGTGCCGCCGTTAAAATCACCGTGGCGTTCTCGCTCCAGCAAATCGGAATACAGTTTGCCGGAGGTAACGCTGTTACGCTTGGAAAGGCTGAAATCAATAAATCGTTCGTAATGCCCCAGGTCCAAATCCGTTTCGCCACCGTTGTCCGTTACAAACACTTCGCCATGCTGATACGGGTTCATCGTGCCGGGATCCACATTCAGATATGGATCAAACTTCATCATCGTGACACGATAGCCACGGCTTTTCAACAACATACCCAGAGAAGCGGATGTAACGCCTTTCCCTAAAGACGACATGACGCCGCCGGTGATAAACACAATCTTCATTTTTTTATACTCTCCTACTTATCTTATACACGAATCTGACCGATTGGTCCTTTGGCAGCGCCGGATAAACGCGGCATTACCTGTTCTTTAATAAACTCAACAACCTGGTTTGGACAGCGCCCGATATACAGCCGCGCATCCATCACCTTTTCCAGCTGTGCAAGCGTCAGGCCGAAAGCGGGGTCGCCGGCAATGCGTTCCAACAGATCGTTGGGCTTGCCTTCGCCCTTTACCACCGTTGCGGCGGCCTGGGAATGCACGCGCAGCTTTTCATGCAGCTCCTGCCGGTCTCCACCGTGCTTTACGGCTTCCATCATGATGTTTTCCGTGGCCATAAAGGGAAGCTGCTCGTCCACATGGCGTTTGATCATCTGCGGATATACCACCAGCCCATCCGCCACGTTGGCATATAATTCCAACACGGCATCGATGGATAAAAACGCTTCCGGCATGCAGATACGGCGATTGGCGGAATCATCCAGCGTGCGCTCCATCCATTGCACAGAGGCCGTCATCGGCGGATCCATGGACAGTGCTATTACATGGCGAGCCATTGAGCAGATACGCTCGCTGCGCATGGGGTTGCGCTTGTATGCCATGGCAGAAGAACCCACCTGGCTTTTTTCAAACGGCTCTTCCACTTCACGCATATGCTGCAAAAGCCGCAGGTCGTTTGCAAATTTGCTGGCAGACTGCGCAATCGCAGACAATACGCTTAAAATACGGCTGTCCATTTTGCGCGGATAGGTCTGCCCGGAAACGGGGAAGGAAGCGGCAAAGCTCATTTTTTCACAGATTTTGGCATCCAGCGCTTTGCATTTTTCCTCATCATTTTCAAATAAATCCATAAAGCTGGCCTGGGTGCCGGTGGTGCCTTTGCTGCCCAAAAGCTTGAAGCTGGCCAAACAGCAATCCAACTCATCCAAGTCCATTAAAAGATCCTGAATCCAAAGCGTGGCGCGTTTGCCCACGGTCACAAGTTGCGCGGGTTGTAAATGCGTATAGCCAAGCTGCGGCATATCCTGATATGCCAGGGCAAAACGGCTTAGCCGCTCCACCACCGCCAGCAACTTACCGCGCACCAATTGCAGCGCCTCGCGATAGATGATCAGATCAGCATTATCCGTTACATAACAGCTGGTGGCGCCCAGGTGAATGATCCCCTTGGCGGACGGCGCATCCTGCCCGTAGGCATATACATGCGCCATCACATCGTGGCGGATTTCCTTTTCCTTTTTGGCCACCACATCGTAATCGATCGGCTCTATATGCGCTTTTAATTCATCCACCTGCGCCTGGGTAATGGGCAGGCCCAGTTCCATCTCGCTTTCTGCCAGCGCCACCCAAAGCCTGCGCCAAGTGGTGTATCGCATATCCGGGGAAAACAGCCGGCTCATCTCCGCGCTGGCATACCGCGCGTTGAACGGGCTTTGATAAGTATCGTTCATCTTTGGCGCTCCTTTGTATGTTTTTTAATCAGGGAAACGCAGTTTTTGCATTTATGAATATCCATCGGGTAATTTCCGTCAAAACAGGCGGTGCAATAGCCCTGCTTATAGTCGCTGACGGCCTGTTCCAACAGCGGTAGATCCAAATACGCCAAGGAATCCAGCCCCAAACTCTTACACAGATCTTCTACCGAGTACTGCGCGCCAATCAGGTGTTTGCTCGTCGGCGTATTGATACCGAAATGACAGGGGAATTTTACCGGAGGGGAAGAGATACGCATATGAACTTCCTTGGCCCCCGCGTCGCGCAGCATTTTTGCAATGATGATGCTGTTTGTGCCGCGCACAATGGAATCATCTACCAGTAGCACCCGTTTGCCCGCCACCTGGTCTTTCAATACGCTGAGCTTTAACCGAACGGCCAATTCACGTGCCTGTTGTTTGGGCGTGATAAACGTGCGACCGATATAGCGGTTTTTCACCAGCACATCGCCATAAGGAATGCCGCTGGCCTCCGCATAGCCGTGGGCGGCGGCAATCGCGCTGTCCGGCACGCCGGCCACGATATCCGCATCCACCGGGTGTACGCCGGACAGCATTTGCCCTGCTCTGCGCCGCGCCTGATATACGGGAATTCCGTCTATCACGCTGTCCGGCCGGGCAAAATAGACATATTCAAACAAGCAGGGCCCGTGATGGTCTTGCACGGGCGTGCGATAGCTTTTCAGTCCGTCTTTGCCGATGGAAACAATTTCTCCCGGCTCCACATCGCGCACAAATTCCGCACCCAACACGTCAAACGCGCAGGATTCGGAGGCGATCATGTAGGTTTTGCCCAGTTTGCCGATGCACAGCGGGCGAATGCCCCACGGGTCGCGCACGCCGTATACATGGGTGCGCGTCATCAGCACCAAGGCGTAAGACCCGTATACGCAGGACATCATTTCCTCGATGCGTTCCGGCATGGTTTTCCGGCGGGAGCGCGCAATCAAATGCGCGATCATCTCCGTATCCATATCGGTTTGAAACAATACGCCGTCTTCACGCAGATAGCGGCTGATGGCGGGGGAGTTTACCAGGTGCCCGTTATGCGCCAGCGCCAAAAACCCGCCCTGGAATTTCATCAACAGCGGCTGTGTGTTTAATACGTTGGTAGCGCCGCTGGTTGCATAGCGTACATGACCGATCAAAAGCTTTTTCCCCATCAGCGGGGTCAGGCCTTCGTTTTGGAAAACATCCGTTACCAAGCCGATGTTTTTCACAAGATGGGCCGGTCCCCCGTTGGAGGCGGCCATGCCGCAGCCGTCCTGCCCGCGATGCTGAAGGGTTTGCAGGGCAAAATAGCCCATGTGGGCGCTGTCCATTTCAGATTGATTGTATACGCCAAATACGCCGCATTCTTCATGTAAACGATCCATCTTACTGATTCAACCCCAAACGACGCATCACTTCTTGATACGCTTCTTCGGTTTTGCCAAGGTCGCGGCGGAAACGGTCTTTATCCAGCTTTTCGCCGGTGGCATCGTCCCAAAGACGGCAGGTATCCGGAGAAATCTCGTCCGCCAAAATGATGGTGCCGTCCGGCAGGCGGCCGAATTCCAGTTTGAAGTCCACCAAAATCAGGTGCGCCTGGGCCAAACGCTCTTTGAGCAACTCGTTGATGCGAAGCGCCAGGTTTGTAATGGTGGAAATCTCTTCATCCGTGGCCAGATGAATGGCGCGAATGTGCGATTCGTTGACGATTGGGTCGCCCAGCTCGTCGTTTTTATAGCAGAATTCCAGCACCGTGGAATCCATCTTTGTGCCTTCCGATACACCCAGGCGCTCTGCCAAAGAACCGGCAGCAATGTTGCGCACGATTACTTCCAACGGCACAATCTGAACATGCTTTACCAGCGTATCCCGATCATTCAGTTCTTCAATATAATGTGTGGGAATGCCTTTTTCTTCCAACATCCGGAACAGATAATTGCTCATTCGGTTGTTGATTGCGCCTTTACCGACAATTGTACCTTTTTTCAAGCCGTTTTGCGCGGTGGCGTCGTCCTTGTAGTGAACCATAACAACGTTGGGATCTTCAGTTGCATAGACTTGCTTTGCTTTTCCTTCGTACAACAATTCGCTCATAGGGCTGTTCCTCCATATAATTTTTTATCCGCGGATGATGATTTGCTCACGTTCCGGGCCCACAGAAACATATTTGATAAATACACCCAGCCGTTTTTCGGCATACAACACATAATTCTGTGCGGCCTGGGGCAGGTCTTCAAATTTGCGAATGTGGCTGATTTCGCATTGCCATCCCGGCAAAACATCGTATACCGGCTCCGCGCTGTCCAAAAGCTGCGTGGCCGGGAAACGGGTCACTTCTTCGCCGTTTACCTTATATGCCCGAATCACGGGAATTTCTTTCATATAGCTTAAAACGTCCATCTTGGTGATGGCAAGTTCGGTGGCGCCTTGCAGCTCCACGCCGTGCTTTGTGGCCACCAGGTCTAAATAGGCTACCCGGCGCGGACGCCCCGTGGCTGCGCCGTATTCGCCGCCGGCCTGGCGCAAAGCGTCGCCCGCTTCGTCGTTCAATTCACCGACAAAGGGCCCAGCGCCTACGCAGGTGGAATAGGCTTTTACCACGCCCACCACGTTTTCCAGCCGAATGCTGGGCAGCCCGCAGCCGATGGGCGCATAGCCTGCCAGAGGGGAAGAGGAAGAGGTATACGGGTAAATGCCGTAATCCAAATCGCGCAAAGCGCCCAGCTGCGCTTCCATCAAAACGCTCTTGCCCGCGGCCAATGCATTGGACAATACCTGCCCTACATCTTTAACATATGGCTTTAATTTGCCGCCGAATTCATCCAGCCAGGCCTGCATTTCCTCAACGGAAATCGGATCGCAATGATACGCGCTGCCAAGCAGGGCATTTTTCCAATCCACCAAGCGGAACAGGTGTTCTTTCATGGAATCCGGATAGAACAAATCGCCCATCTGCAAGGTTTTTTTCATAGCCTTGTCTCCATATACGGGAGAAATGCCGCGGCGGGTGGAGCCATATTTGGCGTTGCCCAGCCGGTCTTCTTCCAATTGATCCTGCATGGCGTGAAACGGCATACAGATCATTGCCCTGTCGGAAATACACAGGTTTTCCGGCGAAATAGGCACGCCCGCCTTATGCAGCTTTTCGATTTCGCCGCAAAGGTGTTCCGGGTTAATCACCGTGCCCGGACCCAAAATGTTGATGGTGCCGGGACGGAAAATACCGGAAGGCAAAAGGTTTAATGCAAATTTACCAAACTCATTGATTACGGTATGGCCGGCGTTGTTGCCGCCTTGATACCGCACCACGACATCGTAGGATTCGGACAGGTAATCGACCATCCGGCCTTTGCCCTCGTCTCCCCAGTTGATGCCGACAATGGCTGTCACAGACATGTGGGTTCCTCCTCAAAAATACTGTGGATCAGCAATTTTCTCCATAACAGAAATATTATAGTCCAAATACGACCTTTTTTCCATTGCAAATTCATAAAATCTGCACAGGAAATTGTTGTGGAAAAAACACCGCTTAAAAATCAAAACAAATCGGCAAAAATTTCTTTACTTTATCGTGATAAAGTGATATAGTATATCATCATTTCAGCAGGAGGTCAGTGGGATGCAAAAGGTGATCGTGATCGATTATGGCATGGGCAATCTGCACAGCGTGCAAAAAGCACTTTCCTTTCTGGGGGCAGCGCCGGTTTTAAGCCAAAATCCCGATGAAATACAGGCGGCGGAGAAGCTGATTTTGCCCGGCGTGGGCGCCTTTGCAGACGCTATGGCAGAATTAAAACAAAAAAAACTGGCGCAGGCCATCAAACAGGCGGTAAAAAAACAGACGCCGCTGATGGGCATTTGCCTTGGCATGCAGCTTTTGTTTGAACAGAGCAGCGAAGGCGGCCTGCATGAAGGCCTGGGGCTGATGCCGGGCGAGATAACCCGGTTTGAAATCCGGGAAAAAGTGCCGCATATGGGCTGGAACAGCGTGAAAAACAAGGACAAAGCCATGTTTGCCGGCCTGCCGGACGAGTTTTCCGTATATTTTGTGCATAGCTACTGCGCGCAGGATGTTGCCATGCCGTATGCCAGCGGCATTACGCAATACGGCGTGCCGTTTGTCTGCGCCGTGCACCGCGAAAATGTGTACGGCTGCCAGTTCCATCCGGAGAAAAGCGGGGAAAACGGCATGCAGATCCTCCGCAATTTTCTGGCCGTGTAACGTGTAAGGAGAAAAAACATGCTGAAAAAAAGAATCATCCCTTGTTTGGATATGCGCGACGGGCGCGTGGTAAAGGGCATACAGTTTGAAAATATCAGAGACGCGGGCGACCCGGTGGAAACCGCGCGCCGTTACAGTCAGCTGGGGGCGGACGAAATTACCTTTTTGGACATCAACGCCACGCACGAAGGGCGCAGCACCATGTTTGACGTGGTGGAGCGCACGGCAGAGCAGGTGTTCATCCCGTTTACCGTGGGCGGCGGCATCCGCGATATTGAAACCATCCGCGAAGTGCTGCGCCGCGGAGCGGACAAGATCTCGCTCAACTCCCCGGCCGTGCGCACGCCGGAGCTTATCGAAGAAGGGGCCATGCGCTTTGGCAGCCAGTGCATTGTGGTGTCCATTGATGTAAAGCGCTGTAAAGACCGCGACGGCTGGGATGTATACATCAACGGCGGGCGAATCAACACCGGCCTGGATGCGATGGAATGGCTGTATGAAGTGCAAAAACGGGGCGCGGGCGAAATCCTGCTTACCAGCATGGATGCGGACGGCTCCATGCAGGGGTTTGATCTGGATGTGTTATCCCAGGCTTCCAAAATCTGCAAAGTGCCGCTGATTGCCTCCGGCGGAGCCGGCACGATGGAACATTTTGCCCAGGCGGCCCGCGCCGGCGCGGATGCCATGCTGGCAGCATCGCTGTTCCATTTCGGCTATTTAAAGATTGGCACGCTCAAACAATATCTAAACGAACAGGGCATTCCCATGCGGATGGACGGCATTTCCGCCCTGTAACGATCGGTAAAGCACAGAAAAAGAGGCAGCTGCCTCTTTTTTGTTGCAAACACATAAGCATGTCGAGACAATCTTGTGCAAGCGGCTGTTTGGCGGCCAACAGAAAAAGCAAAACCGCGCAGCGCGGCAAATGCCAATCCGCAAACATTCAAGCCTTTGAATCGGCCGCAGCAACTCCCTCAAAGCGGGCCCTGTTGTTAAGCATACAGGCAGCCGATCGTCTGGTCTTTTCAAAGCGGGCAACCTGTTTTGCGGCGCATTTTGCAACTCCATCGGAGACAAACGGCGCCCGTCTATGCAAACGAAAAAGGGAAGGACCGGCGGACAAAAGAAAAAGAACGAAATATGCGTTTGCATACTTCGTTCTTTTTGCTACATAGAATTCCGCTTATTTTTGAATCAGGCTTAAAATCAGTTCGCGCATCATTTGCGGATTGGCCTTGCCGCGGGTTTTTTTCATGGAAGCGCCGATCAGGCTGGTCAGCGCTTTTTCGCGCCCGCCCAGATAGGACGCCACGGCATCCTGGTTTTCGTTGATCACTTCCTGCGCCACCTGAAGCAGCGCGTCTTTATCATCCACCTGGCCCAGGTTTTTCTCTTTTACAATCGTATCCGGGTCTTTCCCGGTCTGCACCATTTCGGTCAGCACCGTTTTCGCGCCGGAGGAATTGACCTTATTGCCGGAGACAAGCTGCACAAATTTACCGTATTGCTCGGCGGTGAAGGGAAGCGGCTCGTTTTCTTCGGCGTGCTCGTTCCAAAGGGCTGCCATCGGGCCGATCAGCCAGTTTGCCGCGGCCTTGGCATCCGCCTTTTGCAAAAGCGCGCCGTCCATCAAGGCAGTCATCCATCCGGTGTTTGCCAGCAGGCGGGCATCCTGCGCGGAAAGCCCGGCCTCTTCATAGCGCTGTGCACGGGCCTGCGGCAGTTCGGGCAGGCTGTCTTTCAGCGCTTGCATGTGTTCTTCGGTAATCACAATCGGCGGAAGATCCGGTTCCGGGAAATAGCGGTAATCCTGGCTGTCTTCCTTATCGCGCATGGCGTAGGTTTTGCCAAGCTCATCATCCCAGCGCAAGGTTTGCTGAATTACCTTTTCGCCCTTTTCCAGCAATTCCGCCTGCCGCTTTGTTTCGTAGGCAATGGCGCGGTTGATGGAACGGAAAGAGTTTAAGTTTTTCATTTCGCAGCGGGTGCCGAAGGTTTCGCTGCCCGCTTCGCGCAGCGAAAGGTTTACATCGCAGCGCATAGAGCCTTCCTGCATTTTGCAGTCCGATACGCCCAGCGAAATCAAAAGTTCGCGCAGCGTCTGCAAAAACACGCAAACCTGGCCGGCGGAGCGGAAATCCGGCTCGGTTACAATTTCAATCAGCGGCACGGCCGCACGGTTATAGTCCGCCCGGCTGGCGGCCTGCTTTGGCAGGTGCACTAGTTTGCCGGCGTCTTCTTCCATATGAATTTCGGTAAAGCCGATGGTAAACGGCGTGCCGTCTTCCTCTGCCAGATGCAGCGTGCCGCCCTGGCAGATGGGAATGCCGCGCTGGGAAATCTGATACCCTTTGGGCAAATCCGGATAATGATAATTTTTACGGTCCATATAGCTGATCCGCGCCACATCGCAGCCCAGAGCCAGCCCCACTTTGGCAGCATAGTCCACAACGGAACGGTTCATCACCGGCAAGCTCCCCGGCAGCCCCAGGCACACCGGGCAGCAGTGGGTATTTTCTTCGCCGCCGAATACGTTTTCACAATTGCAGAAAATCTTGGTTTTGGTGGCCAATTCCACATGAATTTCCAGCCCGATTACGGTTTCGAATTTCATTTTGCGCCTCCTTTTTGGCACACCGGCCGAATCATGGACTGGCCAAAGTTTTGCTGATAGGCATGGCCGGCATTTAACACGGCCGCGTCATGGTACGGCGCGCCGATCAATTGCAGCCCGATAGGCATGCCGTTTTCGTCCTTGCCGCAGGGCACGGAAAGCCCGGGCAGCCCGGCGATGTTTACCGCAACGGTGCATACGTCCGCTGCATACATGGAAAGCGGATCCGTCACCTGGCCGATCTCCCACGCTACGGTGGGAGAGGTGGGCGTCAAAAGCAGATCATAGGAGGAAAATGCCTTGGCAAAATCCTGTTTAATCAATTCGCGCGCGGCCAACGCTTTTTTATAGTAAGCATCGTAATAGCCGGCGGACAGCACAAACGCGCCCAGCATAATGCGGCGTTTTACCTCATCGCCAAAGCCCTCGGTGCGCGTGCGGATCAGCATCTCTTCAAAGCTGGCGGCTTCTTCGGCACGATAGCCGTAACGAACGCCGTCATAACGCGCCAGGTTGCTGCTGGCCTCTGCGCAGGCCAACAGATAATAGGTCGGCAGGCCGTATTGGGCCAGCGGCAGCGAACAGGGCTCCACAATCGCGCCCAGCGAAGCCAAATCGTCGGCCGCCTTTTGCACAGCCGTGCGCACCTGCTGGGTAACGCCTTGTCCGAAATATTCCTGCGGCACGCCGATTTTCAGCCCTTTTACAGAGCCGGTCAACGCCGATTCAAACTTGGGCGCGGGCTGCTGCATGGAGGTGGAGTCCTTGGCATCCGGCCCGGCAATGGCATCCATCACCACGGCACAATCTTCCACCGTATGGGTGAATACGCCGATCTGATCCAGAGAAGAAGCAAAGGCAATCAGCCCATAACGGGACACCATGCCGTAGGTGGGCTTAAAACCAACCACGCCGCAAAGCGAAGCGGGCTGGCGAATCGAGCCGCCCGTATCGCTGCCAAGGGCAAACGCCGCCATGCCGGAAGAGACAATCGCGGCGCTGCCGCCGCTGCTGCCGCCCGGCACGCAGTTTAGGTTGTGCGGGTTTTTCGTTTCAAAAAAGTAAGAGGTTTCCGTGGAAGAGCCCATGGCAAATTCGTCCATGTTGGCTTTGCCGAGCATCACGGCGTCTTGTCCAAACAGCTTTTCCACCGCCGTGGCCGTATACGGGGGCACAAAGTTTTCCAGCATTTTGGAAGCACAGGTGGTTTCAATGCCGGCTGTGCACATGTTGTCTTTAATGGCCATCGGAATGCCGGTTAAAGGCTGGGCCGTGCAGGCATCCAAACGCGCCTGGGCCCGGTCCGCCTGCTGCTCGGCCGTTTGCGGATTCAGGCTGATATAGCCCTGCACCAGCGGATCCACCTCCGCCACGCGGCCCTGATAGCTTTGCATGGCCTCCGCCGCAGAGATCTTTTTCTCCCGAAGGGCGGTTTGCAGTTCTTTTACGGTCATTTCATATGCTTGCATCACGCCGCCTCCTTATACAATCCTGGGAATGAGAAACCCATCCCCATCGGTGTTGGGCGCAAGCTCAATTACGGCCTGCTTGGGCAGGGAGGGCGCTACCTTGTCTTCGCGTACCACGGCGGAATCCGCCGTGCGCTCAATGCTGACGCCCTGGGTATCCAGCTGAGAAAGCTGGTCTACAAACGCCAGAATATTGGAAAACTCTTCGGTAAACGCATCCAGCTTTTCATCGGTAAAGGATAACTTTGCCAATTGTGCCAATTGGGCAATATCGTTGCGATCCACGGTTTGTTTCGCTCCTTTTATGGCGCTTATTACGCCTATTTACTCATGATAGAACAGTATAGCATATTTTGTCCAAAGCCTGCAATGCCCGCCCTACCCGGCCGTGCAGGCCGCCGAACACAGGAAAAAGAGGGCAGAATAAAGCTTTCCAAAATAAAAAAGCAGGAGGGTGTTCCTGCTTTCTTGTTTCTAATATAAAAGGGAAGGCTGTGTTAAATGACATACAGCAAAATGCAAAAATAATGGAGCACCGCCCCTGCCAACACAAACAGATGCCAGATAGAGTGCCAATATTTGCGGCTGCTGGCAAAAAACGCAATGCCTGCCGTATAGGCCACCCCGCCGGAAACCAGCAAAACAATGGCTGTCAGCGGCAGCGCTTTGATCAGCGGAAACATCGCCACGATGATGCACCATCCGCTGGCCACATAACAGGTCATTTCAAACACCTTGAATTTTTCAAGGCTGACGGCGCTGAGCACAATGCCCAAAACCGTTACGCCCCACACCACGCCGAAAATGCACCAGCCCCAGATGCCGCTGTTGCGCAGCGTGACCAGCGTAAAAGGCGTATAGGTTCCGGCAATCAAAAGGTAGATGGAGGTATGGTCAAACACACGAAATACCTGTTTGACTCGCTTGTTGTTGATGGCGTGGTATAGCGTGGACATCGTAAACAGAAAAATCATGGTAAAGCTGTATATGCAAACGCTTACGATTTTCCACGGGTCGTGTGTAAGGGCGGCAAACACGATGAGCACCACCGTGCCCGCGATGCCCAACAGCGCACCCAGCCCATGGGTAATGGAATTGGCAATCTCTTCGCCCAGGGTATAAAAGCCAAGGCCGATTTTCGGCGCCTGCTGTTTTTTATTTTGCTTGGTTGTTTTTTCGGAAGACATGGAAACGCTCCTTAGATCAAAGATTCCAGATATTCTGCGCAGAAAGATACATATTTGGCACAGGGCCGGCTTCCGTCTGCCGGCTGCGGCCTGTTTTGGTCCATCGCTTTTAATTCACAGCACTGCATAGAACCGAACTTTTCTTCAAACGCCCGGCCCATTTTCTGCATGGTTTTGCGGTAATACGCCTTTTTTTGGCTGTCTTTCGGGTCCGCCGGGTGAACGGCCAGCGCCAGCGCCATGGCTGCACCGCACAACGCGCCGCAGGTTTGTTCCAATCCGCCCACGCCGCCGCCAAATGCTGCGGACAGCTTGGCTGCGCTTTCGCGGGAAAGGCCGCTGTTTTCCGCAAATGGTAAAAACACAGCCTGCGCACAGCTGTATCCGTATTCCGGTTGAAAATAAAGGCAAGATGTTTGTTTGCGTGTCATAGAAACCCTCCCCTTACAAAAAGTATACTGCAAGATGAAGAAAAAATCATTACTTTTAGAAAATAAAATCAAAAAATCTAGTATTTATAACTAAATCATATGGTCAAAAAATAAAAACAACCCCGCTTTGAGGTTGTTTTTTGCAAAGATTACAGATCCGGCGGCGGGGCCCACTGGGCTGCCACATCGGCTAACACTTCGCGGTAGGTGCGGTTTTGCAGATACATTTTCGCCACGTTATACATCAACAGCAACGTCAGCGGGCCAATAAACAGGCCGACAAAGCCAAACAGTTTAAACCCGGCATACATGGCGCACATCGTCCATAAAGGCGGCAGGCCGATCTGTCCGCCCACCACGCGGGGCTCTATGCTCTGGCGCGTGAAAATCAGTAGAATATACACCAAGATCAGCCCCAGCCCGGTAGGCAGGGAGCCGAAAAACAGCTGATAGCCGATCCACGGAATCATCACAAGGCCGGAGCCCAAAATCGGCAGCGCATCCATCACGGCAACGCCGGTGGCAATGAGCAGGGCATAATCAATGCCCATAATTGTAAAGCCGATAAACATAACGGTGAGCATGCAGCAAACGATAATCAGCTGTGCTTTGAGCCAGCCGATCAGCGCACCGACCAGCGTGGTATACAGATGGCGCGCAGTCTCCTGCCAGCTTTGCGGCAGCTGGCGCTTTAAGTTTTTCATAATCGAATACCGCGACGCGGACAAAAAATAGGTAGACATAATGGTAAACACGATAAACAGCATAATGACCGGCATGTTTGTTACCAGCGATGCCGCCGAAGAGGCGATGGTCGTGATGGCTTTGGATACATATCCGCCCAGGCTTTGAACCAAAGAAAGCAGGTTTTCCGAAGAAACAAACGAATATTGAGCGGCCAGTTTATCCATCCATTGATGCAGCTGATCAATCCACACAGGAATTTTATCGGGCAAAACATCCGCCAGAGAAACCAATTCCGTTAAAAGCCCCTGCACGATGAAAAATACGGCGACAATCAAGAGCGAAAACGCTACCAGCATCACCAAAACAATGGCCAGTTTGCGCGGCAGCCCGACTCGCTTTTTCTGCCCGGCTTTGTCCGTACCGGAAAGCATGCGAACCAGCGGCTCTATGGCAAAGGAAACCAACAGCGCCAAAAGAAACGGCATCACATACGACGCCAAATAATAGCAAAGCGCCACCACCACACCGGTCAACAGCATCAAGGCGGGCAGCTCTGCTGCTTTCAAAAAGGGAGTATCAACAAAAATGCGCTTACGTTCCTGCATGGCGCCTCCTTACGTTTTTTTATTTTGTATGTAGTTTGTACCATTCTATGCGTTCTATCAGCCAAATACAATACGGTTTTCAGGCGGCTGGCTCTTTTTGGTCGAAAACGGCAAACCATACCACTCCGCAAAGGATGATCAGCCCGCCGATCAAAACCAGCATGCCCGGCACTTCGCCAAACAGCAGGAAGGCCCAAAGCGCCGCGCCAAGCGGCTCTCCCAGCTGGGCGATGGAAACCACCCCGGCCTTAAAATATTTCAAAGCCCAGTTTAATACGCTGTGCCCGCCCAGCGTGCAGAGCACGGCCAGCCCGAAACAGACGGCATAGGCCTGCCAGGCATAGCCAAACAGCGGCGCACGCAGCGCAAAGCTGAGCAACAAAAGGCACACCGCGCAAATGCCGTATACGGCAAAGGTATGCGGGGTCAGCGGCATCACATGTCGCAGTGCTTTGTTGCAAAGAAAATAGCAGGCGGAAAACAGCGCACCCAACAGTGCCAAAATGCTGCCCCAAAGCGTGCCGCCGCCGTCGCCGCCGGCCATGGCGATGAGCACTGTGCCCAATATGCACAGCCCCACGCCGGGCAGCGCACGCGCTGCGGGTGTTTCACGGAAGAAGACAAACGCGCCCAGCATCACAAAAACCGGCTGCGTGCAGACGATAACGGTGGAAGCAAAGGTGCTGATGATGGTCAGCGAAGAGATCCAGCAGAAAAAATGCAGCGCCAAGCATACCCCGGAAACCGCAAGCAGACATTTGTCCTTGCCGGTCAAATTTTTGAACGAGGCAAAGCCCTTTTGTTTGGCGTTTGGCGCAGACAACAGCGCCGTAGAGAAAAACAGCCGGTAAAACGCCACCGCCACCGGCGGCATGGCAAACAACAGCGCCACTTTGATCAGCGGCCCGGCAAAGGAAATGCAGCATACGGCAAACAGCAGCGCCAGGTTTTGTTTAGTACGGTTCATAGCGTTCAGCCCTTGGAGAAGAAATCAACAATATCCTTGGCTTGCGGCGGGCAGCCTTTTAAGCATTGGGAAAACCCGGCACAGCAGCGGCCGATGCCGATCCCTTCCGCCGAAACGCCTTGATAGCCCTGGCCGATGTGCAACGTTTGCCGCGGCATTTCGCCCAATTCATCCAGCCGATTCAGCGCAAACAACAAGCTGCCATAGCAGGCGGAACAGGCGTTTTTGGCGTTCACCCGTTTGGCAAGGTGCGAAGATTTGCGCGACGGCGTAAATTTGCCGGGCAAATCCGCGGGATTGTTGAGCTCAATCAGCGCCGAAGGGTCGGTAAAATAATGTCCCACGCCGTAATCGCGCGCCATGGGCAGCATTTCAATTTCCTCCGGGTCATACCCCAAAAGCTGCGCGGCATAGCTGTCTATCAATACGGAATCCACGCCGCCGATCAGCCGCTGCATCGGCACGGGGTTGCCGCCCTCTTCAAAGGTTAAATCGCCGCACAGGCCGTCTACGATGGTAAACGCCGGGCGAATCAGCGTGTTTAACACCGCCACCGGGCGATGAATGCCCAGCTGATGATAATGCCGTTTTTCCCGATCCGGCACCAGCCCTTTCAGGTTTTTCAGCGCACAGGTGATATAGGTCTGGCAGTGCGCTTTTAATACCGGCACGTTGATGATGGCGTCCGCCTCTGCCGCCCGCTTACATACCTCCATCGAAAGCCCGTGGCTTTGCAGGGTAATGCCGGGTTCGCGCTTCATATCATATAAGGGCACGCCGCGCCGTTTGGACAGCGCCTGATACCCGCAGGTTTCATACGCCCGCGCGGTGGAATCTCCCACCCAGGAAGATTCAATGATGGAAAGATTGGTATAGCCATGGGCCTGCAGATAGCAGATAATGCCGTCGATAATCTCCGGGTGCGTGGTGGCGCCGGTTTCCGCCGGCTTTGCCACGACTAGGTTTGGCTTAATGGCGATGCTGGCGTCTTTGTTTTGGGGCAAAAGGGAAACTGCGTCCATCTTTTCCAGCAAAGTGCCCACCATGGAAAATCCGTCCGTGCCGTAAATGGCCATCAATTCCGAAGCACGCATGAGTAAAATACCTCCCGATTCAAATATGGTAAAGAAAAAATACAGTTTACAGCACCGCATACGCCGGCGGCCTGCCGGTTGTCGGGCAAATAAAAAAATAGGGATGAAAGATATATTTCACTCATAGTATATCATAGAACCCCTGTCGTTGACACGAACCAACAGTTTGTATATGATACATAAGGTATAAAACAGGAAGAAAATTATGGAGGGGATTGCTTTGGCAGAGCTGGTTTTGTCCAGAATAGACAATCGTTTGATCCATGGGCAGGTGCTGGTTAAATGGACCGCGCAGACCCGGGCGGATTCCATCTGCATTGTGGATGATGATGTGGCGCAGGACGCCATGCTGATCGGCCTGTTTAACATGGCGATCCCGAAGGGCACCACGTTGGAAGTGTTGACCGCAGAGGAAGTGGCGGGCTTTTTATCTGCCCAGAAGGGCAGAGCGCTGCTTATTTTTAAAGATATTCAACATGCCGAAACGGCGCTGAACACCGGCGTGCCGATGAAAAAACTGCAAGTGGCGGGCCTGGGGCGCAGGGAAGGCCGTGTGCAGGTGTATCCCACGGTGTATTTATCCCGGCCGGATGCCGAATGCCTGTGCAAAATGGAGCAAAAAGGCGTGGAAGTGTATTTCCAGGCGCTGCCGGAACAGCCTATCGTCCCGTTGGAGCGGGCTTTACAGGAACATTTTTCTTCGTTGCTCAAATAGTTTTCTGTTTGGGCTTTCTTTATGTACGAAAGGAAAAAGGTTGTGCAAAAAGATAGGTGAAACAAAAATGTTCCCCCTTGCAATGTGCCTATACTTGCTGTAAAATTATAATTGCTTTTGAAATGTTCCCTATTTTTGTGTATAGCCTGTTTTGGCCGGTGTAGCAAGAAGATGTTTTCCGTTTGCTTTTTATGATAAAATAAATTTGTTTATTTGTATGCTTGCACCAAATGCAATCTCGTTATAAAATGTAGAGGAGAAATCCCTCGTTCTTTTGAAAACAAATTCGCAAAAGGCGAATTGTTTAATACATTTTCTTTAAGGAGGAAAACTCAATGTTAGTATCTATGGCTCAAATCCTGAACGCAGCTCGTGAAGGCGGCTATGGTGTAACGGCTCCGAACATCAACAACGAAGACACGGCTCGTGCGGCTATTTCCGCTGCTGTGGAAAACAGAGCTCCGATGATCCTGGACATCGGCTACAGCGCAAACCCGGACATCAACTTCTTCGGTCACATGGTAGGTGCCCTGTGTAAAGAAGTAGACGTGCCGATCGCGATCAACCTGGATCACGGCGCAAAATACGAACATGCCATCGCAGCTATTCGTGCAGGCTTCACTTCCATCATGGTAGACCGTTCTACCCTGGAATATGATGAAAACGTTGCAGAAGTTTCCGAACTGGTAAAAGTGGCTCATGCCGTAGGCGTAAGCGTTGAAGCTGAGCTGGGCCATGTAGGCCAGGGCCTGCAGTATTCTGTAGACCGTGACGCTGCTTTGACCGATCCGGATCAGGCAAAAGACTACTGCGACAAAACCGGCATCGACATGCTGGCTGTTGCTATCGGTACCGCTCACGGCGAATACAAAGGCACTCCGTACCTGGATTTCGATCGTCTGCACAAGATCTTTGATACCGTTAAAGTACCGTTGGTATTGCACGGCGGCAGCGGCACGGGCGATGAAAACCTGGCCAAAGCGACCCGCGAAGGTATCAGCAAAGTAAACCTGGCTACCGACCTGTACAAAGCCGGCTCCGCTGCTGTGTATGATGAAGAAGCCGTAGCGTTCCAGGTATATGGCACCTTCTTTGAAGGCTACAAAGATAAGCTGGTTCATTACATGAAGTTGTTCAACCAGTGCAACCGCGCGTAAGCGTAACGTACTGACTGTTCAATAAAATTCTCATTTTTTCAAGGAGGGTTATACCCAATGCTTCCTGACAAAATTCATTTTGGCGTAATCGTCAAAGGACATGTGGCAGAGATGCACGAGATGCCGTTCCCCGAAGTGGGCCCGACGGACATCGTTGTAAAACTGATTGCCAACAACATTTGTACCACTGACTATCAGCAGTGGATGGGCCTGCGCGACCATCAGGGCTTCCCGATGGCTGCCGGTCATGAATGTGCTGGTGTTATCGTAGCCAAAGGTGACGAAGTATTCGATAACTTCGAAATCGGCCAGCAGGTTGCTACCATGCATCCGTTCTGCGGAATGTGTGATAACTGCCGTCAGGGCCACACCGGCGACTGCGTCAACGTAGGCGGCCACGGCGGCCCCGGCCCGGATGGCTACTACGGCGGTGCAAAACGCTTTGCTGACTATGTTGTTATGGATCAGAAACTCATCGTTCCGATCAACAACGACATCGCTCCGGCTGAAGCCGGTTTCTTGGAACCGGTTGCTACCGTTGTGCAGGGCGCTCACAAAGTAAACATCCAGCCGATGCAGGATGTTGTTGTTATCGGCGCCGGCACGATGGGCTTGGTAAACGCTCAGGTTGCCAAAGCTTTCGGTGCTCGTGTAATGATCTCCGATATTTCGCCTAAGAAGATTGCTCGCGCTAAAGAAATGGGCGTAGATGTAATCGACGCGAAGAACAACGATCCGGTTCAGGCTGTAAAAGATTTGACCGGCGGCAAAGGCGCAGATATCGTTATCGCGGCTGTTGGTTCTTCCATCGCTTACAAACAGGGCTACGAAATGCTCAAACAGCTCCGTGGTAAACTGTTGATCTTCCCGGCCGGCTATCCGAAACCGGAACTGCACGTGGATCCGAACGAACTGCACTATCGTAAGCTCGAGTTGATCGGTACCTTCGGCTGCGATCTGTCCGACTGGTATGAATCTGCTACCTTGATCAGCAAACGTTTGATCAATTGCTCCTATTCTTTGGAAGGCAAATTCATCCCGCTGCGCGACATTCAGAAAGCATACGAAGCTGCTGCTACTCCGGACTCCTATCGTGTTACGGTGGATCTGCAGAGCGTGTAATCTTTATAGAGATTGTAGCGTATCAAAAGAGACAGGATTTTCCTGTCTCTTTTTTATGCAAAAAACGAGGAGGCGTTATACCGGCAGAAAAACGGCCCGGCCGCGGCAAGTGCAGTGGGGTGGCGGCCCTATGCAACCGCTGGATGAGATTGTCTACCCATGCCAACTACGGCACAAGGTATGCCGGCAATATGGTGCTTGGCCCGGGGCAAACAATCGGCGGTTTTGCCGAAACAATGCCGGAAGGAGAAAAAATTTTTATGTAAGAAAAACAGCAATAGGGGAAACAGGCAGAAAGGGCATATTTCACAGAGATCGAGTGATAGCCTGCCCGCGCAAGGATAAACAAATATGCAGGAAGAGCTTTGGCAGGGTAGTGAAATTTAAAAGTACGACAAGACAATCAGGGCGCATTCTGTCAAAATAACTTGAAAAAGCAAACGATATGGAGTATGCTTAAAAACGATATATTGTTTCACTTTTTATCCTTTATATTCAATCAGTTATAAAAGAGAGGTTTTCTCTCTCATTATTATTAAGGAGGAATTTAAATGCTTCCCGACAAAATTCATTTTGGCGTAATCGTCAAAGGACATGTAGCTGAGATGCACGAAATGCCGTTCCCCGAAGTGGGCCCGACGGATGTCGTCATCAAAATGGCTACCAACAACATCTGTACCACGGACTATCAGCAATGGATGGGCCTGCGTGACCATCAGGGCTTCCCGATGGCTTCCGGCCACGAATGGTCCGGCACCATCATCGCCAAGGGCGACGAAGTGTTCGATCACTTCGCAATCGGCCAACAGGTAGGCGCTATGTATGATTACTGCGGCGTGTGTGATAACTGCCGCCAGGGCCTGACCAGCGACTGCACCAACAAAAAAGGCAAAGGCGGCCCCGGCCCGGATGGCTACTATGGCGCCCACAAAGCATTTGCCGATTACCTGGTGATCGATCAGCGCCTGGTTGTTCCGATCAACAACGAAATCGCACCTGCAGAAGCCGGTTTCTTGGAACCCGCTGCAACGGTAGTTTCCTGCGCACACAAATGCGCCATCAAACCGATGCAGGATGTTGTTGTGATCGGCGCCGGCACGATGGGCTTGGTAAACGCTCAGGTTGCCAAAGCCTTCGGTGCTCGTGTAATGATCTCCGATATTTCGCCGAAGAAGATTGCTCGCGCTAAAGAAATGGGCATTGACGTAATCGACGCGAAAAACAGCGATCCGGTACAGGCCGTAAAAGATCTGACCGGCGGCAAAGGCGCAGATACCGTAATCGCGGCTGTGGGCTCCACGCTGGCTTACAAACAGGGCTATGACATGCTCAAACCCCTGCGCGGCAAACTGGTTATCTTCCCGGCCGGCTATCCGAAACCGGAACTGCATGTAGACCCGAACGAACTGCACTATCGCAAGATGGAAATCATCGGTTCCTTCGTGGCCAACCTGTCCGATTGGTACGAATCCGCTACCTTGATCAGCAAACGCTTGATCAACTGCTCTTACTCTTTGGAAGGCAAATACATCCCGCTGCGCGACATCCAGCAGGCATACGAAGCAGCCGCAACGCCGGATGCATATCGTGTCACGGTGGATCTGCAGGGCGTGTAATCGCATAGGATCTTTAAAAGAGACAGCAATGCTGTCTCTTTTTCTTTTGCCACGCGTTATCCAAAAGAAATACGGCGGCGGAAAAGCTTTCGATAAAAACAGGGGAAATATTGCGCACTGATGAATGAGGAAAGCAAAATATAATCTGCATGGAATAGATAAAAATTCAACAGGCAATGGCAAGATGCCTTAAAACCATGCAAACAGAAAAAGCATTTTTATAAAACCATAGGCCTCGGCGGCATAAAAATGAAAACTCTGCCGATTTGTTTCGCAAACGCCGCAGAAAAACTGCGCAATTTAACTGTAAATTGACAATTGCAGATTTGCAATCAAAACACAATTGGTATACAATATAACCACATATTGATCTTCTTTTTGTTTTATCATTTAAAATGTCATAATAAGGATAAACGAAACAAAACACACATACATATATAAAGATTATTGCAGGGCTGAAAAGCAGCTCTTCAATATATATCATTTAAGGAGGGTTTTTTCCTATGCTTCCTGACAAAATTCATTTTGGCGTAATCGTCAAAGGACACCTGGCTGAGATGCACGAAATGCCGTTCCCCGAAGTGGGCCCGACGGATATCGTCATCAAAATGGCTACCAACAACATCTGTACTACGGACTATCAGCAATGGATGGGCCTGCGTGACCATCAGGGCTTCCCGATGGCAGGCGGCCATGAATGGGCCGGCACCATCATCGCCAAAGGCGACGACGTGTACGATAACTTCAAAATCGGCCAGCAGGTTGGCGGCATGGGTGGCTACTGTGGCGTGTGTGATAACTGCCGTCAGGGGCTGACCAGCGACTGCATCAACAACCGCAAAGGCGGCCCCGGCCCGGATGGCTATTATGGCCTGAAACGCTTTGCCGACTATGTTGTGATGGATCAAAAATATGTAATCCCGATCAATAACGAAATTGCGCCCGCAGAAGCCGGTTTCTTGGAACCCGCTGCAACGGTAGTTTCCTGCGCACACAAATGCGCCATCAAACCGATGCAGGATGTTGTTGTGATCGGCGCCGGCACGATGGGCTTGGTAAACGCTCAGGTTGCCAAAGCCTTCGGTGCTCGTGTAATGATCTCCGATATTTCGCCGAAGAAGATTGCTCGCGCTAAAGAAATGGGCATTGACGTAATCGACGCGAAAAACAGCGATCCGGTACAGGCCGTAAAAGATCTGACCGGCGGCAAAGGCGCAGATACCGTAATCGCGGCTGTGGGCTCCACGCTGGCTTACAAACAGGGCTATGACATGCTCAAACCCCTGCGCGGCAAACTGGTTATCTTCCCGGCCGGCTATCCGAAACCGGAACTGCATGTAGACCCGAACGAACTGCACTATCGCAAGATGGAAATCATCGGTTCCTTCGTGGCCAACCTGTCCGATTGGTACGAATCCGCTACCTTGATCAGCAAACGCTTGATCAACTGCTCTTACTCTTTGGAAGGCAAATACATCCCGCTGCGCGACATCCAGCAGGCATACGAAGCAGCCGCAACGCCGGATGCATATCGTGTCACGGTGGATCTGCAGGGCGTGTAATCGCATAGGATCTTTAAAAGAGGCAGCAAATGCTGTCTCTTTTTCTTTTGTCGCATATTTGGCCAAGCAATGCGCATGCACTGTAAGAGGGGGTGCGCAATGAAAAGACAAAAAGGACTGGTTTGCTCCATTTGTTTGGTTTCGATTTTACTGGCAGGAGGCATTGGGTATACGGTAGGGCGCGGGCCGTTTATCATGGCGCGACAGGTGGAATCCACGCTGAAAAACGAAGCGTTGACGCCTCCCGATAACACCACGATGGACCGGGCTGCCTGCCGGGCATTGGCGCAGGCCGTGCAGGACGAATATACCCAGTGGCTTTCTCCGGAGCAGATGCAGGCGCTTTTGGCGGATTTATCCGGGGAAACCCGCGTGGGCATCGGCGCGGAGATGGTAACAACGGAACGGGGCTGGCGCATTACGGCGGTATCGGAAAACGGCCCGGCCGCAAAGGCGGGTTTGGCCAAGGGAGATTTGGTGACCAAAATCAACGGTAACCCGGTCTCCGGTGCAAATTGGCAGCCGGAAGAGGGAGGCACGGCGCTGTTTTGCGTGGAAAGAGAAGGGATGGAGCGGGAAATCGTCGTCATTCCGCAAGAAACAGAGCCGCTGCCGCCGGTGGTGGCCAAAACAATGCCGGGGGCATACGGCTATATCCGCATCCGCTCATTTGTGCAGGAAAATGTGGAGCAGGCGTTTGCCGAGGCGATGGCACAGGTGGCAACGGACAACGGCGTGGTGATAGATATAAGGCACAATCCCGGCGGCAGGATGGAGGCCGTTTTGGCCATGCTGGATGAATTTTTGCCGGAAAAAACGGAGATTTTGCGCCTGTATGAGGCCAAAGGAAAGCAGACGCATTACAAAACGGAAAAAGGGCAGCGCTATACCATGCCGGTGGTGGTGTTGACCGATGGGCAAAGCGCCTCGGCTGCGGAAATCTTTGCGGGCGTGCTGCAAAAGCACAATCGGGCAATGATCATAGGCGAAACCACCTACGGAAAAGGCGTTGTGCAAAAGATGAAATCCTTAGGCGACGGCTCCGGGCTAAAATACACCATGGCGGAATATCGTTTGGCGGACGATACGGCAATCCACGGCAAAGGCGTTGTGCCGGATCTTACGGTTGTAAGCGGGGCGCTGCCGGGCTGGGCCGAAACGGAAACGGAGGACGACGCGCTGCAGGCGGCGCTTTTATGGTTATCGCGGGAAAAAACGCAATAACCAAACCCGCGATGCACAAAAATTTTTTATTCTCTTTTTTGCCCTATGTACTGCGGTTTCCCAAGGAACGAAATTGTGTTTTTCAGCCATCGGATTGCCTTTTTTCATTGACAATGCCTTCGGTTACAATATATAATCTAATTCGTAGTGGAATGTTGCAAAACGCGGAATCGTTTTGCGCAAGATAAAAGATTTATTATATTAGGAGAGTGACCTACAATGATGCAAGTACTGATTGTCACCCATGCCAACATGGCAGCTGGAATCGTTTCCAGTGTAGATCTGATCATGGGACCGCAGGAAGGCCTGTATTCCATCGGCTTGGCCGCTGATGACAGCTTCGAATCTTTCAACGAAAAAGTTCGTAACAAGCTGGATGAAATCGTATGTGACGACGGCGTTCTCGTTTTCGTGGACCTGTTCGGCGGTACGCCGTGCAACGTAACGGCTGCAAACATCAACCGCGAAGTGGACGGCAAAACCCCGAATATCGAGTGTTTGAGCGGCGTAAACCTGCCGATGCTGATCGAAGCGCTGGGTATGCGCGGTGCAATGTCGTTGCAGGAAATCAAAGAACATTGCATGGGCATGATTGCCGATACGTGCAAAGATATCAAAGCAGAATTTAACCTGGCTGGCTAATCGGGCCGGGGAATTTACAGGAGGAATTAGAAATGGTCGAAAAAAACTTTGTTGTGAAGAATGAGACTGGCCTGCATGCCCGTCCGGCTTCTTTGTTCGTGCAGAAAGCTGCGAAATTTAAGAGCACCATCAAAATCAAAAAAGATGGTAAGGAAGGCAATGCAAAATCCATCATCTCCGTTTTGAGCTTGGGCGCCAGCAACGGCAGCGAAATTACCATTTCCTGCACCGGCGAAGACGAACAGGAAGCATTGAACGCTCTTATCGATCTGTTGGACAACCTGGAAGAATAATTTCAAAAGAATGTGCGGCCGGGGTAGTATACCCCAGGCCGCCATTTGACATTTGGGTAGAAAAGTTCTTTTCAGAATTACAATAATCAGATAAGAGGTGCCAAGAATGAAAGGTATTATTGCGTCTCCCGGTATTGCAATCGGGAAAGCATTTGTATTGGAACAAAAAGAAGTCGTTATCAACGAAGCGCTGCTGAAAGACGCTTCCGAATGCGAAGCGGAAGTTAAAAAATTCCGCAAGGCCGTAACGGAAACCGAAGCGCAGCTTAACGACATCATCGAAACCACGGAAAAACGCCTGAGCGCCAAAGAGGCGGACGTGTTCCGTGCGCACCTGATGATGCTCAACGACCCCACCTTGGAAGATGCCGTGATGGACAAGATCAACAACGGCATGATGCATGCGGACAAAGCCGTCGCGGAAGCAACGGAAGAAGTTTCTGCCATGCTGGCTTCTTTGGATGATGAATACCTGCGTGAACGCGCAGCCGACATCAAAGACGTGGGCGGCCGCATTTTGGACAATGTGGTGGGCAACGTGCGTGTATCCCTGGATCAGCTGGATGAAGAAGTGGTTGTGTTTGCCAACGACTTGACCCCCTCTGATACCGCAACGATGGATATGAACTATGTAAAAGGCTTTGTTACCCAGTTGGGCGGCCGTACCAGCCATACCTCCATCATCGCGCGCATCATGGGCCTGCCGGCCATCGTGGGCACCGGCGATGTGCTGTCCAAAGTGAAACACGGCGATATGGTTGTGTTGGATGCTGTGGATTGCGACGTTATGGTAAACCCGGACGATGCAAAAATGGCAGAAGGCAAGAAAAAGCTGGAAGATTTCCTCGAACACAAGCGTCAGCTGGATGCTGTGAAGATGCTGGAAGCTGTAACCACCGACGGCCACAAAGTGGAAGTTGTGGGCAACATCGCATCGCCGAACGACTGCAAAGGCGCCAAAGAAAACGGCGCGGAAGGCGTTGGCCTGTTCCGTACGGAATTCTTGTATATGTCCCGTCCGACGCTGCCCAGCGAAGACGAGCAGTTTGAAGCATACAAAGCGGCTGCGGAAGCCATGGCGCCCGGCGCTGTGATCATCCGTACGCTGGATATCGGCGGCGACAAAGCAGCCGACTGCATCAAGTTCCCGGAAGAGATGAATCCGTTTTTGGGATGGCGTGCAATCCGTATGTATTTCGATCGTCTGGATATCATCAAACCGCAGATGCGCGCCGTGCTGCGCGCCAGTGCTTTCGGCAAACTGCGCGTGATGTTCCCGATGGTTATCTCCGTTGAAGAAATCACCAAGATGTATGCCATCATCGACGAATGCAAAGCCGAACTGAAAAACGAAGGCAAAGCGTTTGACGAAAACCTGGAAATCGGCATCATGGTGGAAACGCCGTCCGCAGCCATCAATGCAGAGAAATTTGCAAAGATCGTGGACTTCTTCTCCATCGGCACCAACGACTTGACGCAGTATGTCTTGGGCGTAGACCGCGGCAACGAAATGATCGCAGATCTGTATCAGCCGCTGCATCCGTCCGTCATCCGCGCCATTAAGATGGTCATCGACGCTTCCCATAAGGAAGGCAAATGGACCGGCGTCTGCGGCGAATTGGCCGGCGATGAAAAAGGCGCTGCGTTGCTGCTCGGCATGGGCCTGGATGAATTCAGCATGAGCGCGGGCTCCATCCCGACGATCAAAAACCTCATCCGTAAGTCCAACTTTGCAGAAATGCAAAAGGCCGCTGAGGAAGCGCTGGAATTGCAGACCTCTGAAGAAGTCAACGCCTATGTTGACAAACTGTTGGAAAAGGTCTACAACGGCTAAGCAAATCCGTTTCCAAAGAGCCGGGAGTTTCCCGGCTCTTTTTGTGTGGAAAAATAGCAAGCATACACTGTATTTTTTATAAAGGAAAGCATTGCCTACGGATCGTGATGAAAACGCCCCCGTATGCGTCAAAATACAATTCACAAAAATCGTTGATGTAAATAAAGCCAAAACGACGGTTTTAACGATCGGCCCTATGAAAAACAACGGTGGTGGACAGGGCGAAAACAGCGTGTGTATTTTCGCTTTTCCGGACAGAAACATATTTCTGCCGTTGAGTTTTAAAAGGGGAGTTGGTACAATGAGAAAAATAAACTAACAGGGGAGTTACGGATGTTAGCGGAACAGGATATTCAGTCGTTTTGTACGGCTTTAATCAGCAAAAGCCCGGTGCCGGGCGGCGGCGGCGCCAGCGCGTTGGCAGGCGCATTGGCGGCTTGCCTGGGCGGCATGGCCGTTCAATTGACCAGGGGCAAGAAAAAGTTTATCCCGGTGGATGAAATGCTCAAAGCACAGCTGGAATCTTTGGAAGAAAGCCGCCAAATTTTGCTGCATTGTATGGATGAGGATGCGGCCGCGTTTGAACCGCTTTCCAAGGCCTACGGAATGCCGGCGGAAACCGAACAGCAAAAAGAGAAAAAGCAGGCGGTTTTGGAAACCTGCCTATGCCGGGCGGCGCAGCCCCCGATGAAAATTTTGCAAACCGGGGCAGAGGTGGCTGCGTCTTTGCAGGCGCTTTCGGGGCATATCAGCAAGCTTGTCATCAGCGATTTGGGCTGTGCGGCAGCGATGGCCCGTGCCTGCATGCAGTGCGCGGCGATGAATGTATGGGTCAATGCCCAGCTGATGAAAGACAGGGCCAAGGCGGAAACGCTGTATGCCGAAAGCCGGGATGTGTTGGAGCGCGGAACCGCGCAATGCGAAACATTGATACAAAAGGTAGGGGAAGCATTATGCCGTTGATCAAGGGCGGGGAATGCGCCAAAAGCATTCGTAAAGAGATAGAACAAAACTGCCTAGCGCTTAAGGCCGAAGGCGTTGCGCCAAAGCTGGCGATTTTGCGCGTGGGCCGGCGCGAAGACGACATTGCCTATGAGCGTTCTGCCATGAAAAAAGCAGAGCAGGTGGGCATTGAAGTGCACCATGTGGTGCTGGAAGAACAGAGCAGCACGGCGCAATGTTTGCAAGCGGTGCAGGCGCTCAATGATGACCCGTCTGTGCACGGCATATTGCTGTTTCGCCCGTTGCCCCGCCATATCGACGAGGAGCGGGTGGTGGAAAGCCTGCTGCCGGAAAAGGACATCGACGGCATGACCCGGCAAAACCTGGCCAAAGTGTTTGTGGATGACCAAACGGGCTTTGCCCCCTGCACGGCGGAGGCGGTGGTGCGCCTGCTGGCGTATGAAAAAATCGAGCTGCAAGGGAAAAACATCGCCGTCATAGGGCGGAGCCTGGTGGTGGGAAAGCCGCTGTCTATGCTGCTGCTGCATAAAAATGCCACCGTGACCCTTTGCCACAGCAAAACCGCGCATCTGCCGGAGGTATGTGCAAACGCCGATATTCTGGTGGCTGCGGTGGGCCGGGCCAAAATGGTAAACCGGCACTATGTAAAGCCCGGCGCCGTTGTGGTGGATGTGGGCATCAACGTGGACGAAACCGGCGCGCTGTGCGGCGATGTGGATACGCAGGATGTGGAAAAAACGGCCGCGGTAACGCCGGTGCCCGGCGGCCTTGGCGGGGTAACCAGCTGGCTGTTGTTGGAACATGTGGTGCGCGCAGCGCAAATGAGGAGGAAATGATGGAAGAATATCAACTGCTGTTGCAGGAAATTCAGGCGTGCCGGGCCTGTCCGCTTTGCCAGGCCAGAATGCACACCGTACCCGGAGACGGCAATTTAAATGCCGATATTATGATCATCGGCGAAGGGCCGGGCGCCGAAGAAGATAAACAGGGCCTGCCCTTTGTGGGCGCTGCCGGAAAGCTGTTGGATCAAATGCTGGATACCATCGGCTTAACGCGTGAACAGGTCTATATTTCCAACATCGTAAAATGCAGGCCGCCGGCAAACCGGGTGCCAAAGCCGGATGAAGTGGCTGCCTGTATCGGTTATTTGGAAAAGCAGATTGAAATGGTAAATCCCAAAATCATCGTGTTGCTGGGCGCAACGGCGCTGAACAACTGGTTTTCCAAAGACATGCGCATTACCAAAGTGCGCGGCCAATGGTTTGAAAAGCAGGGACGGCACGTCATTGCCACGTTCCACCCCGCAGCGCTGCTGCGCGATCCCAGAAAAAAACCGGATTCGTTTGATGATTTTTTGTCGATAAAACAAAAATTATCAGAAATTTGATCGGTTTGTAACAATTATGTAATATAAGGGAAAACACGCGAATTTTCAAAATAGATCCCGAATGCTTCGATTTTCTCCTATTTTCTCATTTGACCAATTGTTTATAGACCCGTATAATATTTACAGGTTGTTGGCAAAATGTAGCCAACGCAAAACAATTTGCAAAATTTGCGATCAAAAGATGAAAATTTGTCATGAGATTGTAACATAGAAAGGAAGGAGATCGAATGAAAAAACAAAGGCTGCTGGCCCTCTTGCTTTCCACGGCCACGGTGGCTGGGTTGTTTGCAACCGGGGCAGCAACGGACCAAAGCACGGCCGCTACCGATGCGTCTGAAAAAGAACGCCAGGTGCACGCTTCCGAAGAGGAGGCGATCAACGCGCTGAATTCCGGCAATCCCTTGTTTTTCGTAGGTGGCTCTGGAGAAGAAGAAGGCGTCGTGGAAAACGGCGATACGGACATTGACATTGGTTTGCTCAAAGATAAAGACGATTCCGAACTGGCCACCAGCGAAAACGGCAAAGCCCGCGTGTATGTGGATGGCGCAAAGCTGCGCGAACAGCCCAGCATGCAGGCAGAGGAGCTCACACAGCTGACAATCGGCACCACGGTGGAGGTTGTTACGCTGGAGGGCGAATGGTACCGCACCAAATTTGGCATTATGGATGGCTTTGTGCACCAGAGCTGCCTGTTTGTGGTGGGCGATGAGGGCCGAAACGGCACCATTTTGCACGACAATACGCCCCTGCGTGAAAAGGCAGAGGCAAACGCGGCGGAAGTTTCCAAGCTTTCCTGCGGCAACGGCGTAAAGGTAACGGATTTTACGCCGGGGTGGTATCAGGTAAGCTATGGCGGAAAATCCGGCTATGTGGCTAAGGACCAAATTTCCGTTACCAATGCGTTTACCGGAGAAACAGAAGTGCGTATTTTGAAAAAAGGCATGAGCGGCCAGGCGGTTGTAAAAGCACAAAATGAGCTGATCAAGCGCGGGTTTATGACGGGCGCCGCTTCCGGCACCTACGACGGCGCCACGGAAGAGGCCGTTAAAGCCTTCCAAAAGGCCGCCAAGACCGATGCGGACGGTGTGGCCGGCGGGCAGACATTGGCCTCTTTG
This sequence comes from uncultured Bacillota bacterium, assembly GCA_905188085.1. GTDB lineage: Bacteria > Bacillota > Clostridia > Christensenellales > QAND01 > UMGS1975. Next base: position 32,673 of record CAJJKN010000002.1, read on the forward strand.
TATGGCAATAACAACATCGTGCTGACCATTTCCGAAAAGAGCCAGGTGAAAGGCCGGGTTGAAATGACGGAATGGAGCGAAGTGAACAAGATCATCCCGCGCGGTGCGGAATATACCATCATCGACGTGAAAACAGGCAAATCCTGGAGAGAGCGCCGCTTGTATGGCCATAACCATATCGATAGCGAACCTTTGACGAAAAAGGATACGGATATTATGAAATCCGTCTACGGCGGAAAATGGAGCTGGGCGCGCAGGGCTGTTTGGGTGGTATACAAAAACAGGGTGTTTGCCGCCTCCATCAACGGCATGCCGCATGCCGGGCAGAGCATCACAAACAACGGCTTTAACGGCCACCATTGTATCCATTTCTACAAGAGCAAAACCCATTGCGGCAACAAGCAGTGCCCCGTGCACCAGGCCATGGTATTGGCCGCTTACAGGGCAGGTAAATAACAGAAAAAAGGGCGGGGGCTTTCCCCGCCTTTTTTATTTGGTTGAATAATGCTTGACGAACATGGTATGATAGTCCCATTGAGACAAAAAGAGGTGTACATCGTGAAACAGAAACCGGGCAAAAGCGTTGTTGCGATTCTCTGGGTGCTGTCTTTGCTGCTTTCCTGTGCGGGCGGCCTTTTCATCGGCCGGGGCAGCGGCGCATCGGACGCGAAGTTGGCGGAGATTGAGGGTATTATACAACAATATTATTATAAAGATGTTTCCGATGAGGACTTGGAAGAGGGCGTGCTCCACGGGGCGGTGCTAGCCTTGGGCGACCCATACAGCATGTATATGAACAAAGAGGAAAAGCAGGCCTATAACGAAACGCTGGAAGGGCAATACAGCGGCATCGGCGTGCTGGCGTCGATGGATAAATCCATGCGCCCTGTGATCGCGCAGGTGTATAGGGGAACGCCCGCCGAGCAGGCCGGCCTGCAAAAAGGCGATGTGATCATCGCAGTGGACGGCGAAGAGATAGACCTGTCCGCCTCGGCAGATTTAAGCAAAGTGACGGGCAAAATCCGCGGCGAAGAGGGCACGGAAGTAAGCATCACCGTGGAGCGCAACGGGCAAAAGAAAGAATTTACCATGAAGCGCAAAACCGTGCAGATCAATTATGTAACCTGCCGCATGCTGACGGATACCGTCGGCTATATCAAAATCGATGAATTCAGCGGCTCTGCGCTGACGGAATATCAAGCGGCCGTGAAGGAATTGCAGGAAAAAGGCATGCAAAAGCTGGTGCTGGATTTGCGGGATAACCCCGGCGGCTTTGTGGATTATGCCGTGGAAATTGCCGATGAGCTGTTGCCGGAGGGTACGATCATGTCCATCAAGGACAAAAACGGGCAATCCAAAGAGTATAAAAGCGACGCTTCCGCGGCGGATTTTCCGATAGCAGTGCTGTGCAACGGCAACTCGGCCTCCGCTTCGGAAATTCTCATTGCCGCGTTGAAAGATTATAACCGGGCCGCCATCATCGGCGAAAAAACCTACGGCAAAGGCATCATCCAGTCTCATTTTGATTTGAGCTGGGGCGGCTATTTAAAATTGACCACCGCGTCGTATTATTCGCCCAACGGCAACGCCATTCACGAAGTGGGCATCGAACCGAATGAAAAGGTGTCTTTGCCGGCGGAGGTGCAAAACGGCACCGTGGAATTGACAGACCAAAACGATACGCAGCTGCAAAAAGCACTGGAGGTTTTATCCAAATAAAAAAAGGCGCCTGAACCGGGCGCTTTTTTCGTAGGCAAAATACGCGCCAACCGGCGGAGAAAGCCGAAAACGGCCAAAGCGCTGCATGGCAATTCCATCCGAAAAACACAAACGGGGCTTTGCTTAGGCAATGCCGAAAAACCGGCCGATTCTTTTATTTTGTCGAAATTGCCTCGTTCCCTTGTTTCGCACCTTGGTTTCTCAAGATACGCCCCGCTTTTGGCCGGGGCGCTTGTCTTTTGCAAAGCTATTTTGTTTGCAAAAGCGACATAAGCGTAGTAAGCATGGCGGGGTTAAAGGGAGCGGCGCTACCCTCTGTGCCCGAAGCACCCTGCATCATTTGCATAATCACCGGCATCAGCTGCATCATTTGGCCATGGCCCTGCAAGCCGGATGAGGGATTGTTTTGCAGGTTCATCAAAAGCGGCAAAAGGGAAGAAAGCGCGTTTTTCTGTTCGCCCGGCTGTCCCTGTGCGGAAAACAGCGCTTGCATTTGGGAAACCTGCTGCAACGTTTGCGCCATTTCGCCGCCGTTTGGCAGGGTTTCCAAAATTTGCGGCAACAGCTGCGTTATGGGGTTGCCCACCGGCGTGTTTTCGGGCGGCGCAGCATCCACGGGTACGCGATCCGGCGCAGCGGATAGGGGGATGGAACGATCGTCCGTTTCAACCACCGGGGCGCTTTCCGGCACCTGCTCCGGCAGGCGATTGTAACGCAATGCAGACATAACACATACCTCCTTGTTTGTATCCTATGCGCGTTTTCCACGCATGTGCATGGAAACATCCAAAGCACGGCGGCATAGCATACCAGTAGAAAAAGGAGGCGTATCCGATGGCAAAAAAATTGCGAGATACCAAAAGCAAAAAAGGCCCTGTGCCCTTTATTGATCCCGGGAAACTGGATAAAGACCAGCAGGCGTATATCCGAAAAACCGTGGAACAAAACCAGGGGAAAAGCGCGGATGAATTGAAACGGGAACTGTTTGAAACGGCGCGCGCCCAAAAACAGGCCGGGCAGTTTGATCCGGCCGGGCTGGAAAATTTTATGCGCTCGGTGGGCCCTATGCTGAGCCCGGAACAGTATGCGCAGATGGAAACACTGGTGCGCAGCTTGAAAAAGGGTGATTGATCCATTGAAAACCGCCTGTTTTCCCCTGTATAATAAAGGGCAGGAGGGGAATCTCTATGGCAAGAAAAAAATCCGCCAAAGAGCGGGAACGATATACCAATATACTCAAAGCACTGGAAACCGCCTATCCGGATGCAAAGCCCGGGCTGGATTTCACCAGCCCGTTTGAACTTTTGATCGCGACGATTCTTTCCGCGCAGTGTACGGACAAGCAGGTAAACAAAGTGACGCCGCCGCTGTTTGCCGATTATCCGGACGCCAAAGCCATCGCGCAGCTGACGCCGGAACAGCTGGCGCCCTATATCAAAAGCTGCGGGTTTTACGCGACCAAATCCAAAAACATCGTGGCAACCTGCCGCATTTTAACTGAGCAATACGGCGGTGAGGTGCCGGCGGATCGCGATATTTTGCAAACCCTGCCCGGCGTGGGGCGCAAAACGGCCAATGTGGTGGTCTCCAACGCCTTTGGGCAGGATGCCATTGCCGTGGATACGCATGTGTTTCGCGTGGCAAACCGGCTGGGCCTGGCCAAGGCAAAAGACGTGAAAAAGACCGAAGAACAGCTGATGGAAAACATTCCCAAAGAGCAGTGGAGCATAGCACATCATTGGCTTATTTGGCACGGGAGACGCGTTTGCAGCGCCAGAAACCCCAAATGTGAGCAGTGTCCCTGTGAAATTTTTTGCGATTTTGCACACAAGGGAAGTAAAACAAAAGAAAAATAACACAAATATAACAAAAATGCAGAGATAGTTTTGTTGCGCATTTTAGATGATTGTGGTAAAAAAAAAAGGAAGTTTTTTGTAGGCTCAAATCTTTAACTCGGGAGGAGTTAGTACAATGTCCTATGTGCAAGACGTTTATGAGATCGTAAAAAAGAGAAACGGAAACGAGCCGGAGTTTTTACAGGCGGTTAAAGAGGTTTTCAATTCCCTCGAACCCGTGTTTGAAAAACGCCAGGACTTGGTAGACGCCAAGATTTTGGAACGGTTGGTAGAGCCGGAGCGCCAGATCATGTTCCGTGTGCCGTGGATGGATGATGAGGGGAAACCCCAGGTAAACCGCGGTTACAGAATCGAATACAACAGCGCCATCGGCCCGTACAAAGGCGGCCTGCGTTTCCATCCCAGTGTAAACCTGTCTGTAATTAAATTTTTGGGCTTTGAACAGATCTTTAAAAACAGCTTAACGGGCCTGGCCATGGGCGGCGGCAAAGGCGGCAGCGATTTTGATCCCAAAGGTAAATCCGATGCGGAAATCATGCGCTTCTGCCAGTCCTTTATGACGGAACTGTATCGTCATATCGGCGCAGATACCGACGTGCCGGCCGGCGATATCGGCGTAGGCGGCCGCGAAATCGGCTACCTGTATGGCCAATATAAACGCATCACCAACGAATTTACCTCTGTTTTGACCGGCAAAGGCATTCCTTACGGCGGCAGCTTGGCCCGCACGCAGGCCACCGGCTATGGCTTGGTATATTTTGCCGATAACATGATCAAAGCCAAAGGCAAGAGCTTTGAAGGCGCGAAAGTGCTTGTTTCCGGCAGCGGCAACGTGGCCCTGTATGCGGCGGAAAAAGCCATCAGCCTGGGCGCGAAAGTGCTGGCAATGAGCGATTCCACCGGCTATGTGTATGATCCGAACGGCATTGATTTTGAAACCATGCGTCATCTGAAAGAAGATGAACGCCTGCGCATTCATGTCTATGCAGAACGCGTGGAAACCGCAGAATTCCACGAAGGCTGCAAAAACATCTGGAAAGTGCCTTGCGATATCGCTTTGCCGTGCGCAACGCAGAACGAACTGGATGAAGAATCCGCAAAAGCCTTGGTGGCAAACGGCTGCTTTGCCGTGGCGGAAGGCGCAAACATGCCGTCCACGCTGGAAGCAACCAACTATTTCATCGATCATAACATTCTGTTTGCTCCGGGCAAAGCCTCCAATGCCGGCGGCGTAGCGGTATCCGGTTTGGAAATGGCGCAGAATGCGGCTCGTCTGTCCTGGACGTTTGAACGCGTGGATGACGAACTGAAAAATATCATGAAAAACATCTACCAGAACGCTTCCAACGCCGCCAAAGAATTCGGCTTTGAAGATAACCTGGTGGTGGGCGCAAACATCGCCGGCTTTATCAAAGTGGCAGACGCGATGTTGGCACAGGGCATTGTGTGATTGCGTTAAATCAATCCTTTTGCCGATACAAAGCATAAAAACAGCCTCGGGATACGTTGTATGCCGGGGCTTTTTATATGGGGAACGCGCTCGATAAAAACGAATAAGAGAAGAAAAAGCAGCAAAAAAGCAGAGGTTATTGTCTGTATCGGGAAATTTTAAGCGACCTGTTTGCCATAGGAAAACAACGCTTAGCGAACAGGAGATGTTCATGAAAAAAGGGGAGAAAACTGTTGCGCTTCGGCAACCGATCCTATGTTGATACAAGCCGGAGAGCAGGAGATGGTTGGCCCAAAAAGAGCCTATGCTGGCAACCGAAAGAATGCGCCGTTTTCAATCCTGCCCTTTTGTAAAAAAGTGTAGTGCGGAGAAAAAGGGAAGAACCGTCAATGGCAATGCGCCGAATCAATAAAACCACTCCCACACGCTTACGAAAATAGGGGAAATATATCGTGCAACAGGTTAAAGAGTTTTTTGCACACAATTTCTCCTGATAATTTTCAAAAATAAAACGGCAAGAAAAAAGCTTATCCCCGGCGTTTTGCCATAGGATAAGCTTTGTTTTTGGTATGCGGTTTAAAGAACCCCGTTTTCCGTCATTTGTCTTCGGAGAAGAAGCCGAATCCCGTTTTTTCATTGAACAGGCCATAGCAGGAAAGCGTGGTGGGCTTGTTGTCCAAATCAAAGCGCTTGGGCCACCGGCTCAAAAAATCTTCGGACAGCCCTTCGGTAGGCGTCTGCGGGAAGTACAGCGTAAAGTTTTCGCCCTCTTCCACGCCCGCAGGCCGGGAGGCGATGTAGCGAACGCCGTCTTCAATCCATTCCTCGTTGGCTTCTTTTTGGCTTTTTACCTGATCCAGTTTCATGGTATAGGTGTAATCATCCACCTTTTTAATGTCCGTAAAGCTGCCGCTGAATTCGCAAACATACACAGTGCCGCCGGGGTAGCTGTCTCCCGTGCTGCCCATTTCGGAATCGTGATACGAGCCTGTAAACGTGCCGTCCTGTTTGAGGGTCAGCGTGCTGCTCCAGCCGCCAACACCGCTGGCAAAAACAAGATCCATCGGGAAAATGCCGTCCGGCAGCGGGCTTTTGGGCTCGGCAGTTTGTGCGGCGGATTTTTCCGGCGCAGAGTCCGACTTGGCCGTGGTTTGTTGGTTGTTTGCACAGCCCACAAGCGCCGCGCAGCCCAGCAAAACCGCACAGAAACAGCTGAGTGCTTTTTTCATTTTGTATTTCCTCCCGTTTTTTCATAATAACTGAAAACCTTAATCTTAGTATATCATGTTAAAAATGGCGGTGAAAGCGGTTTGTTAGGGAAAAGAGAAAATCAGAGAAATAAGAACCGGATTTTGCCGCAAAATAAAAAGAACACCGGCGGCAAAGAAAGAGAAACCGGCAAAGAGATTGCCAAACAAAGCCGGCTACTGCTATAATCATCAAGAAAGAGAGGATTGGCTGTGTTTATAGATAAAGCGAGAATTTTTATCAAAGCGGGGGACGGCGGCGACGGCTGCGTAGCGTTTCACCGTGAAAAATATGTGCCGGACGGCGGGCCGGACGGCGGCGACGGCGGGCGCGGCGGCGATATTTTATTCGTGGCAGACGCCCGGATGCGCACGCTGTTGGATTTTACCTATAAGCGTCATTTTAAAGCGCAAAACGGCGCCCCCGGCAAAGGGAGCAACTGTACAGGCAGAAATGCCGAATCGTTAACCATTGCCGTGCCGCAGGGCACCGTGGTATACGATGAAGAAACCGAAACCGTGATGGCAAACCTGTCTGAATTGGATGTGCCAAAGCAGGTGCTGCGCGGAGGCAGAGGGGGCAAGGGCAACGCGCGCTTTGCCACGCCCACCCGAAAAGCCCCCAGGTTTGCCCAGCCGGGCGAACGCATGCAGGGCCGTTGGGTTCGGTTGGAATTGAAAAGCGTGGCGGATATCGGCTTGGTAGGCTTTCCCAACGTAGGGAAGAGCACCACGCTGGCCGCCGTAACAAGAGCAAACCCCAAAATTGCAGACTATCATTTTACCACCCTGTCGCCCAATTTAGGCGTATTGACCGTAGATGGAAGATCGTATACCATGGCGGATATTCCGGGGTTGATCGAAGGCGCCAGCCAGGGCCAGGGCTTAGGTCATGAATTTTTGCGCCATGTGGAACGCACACGGGTGTTGATTCATGTCATTGACGCCTCCGCGCTGGAAGGCCGGGATGTTTTGGAAGATTATCACACCATCATGCAGGAGCTTTCGCAATACAGCCAGGCCCTGGGGCAGCGCCCGATGGTGGTGGCGGCCAACAAAGCGGATTTGCCGATGGCCGAAGAAAACGTGCAAAAATTAAAACAGGCCCTGGAACCGGAGGGCGTGCGCGTGTTTGCCGTTTCGGCAGCCACGCACCGGGGCTTGCAGGAAATGCTGCGCTGTGTGGCGGATATGGTGGATGATCTGCCCCCGGTAACCTTGGAGCCCGAAACGTTTGATGAAAGCCTGCTTTGGCAGCAGAAAACGTTTGAAGTGGAAAAGCTGTCTGAAGACGTATACCAAGTGCAGGGCGATCTGGCGGAAGAGATTTTGCGGCGCATGTATCCCAACGACAGGGATTCCATTCGTTATTTCGGAGAACAGCTGGAAAAACAGGGCATCATTGCCGCGCTGCGCGAAAAGGGCGCCAAGGATGGCGATACCGTCATCATGGCCGGCTTTGAATTTGAATTTGTGGAATAGGCGGAGAGAAAATGATTACAAGCAAACAAAGAGCATATTTGCGTTCGTTGACCAATAAGATCGAGCCCATTGTCTATATCGGCAAAGCGGGCATTACGGAGAATTTGATAGAGCAGGTCTCAGATGCGCTGGAAGCGCGTGAGATTGTAAAAGGCAGCGTGCAGGAAAACTGCCCGATGACGGCAAAACAAGCGCTTACAGAGCTTTGTGAAGCCGTCAGAGCGGAGCCTGTGCAGGCCATTGGGCGAAAATTCACCCTGTATCGCCCCAATCATGACGAACCGAAAATTCAGCTGCCGCGCTGATTGGCGGCTTTCGGTTTTTTTGCGGCGGCGCCTGCGGTTTTATGGTCCGTATAATAGGCCATAAACGCCAGGAAAAAGCACAGCGCGCCCATCAGCGGGTAATACAGGCGTTGGCCCGTGATAAACGAAGAAGCAAACAGGATCACGCCGCAGGAAAAATACGCTTTTACGCGCGAGGCATGCAACGCCTCGCGTTTTATTTTTTGCATGCTGATGCGCTTTTCCTCCAGCTTTTGCATCAGCGCCTGTTCCACTTCGTCCGCGTTTGGCAAAAGGCCTTGCCGCTGGGCCAGATCCAATAGTTTTTGCCGGTTTAATACCTGGCATTCCAGATCGTCCAGGTCATGCAAAAACGCATGTGCCTGGTCCGTCAAAGGCGCGGTGGATAAAATCAAACATTCCGTTACCCCAAGCTGGCAGATTTCGCGATAGCTGTCCAGCAGCTGCTGCGGGGTTACGCTGTTTTCCGGATGGTTTTGCAGCGCCAGGATAAAAGCGGCCGAATCTTTGGTCCGGCATAACAGGCCTAAAGGATGTTCGCATACCACCTGATAGCCCATCTGCCGCACCAAAAGAGAAACCAAATGCAAATAGCGGGGGCGCGGCAGCAATACGATCTTTTCAAACAGATAGTCCCGGGCCAGCGCCAGCCGTTTTTCTTCGATAAACCGATCCAGCCGAATGCTCTTCCAAAGGCCGATGGCGCAGCTGATCATCAGCATGCCCACAGCTGCCAAAATGGCAGACAGCAAAAAATGCGCCGTTTGCACAAGCAGAAAAACATACAGCCCGGCAAACAGGGCAAACCGCAGCGCCAGAAAATCCAGGCAGCGGGCTACCGGGCTGCGGTTGCCATACAGGGCCTGCCGATAATAGTTTCGTAATTGTCTGTTTTCCATAATATCCCTCCTGTTTTTGTTAGTATGGCCAAAACGCATTTTGTTAGACGGTTTTTTTATCAATAATTTTGCATTTATGGCATCCGGTCGTTTATAATAGAAAAACAGGGAGGGGAGAGTTACGGAAACGCAGTTTACCTTTATGGCCTCAACGCAGGTCTGTTTGGGGAAAAGTCATATCGGCATTTTGGGGGGCACGTTTAATCCCGTACACAGGGCGCACATTATGATGGCAACGCAGGCGCTTGCCGAATATCAATTGGATCGTGTGCTGCTGATCCCTACCGGCCAGCCGCCGCATAAAGACGGCGAGCAGATTGCCAGTGCCAAGCACAGGCTGGCCATGCTGGAATGCGCCGTGCAGGATCATCCGGGGCTGTATGTTTCGCCGATGGAAATTCAACGCCGGGGCACCACCTATACGGTGGATACCCTGTATCAATTGCAGGCGCAGCACCCGGCGGTGTATTCGTTTATCATCGGCGCGGACACCCTGTGCGATTTGCCAAACTGGAAAGAGATTGCTACGGTATGTAAAATGTGCCGGTTTATTGCGTTTTATCGGGATGGTATGGATCTTGGCAAAACCAACCTGGCCAAAGAATATATGGAACAAACCTATGGCGCCAAGATTTCCGTGAGCCCCAGCAAAATCCCGCATATTTCCTCTACCCACATTCGGCAGCAGATTTTATGCGGCGGCTCTGTGCGCGAATATGTCCCGGCGCGTGTGGAACGATATTTAAAAGAACACGAGGTTTATCATGGCCAATAATCAGTTGATTCGGAAAAAAGTGGCGGAAAAGCTGTCCTATCATCGCATGCAGCATACTCTGGGGGTGGAGATGGTGGCCATGCAGCTGGCAAAGCTGCACGGCGTTGCCGAGGACAAGGCCTGCACTGCCGCGCTTTTGCACGATTATGCAAAACAGCTGAGCGGCGAGGAGCTGCTGGAAAAGGCCAAAGCCTATCATTTGCCCATAGATGATTTTGAACAACAGCACCCGGATTTGCTGCACGGCCCGGTGGCGGCCAAGATGGCCGAAGAGGACTTTGGCATTCATGATCCCGAAATTCTGGAGGCCGTTGCCTGCCATACCACCGGCAAAGTGGGCATGGGAAAACTGGCGCAGATCCTCTATCTGGCAGACGCGATAGAGCCGCACCGAAAATATGCGCAGGCAGAGCAGCTGCGCCGGCTGAGCCTGAACCATCTGCACGAGGCGCTGTATCAATGCGCGCGGCATACCATGATTTACCTAGCGGAAAACAACATCCCCCAACACCCGGCCACGCAGGAAGTATTGGCCTGGTTCCATCAGCTTGTACAGGAGGAAACAACCCATGACTGAAAACAGCAAACATTTGGCAGAATGTCTGGCCAAGGCGTTGGATGCGAAAAAAGCAACGGACATACAAATTATAGATGTGGCGGATATGACCATTGTAGCGGAATGCTTTGTAGTGGCCTCTGCCAACAACCCCATTCAGGTGCGTGCGCTTTGCCAGGCGGCCGAAGAAGCGGTGCAGACGGAATTTAACCTTAGCCCCTTGCGGATGGATGGGTATAGGGAAGGCCGTTGGGTCGTATTGGATTACGGCGATGTGCTGGTGCATGTGTTCCATCAGGAAGAGCGCGCCTTTTACAACCTGGAGCGCCTTTGGAACGACGGAAACAATACCGTTCAATTCAAAATTTAAGCAGAATAAAAAGGGAGCCAACCGAATTTCGGTTGGCTTTTTCTTTGCAAAAAACAGGCGAATCTGCGGCTAAGATGTGCGGAGAGTGACAAAACATAGAACGATGCTTTTTATTCCCGCGTTTATCATACGATACACGATAAAAAAACAAAGAAGGACAAACGGCTGTCTTTGAAAGGAGGGAAGGCATATTCTTTACAAAAGGGAACAGAAAAAAGAAGAAGGGTGCTATATAGAAAAATCCCTCCGGCGATAGGCCGAAGGGAATAAAGGCAATACTTAGCGGCGCCTGCGGTTCATATATTCATATTCGCTGGGCGCGCGCAGTTGCTTGCGCTGGTTTCTGTTGCGGCTGTTTTTGGCTGCCTGCCTGGCGCGCTTGGAATCCGAATTATACATGCGGCGGCTGTTGCGAAGCTGCCGTCTGCGGCGCGGGCGGGTGAGCATGCGCAAACACATAACCAACATGAAAAACAGGCCGATGCACAACAAGATGATAATCACCGGGCGGAAAGCATCGGAATCCACGGGGGATTGCACTACTTCCACCGGTTTTTTCGTGATCTGCGTGCGGAATACCTCCACGCCCTGAATGCTGTATACCGCTTCGCCGACCATAGCGCCGTCCACCACCGGCGTAGCCAGGTTAGGATCCAATTCATAGCTTACATCAAACTGAAATCCTTCGGATTGATAAGCAGCGGCAATGTCCTGCGTGGCATTGAAATAAATGGTATCGTCCTGAATCAAAGGCGTAAGCACGGAAGGATCTGTATCGCCGGGCAGCACGGTGGCAAGCTGGGTATCTTTGATCTTCTGCGTAACATCCAGCACGGAGATGGTAAACCCATATTCCAAAAGCTGTTTGGATTCTACCCACCGTTTATAGTATTTGGCCTCTTTTGTTTGGCTGCGGTCGCCAAACAAAACGGCGATGATCTCCCGATCGTTTACTTTGGCTGCCGAGGCCAAACATCCGCCTGCCGCCGTGGTGGAGCCGGTTTTAATGCCGGTGGCGGCGTCGTAATGATAGGTCTGGTCGGTATCCCGGGTGGAAATGAGTTTGTTAGTCGTGCGGATTTTGCGTTCGCCATGGCGGTTTGTGGCGGCCATGGTGTATTCCGGAGACCCTACAATCGTGCGAAACGTCTCATTTTTCATGCATTCCCGGGCCAACAGCGCCATATCATACGCGGTGGAATAGTGTTCTTCGTTGGTCAAGCCGTGCGGGTTGGCAAAATGCGTCTTGTTCATGCCGAGTTCCCGGGCGCGCTCGTTCATCTTATCCACAAAGGTTTGAATGTTTCCATCACCCAGCTGATAGGCCAGCGCGGCGGCGGCGTCGTTGCCGGAAACCAGCAGCAGCCCGTAAAGCAGATCTGTATAGGTAACCTTCTCGCCGTCCTCCAGGCCGACGAGGGAAGAATCCTTATCAAAGGAAGTAACGGTGCTGGCGCAGGTCACGGTTTTGGAAAGATCTTCGCCGGATTCCAAAACCAGAAGCGCCGTCATCATTTTGGTCACGCTGGCAGGGTTGATGCGCGTGTCCTGTTCTTTTTCTGCCAAAATTTGCCCGGTGGCGCTGTCCATCACCACATAACTGTCGCAGGTAACGGCGGGCGGCTGGCCATCCGGCGTGCCCTGCGCCTGTGCAAAGACGGGAAACAGCATGGAGAAAAATACAAACACGCTGAGAAATATAGAAAATTGTGAAAAAATAGCTTGCTTTTTCATAGAAAAAAGTATAACAAAGAAGTAGAAAAGTGACAATAGTTTTACGATATTGAGGCGGGAACATGCATGAGAGAAAACAGTGAGAAAAAACTGCGCCCGGCAAAAAGCGCACCATGGCGAAAATGGACGGTTTTGGCATTGCTGTTTGCCGGCCTTGCCGTTTTGGGATACGGATTGGATAGATTTATGCCAAGCGCGGAGCAGGTACTGGGCCCGGAGGTTTCCGCCGCGCCTGCGCAAACCCAAACGCAGCAGAAAATTCGGGTAAAAATAGAGGGAAACGTGGCAAAGCCCGGCGTTTATACCCTGCCGTTGGGCGCCAGACTGAAAGATTTGGTGGACAAAGCCGGCGGACTTTCGGAAAACTACGATACAACAAAATTGCCGCTTTCCATGTTTTCCGAGCTGTCCGATGGTCAACTTGTTAGGATTCCATAGCGTTTCTGTGAATTTTATGCTATACTTTTTGTGTCAATTTCATAAAAATTTTACTGTATCTCTGGGGAGGGAAAAACATGCCATTTCGTATCCTGGCCGTGGATGATGAGCCGTTGATCTTAAAAGGGCTGCGGTTTTCTTTGGAGCAGGACGGCTATCTTGTGGAAGAGGCGTTGGATGGCCAAACAGCGCTGGAAATGATACAGGCCACCCAGTATGATCTGGTGTTGTTAGACGTGATGCTGCCGGTGGTCAGCGGGACGGATGTGTTGCGCCAGATGCGGGAGTTTACCGATACGCCCGTGATTATGCTCACGGCCAAGGGCGACGATATGGACCGCATTTTGGGGCTGGAATACGGCGCGGATGACTATATGGTAAAGCCGTTTAACATTTTGGAAGTGAAAGCCAGAATGAAAAGCGTATTGCGGCGCACGCAAAGCAAGGTGCCCGCTTCGCACACGATTCAGTTCAAAAACCTTGTGATCGATCCTACGGCGCGGAGCTGTATGCGCGACGAGCGGGAAATCAACCTGACGGTGAAAGAATTCAATCTGCTGATGACATTGGCCCAGGAGCCCACCAAGGTATTTTCGCGGGAACAGCTGCATCAGGCGCTTTGGAAAAGCGAAAAGGCGGATGGAAAATATGATTTGCGCACGGTGGATGTGCATATCCGCCGCCTGCGCGAAAAAATAGAAGAGGATCCTGCGCGGCCGTCGTTTATTATGACAAAATGGGGAGTCGGATATTATTTTGCGGATCGGTAAAAAGCTAAAGTTAAAAAAGCGTTTTTCAACCATACAGGGCCGGATTGTTGTCCTGTATGGTTTGTTGTTTTTAGTTGCCTTTATTTTTATCAATATAGCCGTGAATAAATTGACGGGCAATTTTTTAACAACTGCCAGAATAGACAGCCAAGTTCCCAAGGTGGAAAGCATTGCCACCCATCTGGCTGCTGCGGCTGCCAATGGGGATGCGGAAGAGCTGTATACCCGCGTGCTGTCCAGCAGCAACGAAATCGGCGGCCGTGTGCTGGTGCTGGATGGCGATGGCATTGTGATGATGGATTCTTATGCCACTCTAAATGGCAGGCTGCTGCGTTATAGAGAGGTAGAGGATATCAAAAACAACAGCCTGACAGTGTCTTACGGCTTTCACAAGGTGGAGGAAAAAAAGGATTCGTTGTTTGACAGTGGCCTGCGGTGGACGGTGTATTATACAACGCCGATCGTATATCAATCGCGCAATGTGGGTATTTTGCTGGTCAGCGTGTCCATTCAGGATGTAATGGACCAGATTACCAGAACGCAGACCAATTTTGGAGCGGTGTCCGTTGTGTTGTTTGTGGTGTTGATTCTTTTCAGCTTTTTAATCGCCCGCTGGATTTCAAAGCCCATCGGGCAGATGACAAGTGCGATTCAAAAAATGTCTCATGGCGATTTCAGCGAAAAGGTGAAGATTTCCGGCGCCAACGAAATTGTGGAGATGGGCCGCACTTTCAACCGCATGAGCGAAAAGCTGGACAACGTGGAAAATCAGCGGCGTGAATTTATTTCCAATGCGTCTCACGAATTGAAAACACCGCTTTCCTCCATCAAAATTTTAGCAGAATCGCTTTTATATCAGGAAAATGTGCCGGAAGAGATGTACAAAGAGTTTTTAGCGGACATCAATGCACAGATAGATAGGCTAAATTCTCTTTTGACCGACCTTTTAACCCTGGCGCAGACGGAGAATCCCGCCATGGTCATGCGGATGACATGGGAAAACGTGGACGAGATCATTGCGGAATGCATTCATTCTTTACAGCCGCTCGCCCAGGAAAGGCAGATTAAAATCAATCACGTCTGGAATGGTATTTTCATGCGGTGCGACAGGTTGAAAATGTCTACAGCGTTGATTAACCTGATTTCCAACGGCATCAAATATACGCCGGCAGAGGGCAGCGTGACGATTGAAGTGGAAGAGCAGAGCGGCTTTGTCATCATCACCGTGGCCGATACCGGCGTGGGCATTCCGCCGGAGGAGCAGGCGCATGTGTTTGAGCGGTTTTACCGGGTGGACCGCGCCCGCGCCAGAGATACCGGCGGCACGGGGCTGGGGCTTGCCATCGTGCAGCAGGTGGTGCGCCTGCACGGCGGCGAAATTATGTTGAAAAGCTCGGAAAAAAGCGGCAGCACCTTTGTCATTACGCTGCCGCAGGGGGAGCCGGAAGCATGAAAAAAGGATGGAAACTTTATACAAGATGTTTAGCGCTTGTTCTAGCAGCGGCGCTGTCCGGCTGTTCCGGCATAGAAGAGGAGAAATCCAATTCCATCTATCAGCCACCGATCAACCCCATGGTGGGGCAAAACGTCTCTGAAACCATTACCACAAACCTATATTATCTGGTGGAAGGGGAAGAGCAGCTGGCCAGCGTTTCGCAGACCATCGGCGTGGCCAGCGGGCAGACCAAAGAAGAAGCGGTGCTGCAAACGCTGCTGATGGGCCCGCCTTCAAACACAGGCCTGTCCTCTGCTTTGCCGGAGGGCACGGAGCTTGTGGATATGAGTTTGGACGACCAAACGCTGAATGTGACGCTAAATAGCCGGTTTTTAACCGTTACGCCCGTGGTAATGACGGATGGAAAAGTCAGCCAGAGCGCAGCACAGCAAACTGCCGCCAAAAACAGGCTGGCGTTGTACGCGGTGGTCAATTCTCTTTCGGAATTGGATCCGTTTATTCAGGTGCAGATTTTGGTGGATAAAGACAACAGCGGGCGAGGCACACGGCCTACGCGCGTGGAAGTGGGGCTCACGGGCACTGGGGAGAACTCCGTCCTGGAGCCTTTGGGCAAAAATACGGATCTACTGCTGACGCCGAAAAGCGCGGTGCAAATTGTGATGGACGGCGCCATGGGCAACGATAAACAGCGCGCTTCCAGGCTGCTGTCCGGCGCGTTTGATAAGATCAACAGCGAGGCGCTGCAGGCCAGCGCAGACCGTGCCCAGGGCCATGTAGAATCCTACCAGATTGCGGATGTCTCCTTGGCAGAGGATGAGCAAAGCGCCGTGGTGTATCTGGATGTAACGCGGACCATGAGAGACGGCACATCCCAAAAGCTGTATAATCAGGCCATTTCCGTAAAGCGGGACAATGGCATTTGGAAGGTTGAGGTGGAAAGCATTGAGCCGATTCTTTTTCCGTAAAATAGGCCTGCTGTTGGCACTTATGATAAGCGGCTGCTTTTTATCGGCCTGCCATGGCGCAAAACAGGAGGATGCATTTCCGAATATCACGCATTACACGGTGCCGACGGACAATTCCATGCGCGTGACGCTGTATTTTCCTACAGAAGAGCCCTCGGCTTTCAGCACGGAGGTGCGGCAAATCGAGCTGCCGGAAAACATTCGCCCCGGCTATGCCGTGGTAGAACAGCTGATCAAAGGCCCGCAGAGCAATCTTCTGCCCGCGTGCCCGGCCGGATATACGTTAAATTCGGTCTGGATCATCGGCCGTGTGGCATATATTGATTTGCATCATGACGGGGCAGAGGCGGAATCGCTGTCCTCGTTTCGCGCCGTGGCAGCGCGGACGCTGGCGCCTGTGTTTAATACGGAATATGTGTTGCTGACGGTAAACGGCAAAGTGCCGGCGGGGCTTACCAACGGGCTGGAGCGCTCCAGCGATGAAAAAGAGACAAACTCCGTGCATCTTTTGGTTTACTATCCCGATGAAACCGAAACATATCTGATCCCCAAGCCCCGAGCTGCGGATAAACAGACGGAAATCTGGGTCAGCGCCTTTTCGTTATTGGTAAACGGCAACGAGCCGGACGGTACCAAAGCCTGTTTTGACGACCAGATTAAAGTGACCAGCGGGCGGCTGGAAGCGGATACGATGTATGTGGATTTTTATGTGCCGGAAACGCATGCCTCTTCGGGCAAATGCTATGCGGCCATGGCGCAAACGCTGCTGCATAATACCAGCGGGCTGAGCCGCGTGGTGTTTACCGCCAACGGAAAGCCGATTGACAAAGCGGAGGGCATGACGCAAACGCCGGGCGAATTTACCAAAGAATCGCTCGCAGGCCTGTTGGGCACGCAGATTACCACCTATTTTGCCAACGAAAACCACGGGCTGACGGCCGTGCGCCGCGCGGTGCCTTTGCAGGAGGGCAGCGACGCGCTTACCCCCGTTTATAAAATGCTGGAAGGTTTACAGGGCAGCGAAGACGGGCTGCCCTCCGTGCTGCCGGAAGGGATTGAGAAAAAGGATATTCTGGGCATAAAATACGACCATAATACGGCGATGTTAAACCTTTCGGAAAACTTTTTCCAGGCAATCGGTTTGCTGGATGCAGAAGAGGAAGAACAGCTGGTGTATGCGCTGGTGAATGCCTTAACGGACCATGGCGGGATAGACAGCGTGGTGATTTTGCAAAACGGCAAAACCAAAGATGTGATGGTGCAATGCATCGTCATTGCAAAGCCGCTGCTGAGAAACCCGGGATTGATTCATCAATAGCCGGCGCAGTTTAAAAACGAATGGATACAATAAAATCCGGAAAAGAAAGGGCCTGCGGATAAAGAGGGAGAAAGCGAAGAAAATAGAAACGAAATTGCGAAAAGAGGGATACAGATGCATATGATCGATTTGTTGACCAAAAAACGGCAGGGAAAACCGCTTACCCAACAGGAAATAGAATGGATGATCCCGGCGTATACGAAAGGGCAGATTCCGGATTACCAAATGTCCGCCATGCTGATGGCTATCTGCTTTGCCGGAATGTCTACGGAAGAAACAGCGTGGTTGACCAATGCCATGGCAAACAGCGGGCAGCAGATGGATCTTTCCGGGGCAGGCGGCCCGGTGGCGGATAAGCATTCCACCGGCGGCGTGGCGGATTCCACTTCGCTGGTTGTGGTGCCGATGGTGGCGGCGTGCGGTGTATCCATGGCCAAAATGAGCGGCCGCGGGCTTGGCCATACCGGCGGTACGCTGGATAAATTGGAAGCCATTCCCGGTTTTGATGTTGACGTTTCACCCGAGCATTTTCTCTCCCTGCTCCGGCAAAACGGCCTGGCCATCGTGGGGCAAAATGCGCAGCTGGCCCCGGCGGATAAGGCGCTCTATGCGCTGCGGGATGTAACGGCCACGGTGGATTCTTTGCCGTTGATTGCCTCTTCCATCATGAGCAAAAAGCTGGCCTCCGGCGCGGATATCATCGTGTTGGATGTAAAAGTGGGCAGCGGCGCGTTTATGAAAACGGAAAAAGAGGCGTTTGCCTTAGCCAAAACCATGGTTGACATCGGCAATCATTTGCACCGCAAAACCGCTGCCGTTGTAACGGATATGAACCAGCCTTTAGGCTGTGCCGTCGGCAACGCGCTGGATATAACGGAAACCATAGAAATCTTACAGGGGAAACATTTGGACAGCGATTTATTCCGCGTTTGCTTGCAGCTTGGAAAGCGCCTATTGTGTTTGGCCGGCCGGGCGGAGGATGACAATGCGGCGGAAAAGATGCTGCTGGAGGCAATCGCATCCAAACGCGCGCTGGAAAAGCTGCGCATTATGATTGCTTCCCAGGGCGGGGACGCGGCCGTGTGTGATGACCCCGGCCGCCTGCCGCAGGCGAAAAAGGTGATTCCTATTCTCTCTCAATCCACGGGCTATCTGGCGAAAACGGACGCGCAAAGCATCGGCATGTGCGCGCAGCTTTTGGGCGCCGGCCGGGCCGAACTGGGAGATTCCGTAGACCCTGCCGTGGGCCTTGTGATGGAAAAACGCCTGGGGGACCCTGTGCGCTGCGGGGATGTTCTGGCAAAATTTTATGTAAACGATGAGAAAAA
The DNA here is from genome assembly GCA_905188085.1 of uncultured Bacillota bacterium. Classification (GTDB taxonomy): domain Bacteria; phylum Bacillota; class Clostridia; order Christensenellales; family QAND01; genus UMGS1975. The sequence continues at coordinate 51,341 of CAJJKN010000002.1, forward strand.
TTTACAGGAAGCCATGACCAGATTTTTATCGGCCCTGGTGGTTTCCAAAGAAAAGCCCGCGTTGCCGCCGTTGATTTATGGCACGGTGGACGCGGACGGCATACACCAAAATCAATAAGAGGGGGATACTAAAGATGGATGTGATTGCATACGGGATTCCGGTGATGGATTTGCTGATCAATATCGACAGGCAGCCAAAGCCCAACGAATCGGAAGATGTAAACCAGATTTCATGGCAATACGGCGGCAAGGTGGCCACGGGCATCGTGGCGACAAAACGCCTTTCCAACAGCCAATGCAGCATGGCGGGCACAACGGGCGGCATGTTTGGCAGGCTGATTTGCGAAGAATTTGTGCGCCATGGGATCGATGTTTCGCATCTGCGCCATGAGGAACAGTCGGATTCCCAGTTTTGCACCTGCATTTCCGTAAAGCAGGACAACACGCGCAATATTCTCATCAAACGGGCGACCGTGCCCAGCTACACGCCGGAAGAAATTCGCGCGCAGGCTGCGTTTATTCAATCCGCCCGCTATGTGTTTTTGGGTGATTCCCGCCCTTACAGCATAGAGGCGGCCAAAGTGGCGCATCAGGGCAATGGCAAGGTGGTGTATGATGCGGACCGATATTACGACCAAGGCATGCCGGAAATGCTGGCGGAATGCGATTATCTCATCGCCAGCGAATTTGTGTATACCCACTTGTTTGGCCAAAGCCATGATTGGGAAGCAAACTTAAAGCAGATGCAAAAGATGAGCCGTCCCGGCGCCGTTGTCATCGTAACGCTGGGGGAAAAGGGGCTGGTGGGCCTGGATGAAAACGGGTTTTTCCAATTGCCGGCCTATTCGGTGCCGGTGGTGGATACCACGGGCGCGGGCGATGTGTTTCACGGCGCGTTTTTGGCGGGCCTGTTGAATGAAATGGATGTGCGCGAGGCTTGCCGGTATGCCAGCGCGGCTGCGGCCATCAAATGCACGCGCATCGGCGGCAGAGCCGGCATTCCGGATCAAAAGACTTGCCTGCGGTTTATGCAAACCGGCGAAATCGATTATACCGAAATCGACGAACGGGTGCGGCAATATCAAGCGCTGCCCGTGCTTGAAAAATAAAGACGGATTTTGAAAAGAGGTTTCAAAGGCCCTGCCATTGCGCGGGGCCTTTTAGATACGGGCCCGGCATCTATGCGGAAAATAAGCATAAATACCATTTACAAAAAGCGTTGCCGCGTAATTTGATACATTCTGCCGGCCGGCGTATTTTTTCTCAATACACGCCGGCGCAACCTTTTCGGCAAAAAGGCAAAGCGGACGAAAACCTTGGCCTAAGAAAACGTTTGTAATGGGCTGCAGGGCTTGTTTTGACAATGGGCAAAGGGAGAGTTGCACAAGGTGCTGTCCTTGGTTTATGCGAAAAGCTTATTGCGGAAAGCATTTCGCACGGCAGCGTTAATAGGCAATCAAAAAGAACCTCTTTACAGAGGTTCTTTTCATCAATAGTTTTGGGCGTAGAGTTCAAAATACTTTTGCGGGTGCAGACAGGCGGGGCATACCTCCGGCGCGGTTTTTCCGGTGTGGAGATAGCCGCAGTTGCGGCAGTGCCATTGCTGCTCTTCCGGGCGGCTGAACACCAGACTTTTTTGCAGGTTTTCAATCAGCTTATTGTAGCGCGTTTCGTGCGCCTGTTCCACCTTGGCCACCTCTTTTAAAAACGTGGCAATCTGCGTAAACCCTTCCTGTTTGGCCACTTCGTGTGCTTTTTTGTACATGTCTGTCCATTCGTAATGTTCGCCTTCGGCGGCACGCTTTAGGTTTTCCTCAGTGGTGGACAAACCGCCCAGAAAACGAAACAGCATTTTGGCATGGGCCAGCTCGTTTGCCGCGGTTTCCTCGAAAATGGCGCCGATTTGTTCATAGCCTTCGCGCCGGGCCGTTTCGCTCCATAACGTATATTTCGTTCGCGCCTGGCTTTCGCCGGCAAATGCCTGCCAGAGTTGCTTTTCCGTCTGGCTCCCTTTGAGCTCCATAGAAACTCCTCCTCCTGATAGTCAGGCCAGAGGTTCCATCCCGGCACATTGCGGACAAAGGCCGCTTAAAATCAGCTTATGAGAGGTAACTTTGCAGCCCATTTTGCGCGCAGCCTGATCCACATGATCCATATAGGGCACGGGCAGATCCACCACGGCGCCGCATTTTTCACAGCAAAGATGATAATGCGGCGCAGGGTTGCTGTCAAAGGCCTCCGGGCCGTCCGTCCTGCCAACCTTGGCCAGTTTTCCAAGTTTGCAAAGAATATCTAAATTGCGATAGACGGTGCCCAGGCTGATGTTTGGGTCGTCTTTACGCAATTGTTCAAACACGAATTCGGCGGTCGGATGGATGCCGCTGGTCTGTACGGCCTCCAGCACGCGCGTCCGCTGTTTGGAATTTCGGTAATGAGAAACTGAAGTGGACAAAGTGAAAACTCCCTTTCTTTAAACAGGAATTATTCCTGATATAAACACTATACCGAATTTGCGTACTGTTGGCAAGAAATATTTTTTGTTAAAATTGTAAAAAATATCACAAGAACCGAAAGGAAACTTTTTACAACTTCGGATTTATGGTATAGTAAGGTCAGAAATTTGCCAAACAAACCAAAGAGGTGTGCAGATAAAATGAGAAAAAAGACTAAGATCATTTGTACAATCGGACCGGCCAGCGAATCCCCGGCGGTATTGAAAAAATTGGTTAAGGGCGGGGCAAACGTTTTTCGTTTGAACTTTTCGCACGGCGATCATGCAGAGCATGCAAAACGAATTCAGGATATTCGTGCGCTGAGGGAAGAGATGGATTGCCCGATCGGCATTATGCTGGATACAAAGGGCCCGGAAATTCGCATTAAAACCTTTGAAAAAACACCGGTGGAGCTGGTGGAAGGTAATCTGTTTACGCTGACCACGCGCGATGTTGTAGGCACGGAAGAGATCGTTTCCATCACCTATGACGGCCTGCCGGCCGATGTTGCGCCGGGCACGGTCATTTTGATTGACGATGGCCTGGTGGCCATGGAAGTTGTGGAAATTAAAGACGGCACGGATATTGTCTGCAAAGTGAAAAACGGCGGACAATTGAGCAACCGCAAAGGCGTAAACGTGCCGGGCGTGGATGTAAAATTGCCCTCCGTTACGGAAAAGGATATCGACGATATTCTCTTCGGCATTGAACAGGGGATTGATTTTATCGCCGCTTCCTTTATCAGAAAAGCGCAGGACGTTTTGGAAATCCGCCAGTTGCTGCAGGAAAACGGCGGCGACGGCATTCAGATCATCAGCAAAATCGAATGCCATCAGGCGATTGTAAACATCGAAGAAATTGCCAAAGCTTCAGACGCGGTGATGGTGGCGCGCGGCGATCTCGGTGTAGAAGTGCCGCTGCAGCAGGTGCCGATTTTCCAAAAGGAAATCATTCAGCTGTGTAAATCCATCGGCCGGCCGGTGATTACCGCTACGCAGATGTTGGACAGCATGATCCGCAACCCACGCCCCACGCGTGCAGAGGTAAACGACGTGGCTTCCTCCGTGTATGACGGCTGCGACGCCGTGATGCTTTCCGGCGAAACAGCGGCCGGGAAATATCCGGTAGAAGCGCTTACCACCATGAGCTCGATTTGCCAGCATGTAGAAAACCATGCGCGGATTTTGCCGTCGTCTACGATGGAAAAATCCGAATATAACATTACGGACGCCGTATCCCATGCGTGCTGCGAGTGTGCAAAGGATGTAAATGCAAAAGCGATTGTTACCTCCACTTCCAGCGGCTATACGGCAAAGATGATCGCCAAATTCCGCCCGGAATGCCGCATCATCGCCACAACGCCGAACAAATCCGTCTATCATAAGCTGTCGCTGACGTGGGGTGTTCTGCCGGTGTTATCCAAACAAAGCACCTCTACGGACGAAATGTTGGTTGATGCCGTAAATACGGCCAAGCAAACCGGCCTCGTGCATGACGGCGATGTAGTCGTCATTTCCGCCGGCGTTCCGTTGGGCGTAAGCGGCACGACAAATCTGCTGAAAGTTTCCATGGTGGGTGATGTGCTGGTGCGTGGCAAGGGCATCGGAAACGGAACGGTGCGTGGCCATGTGTGCGTAGCCAAAACGCTGGAAGATTGCAAGGAAATGAACTCCAGAAGCATTCTGATTGTCAAAGAGACGGACGACAGGTATCTGCCGTATATGAAATTGGCGCGCGCCATTGTCTGCGAAGACGCAAATATCAGCGGCCATACGGCGGCGTTTGCCGTGCAGCAGGGTAAGCCTGCCATCATCGGCGCCATGGGCATTACGGAACTGCTGAAAACGGACGAGTCCGTTTCGCTGGATATCAACCGCGGGCGTGTATTCAAGCGGTCGTAAAATAAAAAACAGAGCAAAGCAAAAGGGTGAAAGGCCCTTTTGTTTTCTCTAAACAACAAAGAGGGGATGGGAGAAAATGAGAATCAAAAAGGCAATCATTCCGGCGGCGGGCCTGGGCACGCGGTTTTTGCCGGCCACAAAGGCGCAGCCCAAAGAGATGCTGCCCATTGTGGACAAGCCATCCATTCAATATATCATTGAAGAAGCGGTGGCAGCCGGGATTGAGGATATCTTGATCATCACAGGGCGCAGCAAACGCGCTATTGAAGATCATTTTGATTATTCTCCGGAATTGGAGCGCGAGCTGGAGAAAAAAGGCAAATTGGATATGTTGGAACAATTGCGAAAGATTTCTGACATGGTAAACATCCAATACATCCGGCAAAAAGAGCCGCGCGGCCTGGGCCATGCGGTCTATTGTGCGCATTCGTTTATCAATAACGAGCCGTTTGCTGTGCTGCTGGGAGATGACGTGGCTGTGTGCGAACAGCCGGCTATCGGCCAGCTGATGGATGTATACAACACCTATCATGCTTCGGTGCTGGGCGTATCCACAGTGCCGAAAGAGCTGGTCAGCAGCTATGGCGTGGTGGCGCCGGATCCGTCGTTTGTCAGCCCGCAGGAAGGGCTGGTGAAGGTGGCGGGCCTGGTGGAAAAGCCGCCCGTGGAAAAGGCGCCTTCCAGAACCGCGATTTTTGGCCGGTATATCATCACGCCGGCGATTTTTGATATTTTGGCGCATACCAAGCCGGGCGCCGGCGGCGAAATTCAGCTGACGGATGCATTGAAAGAACTGATGCAGACTGAAGATGTGTATGCGCTGGATTTCAAAGGGAAACGCTATGACATCGGCTCCAAGATCGGCTTTTTGAAAGCAACGGTGGATTTTGCGCTGGAAAGAGAAGATTTGAAAGACCAATTTATGCAGTTTTTGAAGGAACGCTGTGGAAAAGCATGAAAAAAACAATCATCAACCATGTGATATTGCTGCCCATGCAGGGCGAAACGGATGTAATTTACGACGCTTCGCTGCATGTGCAGGGAGATAAGATCGTCTATGCCGGGCCCAAAGCGCTTGCGCCCGCGGCGCAAGACGGCGATGAAGTGATAAACGGCGGCGGACGCATTGCCATGCCTGGCTTTGTGAATACGCATGCCCATAACGCCATGGTGCTTTTCAGGGGCGCGGCGGACGATTTGCCGCTGCAAAGGTGGCTCAATGAAAAGATTTTTCCTATGGAGGATCAATTGGACGACAATGCCGCCTATTGGGGAAACCTTCTCGGCATTGCGGAGATGATCCGCTGCGGCACGGCCTGCTACAACGATATGTATTTTTTTACCGAGCAGGAAATTCGCGCCGTAGAGCAGACCGGGATTCGCAGCGTGTTGACGCGCTCCACCGTCTGCCAGGAACTGGAGCAGGAGACCATCGAGCAAAAATTACAGGTGTATGATGCGCTGATGGCTTACCAGGGCGCGGCGGATGGGCGGATCCGCGTAACGGTGAGCCCGCATGCGGAATACACATGCAGCGCGGCTTATCTGCGCGCCTGCGGGCAAAAAGCGCAGCAATTGGGCGTGCCGCTGCATATCCATGTTTCCGAAACGGCGGCCGAGCACGATGCCTGCATTGAAAGGCATGGCAAAACGCCGATGGCGCTGTTGGAATCTTTGGGCGTGCTGGAGGGCGAAGTGTATGCCGCACACTGCGTGTATACCGGCCAGACGGATCATGAGATCATGAAAGAACATGGCGTGGTGGCGCTGCATTGCCCGGATTCCAACCTGAAGCTGGCAAGCGGCATTGCCCCGGTTGCGCAGATGATGCAGCGCGGCGTTACAGTCACGCTGGGGACGGACGGCGCTGCCAGCAATAATAATTTGAATATGATGGAGGAAATGCAGCGCTTTGTATTGCTGCAAAAAGGCATCACACAAGACGCTACCAGCGTTTCGGCCAAGCAGGCGCTGCACATTGCCACCACGGCAGGCGCCCTGGCCATGCATACCGGGGGCGGCGTGCTCAAAGAAGGCTATAAAGCGGATATTGTGCTGGTGGATACCCATGTGCCGCATATGCAGCCGATGCACAATGCGATCAACAACCTTGTCTATGCCGCGCAGGGAAGCGATGTATGGATGAATATGGTAGACGGCAAAATCCTCTACCAAAACGGCGAATACAAAACGCTGGATATTGAAAAGGTGATCGCGGAAACCAACAAAGCCGCCGAAAAATGGATGTAAAAAAACAGACAGAGAGCCGCACTATACGCGGCTCTTTTTCATTGGGAAAACGAGGGGCAAACGGGCAGGACAGGCCGTTTTGCGGCTTGACGGCATGAATTTGGTCGGCTTATTTTAAGGCGAAAGCCGAGAAATATACGGTAACCCATTAAAAAACGAAGTTAACAAATGTCCCCCAAAAAAGGCAGCGGGAAATTTCGAAAGAAAAACAGAGAAGCTTTTCTCCCCCTTAAAAAATCTGTACGGGCATGAAATAGTAAACGGAAAGATGAATGCAATTTACAATTATGGTAGAAACAGAGAATAGAGCAAAGGGCGGAAAAAACAAATCATTTTGCCTTAAAGGGCTTATTTGTAATCCTCTGTATGGCGGTGTGTTACAATGAACAAGCAAAGCGGGAAAGGCGGAGAAAGTTTTATGCTGGAGATAAGAAACGCAACAATGGCGGAATTTGAGCCGATTATGAAAATCTACCAAACCGCGCAGGCGTTTATGATTCGCTCCGGGAACCCCACGCAATGGGGCCATTTTTATCCGACGGAAGCGCTGGTTCAATCCGATATTCGGCAGCATGTCTGCAAGGTCATGTTTGACGAAACCGGGATTCACGGGGTGTTTGCACTGTTTGAAGGAGAGGACCCCACCTATGCCTGTATAGAAGGCGGCCGCTGGCGAAACAACGCGCCGTATATAGCCATTCACAGGCTGGCCGGCGACGGGCAGGTGCACGGCTTGTTTCCGTGCGCTGTAAGGTATTGTAAGGAGATCAGCAAAAATATCAGGGTGGATACCCATGCCGATAATAAGATTATGCAAAGGTGATTGAAAACAGCGGATTTACCAAATGCGGCATCATTTATATAGATGACGGAATGCTCAGAATTGCCTATCATTGGACTGCGGAGTAACGCCGATATAGACTTTGATGAAAAAGAGAAGAGCCTGCCCAAGAGAAAATCCGGGCAGGCTTTTTACGATGGGTTGATTATTCGGCCGGCGTGCAGGCCTTTTGGATGTTGGCGTTATGTTCGGCGTCCTGAATGGGCAGCTCTTCTGCGGTGCTGCCGGTAAAATACAGGCAGAATTGGCCGCCCAAATCGTTGCCCTGCACGGTGGCTGCGCCGTGGGGCATGCCGCAGAAGGAAGCGGCAAAATAACGATCGCCCACCTGCACGATACAGGCACGCTTTTCATAGCTGGTCACGCCGCCGAAAATGCTTGTCAGCTTTTGCCCCTGGGCGGCGTCCGCCGGTTCAAACTCCAGATGGTTGGTGCCGCCGACGCGCACGGCGTTGAAATAAATCTGGCTAGAAAAATCGATCAATAGAAATTGTTGCCCATTTTGAATCAGCGGGTTTACATCCGACCAGGCCGTGGTTTCGCCGTATTCTCTGGGGCGCACGGAGGACGGAATCTTTCCCGGCACGCCCACCGGCACAATCGATGCCCGCTGCGCGCTGGCCGAATACATAGCCTGCAGAGTTTGCTTGCCGATCATGCCGTCCTGCTCCAGGCTGTGCTTTTGCTGAAAAGCAAGGATGGCCTGTTTGGTCATGCTGACAAAATAGCCGGAGGCTTTATAGCGGAAAAAGCCCAGCGCACGAAGCCGCTCTTGAATGGAAGCTACCGTGCTGCCTCTGGAGCCGACCGTCATGGGAAGTTCGTCTGCCCAGGGCGAATGCTCCGGCGTATCGCCGGCGGGCACACCGGCAGGCGTAGCCGTGGCGGATGCGTCCATCGAAGCGGAGATCACGGGGTTTACCGCGCCTTCGGACTCTGTTTTTGTGCAGCTGCGAAACAGCAAAAAGCCCATAAAGACAATGAGCGCCGCGATGATACACAACAAGATTTTAATCGCTTTTTGCATGAATACCTCCCAAATATAAACCCATTATACCATTTGAAAAACCGCGGGGCAAATTTTGGCTGTCCAAAGGGAAAAACCGTGTTATACTGGCTTTGGGATGGAGGGAAAAGTATGATTTGCAATTGCCCGATTTGCGGGACTTTAATGAACCATAAAGAACAGGGGATTGAAAGCAAATGTATTTGCCCGGCCTGCCGGCACACCTGTGATATCTGCCTTGGCAGCGGCAAGATGATGCAAAAGGGCGGCGCAGTGCCGATGGATATCTGGCTAAAATATGAAGCCGGGGAGGATACGAAATAAAAAAAGCGGCGTAGAGCCGCTTTTTTACTGAGCTTGCAGGCTGGTTTTAAGCTGTTCGGCTTTTTCCTTAGCCTGTGTGATGTCTTCCTGTTTGGCCTGTTTTACGGGATACCAGCCCTGTTTGTGCATGCAATCAAAAATGGCATATTGGTCTTCGGCCGCTTCCACAAACAGATCCTGAAGCATTGTGCGAAGCTGCGGGCAGGTGGTTTCGGCAATAAGTGTGGAATAGGCGCTCATCCGCTGTTTGGCGGTGATGAGCAGGTCGTTTAGCATGGCTTTGTCGTCCAGTTTTGTATGTTCCATGGGGCCCTCCTTATCGTTGGCTTTCGATGTATTCGTCCAGGTTGGTAAAGTTTTGCTTGTGGTGCTGGCATACGCGGTCTAACAGCTGTTTTATTTCGCTGCTGAGCACCTGCTGGCTGTACACCTTGGTTTTCTGATAGCCGACCGCTTCATGGTTCATCAAATCCATCACATTGGTCAGGTCTCTGGCAATCACTTCCGGATTGCTCTGTGTTTGGTTGTTGTTTTGCGGCATAAAAACAAACCTCCTTTTAGATTTTTGCTGTTAGTATCTGCGAAATCTTTGCTTCTATACCGAGGGCACCTTGGTTTTTTTGCGATTATGCGGTATGATGTAAACAAAATTGAATATTGAGGATAACGATGGAAACACAGGAAAGAAAACCCAGAAAGAAAAAACTGTGTATGGATGCGGCGTTAACCTACCTCGGCACGCGGATGCGTTCGGAGCGGGAAATGCTGACCTATTTAAAGAAAAAAGAATACACGCCGGACGAAATCAACCAGACGATGGAACGATTGAAAGGCTATGGATATATCGATGATTTGGCCTTTGCCAAAGAATTGATCCGCTGTAAAACAGCGTTGCGGCCGATGGGGCGCCGCGCTTTGCAGCAGGCGCTGTATAAAGCGGGGATCGAAAAAACGCTGATAGAACAAAGCCTTCAATCCTATTCGGAAGAACAGGAACAAGAGGCCTGCCGGGCGTTGTGTGAAAAACTGATGAAAAAAAACGGAGCCGAGCGCACCGGCCTTGCCAAAACACAGCGGGCCTTGGCGGCCAGAGGGTTTGGATATGAAACGGTGAGCCGGGCCATGCAGGCCTGGAAAGGAGCGGAATGGGAATGAGAGACAAAATTTTAGCGCTGATGATTCAAAATCAGATCGGCTATTTATCCGGAGAACAGATCGCAGCCGAATGCGGCATTTCGCGCGCGGCAGTGTGGAAACATATCGACCAGCTGAAAAAACGCGGATGCGTGATAGAGGCAAAGCCAAACTGCGGGTATCGCCTTGTTTCTCTGCCGGATTCGCTGGACCCCACCATCGTGAAAACCTTTGATTTTTCCGGCCTGTTGAAAAGCGGTGTAACGTTAAAACACTTTGATTCGGTAGACAGCACGAACGAAGTGGCCAAACGCCTGGCCGCCAAAGGAGAAACCAACAAAACCGTGGTGGTTTCCGAAGAACAGACCGCGGGCAAAGGGCGGCTGAACCGCGATTGGGTCAGCAAAAAAGGCGCGAATCTGATGTTTTCCATCTTGCTTCGCCCGGATTTTCGCCCGCAGGATGCATCCAAAGTGCCGATCATTGCGGCGGTGGCGGTGGCGCAGTCGCTTAGAAATTTTACCAAGCTGGATGCCAAGGTGAAATGGCCGAACGACGTATTGGTAGACGGGAAAAAGCTGTGCGGCATTCGATGCGAAATGGCGTCGGATTTTGACAGAATCGAATATCTGGTCGTCGGCATCGGCGTGAATGTAAACCAGGTGGTGTTCCCGAGAGACATTGCGGAAAAGGCAACCTCTGTGCGCGGAGAAACAAACAGAACCATCTCCCGCCCGCAGCTTTTGCTCTCGATTTTGACCGACTTTTTTGACGTATATACAAAGACGTTTGAAGAAGGTAAATTTGACGATGTGATCGTGGACTATACCAAAATGAGCATTCTGTTTCAAGAGATGGTCACCGTGCATGCCGGGGACAGGGAAACCCACGGAAAATGCATCGGCTTTGACAGAGACGGCTGCCTTGTGATGCAAAACGAACAGAACAGGCGCATTCGGGTGATCGCCGGCGATGTAAGCGTAAGGAGTGAGAAAACCTATGTATAGCGGCAACTTAACGGATGTATACGGAATTACGGCGGCGCACTGCACCGATGAAGCGGCCAGAACGGGCTGCACGGTTGTTTTGGCCAAAGAGGGGGCAATCGGCTCTGTGGATGTGCGCGGCGGCGGCCCGGGCACCCGGGAAACGGACGCGTTTTCGCCGATCAATCTGGTTCAGCAGGTGCACGGCGTGGCGTTAAGCGGCGGCAGTGCTTTTGGCCTGGCCACGGCAGACGGCGTGATGCAATATCTGGATGAGCAAAACATCGGCTTTGATACAGGCGTGGCCAAGGTGCCGATTGTGGGCGGTGCGGTGTTGTTTGATCTGGCATACAGCGAGCCCGGCAAACGGCCGACGGCCAAAATGGGCTATCAGGCTGCAAAATCGGCGGATAAAACGCCGCTTGTTCAGGGAAGCTATGGAGCAGGAGCCGGCGCCACGGTGGCAAAGATGCTGCCCGGGCTGGCCCCTAAAAAAAGCGGCTTTGGTACGGCCTCGATGAAGGTGGGCAAGGCCACCATCGCTGCCGGGTTTGCAGTAAACGCGCTGGGGAATATCTACGATTACGCTACCGGGCAACTGATCTGCGGCTATACTTTGGATGAGCAGACAAAGGCGATGAAACAGATGTGGAAAGCGCAAAACACCACCATTGGCGTAATCGCAACGGATGCGGTTTTAACCAAAACCCAGGCGCATAGGCTGGCTATGCTGGCGCATGACGGGTATGCTATGGCGATTCGCCCGGTGCATACCATGCACGATGGGGATACGGCCTTTGCGATGGCCACCGGCCATGTGGAGGAAAACGTGGATTTGCTCTTCGCCTTTGCCGCGGAGGTAACGGCCAGAGCCATTGCCAACGCCGTATGGGCGGCCAACGCTTGAAAAGGATTGAAACAGATGGAACTGATCTATACGAGCAAAGAAATCAAAGAAATGGACGCGATGGCGGTTCAAAAGGGCATGCAGATTCTGTCTTTGGTGGAAAAGGCGGGCGAGGCCATTGCCCAGCAATTTGAAAGCCTGAACCCGGGCGTGGTTTCCATCTTTTGCGGAGCGGGCAACAACGGCGCGGACGGCCTGTCTGCGGCGCTGCTGTTGGCTAAAACAAGAAAGGTGCAGGTGTATCTGCTCAGAGAACGGGCGATCAACCCCATGATGCAAAATTTGCTGGAAGCCGTAAAACAATCCGGCATAGAGACGGCGGAAATCGAAACTGCTTCGCAATTGCCGGATCAATGGCCGGAAGGCGGCGTGGTGGTAGATGCGCTGCTGGGCGCCGGCAGCAACCGGCCTGCCAAAGGACTGATGGCAAATACCATAGAAATCATCAACGCGCAAAAGGGAAAAGCGCAGATTGTCAGCATCGATGTGCCCACCGGCATCAGCCCGGATACCGGCACGGTAAAAGGGCCGGCTGTGCAGGCAGACATCACCTTTTCTTTGATGGGGCATAAGCCCGGCGTGCTGTTGTATCCCGGTGCCAAGTTTGCAGGACAGGTGCGTTTGCTTTCGCCGTTTTACAGCGAATATAAGGCAAAAAGGCTGCGCTTTGTCGTTGCCCCGGAGGCGCTGCCGGACCTGTCCAGAGACAGATTTTCCCATAAGGGAAGCTTTGGTAAATTGGCGCTTGTGGTGGGCAGTGAAGGCCTATCCGGTGCAGGAGCGCTTTGTGCCTCGGCGGCGCTGAGAAGCGGCGTGGGGCTGTTGACCATGGCAAGCCCGCAAAATACCGCGCAATTGTATCGGCAGACATTGCCCTGTGCGCTGGTGCGCGCGCTGCCGGAAGAGGAGGGCGGCTATGCGCCCTGCCGAAAAGAATTGGAGGCGCATTGGCAAGGGGCCACGGCGCTGGCCTTAGGCTGCGGCATGGGGCAAAGCAAAGGCGTGTGGCCGGTGGTGTTTCAGGCGCTGCAAACCAAAAAGCCCTGCGTATTGGATGCCGATGCGCTCAACGCCCTGGCCAAGGCGGGCAAACAGGCTTGGCCGTATTTGCATAACCAAACCATCTTAACCCCGCATCCGGCCGAATTGGCCAGATTGCTGCAGATAGATACCGGCGCGGTGCTGCAAGATGCGATGGGCGCAGCCGAAGCGTTGGCAATGAGCACGGGCGCCGTGGTGCTTTGTAAAAACGCAAGCACCATCATCGCCGGACCGAAGTACACTGCCGTGGTCACCCAGGGCTGTGCCGGCATGGCCAAAGGCGGCAGCGGCGATGTGCTGGCGGGCTGCATGGGCGGGTTGCTGGCCCAGGGATACAGCGCGTTTGATTCTGCCTGTATGGCGGCTTATATCTGCGGCAAGGCCGGCGAAATGGCGCAGCAAAAGCTGGGGCCGGTCTCCATGCTGCCGACGGACACCATAGAAAATATCGCGGAGATAACCAAACAGCTTTGCCGCACGGCAAAATAAAAGATGCAATGAAAATAAAGTGCCTGCTTTTGGCAGGCTCTTTTTATAGCGGCAAACCATGCTTTATGATGGTTGATCGCGGTATAAAGGATTAAAACTTGCAGCCGGCAACGATTAGTGTAAGATCTATCTTAAAACACCTTTTCAAGCAAACCTGCGTAGTATGTAGCATCTACAAAAGAATAATGCAGGTGAAGATGTGATGATACAAAGAGGTGAGATTTATCTGGCCATGCTTTCTCCTGTGGTGGGAAGCGAACAGGGAGGCGTGCGCCCCGTGGTGATCGTGCAAAATAACAAGGGAAACAGGTTTTCTCCTACGGTGATTGTGGTGGCGGTGACATCCAGCCAAACAAAACCGAACTTGCCGACCCATATAAAAATAGAACCGGGGGAAAGCGGATTGGAAAAAACATCCGTCATTTTACTGGAACAAATACGAACTTTGGACAAATCCCGGCTGAGGGAAAAGATTGGCCGGCTTACTGCGGAAAAAACAGAGGAAATGGATCGTGCATTGACGATAAGCTTGGGGTTTAAGCCGAGCCGATAGCATGGTATAATACACAGGAGGGCCTTTTGCCCTTCTGTTTTTGTGCAAAAAGAAAAGGGAGGAGAGACTATGTACAAACAGGTGATAAAAAATCTTTTATTGATTGCAGTGGGCTCCGTTTTGATGGCTTTTTCCATGACGATGTTTTTCATTCCAAACAAAATTGCGCCGGGCGGGTTTAGTGGGCTAGGCACGGTTTTTTATCATTTGTTTCATTGGCCGGCGGGTTTGGTAGTCTTCTTGATGGATCTTCCTATTTTTTTGATCGCCTGGAAACGATATGGGACAAGCTTTGTGCTTTATTCCCTATATGCCGTGGCGGTTTGCAGCGTATTTACGGACTATGTGGCCATGCCCGTGATCACGCATGATATCATGCTGGCCAGCATTTTCGGCGGCATTGTGCAGGGCTTTGGCCTGGGGCTTGTCATCAAAGCCGGGGGCAACACCGGCGGCACGGCGCTGTTGGGGCAGCTTTTGCATACGGCGCTTCCGCGCATGAACCTGGCATGGATGATCTTTGCAGTGGATTGCCTGGTGGTATTGTTCAGCGCGGCGGTGTTTGGCGTGGAAATTTCGCTGTTTGCGTTTGTGGCGCTGTATGTTTCCAGTAAAATGCTGGATATGGTGCTGGAGGGGATGTCCAGTGCAAAATCCATCTATATCATTACAGAACATGCCGATGAAATTGCGCAAAAAGTGCTATACGAAATGGAGCGGGGCGCCACAAACCTGTCTGCCAAAGGCATGTACAGCGGGGAACCGAAAGATGTGCTGCTGGTGGTGCTGCAAAGCTCCGGCGAAGTGATAAAATTAAAAGAAACGGTGCGTGAGATCGATCCCGATGCATTTGTATTGGTGATGGATGCGCGCGAAGTGCTGGGCGAAGGGTTTACCCCGCCCGCTTCTCATTGAGGTTTTAATGATTACCATTCAAACAAAAAGCGAAAAACAAACGGAAAAAGCGGCCGCCTTGATGGCAGGCGTATGGCCGAAGCGCTGCCTTGTGTTTTTAAAAGGAGATCTGGGCGCGGGGAAAACGGCCTTTGCTCGGGGCGTGGCAAACGGGCTCGGTATAAAAGCAAACGTTTCTTCCCCCACGTTTACCTTGGTAAACGAATATCAAACGGGTGATGCGCGCCTGGTGCATATGGATTTATACAGAGTGTTGGGCCAGCCGATGGAAGATTTGGGTCTGGAAGAATATTTTATGCAGCCCGGCGTTTGCCTGGTGGAATGGCCGGATGATTTGGAAAAATGGGAAGAGTCGGATGTCACAGTGCAAATCGAATACCGCGGCGCGGAGGAACGGCTGATTTCCGTTCGGGCCGAAAAAGAATTGGAAGAAAAGATGCAGGAGGCGCTTGCATGCGAATTTTAGCCATAGATACAACCGGCCCCGCGGCCAGTGCGGCGGTCTACGATGAGGGCGCCGTTACCCAGGCATACCTGGAGGACGGTAATACCCACAGCCAGAAAATACAGCGATTGATAGACCGGGCCATGAAACAGGCGGGCTGCAAAAATGCGGACCTTACCGGCATTGCTGTTGCCAACGGCCCCGGCAGCTTTACCGGCATTCGCATCGGCGTGGCCATGGCAAAGGCGATGGCACAGGCGCTGTCGCTGCCGATTCTGGGCGTTTGCACGCTGGATGTGCTGGCCTGCCAGGCGGATAAGGCAAGCGTTCGCTGCGCGGTGATGGATGCGCGGAGAAAAGAAGTGTATTGCGTGGCCTATCGGGGGAAAACCTGCCTTGTGCCGCACAGCGCCATGCCGCTGGAAATTTTTTTGCAGCACATAGCGCAGACGGGGGAACCGGCGTGCTTTGCTGGTGACGCCGTGCGCGTTTATTGGGAAACGATCAGCCATACACTGGGGGAAAAGGCGATCAAAATGCCGGAGCCTATGTGTATTCAGCAGGCGCGTACCGTGGCCTGCCTGGCGGCAAAAATCCCTTTGGAGAAATGGGAAACCGCCGCTTCGCTGCAGCCGAATTATTTGAGAATTTCGCAGGCGGAGAGAGAGCGCCTGCAAAGAGAAAAACGCCATGGATAACTGTTTGATTCGCCGCTTAAAGCAAGAGGATGTGCCGCAGGTGGCGGCGCTGGAAAAAGGCTGTTTTTCCGTTCCGTGGAGCTTTCAATCGCTGTATGAAGATATCGTAGAAAACGAATTGGCACGCTATTACGGCGTTTTTTGCGGCGACGCGCTGGTTGCCTATATGGGCTATTGGAAAGTGTTGGATCAAGCGCATGTAACCAATGTGGCGGTGGCGCCGGACAAACGAAAGCGCGGCCTTGGCAGCAGGCTGTTTGGGCATGTGTTGGCCTCGGCAGCCTGCGAAGGGATCACCAGTTTAACACTGGAAGTGCGCCCCAGCAATACGGCGGCGCTGGCGCTCTATCATGCGTTTGGCTTAAAAGAGATGGGGCGTAGAAAACGCTATTACAGCGACAACGGAGAAGATGCACTAATCCTTTGGTTGGATGCATTGCCATACCCACAACAACGCTAACATATGCTATAATAATATGATACGATGAGAAAGTAGGCAGAGAATGGTATTTTCTGTAGGAGAGATAGATCTATTTTATAAGGTGATAGGGCAGGGGCCGCCTGTTTTAATGCTGCATGGCTGGGGCGGCTGCGCAGACAGCTTTGCGCCGGTTTCGCAAAGGCTTGCCAATCTGTTTACCGTATATGCCATAGACTTTCCCGGCCATGGGCAGTCCTCCTGGCCGAAAGAACCGTGGCATGTGCAGGATTATGCGGATGTGGTGCGCCGGTTTATGCGGGAAATGGGGCTGGA
The DNA here is from genome assembly GCA_905188085.1 of uncultured Bacillota bacterium. GTDB lineage: Bacteria > Bacillota > Clostridia > Christensenellales > QAND01 > UMGS1975. Next base: position 68,077 of record CAJJKN010000002.1, read on the forward strand.
AGGCTGCTATGTGGTGGCGCATTCGTTCGGCTGCCGGGTGGTGCTCAAATTGGCCAGCCAAGAGCCTGCGCTGTTCAAAAAAATCGTCTTTACAGGCGGCGCCGGCATTCGCCCCAAGCGGGATTTTGCCTATTATCGGCGCGTATATGCCTACAAATTTGCAAAGCATATGGCCGAACATCGTTTTGGTGTTTGGTTGTATAAGCTGTTTGGCGTGGATGTAAAAGCAAAGGTGGAAAACGCAGGCAGCGAAGAATACAAAGCGCTGCCGGAACATATGCGGCGCACGTTTTCCAACATCGTTAACGAAGATTTAACGCCGTGTTTGGAAAAGATCAAAGCGCCCACGCTGCTTTTATGGGGCACAGAGGATACGGCAACGCCGCTCTGGATGGGCGAATTGATGGAAGAGAAAATTCCGGATGCCGGGCTGATTAAATTGGAAGGCGGCAGCCATTTTGCGTATCTGGAGCATTTGGAACAGTTTTTAACAGTGGTCATCTATTTTTTAACAAGTGAGGGGAAGGCATGAGCCTTACGGTAAACCTATCTGCATTCGGAACAATTTGGGGCCTTTTGGGCGCGCTGTTTATCGGCGGAATGATGTATATGGCCGCCCAGGCCAATATGCAGCGGTTTTTGCATTTGCTGCAATTGGAATCCTATCAGCTGGATGGCTACGGCCGTTCGGTAAAGCGTAACGCAAAACAGGATCTAAAGCCTTTTTGGATCAACGCGCTGATCTATACGAGCCTGTGCCTTGTGGGCTTTTTGTTGCAGGAGGCAGTGGAGGGCCTTTGGTGCAACCTTCTTTTCGGTGCGCTGGCCATTTCGCTTTTCACGGCAATATGCCTGGAAACGGGAAAACGGAAAAAACAGCAGAAGCAGAAAAAAGAATATGTGCGGACAGACCGTATGAAGCGCCTGGAGCGCTGCACAAAAACCGTCCTGGTGGCGATGTCTGTGCTGTTTGCGGTATTGGCGTATTTGCTGCTGGTCTTAACGATGGATCGTGCGCTGATCTTGGCCGTAATCGGCTGTGTTATTGCTTGCATGGTTTCGGTTTTGCCGGTATGCCTGCTGCCGCAATGGATTGCGCTGTCGGCAAAGCTGCGGCAAAATCCTGAAAAGAAAATCAACCAGAGCTTTATCGATGATGCTGTGCGCATCATCCGGGCCCGCAAGGATTTAATCAGAATCGGTATTACGGGCAGCTACGGCAAAACCAGCACCAAATTTATCCTGGGAGCCATCCTCAAAGAAAAATACAACGTTTTGGTGCCGCCCAGCAGCTATAATACGCCGATGGGCGTAACGCGGGTAATTCGGGAAATGCTAAAGGATGAACACGAGGTGTTTATCTGCGAAATGGGCGCGCGGCGCTGCGGGGAGATCAAAGAGCTGTGTGAGATCGTACACCCGCAATACGGGCTTTTGACCAGCATCGGCAACCAGCATTTGGAAACCTTCGGCAGCCTGGAAAACATTAAAAATACAAAATATGAGCTGATGCAAAATTTGCAGCCGCAGGGCAAAGCGTTTTTTCCGGCGGACGGCGCAGCCTGCCAGGAACTCTATGCCAAACACAGCGGCCCCAAATGCCTGTTTGGGCTGGATGCGCAGTGCGATGTGCGCGCGGAAAACCTGGATGTGGGCCCGTTTGGCAGCGAATTTGATCTGGTCATTGAAAACAGCGGACGGATTCGGTGTGCTACGCAGCTTTTGGGCAAACATAACATTATGAATGTGCTGGGGTGCGCTGCGGTGGCGCATGCGCTGGGGCTGAGCCTGGAGCAAATTGCCGCGGGCGTGGCAAAGGCGGAGCCTGTGGAGCATAGGCTGCAACTGATCAACCCCAACAACGGAACCCTTGTGATAGACGATGCGTTTAACAGCAACCCCAACGGCACCAAAGCGGCGATGGAAGTGCTTTCTATGTATACGCAATTTCGCAGAATTTGCGTAACGCCGGGCATGGTGGAATTGGGTGAAAAAGAAGAAGAGGAAAACGAGGCCTTTGGGGCACGCATGGCGGCGGTATGCCATTATGTTGTGCTGGTGGGGCAAACGCGGGCGATTCCCATCAAGCGCGGCCTGCTGTCTGCCGGGTTCCCGGAGGAAAATATCTTTATCGGCGAAAATTTAGACCAGGCAACGGAAATTTTGGGTGCTTTCATTCGGCCCGGCGATGTGGTATTATTTGAAAATGATTTGCCGGACCATTATGAGCACTGAGGAGGATTATAACGATGAAAACCAATCTGGCGGTATTCTTTGGCGGCAGAAGCGTGGAACATGACGTTTCCATTGTAACGGGGCTACAAGCCATCGAGCATGTGGACAAAGAAAAGTATGATGTGATCCCGGTGTATTTGGCAAGAGACGGCGCCTGGTATACAGGGCAGGCGCTGTTGGATGTGGCGCTGTTTCAGGATTTTGAAGCGCAAAAGCAGAAAGTAAGACAGGTAAGGCTTTCCACCGTGCCGGGGGAAGGGCTTTTGACCGATGACGGAAATATTCAGGTGGATGTGGCGCTACTGTGTATGCACGGGCTGCACGGGGAAGACGGCACCTTGCAGGGCCTTTTGGAGCTGGCGGACATTCCGTATACCAGCCCCTCGGTGGGCGGCTCGGCAGCGGGCATGGATAAAGCGCTGATGAAAAAGGTGTTTGCCGGCTGCGGGTTTCCAATGATGCCGTCGGTGGATTTCACCCGCCATGCCTATGACCGGGATAAACAAGCATGCCTGGAAAAAATGGAAGCGCTGGGCTATCCGTTGTATGTGAAGCCCGCCAACCTAGGGTCCTCCATCGGCATTTCCAGAGTGGAAGATAAAGCGGCGCTGGAAGATGCCATTCAGCTTGCTTTTTCCTACGACCGTAAAGTGGTTGTGGAAAAGGGCGTAGAGGACGCGATGGAAATCAACTGCTCGGTTTTGGGGCTGGGCGATGATTGCAAAGCCAGCCTTTGCGAAAAGCCGCTGGGCTGGAAAGACTTTTTAACGTTTGAAGATAAATATCTGCGCCAGGGAAAAGGGAAAAACGCATCCGGCAGGCAGATTCCCGCGCCCATCGGAGAGACGATGACAGAAAAAATCCAGACGCTGGCCAAGCAGATCTTTAGGGAAATGGACTGCAAAGGGGTTGTGCGGATCGATTTTCTGGTGGATAACCGGACAAACGAACTGTATGTCAACGAAATCAACACCATCCCGGGTTCTATGGCGTTTTACCTTTGGGAGCCGTGCGGCCTGTCCTATACGGCTTTGATTGATGAGCTTGTAAACATTGCCAAAAGCGCGGCGGAAGAGAAAAAACAAAACAGCTATGCGTATGATTCTGCCATCTTGCAAAAGGTGCGCAGCGGCGGCGGAACCAAAGGGCTCAAAGGCGCTAAAACGAAATAACCATACGGAAGGGCGAAGCGATGAGGCGTTTAGGCTATTGGCTGATTGGATTGATTATCCTTTCCATTGTAAGCAATTTCTTTTTGCCGTTTGTTGGCTTTATCTCTATTTTCAGCGGCATTTTAACCATTGCGATGTGGCTGGTTTATTACGGCTACATTTCTTTGGGTGTATTGATGGCGGGAAAACTGATTTTGGAGCGCCAGCAAGAAAAAGAAAGCGGGCTGGAAACCAAAGGCGAGACCAAAAAGCTGTTTGGAAAGGGAAAACATTCGCAGCCTGCAAATCAGAAAAGCAGGCAAAGCCGTGCACACAGAAGGCGGCGGGAAATTCGGCACCGCTATTATACGGTACCCTCGCATGTTGTGGGCAGATATAAAGACGAATAATCGCTGGTAAGGAGTGAAAACGGTTGGAAAAAATACAGATGAAAACGCCGTTGGTGGAGATGAACGGCGATGAAATGACGCGGATTCTTTGGAAAATGATCAAAGAAGAGCTGATTGAGCCGTATATCGATTTGAAAACGGAAGCGTATGACCTGGGGCTGCCGAACAGGGATGAGACGGACGACCAGGTGACCCTGGACGCGGCAAACGCCATTAAAAAATACGGGGTAGGCGTAAAATGCGCAACCATTACCCCCAATGCCCAGCGTCAGGAAGAATATGATTTAAAGCGGCTGTATAAAAGCCCCAACGCCACCATCCGTGCGGAGTTGGACGGCACGGTGTTCCGCGCGCCCATTGTGGTAAAAGGCGTGGAGCCCATTGTAAAATGCTGGGAACAGCCCATCACCTTGGCAAGGCATGCCTATGGCGATGTGTATAAAGCTGTGGAACTGAAAATTGACAAGCCGGGCACGGTAAAGCTGGTATACCAAAGCGAAGACGGCACGGGCGAAGCCGTGGTGCACACGTTTGACGGCCCGGGCGTGATTCAGGGCATGCACAATACAAATCGCAGCATAGAATCCTTTGCACATGCCTGTTTCCAATATGCGCTGCAGACCAAGCAGGATCTTTGGTTTGGCGCCAAGGACACCATTTCCAAAATCTATGACGGCGAATTTAAAAAGGTGTTTCAGGAGATCTTTGAAGCCGAATACAAAGAAAAATTTGAACAGGCCGGCATTTCCTATGAATACACGCTGATTGATGATGCGGTGGCCAGGGTGATGCGCAGCAAAGGCGGCTTTATCTGGGCCTGCAAAAACTATGATGGCGATGTGATGAGCGACATGGTAGCCACGGCGTTTGGCTCGCTGGCCATGATGACGAGCGTGCTTGTTTCGCCGGACGGGCTGTATGAATACGAGGCCGCGCACGGCACGGTAACGCGCCATTATTATAAACACCTTAAGGGCGAAACCACCAGTACAAACCCGATGGCCACCATCTTTGCCTGGACGGGGGCGCTGAGAACCCGCGGGCAGCTGGACGGCATTGAGCAGCTGCCCCTGTTTGCAGACAAGCTGGAAAAAGCCTGCCTGGATACGGTGGCCGGCGGCAAAATGACCGGAGACTTGGCGGCAATGTCCATCCTGGAAAACGTGGAAAAGCTGGATTCGCTGTCTTTCATTCAGGCGATTCGCGCCACGTTTGACGCTATGCAATAAAAAATCTAGTTAAATAGAGGAGTTAAGGATCATGTCTTTATATGGGGAATGGAGAGAGTATTTGGAAAACCTGACGGACGATCAGGCAGAGGGCTTTCAGCACGATTATTATGAGCGGGAAGAAAAGCTGTATCAGGCGCTTTTGGCCCAGTATCCCGAAAAGGTGGAGGGCACGTTTGACGAACTGACGAAGAAATACGAGTTTAAGCCGATGATCTTCGCCGGCTTTATGGACGGCATCAACGACAGCTTGAATCATCCGTATGACCTGGAAAAGCTGACGGAAGACAGCGAAATCGTGTTGGATGTGGATTTTGAAAAGCTGTATTTCAACATGCTGGCGGCCAAAGCGCCGTGGCTGTATGAATTGAAAGAATGGGATGGCGTGTTGCCCAAAGAAAAGAGACAGGAAATTTTAAAAAAATATCATGTTTCCAAACAGGCTGTCAGCCAGAAAATTGACAGAAACGCGCCTTGTCCGTGCGGCAGCGGCAAAAAATACAAAAAATGCTGCGGGAAAAACGCATAACAAAAGAGCAGGAGAAACTCCTGCTTTTTTATTTGCAAAAGACACCATATGATTTTCTTTGTTTTTATGAAAATAAACGACAAAACGTTTTATCGTATAGTTTAAGCGGATCGGGCCATCCTAAAGATAATCACTTTAGGAAAAGAGGAATTTTATGAAACGCAGACTATGCGCCGGATTGATGGCAATGGAAATGTTATTTGCGTTAACGGCCTGTAAAGATAACACGACCATGCCGGAGATAACGCCGTCCCAACCGCAACCCACAATGACCGCGCCGCCGGGCGCAGAGGTAACGGACAAAGCAACGCCGCAGGCCACCTTGCCTCCGCAGGCCACAGCGCCGGATCAAATGCCTACACAAACCCCGTAAAAGGCGCGTTGCGCCTTTTTCTTTTTAGAAATGTTTGAAATATCAGGCAGAATAAGGTATACTGTGAAAGATGTACAAAATAGGAAATAATTATGACATTGTAGGAAAGGGAATGTGAAGAATGAGTAAGGGTATGAAAATAGCGATAGGGATCATTTTGGCCCTCGCCGTGATAGCTTGTGCTTTCTTCTTATATCGTTCCATATTGGCGGATACAAACAACACGCCCGGCCCGTCTGAAACGCCGATCCCGTTGCCCACGCTGGCGCCGGCCCCGGCGACGACTGCGCCCGCAGCAACGGTTGCGCCCGATGGCGGCACACAGGCAACACAACAGCCGGCCGCCACAGACAACGGTGGAACAACCTTTGACGGAACATAAGAATTTTGCACAGGCCCCTTTCAAAAAGGGGCTTTTTCATTGGGAAAAGGAGTTTGAGAATTTTTGGAAGAAGCATTGCATGGAAATATAGCAGGGTTGAGCAAAGTTGTCATTGCGGAAATTGAAACGTTGTATACGATAAAAACAGGGAAGGACGAATTTGCCACCCAAGAACTGCTGGAGGCCATGGCCGCCTATACGCAAAAGACAAACCGCGAGATTTCGGTATTAATTGCCAGAGACGGCACGGTGCGGGATGTTTCCATCGGCCATTATAACCGGGCGGAGATTCCGCAAATCCGCACAATGCGGAGCATCACGCGCCTTAGCGGGGTTCGTTGTTTGCATACCCATCCCAATGCACCGGGCGTGCTGAGCGAGGTGGACATCCACACGCTGCAAAAGCTGAGATTAGACAGCATGGCCGCCGTGGGTGTAAGGGACGGAAAGCCGCAAACGGTATATGCTGCCTATTTAACCGGGCAAACGCCGCCGGTGAAAATGATAGGGCCGATTCCGGCAAAGGCCATGTCTGCCAAGCGCTGGATGGAAGAGGTGTATGAAGCCGACAGGCTGGTGGGCCGGTTTGAGGCCTATGCACCCAACCAGGGGCCGCCCAAAACCGTGTTGGTGGGCATGGGGCAAGATGGCATGGAGGAATTGGCGGAGCTGGCCAAAACCGCGGGCTATGAAGTGGTGCGAAGCGAAGTGCAAAACAAGGCGCATCCGGATGCCTCCACCTATGTAGGCCGGGGCAAAGTGATGGAGCTGGCAGCCATGCGCGGAGAATTGGGCGCAGAGGTGTTTGTTTTTGATGAAGAATTGTCTCCCTTGCAGATTCGCAATTTGGAAGCGGAGATCGATGCCAAAATTTTAGACCGCACGGCACTGATCTTGGAAATCTTTTCCATGAGGGCGGAAAGCCGCGAAGGGAAACTGCAGGTGGAGCTGGCGCAGCTGCAATATATGCTGCCAAGGCTTACAGGCCAGGGCAAGGCGCTGAGCCGGCAGGGCGGCGGCCGAGGCACGCGCATGGGCGGCGGCGAAGCCAAGCTGGAAATAGACAAACGGCGCATTCGCCGGCGTATTTATGAATTGAAAGAAGAAATTCGCCTGCTGACCCAGCAGCGGCAAACGCAGCGCGGTAAGCGCCTATCCGGCGGCGTGCCCACCATTGCGCTGGTGGGATATACCAATGCGGGGAAAAGCACGCTGCTCAACCAGATTTCCGGGGCCGATGCGCTGGCGGAAGATAAGCTGTTTGCCACGCTGGATCCGTTGACCCGCAGAGCCAATCTGGATGGGCAGGAAGTGCTTTTAACAGACACGGTAGGCTTTGTACAAAAGCTGCCGCATGAATTGGTGGATGCGTTTCGCTCAACGCTGGAGGAAGCTGTGCATGCGGATTTGCTGCTGCATGTGGTGGATTCGGCACATCCGGAAAAAGAGCGGCAAATTGAAGTGGTAGATGAAGTGCTTCATCAGCTGAACGCGCATACCATTCCGCGTTTATTGGTGTATAACAAAGCTGATGTTTCCGGCTTTGCGGCGCCAAAGGGTGCTGTGGCAATCAGCGCCAAAACGGGACAGGGGATTGAAACGCTGTATCGGCAGATACGGGAAAAACTGTCCGAATCCTGGTGGCAGGGGCGCTTGCTGATTCCCTATGCAAAGGGGGAAGTGCTGGCATTGATTCGGACCTACGGCACGGTGGAAAGCGAAGAATATCTGCCGGAGGGCACAAGCATTTCCTGTAGATTGCCGGCAGAGCGCGCAAAGCAAATTCAAAAGCAACTGTCATAAAATAAATGCTTTAGGCACGAGAAATCAAAAGTGTGTATTCTTGGTGAAAAGACTGCAACAGGCTGTCTTTCAGATTTCTATCCGTTTAAAAGATAAAATGTATAACTGCTTAGGCAAAGGAAAAGGCACAGGGAAAACTTGTGCCTTTTTGCATAAAGAAACGGGCCGGGAAAAAGCCAAAAGACCGAGACGCTTTTGCCCCGCGGCCCGGCAAAGATATGCGTAACCGAAAAACATCACGCTCGTCAAAAAATTCCCGGGCAGGGAGAAGATTTACGGCAAGGGCTGAAATTTAGCCGGATATAAAAAGACACCCGGAAAATGAGGGGGAAACAAAATGTATGGCTTTTTGACGAAACCATGGGTGAAATGGAAAAGAGCAAAATTTTGTGTTGCGGGGAAAACAAAGGGAAGTGCAGTTAAGCGCCCTCCTGCAAATCCGGGAACTTTTCAATACGGGCAAAATTTTTGCTTTCTGCATGGTATAAAAGGATGCTTTCATTTGCCAGTTGCCCTCTGATGCCCGGCAGAGGAATTCATAGGAGCTATATGATGCTTTTTTTCAGCGATTTTTATAATTAAGAGCCAATTGATTTCGTGGGAATCATGCCTGCTTTTTTTCATGCTGTTGGCGGAAAGAAAAGGGCAAATTTTTCTCATCGCATCGCGTTCATACGGCAAATATAATGCTTGCTACAAAAAAATCCCCGGCCATAGCCGGGGATTTTGCGTATCTTACCGATAGACACCGCGACGGATTTTTTCGTGCATTTTACGAATGCTGCGGGCAGAGTACAAAGCCAGCAAAACCGTAACGCATACGCCGATAATCAGGTATTTGAGATCAAAGGTGATAAACGCGGCAATGCATAATCCGATCGAGCAAATGCCGGTGGCCAGATACGGCCAGGCATGTTCTCTGGCAAATTTGCCGCGGTTTGTGATCCTGGCATCCAGCTCAGGCGTCATTTCCCCCATGATGATAAATACTTTTTTTACCCCGATATAGTAAGCATACCAAAGATTTACAGCCCCATAGATTAAATACATAATCGTGATGACGGTAAATCCAATCCCAAGTTTGCTTCCTTCCACGTTCATCCCCCCTGTTAGATTAAAATTCCAACTTTTCTGCCAAGAATGCCGGCAGCTCGTCCTGGTGGATCCGGACCTGTTCCATGGTATCGCGGTCGCGCACGGTTACGGTGCCGTCTTCCAGGGTATCAAAGTCTACCGTGATACAGAACGGCGTACCCACTTCGTCCTGGCGGCGATAGCGCTTGCCGATGCTGCCGGAGAGGTCATAATCCACATTGAAATCGGCAGACAATTTGGTGTACAATTCTTCGGCCGCGGGCGCCAATTTTTTCTGCAGCGGCAAGATGGCGGCTTTGATCGGCGCAATGGCAGGATGCAAATGCATCACGATGCGGGTGTCTCCGCCTTCCAGCTCCTGTTCGTCATACGCATCGCACAGAAGGGCCAAAGTCAAACGATCCACGCCGACGCTGGGCTCAATGCAGTAAGGCACAACCTTTTTGCCCGTGGTGGGGTCCATATATTCCAGCGCCTCGCCGGAATGGCTGCTGTGCGCTTTTAAGTCAAAGTCCGTACGGTCCGCAATGCCCCACAGCTCTTTTACGCCGAAGGGATAACGAAATTCGATATCGGTGGTGGCGTTGCTGTAATGGGAAAGCTCTGCTTTTTCATGATCGCGCAGAGAAATGCTTTCCTTTTTCAAACCGATGGAATACAGGAAATTGGTGCAGTATTCTTTCCAATACGCAAACCATTCCAAATCCTCGCCGGGCATGCAGAAGAATTCAAGCTCCATCTGTTCAAATTCGCGAATGCGGAAAATGAAGTTGCCGGGCGTGATTTCATTTCTGAAAGATTTCCCGATCTGGCCAATGCCAAACGGCAGCTTTTTGCGCGTGGTGCGCAATACGTTTTTAAAGTTGATGAAAATGCCCTGAGCCGTTTCGGGGCGCAGATAAATTTCCGAAGTGCTGTCTTCCGTTACGCCCTGGAAGGTTTTAAACATCAAGTTAAACTTGCGGATGCCGGTAAAATCATGGCCGCCGCATTCCGGGCAGGGAATGTTGTGCTCGGCAATATAGGCTTCCAATTCATCGGCAGACATGCCGTCCACTTTCACTTCCAGACCGTTTTTCGAGGCATATTCTTCAATCATCTGGTCGGCACGGAACCGGGCTTTACAGGACAGACAATCCATCAAAGGATCGGAAAAACCGCCGACGTGCCCGGAGGCTACCCATACTTGCGGATTCATAAGAATCGCACTGTCTAACCCGACATTGTACGGGCTTTGGCGAACAAACTTTTTCCACCAGGCCTGTTTGACGTTGTTTTTCATTTCAACGCCCAGCGGGCCGTAATCCCAAGAGTTTGCAAGACCGCCGTAAATCTCAGAGCCGGGATAAACAAAACCGCGGCCCTTGCAAAGCGCAACCAGCTTTTCCATTGTAACCGTAGACATCGCATTTCCTCCAAAGAGAGTTGTTTCCAATCTCATTATAATCCTGTTTACTATCATACCAAAAAAAAGGAAAAAAGCAAAGGGAGAAACTTCTGTTGTCACCAAATAAAGGCGATTCCCGTAGTATAAAGCGAGCCGGGAAAACCGGACTCAAATCAAATTCTCTCAAGGAGGAATCTCTTATGGGTTGCTTTGGTGGAAACGACAATTGTTTGCTGTACATTCTCCTGTTGTTGTGCTGCTGCGGTGGAAACGGCTGTGCAAACGGTATCGCCGGCTTCGGCGGTGGCAACGGAAGCTGCGATCTGATCATCTGGTTGCTGCTCCTCAGCTGCATTTGCGGCGGGGGCTGCGGCTGCGGCGGCGATGCACAGGCGTTCGGCGGTAGAAGCTGTGGCTGCGGCTGCTGACAAACGTGTATCCAAAATGAAAAGGGGCCGGGATTCCGGCCTTTTTTCTTGTGTAAAAAAGGCATAGGAACGGAAAAATAGGATTATCCTAGGAAGAGAAGCAATCTGTAATGAGGAGTTAAAACCATGAAACACAAACAAACCTGGCTGCAAGCGGTTCTTGCCATAGCCATTGTGGGGGGCTTTGCGGGCTTGTCGTATCTTTGGAACGATGCCGCGGGCTCATGGTATATGCTGCTGAAAAAACCGGTGTTTCAGCCGCCGGATCAGATCTTTCCCTATGTTTGGGGCGCACTGTATCTGCTGACGGCCGGCGCGCTGTTTATGCTGTTTCGCGCCGGGGCAGGCGCACGGGCAATCTATCCGCTGGTTTTAACCCTGGCTTTGGGCGCGCTGTGGAACTACGCTTTCTTCGGCCGGCAAAACCCGGCGGCGGGCGTGGCTGTTTTGGCTTTGACCGTGTCGGCAAACATCTATGCCGTATGGCAGAGCTATCGCATAAAACCGCTGTATGGCTTTTTGATTTTGCCGCTTTTGATCTGGCAGACCTTTGCCCTGGTGCTAAACTATACCATCTACATGCTAAATTGAGCGCGCCTTTCCATACGGGAAAAAACAAAGCTGCGCTGCGCATAAAAAGGCGCGGGGGAAGGCTGAATTCAAACCAAAACGAAAAACAGAAAAAGAAACGGAAAATTTGCGGAATCCCTTGGTCAAAGCCGGGGGATTTTTATTGTGTTATCCGTTCAGACCTGATATAATAAACAGAACTTTGAACTAAATTTTCACAATCTTGCAAAGAACCATGGATCCGAAGGGGTTCGGGGCCGTGGCTCTGTATTTTATTTTCCTTATGGCAGCGCGGTTGTCATAAAAAGAAAGGGGTCTGGCAGTTATGCTGCTTACCATGGATGTGGGCAACTCCAATATTAAAGTGGGATTGTTTGAGGGAGAAACGCTGATTTCCAGCTTTCGGATTACAACGAATGCGGACAGAAGCAGTGATGAATACGGCCTTCTCATCATTCATTTTTTAACATATTTGAATCGTAAAGCAGAGGAAATCGAAGGCGTGATCATCGCCACTGTACAGCCACAACTGCGCTATACGCTGGATAGGATGACGCATACGTTTTTCCATTGCCGTCCGATGTTTGTTTCCTATCAGCTTAATTTGGGATTGAAAATCCAATATGATTCGCTGCCTGCCTTGGGGGCAGACCGTATTGCCAACGCCGTGGCAGGGTATGAGCTTTACGGCGGGAAAGGCGCATGCATTACCGTGGATTTCGGCACGGCCACAACCTTTGGCGTAATCAGCGAAGACGGCGTGTTTTTGGGTGGGCCCATTGCGCCCGGCATCCGCAGCGCCAGCGAAGCGCTGACCAGCCGCGCCGCCCAGCTGCGTCAGTTTAACTTTGCCAAACCCGATCATGTGCTGGCCACAAACACCATTGAGGCCATGCAAGCAGGCGTGATGTATGGCTTTGCCGGCCTTGCGGACAACCTGTTGGCTAAATTAAAAATAGAGGTGGGCCCGGCGTTTGTAGTGGCAACGGGCGGTTTGTCCGATGTGATTGCGGGCGATACACACCATATCAACGTGGTGGACAAGACTTTGACTTTAAAGGGTTTACAACTAATCTATAAGAAAAATTGTTAAGGAAGGTACTCAAAATGAAACACAAGATTGCGCTGTTGGGATTGGGTACGGTAGGATTGGGTACCTACCAGCTGATCGAAAAGAACAGCAAGACCATTTTGGAAAACACCGGGGCAGAGGTGGAAGTGAAATATGCGTTGGTGAAAAACGCGGCTAAATCCCGCCCGGTGCCTGCAGAAGTGATTACCACGGATTTCGATACAATCGTAAACGATCCGGAAATTGAGCTGGTGGCGGAGGCCATGGGCGGCACGCAGCCGGCCCTGTCCTATGCGCTGGCGGTGTTGAACGCCGGCAAAGGCTATGTAACGGCCAACAAGGAATTGATCTCCAAACACTGGGAGGAATTGGAACAGGCGGCCGCCAAGACCGGCGCAGCGCTGTATTTTGAAGCCAGCGTGGCAGGGGCCGTGCCTGTGATCAAGGCCGTAACGGACAGCTTATCCGCCAACAACATCAACGGCGTGATGGGTATCATCAACGGAACGACCAACTACATTTTAAGCAAGATGAGCGAAGAGGGCATGGACTATGCCGACGCTTTGAAGCAGGCGCAGGAACTGGGCTATGCTGAGCCGGATCCGAAAAACGACGTGGAAGGCTACGACGTGCAGTTCAAACTGGCCATCCTGGCTTCTCTTGCGTTTAATAAGCGCGTGAAAGTGGATCAGATTTTGCGCGAAGGCATTACCGAGGTTTCTGCCGACGACATCAGAACGGCAAAGGAACTGGGCTATGGCATTAAAATGCTGGCCATCGGCAAGCAGGTGGGCGACGAAGTGGAGGTGCGCGTGCATCCCACGATGATTCCGCTGGATCATCCGCTCAATTCCGTCAGCGGCCCGTTTAACGCCGTGTATGCGGATACGGATGCAGCCGGCCAGCTGATGTTTTACGGCCGCGGTGCCGGGGATTTCCCGACGGCCAGCGCCCTTTTGAGCGACGTGTTGACCGCGCTGACGGAAACAACCCATCGCCGGTATGCGTTTTTGGAAAAGGGCGAAGCCGCCGTGGCAGACGACTTTACCAGCAGCTATTTTATCCATACCGAAGCTGCGGATCAGCCGAACGTTTTGGCGGCAGCGGCCAAAATTTTGGGCGAAGAGGGCGTTTCCATTGCCGCTGTGATGCAGCGCGGCCAGGCAAAAGAAGGCAGGGTGCCGCTGGTGTTTATCACGCACCAGACAACGGAAAAAGCTTTGATGAGAGCGGTGGATCATATTGCGGCAACGGAGTATTTCACGATTCGAAATCTCATCCGTGTCGAAAAATAAGGAGGGAATTTTATGATTACATCTACCAGCACAATTGAAATGGAAGTGCGTAAAGAAATGCGCGGCGGCCCGGGCGAAGTGTTGATTCAGACGCTGGCAAATAAGGCGGATATGCCGAAAAACTGCCGTGTGTTTTCCATTATGACGTTGAAACCCGGCTGCGGCATCGGCTATCATGAACACAAAGGCGAGATGGAGTTTTACCACATTTTGGAAGGCGAAGGCGTTGTGGACGACAACGGCACGGAAAAACCTATCAAAACCGGCGATACCATGATTACAGTGAACGGCGAAGGCCATTCCATTACCAACAACAGCGACAAAGACCTGAAAATGATTGCCTGCGTGGTTATGGACTAAAAAAGACAAAAGGAGATCCGAGAGGGTCTCTTTTTTGTTTTGAGAAAAAAGCGGCGGCGCAGAATGCCGGCAGTGCGTTTGTCGTGCCTAGGAAAAGCAAACGCGCCGGTGTGCCGATTTATGCGGACAGAGAAACCGGACAGCGCGGCATGGTGCGGTTGATTACGCCGGAAAAATCCCTCGCCGAAAACGGAAAGGGAAGAGTGCATGATAAAAACAAGGGAGGGATACGATGCGGCAGAGGAAAGGCAAAAAACAGGCTGGTATACGCCGATTGAAAAAATCTGGGAAAAGGCCGTTTGCCCGGCCGGAGAAAAGACAGAAAAATTGCAAAAAGAACTTTACTTTCATTTGCCCGATACAAACAGACCGAAAGGGAAAAAATTTAAAAAAGCATATAAAAAACACCTTTCCTCGCCGGCAAGGGTAGAAAAACCCGCTGCAAAGAAAGGTGATTTTGTCTTAAAAGAACTCCAAGGGCTTAAAAATATTTATTTTGTAAACAGCCGCTTGGATTATTCCAACACAATGGCCAAAAATTTGGCGGGCGCATCGGATGCGGATTGAATGCCGTGATCATAACGGGCATCAAAATACAGGCTGTCCCCGGCCTCCAGGATGATTTCCTTTTGCCCGATGATGCATTTGACGGTGCCTTCCAGCACATAATCAAACTCATGCCCATCGTGCTTGTTCATCTTGGCCGGCACATTTTCCGGATCCACCGTTACGATGAAAGGATAGCACTTTTTCTGATAAAACTGATGGGCCAAAGAGACATATTCATAGCCGGGATAACGCTCTACCTCCAGCCCTTTGCCTTTACGGTTGATGGCATACACGGTCAATTTCGGTTCATCGCCGGTTACCAGGTTTGCCAAAGAAACATCATAGGTGTTGCAAAAGCTGGTCAGCTGCCCGATGGGAATGTCTTCCTCTGCCGCTTCATACCGTTGATATTGCTCAACCGGAATGCCGAGGGTTTTGGAAACTTCTGTTTTGGAAAGCCCCAACGTTTCGCGGACCTGTTTTAAACGCTGTGCCACTTGCTCAAGAGGATTGCTCATTTGCCAATACTCCCTTCATGCCCAATATACAGGGCCTTTTCTCATTTCAGTATAGGCCAGTTTTCCGTGCTTTTCAAGCGAGCGCAGCGGATATTTTGCGAAATATTTATCCGGTAAGTTGGGATGATAAACAGAGAAAAAAGGATAGTGAATAAATAAGAACAAACTTTCGTATTTCTATTGAATAAATTGACGGATATGGTAAAATAACAGAGATACAGACCAAAGGAGAAAGAATTTGTCGCAGTTTAAAGTGAAAAGCCCCTACCAACCGCAGGGGGATCAGCCGCAGGCCATTGAGAAACTGGCGGACGGGGTTTTGCGGGGCGAAAAAAATCAGGTGCTTTTGGGCGTAACCGGGAGCGGGAAAACCTATACGATGGCAAAGGTCATTGAAAAGGTGCAAAGGCCCACGCTGGTCATCGCCCATAACAAGACGCTGGCAGGGCAGCTTTGCAGCGAATTTAAAGAGTTTTTTCCGGACAGCGCCGTGGAATACTTTGTATCCTATTATGATTATTATCAGCCGGAAGCGTACATTCCTTCCAGCGATGTATACATTGAAAAAACCACGGCCATCAACGATGAAATCGATAAAATGCGGCACAGCGCCACCAGCGCGCTCAACGAGCGGAGAGACGTAATCATCGTGGCGTCGGTTTCCTGCATCTATGCCCTGGGGGACCCGGAAGAATATCTAAACCTTTCCATTTCCCTGCGTCCCGGCATGCGGAGAGACAGGGACGATATCATCCGCCATCTGGTGGAAATTCAATACGAGCGAAACGACATCAACTTTGTGCGCGGCACGTTTCGCGTGAAGGGCGATGTGCTGGAGGTATTTCCGGCCAGCCACAGCGAGCGCGCCATTCGGGTTGAGTTTTTCGGCGACGAGATTGAACGCATCAGCGAGATGGATACCATCACCGGGCATGCTGTGCGGATTTTGGACCATACCGTGCTGTTTCCCGCTACGCACTATGCCACCAGCCAGGCCAAATTGCAGGCAGCCATGGAGCATATCGAGGCGGATATGCACAAGCAGGTAGAAGCGTTTAAAAAAGCGGACAGGCTTTTGGAGGCGCAGCGGATAGAGCAGAGAACCACGTTTGATTTGGAGATGATGCGGGAAATTGGCTTTTGCAGCGGCATAGAAAACTATTCCCGCTATTTTGACGGCAGAAGCCCGGGCCAGCCGCCGTATACGCTGTTGGATTATTTCCCGGATGATTATCTGCTGATGATCGACGAAAGCCACGTTACCCTACCGCAGATCCGGGCCATGTATAAGGGCGATTTTTCCAGGAAAGATTCTCTGGTGCAATACGGCTTTCGGCTGCCCAGCGCCTATGACAACAGGCCGCTGAAATTTGAAGAGTTTACCCAGCGGGTGAACCAGGCCATTTACGTTTCGGCAACGCCGGCGGCCTATGAAACCGAAATCAGCACCCAGGTGGTAGAGCAGATCATTCGCCCCACGGGGCTGGTGGATCCGGAGGTTACGGTGCTGCCCGCCGAAGGCCAGGTGGACGATTTGATCGGCCAAATCCGCAAAACCACGGAGGAAGGGTATCGCACGCTGGTAACAACGCTGACCAAAAAAATGGCGGAGCGGCTGACGGAATATCTGGAACAGCTGGATATGCGTGTAAGATATATGCACGCGGATACGGAAACCATGGAGCGGATGGAATTGATTCGCGATCTGCGCCTGGGTGAATACGATGTGCTGGTGGGCATCAACTTGCTGCGCGAAGGGTTGGATTTGCCGGAAGTAGGGCTGGTAGCCATTTTGGATGCGGATAAGGAAGGATATCTGCGCAGCACCACCTCTTTGATTCAGACCATCGGGCGTGCAGCCAGAAATGTGCACAGCCGCGTGATTATGTATGGGGATAAAATTACAGACAGCATGCAGCGCGCTATGGATGAAACGGCGCGCCGCCGTGAAATTCAATTGGCGTATAACAAAGAACACAACATTACGCCGCACAGCGTGGAAAAGAGCATACGCAACGTATTGGAAATTTCCAGAAGCGCACAGAAGAGCAGAAAAGACGGCGTAAACCTGACTCCGCAGCAAAAGACCATGAAATTGCAGCTGCTGGAACAAGAGATGAAGCAGGCCGCCGCAGAATTGGATTTCGAGCGGGCAGCGCTGCTGCGTGATGAAATGATAGCGCTAAAACAAGGAAAGCCGGTAGAAAAAAGCAAAGGGAAAAAGACCGGCTATAAAGGGAGAAAGAAAGGCAAATGAACGAAACGATAGAGATTCGAGGCGCAAAGCAGCACAACCTGAAAAATATAGATCTTTCCATTCCGAGAGACAGTCTGGTGGTGTTTACCGGGCTATCCGGCAGCGGAAAGAGCAGCCTGGCGTTTGATACCATCTATGCCGAAGGGCAGCGGCGCTATGTGGAATCGTTGTCCTCTTATGCGCGCATGTTTTTGGGGCAGATGGAAAAGCCGGATGTGGAATCCATCGAGGGGCTGTCTCCGGCCATTTCCATCGACCAGAAAACCACCTCCAGAAACCCGCGCTCCACGGTGGGCACGGTGACGGAAATTCATGATTATCTGCGCTTGCTGTATGCGCGGATCGGGCAGCCGCACTGCCCGAAATGCGGCAAGCCCATCAAACAGCAAAGCATTGACCAAATGGTGGAAAATGTGTTGGCCATGGGCGAAGGAAAGCGGATTTTGCTGCTGTCTGCTGTGGTAAGAGAGCGCAAGGGCGAGCATGTGAAAGTGCTGGAAGATCTGCGCAAAAACGGCTTTGCCAGGGCCATGGTGGATGGGGAAATCATAGACCTGTCCGAAGAACACGAAAAGCTGGCAAAGACGAAAAAGCACACCATTTACGCCGTGGTGGACCGTATTGTGGTAAGGGAAGATGCCAAGGGGAGAATCAACGACAGCCTAGAAACGGCGCTGGCGCTTTCACAGGGCATTGTTACCATTCAGGATGCCGATACCGGCGAACAAACCGTGATGAGCGCTAACTATGCCTGCCCGGACTGCGGCATCAGCATGGAGGAATTGACGCCCAGAATGTTTTCCTTTAACAGCCCATTTGGCGCTTGCCCCACCTGTTCCGGCTTGGGCACGATGTCAAAGGTGGATCCGGATTTGATCATTCCGGACAAAAGTAAGTCTTTGCGGCAGGGCGCCATCAGCATTCCCGGCTGGGACACTTCGCAGCCCGGCTCTATGGCGGAAATGTATTTTGCGGCCATGGCCAATCATTACGGGTTTTCGTTGGATGTGCCGGTTTCTCAGTTGCCCAAAGAGATCATCGATCTGTTTTTATACGGCTCGAAAGAGAAGATCAAGATTTCCTATGATAAGGAATTTGGCAGCGGCAGCTTTTACAGCGAATTTGAGGGCCTGGTAAACAATATCGAGCGGCGCTACCACGAAACGCAAAGCGATTATATGAAAGAGGAATACGAGCAGTTTATGGCAACCGTGCCCTGCCCGGACTGCCATGGTGCGCGTTTGCGGCCGGAGGTATTGGGCGTAAAGGTGGGCGGCCTGTCCATTGCAGAACTGTCCGATATGCCGGTGGCGGAAATCAAACCCTTTATCGATCAATTAAAATTAGCGCCGCGGGAAAAGATGATCGCAGGGCGCATTTTGAAGGAAATACAATCCCGAATCGGATTTTTGAACGATGTAGGGCTGGATTATATCACGCTGTCCCGCACGGCATATACGCTTTCCGGTGGGGAGGCGCAGCGCATCCGTTTGGCCACGCAGATCGGCTCCAGGCTGACGGGCGTATTGTATATTTTGGATGAACCCAGCATTGGCCTGCACCAGCGGGATAATGATAAGCTGCTGGCCACGCTGAAAAATTTAAGGGACCTCGGCAATACCCTGATCGTTGTGGAGCATGATGAAGACACCATGCGTGCCGCGGATCAGATTGTGGATATCGGCCCGGGTGCCGGCGAACACGGCGGCCAGCTGGTGGCGCAGGGCACGGTGGAGGAAATTGAAGCCTGCGAAGCATCCATCACGGGGCAATATTTATCCGGGAAAAAGCAGGTGGCCATTCCGGAAAAACGGCGTAAGCCCACCGGAACGCTGGTGGTAAAAGGCTGCAAGGAAAACAACCTGAAAAATGTGGATATCAAAGTGCCGCTTGGGGTATTTACCTGTGTGACCGGCGTTTCCGGCAGCGGGAAGAGCAGCTTTGTTAATGAGATTTTGTATAAATCGCTGGCAAGGGATTTGAACCGCGCCAGAGTGCGGCCGGGGCATTATGATAAAATCGTGGGCCTGGAACAGCTGGATAAGGTGATTGATATAGACCAATCGCCCATCGGACGTACGCCGCGCAGCAACCCGGCAACCTATACCGGTGTATTCGATATGATTCGCGATCTGTTTGCACAGACGCCGGACGCTAAAATGCGCGGCTATAAAAACGGCCGGTTCAGCTTTAACGTAAAGGGCGGGCGGTGTGAATCCTGCAAAGGCGACGGCATTGTGAAAATTGAAATGCACTTTTTGCCGGATGTGTATGTGCCGTGCGACGTATGTAAAGGCAAACGATACAACAGGGAAACGCTGGAAGTATATTATAAAGGCAAAAACATTGCAGATGTGCTGGATATGACGATCGAACAGGCCAGAGACTTTTTCTCGCCCATTCAGCGTATCCACAGAAAGCTGGATGTGCTGTGCCAGGTGGGCCTTGGCTATATGCGTCTGGGGCAACCCAGCACCACGCTTTCCGGCGGCGAAGCGCAGCGCGTGAAACTGGCGACAGAGCTTTCCAAAAAAGGAACAGGGCGCACGCTGTATATTTTGGACGAGCCCACCACGGGTTTGCATGTGGCGGATGTGGACAGGCTGGTTAAGATTTTGCATCAGCTGGTGGAAAGCGGCAACAGCGTGGTTGTCATTGAACATAATCTGGATGTGATTAAAACGGCAGATCAGATTATCGATCTGGGCCCCGAAGGCGGCGACAGAGGCGGTACCATCGTGACTACGGGTACGCCGGAGCAGGTGGCCAAAGTGCCGCAAAGCTATACCGGCCAGTACCTGGCACCCATCTTGGCAAAACAAAAGGCGCACAAATAAAGAAAAACGAGAATAGCCCTTGCTTTTTTGCGGAAAACACGCTATAATAGCAAGGCACTTGGGACTTTAGCTCAGTTGGTAGAGCACATCGTTCACATCGATGGGGTCGCTGGTTCGAGTCCAGTAAGTCCCACCATGCCATGCATACGGCATAAAAAGCTACGCATTTGCGTGGCTTTTTTGTTTATGGCATATCCCGCCGGGGGATAGGGACAAAACGACGGCAAGGGGTTTCAATTACCTAATGGATGAAATAGAAGAGCAAAGTAACGGAACCGCCCGGATAGGCGTATTTTGGAGCATAGAAAGCATTGAAATCCCGCAATGCTTTTTTGTTTATACGAAAGATTTGCCGAAATTTTGGAGAATCGTTAATTACTTTTGGAGAAAGCTTTTCAATGGCTTTCTGTTTGAGTCAAGAGCGGAAGAGAATAGGATCATCAGGCATTTTGCCGGGCAGCATGGATGGTATAAATTTGTTGCCATTGAAGATCACCAAAGCGGAGAGATTGTGCTATCATATAAAATATGAAATCCATTTGAAATGACAGTGTTTATGGCGTATAACCATAGCGGAATCTGCCGGGCCTATTCTTTGCACAGCGTTGCTTGGAAAAGCTTGGTGAGGTTGTTCTCAGCCAAAGCGGATTGCGCGGCCGGAGGATGTTTTTCCAAATTGAAATTTTATAGAAGAAGGAGGAAACTCGCTTGTGGACGGCGCGGTAGAGCTGTTCAAAATAGCGGGAAAAGATGCATCATGAAAAGGTTGATATCGTATAAATCGAAAAAACAGATGTCTGAATCTTTTTTGACGGCAGCCTTTTTGTCTGTATCGGGAGGCCTTCAGGATGCCTATACCTATATTTCCAGAGGACATGTGTTTGCCAACGCTCAAACAGGCAACATTGTGTTGCTGAGCCAGCTTGTTTGCCAGGGAGAACTTCGGGCAGTTTTGCATTACCTGGTGCCGCTGATATTTTTTGCACTGGGCGTGGCGGCTGCGGAGCTGATTCACCAGGCATATCGCAATGCCCAAAAGATTCATTGGAGACAATTGGTTTTGATCATCGAAGTGGTTCTTCTGTTTTTGGTAGGGTTTTTGCCTGCAACGTGGAATTCGCTGGCAAACGCGATGGTTTCCTTTGCCTGTGCCATGCAGGTGCAGGCGTTTCGAAAGGTGAACAGTTATGCTTTTGCCAGCACCATGTGTATCGGCAATCTGCGCAGCGGTATGGAATCCCTATGCGCCTATCATCAAACCCATAACAAGCGTATACTGTACAAAGCAATGCATTATTTCGGCGTGATTTTCCTATTCGCCTTGGGGGCTGGGCTGGGGAGCCGGCTGATTTTGGCATGGGGGCTGAAAAGCATCTGGGCCTCCTGTCTGCTTTTGGTGGTGAGTTTTTCCCTGATGTTTATCAAAGAGAAGATAGAGGATAACCCGGAACTGCAAAAAGAGGAACAGACAATTAAAAACGATCTGCATGAGATTCGGAAAGAAATGGCTGAAATCTTCCACACCCTGGAAGAGGGGGACGATGCCGCCCCGGCACCCAAAGAAAAGGATAAAAGAAAGGATACATAAACAACAAAACCCCTGACATATCGTTTGCTGTAAAAAACTTGTGCCGGGGTTTTTTTTATTATGCTTTTTGAATTTTAGACCCAAACTTTCTCCGTGATTTCCTTGACTGGCGCTAGCTTTGAATTATTTCATTTACCTCATGCTCAATTATTGCACAATACTCCTTCTATAATAAAATATCTTTTAATGCCTTACTCATCAATTCTTGACGTTTCTCCATAAACTCTTCAAAATTAGATAGTTCGTATGAAACATCACTAGGAAGGTACTTAGCATTTTCACTATTCTCAGTAACCTTCAGCCAATCGACAAGTGGTGTCGCATTCTTGGATTCATTCTCTCTACCTTCCAACAATTGAAGGTTTGCTAATGTATTCCTTCTTCTACGCCAATCTTCTTTAGTATCATCATCAATCACTGTTCCATCCGGCAACACTAAGTCTTTAATCTTGCCTTCTTCAAATCCTGTATACGGATGCATATGATCTTGATGAAATCCTTTCTGACTATATTTCAAATTTGGATACAGAAGAGATAACAACATAAATGTATAGGCACCAATCTCATATGTATCAAACATTGCATCAATCTCATCCGCAGTATATCTAAGAGTTCTGTCGCCTGTGAATCTAATCCCATTTAGATTTTTCATGCTAAATGAATTAGATGGTGCAGCCTTCAATGCCTCTCTTATGCTTGTCAGTGCAGAGTTTGATGCGGTACCAAAAATCTGTCTTACCTGTGCGATTACAATATATTTTCTTAATTCAGCTTTACTGCTTGAATCGAAATTACCACCTTTGTATCTGTAGTAAACCATAGGAGAAACAGCCACATAAGAAATTATGTTCTCTGAATTGAATCCGAACTCATTTAACAAATCAACTGTATCCTTGATGGCTTTTCGGATTGAGTCCCAGTTTTCTTTGATTTTTAGTACACTATCTTTTTTGAATGTTTCTACTTTTAATGCTACGGACATATCTAAAAGATACAAACAGGTACGCATTATAAAGTCATTAGAGAACTTGAATCCTTCGCCTTTCTTATTTATTTCAGAAAGCAACTTATCAATTTCATCCCTTGCCTTATCCCAATGAGAAACAATAGTAGAGAATAACAAGTCACTCTTTGAAAGAACGGTTCCACCAGAATTTACTCTAACGAAAATATCCAATACACTGTCTATCGAATCTTTTCCTACTTCAAAGTAGTTGATGATTTCATCAGTAACCAGTCTTGTATGCAAAAGAGAAATATTCTTTGTTGCAACTTTGTCGGTTGCCCATCCATTAGGAATGATGACCTCTGTTAATAAATCTTCAGCTGAATACTTAAGGATATCTTTTACCAAATACCAAAGCTTATTGTCCTTATTCTTTGCAGCCTCTTCTGCTGTTAAAAATCTGAATTCGTAAGAAATGTCCTCATCATCAGTTTTTTCACTGTGCAAATCAAAGTACAGTTCTTTCTTCGGAAATGCATCATCATTCTTCCATCTTTTGTTTGTAAGTTTTCTGCTCATACTTCCTTGCAAAGCTATGTATAGAGAAGTCAATCTCTGCTGACCATCCAAAACTGCCCAGATTGTTTCATCTCCACTACCAACCGGGAACGGCTGTGGTGCAGCCGGATTCTTATACATATCTCGGTCATGGTAATCTTTTATAAATTCATACATTGAATACTCTTTTTGGTTCACAATAGTCTTCTTAACTTTCCAAAAAAGAAAAGTTCCAATAGGATATCCAAGCATGATAGAATCCATTAATCTTGTAATCTGTGAGTCTCCCCACACATATTTTCTTTGAATAGCAGGAAGGTAGACTCTTCTACTATTTACATCATCTATTATTGCTCTAATGCTTTTCTTTTCGTATGCCATGATTTACCTCACTCATTACTCGTTTTTATCTGTTCTCCATCATTTCAAGCCTTTTTTACACTTTCACTTCTGTACTTTAGTCAACAGAACCACGCACTCAACATGCGCTGTTTGGCAGAACATATCCACGCCCTGTACGGGGCCGCAGCGATATCCTAAAGAGGAGAGGATGGCAGCGTCGCGCGCCTGGGTGGCAGGGTCGCAGGAAACGTATACGATTTTCGGGATGTTTAGCCGGGCAGCGGTTTCCAAAACGGCATGGTCGCATCCTTTGCGCGGCGGATCCAGCAGCAGAACATCACAAGACAACCCTTCGTCAAAAAGGCGTGGCAAGGCGTTTTCCGCCAGATCACAGAAAAAACGCGCGTTGGAAACGTTGTTTTTTTGCGCGTTCAGGCGGGCATTTTGCACGGCAGGCGCCACACATTCAATGCCGATCACCTCTTTGGCATGCCTGGCAAACAGCAAAGACATGGACCCTACGCCGCAATAGGCATCTACCACGGTTTCCCGGCCGGTGAGCCCGGCCAAAGAAAGCGCATGCAAATATAATTTTTCCGCCTGTGTAAGATTTACCTGGAAAAACGAGCGGGCAGATACTTCAAACTTAAAGCCGCAAAGACAAATGGGCAGGGCTTCTTTACCCCACAGCAGCGTTTCCTCTTCGCCAAAGATGACATTGGAAGGCCGGCGATGCAGGTTTTGCACCACACCGTACAGGCCGGGCAGCGCGTTTTGCAGCAGAGAAATAAGCAGCTCCGGCTGTGGCAAAGGTGCCGTGGAAACAAGGCAGACAAGGCTTTGCTGCCGTTCATTTTGGCGGACGACGATATGCCGTAAAAGGCCGGTATGCGTTTTTTCATCATAGGGCTTAGCGCCGCTTTGCGCCAGATAGGCGTGAACGGCGCTTAATAGATTTTTAGTATCGGCGGACTGCAAAAGACAATCCGTAACCGGCACAATGCGATGGCTGCGCGAAGCAAACAGGCCGATTTCGGGGCCTAGCGAGCCGCACCCCACCGGAAATGCCCCTTTGTTGCGGTAGCGAAACGGCAGCTCCATCCCCATTACAGGCAGACAGGGTACGGAAAGATTTCCGATGCGCGCAAACGCGTCCTCAATGCGCTGTCGCTTAAAATCCAGCTGCTCGGCATAATCCATGGCCTGCAAAGAACAGCCGCCGCAGCGCACAAAATAAGGGCATTCGGGCGCAATTCTGTGCGGGGAAGGGGCCAGCACTTCCAAAAGTTTGCCGACAGCATATCGCTTGGCGCATTTTATGATAAGGCAGCGAACCGTTTCGCCCCTTAATGCGCCCGGCACAAACACCGCCAATTTTTCTGCTCTGCCCACGCCCGCGCCTTCGGCGGTATAGCCGTCTATGGTAAGATCTACTGTCTGATTTTTTTGCAAGAAAGGCATGAAATCTTCTCCTTATTGATAAATTGTATCATGGGAGAAAAAAGCACACAACCGTCGATTTGCATGCAAAAAAATTGCTTTCAACAAACAAAAATGTGACTAAAACACTAGAATGTGAAAAAAAGGCTTTACTTAAACGCGATAAAGTGGTATAAATACAAATAAGAGGCAAGGGGAAAACAGTCAAGTCTTGGTCTTTAAAGCCAGGTCAACCACGACAAGTTGAACCCAGCCAAAGACCTTTTATAAATCAATTGGAGGGACTTTTTATGGCAGAATTAGCACTCGTTCGTATCGACGCTCGTATGATTCACGGCCAGGTTGTTACGCAATGGATCAAGCGTCTCAGCTGCACCCGCATCATCATGGTTGACGATCAATTTTCCGCGGACCCGTTCATGAGCAAAGTATTGGTAATGGCGGCTCCTCCGGGAGTAAAGTTTGACCTGATCAACACCAAAGAATCCGGCGAACAGTGGCAGAAAGACCAGTTCGGCAATGTTGGCCCGATCCTGGTTATCTTCAAGAACGTGAAGACGATGTATGATGCATACA
Source organism: uncultured Bacillota bacterium (assembly GCA_905188085.1). Lineage (GTDB taxonomy): Bacteria > Bacillota > Clostridia > Christensenellales > QAND01 > UMGS1975. Next base: position 94,007 of record CAJJKN010000002.1, read on the forward strand.
ATGCAGGCTTCACCTTCCCGCGTTTGCAGATCGGTGGCTTGGGCGGCGGCCCTGGCCGTGTAAACGTACATGGCCCCATCACGCTGGATGAGCCCGATGCCAAACTGTTGAAAGAAGTGGAAGACAAAGGTTGCTCCATCTTCTTCCAGGTTAACCCAGATACCGGCTCTGAAGAATGGGAACCGATTCGTCAGAAATATTTCCCGAATCTCTAAGAGATCTAAAAAGGATGGCAGATGCCATCCTTTTTTCTTTGCAAAAAAAGAATACAGAAGGATGCAGATGGGTAGCCAAACCGTGTCTGCCTTTGTGCATTTTATCTGCTGATTAGAAACGGATTAACAGAGCGTGCATTGGTCGGTGTATTTTTCTTTCGGTTGTTCTTTTTATCCTTTTTGTTTTCCGGTTTCCGAGGTAAAAACAATTCGGTATACGAAAGCTTTCGGCCGGCCTTTGTACGTTCGCTTTTATCTTGATTGCTTAAATTTTTTGTTCTGTTTTATTTTGCATAATAAAGAAGATTGCAAAAAATTGCCCGGCAGCTTTTCAACAGCGCGGCTTATGACAGGATATATGCGTTTTAAGAACGTGGGTAGTGGCTAAATGAGGGATTGAAAAGGCGAAACAGAGAAAAATGCTTTGATCAAAGCCGGGATAAACGGAAAAAGGCAAAGGATACAGCCAACAGATTCTGCAAGCAAGGGACCCTTCCGGCGATGGCGCATTTTCATAAGGGGAGAAGATTCGAAAATAAAAGTTGCATTGGGTAACAAGACAAGAAGTCCGTGCAGGATGCAAAAAAGGGGCAGGCGGGCTTTTTCCATGTGGAAAAATTGTATAAGCTCCAAAAAATAGGGAGGTAAGAATGCGGATTTAGCGGCATGACACGGCGTTGATATTGCCAGGTAAAGAGAATGAAAAGCCGGAAAGGGGATACGCTAAGAAAAAAAGGCAGCCCAAAGGGCTGCCCGAGGTCGTTGGAAGGTTATTTTACAAAATCCAGCGTGGTGGTTTGCCCGTATTGCGCCTGCCAGTTTTCATCGAAAATTTCAACGGCAGCATCGGTCAGCGGATGATGCGCCAGGGCATAGAACAGATCCGGCGTCATTGTGGCGTATCCGGCGCCTGCCAGCGCGCAGCTTTCCACCTGCGGCACGGTTTTAAGCCCGGCGGCCAACACTTCGGTTTCCACATTGGCGTTGAGAAGCGTATCTACGATGTTGGCAACCATTTCCACGCCGTTGCCGCCGATGGCATCCAGCCGGCAGACATAGGGAGCTACAAAGCTCGCGCCGCTGCGCGCGCACAAAAGGGCCTGCTGCGGGGTGAAGACGGCGGTGCCGAGCGTTTTGCATCCTTTTTCACGCAGGATGCGGATAGCTCTCAAGCCGTCCGGGGAAACGGGGATTTTGGCATAAAACGGTTCACCAAAATGCGCTTGCAGGGCCAGTGCTTCCCGCACAATGTCCTCCGCCGTATGGCTGAGAACCTGCACAAAAAACATCTTTTTACCCACAACGGCATGCAGCGCATCCATCAGCGGCAAAAATTCGGCTTGTTCACGGGTAACAAACGTGGGATTCGTGGTAACACCGACGATTGGGAAATATTCCATCACTTCCGCAACCTTGGCGGCGTTGGCACAGTCCAATAAATATTGCATATTTGTACGCCTCCTTTTAACAATAGTATACTATAATCAATGGGGAAAATAAAGGAGATGGAGAGAACGATGAAGATAGAGTTACGGCCGCTTCGCATACCGGATGCCGTGCCGTTGGCAAAGCTGGCAAACAACGAAAAGGTAAGCCGGTATTTAAGGGATAGGTTTCCCGCACCTTATGAGCCGGAGCATGCCTTAAGCTTTATACAGTGCTGCCATGCCAACGAAGAGGACGGCATGGCCATGGTGCGCGCCGTTACGGCAGAGGGCAAATTGGTCGGCATTGTGGAATGTGTGTTTCATATCGATGTGGACAGCCGAAACGGCGATGTGGGATATTGGCTGGGAGAGCCCTATTGGCACAAAGGCATTGCCCGGGAGGCTTTGCGGCAGTTTACCGATTTGATTTTTACGCAGCATCCCGAAATCTGGAGGCTGAGCGCCAGCATCTTGCAGCCAAACACGGCCTCTATGAAGGCGGCGGAAAGCGCGGGCTATGCGCAGGAAGCGGTTTTGCGCCAGGCGGCGTATAAGCATGAAACGCTGATGGATGTTTATCTCTATGCAATTCTCAGAAATCAATGGCAACAGATGGTTGTAAACCGGGGGAAAGCTGGTATAATGTAAACGTTTACGGCGCTTTTTGTCGGCAGAGAAAAGCAGTGCCGAGATGTTGCGTTTAGCCGGCAAATATTGGTTGAGGAGCATTGGTTTGCAAAGTGTTGTATTGATTCCTTCCTTGAACCCGGATGAAAAGCTGATCCGCTTGCTGGAAGGGCTGCACGAATTGGACATTCGTGATATTTTATTGGTGGATGACGGCAGCAAGCCGGAAACCAAACATTATTTTGAACAGGCACGCCAAATGGGTTGCCGAGTGGTTACCCACGCGGTAAACCTGGGAAAAGGGCGTGCACTGAAAACGGGCTTTAACGCTTTTTTAAATTTATTTCCGGACAGGCCCGGCGTTGTGATGGCGGATGCGGACGGCCAGCACAGCCCGCAGGATATATTGAAAGTGGGCCGGGCCATGGAGGCGCAGCCCGGCATTATGATTATGGGCTGCCGGGATTTTTCCCAGGAGAATGTGCCTTTCAAATCGCGCTTTGGCAATAAGATTACCCGCGCGGTATTCGGCTTTTTGGCAGGGCAAAAGCTGTCCGATACGCAAACAGGCCTGCGTGGTGTGCCCAAACAAGCAATGCCCTGGATGATGGAAGTAAAGGGCGAACGGTTTGAATACGAGATGAATATGCTGGTGGAATGCCCCCGCCATAACTTAAAATGGATAGAGGTGCCGATTGAAACCATCTATATTGAGGATAATGCCTCTTCGCATTTCAATCCGTTGAAAGACGCGCTGCGCATTTATTCCATTTTGGGAAAATATGCGCTGTCCTCCTTTGGCAGTTCTTTGCTGGATTTGGGGCTGTTTTCGCTGTTTGCAAAGGTATTGTTTCCGATGTCGTTTGTATGGCGTGTGGAGGCGTCTGTGGCGTGTGCCAGGGTGATTTCCGCCTACTTTAACTATGCGGTAAACAGGCATGTGGTGTTCCGTTCCGGAGAGAAGGGCACCTCGCTGGTGCGCTATATCGTTTTGGCGGTGTGTCAGCTGCTGCTGTCCATGGGCTTAACGGGCGCGTTTACTAGACTTTTGTGCATCGACGAGATTATTGTGAAAATCGTTGTGGATATCATCCTGTTTATGTGCAGCTTTAAGATTCAGCAAAAGTGGGTATTTGTTAAGAAGAATTAACATAAGAGCCGGACTTCCGGCCCTTTTTTAACACGGAAGGACTATACAAATCAAAAGAAAGCCGATACAATAAAACGGCTTGATTTGGAATTTTGCCATCTTGGCATATTGAGAGGAGAAAATAATGACTTGGATACTCTATATTATTTTCGGGGTTATCATTGGTGTGGCAAACATCATCCCGGGCGTAAGCGGCGGCACGATGGCCGTGGTGCTGAATATCTATGATAAATTGATAGATTCCGTCAGCAATTTCCGTAAGGATTTCAAAAAGAGCATCATGTTCTTGTTGCCCATCGGCATAGGCGCCGTGCTTGGAATTGTGGCTTTCAGCAAATTGATTGAATTTTTGCTGACCAATTATCCGCTGGCCACCAACTTCTTCTTCATCGGCCTGATTTTGGGCAGCATTCCGATGATCTTCAAACGTGCCACGGAAGACAGATTCCGTCTTTCCAGCCTGGTGCCGTTCCTGTTGTTTTTGATCGGCATGCTGGTGCTGTCCTCTTTTTCGGACGGGGCGATGAGCGGCGAAGTGGTTTCGCAGCTTTCCACCGGCATCTTTATCAAATTGCTGGTTTGTTCTGCCATTGCGGCGGCGGCCATGATTTTGCCGGGCGTCAGCGGCTCGATGGTCATGGTTATTTTGGGCACATACAATACGGTTTTAACGGCCATTTCCTCTATGAATATTTTGATGCTGGTGCCGGTTGGCATCGGGGTTTTGATCGGCATCGTAGGCGGTGCCAAAGTGATTGACCTTTGCCTGAAAAAATTCCCGCAGGCTACGTTCTTTGCCATCCTGGGCTTGATTTTGGGCTCTATCTATCCGTTGATTGCCAACGCCGGGTTTAGCTTTTCCCCAGAAGGCATCGTGGCCATTGTGTTGATGATTGTGGCGGCCGGCATTTCTCTGGCATTTTCCTCTGAAAAACTCAAGGCAAAAATCGAAGCCAGAACAAAGAATATGTAAAAGACAATCAAATACATTTTTATGAAGAAAAGCCTCGCAAATGCGGGGCTTTTCGTGTATAACAAAGGTAAGAAGAAACCATCCGAGCGCCCCGGGATTGATAAGGAGCGAAAAGATGAAAAAGTATGTTTTGAATGAAAACCGAAAGACGTTTATTTTTCGGCAGCTGGAAATTATAATCGCGTATGTCGTTGTTTGGGCAGCGGTTAGCTTGATATATCAAGTAAGCGATGGCGGCGTATCCGGAATCGGCCAGTTTCAGATTAAAATAAATCTATACTGGTTTGTAATCGCCGCTTGGCTGATAACCTGTGGGTTGTATTGTTTGAAATTTTTTATGAATCATTTGCTTGAATACGAAATGGATGAGGACGGTTTATCCTATAGACATTTTTTGAAAAAAGAGCAAACCCAAATTCGCTGGAAGGAGATTAAACAATATGGCAAAATATCGAAAATGTCTTTCTATGCGTTCAATATGGTTGAAACAGATTTATATATGTATGTAAGCACTGAAGATGTAACACCCGATGAGATTTTAAAGTTGCCAAAAGAAGTTATATGTATTCCCTCGCTGGATTCTGTATATGAGGAAATGAAAAGCCATCTTTTTGAAACGGGGGAAGAAAAGAGCTTTGTTTCCGCCTATGAAAAATGGAAGGGAAAACAAAATATATACAAAACATATGATAATGACATAACGATTGCTTATTATTGTATGAGCAGAGACAGCGCTCCGTTTATGTTGGGAGTTTTGATTGCGATCATGTTTTTGATCGGGCAAGTGTATGCAGGCAGGTTCTTTTTGAAGATATATCTTATTTGTTTTTTATCTCTTTATTTGATTTTCAAAGATACGGAATATTCGTATGTGGTTGTTTCAGATATGGGAATACAAAAGATAAGCGCTTTTAGAAAAATACTAAAAGAGATGCGGTGGGAAGAAATAAAAAACGCGGGAACGATAGAAGAGGAAATGCAAAGCGTGTTTTTTACGGATCAACGGATAACAAAGCAGGAAGTAAACCATTGTCTGATCTTCAAAAAGAAAATGCCGGATGTGATAGTGATACGAAAAGGCATGGAGGATAAAAAGCTTATGGCGCTGGTGGAAAAATATAAGGATGAAACGCTGCTGCATAAGGGGTAAAACGAAAAGAGACGCAGCAATGCATTCTCCCCTTATAAAAAGGAGCAAGAAAATGGAAAAGAAATATCCGAAAAAAAGATGGATGTCGAGATTTGATCATGTGCTGACAATTATTTATATCGTAATGGTTGGAGCGTTGATGGGAAGAGGTATTATACAGATATTTTTGGACGAAACGCCCGGCACAGGGATAGCCGTTCTTACAGGTGCAGGAGTGGTCTTTTCTGGTATTTTTGTAATAGCAATATACTTAAAACCCCGCGAGTATTCGTATGTACAGTTGAAGGAGGACGGCATCTATTGGAAAAGCATATGGGGAAGAACATATGTGTATTTTCCATGGGAAGATGTGAAATAAGCCGGTTTTGCACAAGGAGTAAGTTTAACAACGATAAACGATTTGGATAGTGCAATAAAAGGGGCCATACAAAGCAAAGAGGATACGATGGCGTATGTATCGACAAAAAAGATAAAGGATTACAATGATATTGTGGAGGCCGTTAAGGTAACCAGGAAAAAGCAGATAGAGGGAATTAAGGAGGAATTGATTGGATATATAGGAGAAGAAAAGTGGGCCGGGGAAATGGATTTGGCAAGCTTAATCGGAGAGGAAGAAGCAAAAAAATGGAAAGAAGAGGTGGAACGGGCCAGAACAGAAAAGAGGTCGGCTTCTTACTATGTGAAGATTGTCTTTTTTGCGCTCTGTGTCATTTAACGGCCTAGCAAAATAAGAATCAATGAAAAAGATAAAGAAAAGTGGGAAGAGGAAATTGGAAATTTATACGAAAAGAAAGTGTTTCATAATGAAAAATGATGAGGGAACAGTGGTAAATATAAAGATAGGCAGTGCACATGGAAACATTAGAGGTGAGAGCAATGAAAAAAAGGATAGCAATGGCTATATGGATGTTGTTAGCGAGTGTTTTGCTGACAGCGTGCACGGAAATAAAGTGCGAATATACGGGAGATATTGAACAAAACACGTGGCTATATGTAGTGGGAAGCCAGGTGTATTACATGGATTGGGATGGAGATATAAAACAAGTTGATCCGGCTACAAAAAAAGAGAAAATAATAGATGGTGATGTGTTTATATGGTTTAACATAAAGAGAGATTATCTGTACAAACTTGATGAAAAAGGAAACCTTGTGTCCCGAAATCTAATGACGGGCGAAGAACGAATAATAGACAGTAAAAACTATGAAGAGTTTTTGGTGACAGATGATTTGATAATCTATACGGACGATCAAAGAAATGTCGTATGTCAATTGAATCTAAAAAGCGGAGAGAAAGAAGATCTGTATATTATCTCCGGTAGTTCAAATGTAAAGTTTTTGTCAAAGTATGGAGAATGCATATATTTTGTAGATGAGACAGTGGAAACGGGAGGACAAGAACAAACGTGGTGGAGAGCGAATCTAAAAACCGGGGAAAGAGAAATATGCGAGGTATCTGGTGAAATGATCGGCGTATCAGACGAATGGTTATATTTTCATAAGACAAAATACAATCCAGGGTATATTCATTCCGAGGATGAAAAACCATCATATGATGACACGATATATAGAATCAAAAAAGATGGGAGCAAAAAAGAAATCGTATATGAGAAAAAGGAGACACTGGCAATATTAGAATATCAAGGAACGTGGTGTATGAACGATTGGATTGTATATATAGGGCCACAGGATAGAAAGGTATATAAGATGAAAGAGTCTGAGAAAAATAAAACTTTGATTGTAGATAAAGCAGTCAGGAAGTTGGCGGTATATGGGGATGTGATGTATTATCTGGATGAAGAGGGAAACTTGTATACAAACGATATACTGGGGGGCAAGGAAGAAAAAATCAACTGATGTCAAAGGGGGATTCGAAAAGAATCCTCTTTTGCATAGAGGGAATAAAAAGATTTGCGGGATTTTGGAAACCGGTGTGTCTTGCTTGATAGGCGGAAGCAAAACTGGTATCATAGAAAAAGTTTAGGATGATGAAAACGAGGAGCAAGATGAAACAGAAACGCGTTTTTGGCGCCCTGGCGTTGAGCGGCATGGCGACGGCTTTTCTCTCTGTGGGGAAAACGCTGCAAAACGGGGCGGCGGCCCTGCCGGCCAGTCATATTTTTATGATTTTGGGCTTTTTGGCGCTGACAAAACTATGGATGACAATCTGGGAGGCATGCGCAGACCGTCGTTTGCTCCGGATTTGCATGATCACGGGTTTTTTGTTTTCGCTCTGTTATTGCCTGGGAAGTGCGATACAGGCCTCAATCGAAGTGGATTACAGCTCTCCCTGGCTCTATTGCAATATCGTGGGCATGACGGTGGTTTTTACCGCCGTGCTGCTTTGGCTGTTTCAAGCGCTGGAACGCAAAAAACAGACGGAAATTCGCTTTGCAAAGTTGGACCGGTTTTGGAAGGTGCCAACGAAAAAGTTTTTCCTGTATGCTTTCGGAATCATTTTGCTGTGTTATTTGCCGGCGTATTTGGCGGCCTATCCGGGCCTGTTTTCCTTTGATGGACCGTTGCAGGCGCTATATTATCATGACGGCGTGTTAGATGCACATCATCCGCTGTTGAGCACCGCACTATTGGGAATTTGGATAGACATTGGGCATGCTGTTTTCGGCAGTTATCAGGGCGGGCTGGCGCTGTATTCGCTGTTTCAAGGCGCATGCCTGGCGGCCACGTTTGCCTATACGCTCTGTTTTATGAGGCGATACAAAGCGCCGAAATTGTTGGTGTTTGGGTCACTGGTGTTTTTTGCGCTGAATCCCTTTTTCCAGATTTTTGTGTTTGCCACCATCAAGGAAGTACTGTTTGGCTCGGCACTTTTGCTGCTGGGGCTCTTTTCGTTGGATTTGATTTTGCAGCCGGATGCGTTTTTCAAGCGCCCGCTTTTGCAAATTCGCTATGCGGTCACGGCGCTGTTGATGTGTTTGCTGCGCAACCAGGGCATTTATATCCTGGTGGTGTTTATTCCGTTTTGCGTATGGGCCTGCCGGGTGCATCGTGTGCGGTTGACTGGCCTATGCCTGGCGGTAGTAGCTTTGTACGGCGTATGGATTGGCCCTATTAGCACGGCAATGGGCGTGTATCCCGCCAAAATACAGGAGGCATTATGTGTGCCGATGCAGCAGGTGGCCCGCGTTGTGCTGCTGTATCCGGAGCGGGTAACAGAAGAGGAAAAGCAGACGGTCTATGAACTGATTGATCCCAAGGCGATTGAAAACTATGAACCATTTAGCGCAGACGCCGTAAAGGCCGGGTTTGATAAAGCCGTATTTGAAAAGGATCCGCAAAAGTATATACAAACCTATCTTTCCATCGGAAAGAAAAATGCGGGCATTTATCTGGATTCTTTCTTGTATGGGTGTTACGGATATTTTTATCCGGGCTATGAGGCGCTGTATTCTTTTCAGCCTTCGGCCTTTTACAACGCTTTTGACGAATCTATGAACGTATACGATATACACCAGGCGCATTTGTTTCCGCTGTATGAATTATACTTGCGGGCCACGATTGAAAAAGGGTGGATCAACCACATTCCGATTGTTTCCCTCTGTGCCGATTTGGCGTTTCCGTTTTGGCTGATGGTATTTGCCGCTGCCTATCTGTTTTACAAAAAGAGATACAGGCTTATGGCGCCGATGGTGCTGTGGCTGGGACTATGGGGCACGCTGCTGTTGGGGCCCGTAACGCTGAGCCGCTATGCATTTCCGCTGATTATGGCGCTGCCGGCGCTGGCAATGCTGTTGTTTACGGAATACGGGCCAAAAAGCGCGGAGATGGCAGTATGTACCGAAAAAAACGAGGGAAAAGCGTTGGAGAAAACAGAAATGGAACCGGATACAGAGCAGGAAAACAGAGAGGAAACCGGGATTTAATACAAGAGAAAAACCGAACGGGGCATTGCTTCGTTCGATTTTTTTGTGTCATGATGTTTTTTAAAATCGTTGCCGGTATTCAAAAGGGAAAAGGCCCATTAAAACAGGGAAAGCTGTTTGCCGGAAAACCGATGCGCAGGCTGTACGGTTTCCCGGGAGAGATAGGCAGGGGGCAGGTCAGATAAAAAGGGCGAAGGCTTTTCACAATACAGCAGGGTTAAAGATTGCTGGGCGCGCGTCATGCCCACATAAAACAGGCGGCGCTCCTCTTCCAAATCGCACGCGCCGGTAGGCGGAACCAGCGGCAGCGTGCCTTCCTGTGCGCCGCAGAGAAAGACCACGGGAAATTCCAGCCCTTTGGCGGCATGCAAAGTCATCAACGATACGGCGTCTGAAGTATAGTGCTTTCCGCCGGCGCGGGTAATTTCGCTTTCCAGCCCCAACGAAAGCGCCTGAATAAACTCGGGAAGGGATGCGTACATAGCGGCGGTAGCGCGAAACAGCGAAAGGGATTCGGTCGGCTGCAAAGCCAGCTCCAGCCATTGGTCAATCGCTTTGGAGGGTTTAAGCCGCCCTGCCTTGAGAGAAAGCTCCGCCAAAACTTGGGAAAAACGATCCAGACGGCATGCCTGTAAAAGCGAACAAAGGGAATCCAGGCTGCCGGGGGCCGAGTTTTGTATTTTTTCAATCGTTTCGGTTTCCGTATTGAGGGCGGCCAGGCAAAGCTGCAAAGACAGACGATCCCACGGCGATACCAGCAAGCGGCAAAATGCATGGGCCGCGCGCACGGAAGCATCGTCTAAAAAGGATTCGCGGCCGGTGACGGTGTAGGGAATGCCCTCTGTTTGCAGGCAATGTTCCAAAATTTGCGCCTGATGATGGGTACGGTATAAAACGGCAAAATCGCCAAAGCCATAGCCGGAGGATGCAGCGGTTTGGCGGTGCGCCTCCAGCATGCCGATGCCGCCTACCCGGGCATTGATTTGCTTTGCAATATACACGGCCTGGGAAAACGCATCTTTGGCCTGGCAAACCAGGATTTTATCGCCGCCTTGTTTGTGGGCGTTCAGGTAGGAGGACGGATGATGCACCACAGGCAAAGCGCCGTACAAAACAGCGGGCGTGCAGCGATAGTTTTCCGTTAGGTGAATGCAGACGGTTTGCGGCTCATCCTGCAAAAGACGCTCAAAACAACGGGCATTGGCGCCGCGAAACCCGTAGATGGCCTGATCGGGATCGCCGATGACAAATACAGAAGCACTTTTGGCGCCCCAGGCACGGATCAATTGATATTGCAAATCGTTGATATCCTGAAATTCATCGACCAACAGATGATGAAACATGCGCAACACGTTTTTGTCCCGTTTGTGCGGGCCGGAAAAAGCGCTGAGCGTATGGCAGAGCAGATCGTCAAAATCCACCAGGGAAAACGATGCCAGCTTTTGTTGATACAGCGCTGCCAACGCTTTGGGGCAGCCGACATCTTCCGCCAAGCTGCCGTTTTTCTGGCGGGATAAGCATTCCAACATGCGCCGCGGAGAACCGGTGATGCCCAGCGTCTTCATGCATTGGGCCATAAACTGTTTGGCGTTGGCCGGGTCCATCAGCTGCACCGGCTGTTTCCATTTTTTCAAAAGCCGGCTGCAAAGCGCATGAAAAGTGCCGATGTTTACGCTGCGCGCATCACGGGGATTCGGCAGCGATTCTTCCAGGCGCTGTTTCATTTCGCGGGCCGCTTTGTTGGTAAACGTGACGGCGGTAATCTGCGACGGATGAACGCCGCATTGTTCGATCAAATAGCGGATCCGGCAGATCAACGTGCGGGTTTTGCCGGTGCCGGGCCCTGCGGAAACGGCAATGCTGCGGGCAACGGAGCCGGCCGCCTGCCATTGCGCATCGTTTAGCCCATAATGCAGGTCCGGTCTTTCAGCCTGTTTTTCAGGCTCGTTGTCTGCTTTTTTCGGCCGGGTAGCGGGCTTTTCAAAATCTTTGGCCGTGTTTTGCGGTTCCAGTTTTGGCGGCTTTGCTTTTGACTTTTCCGGCATTTTGGGTAAAAAGCTAAGCTGCCCGCGATAGCGCACCGCTTCTTCCTCGCTTAGAATTTTCACTTTGCCGTATTCGCCATCGTAGCCCGGCTGCATTTCAATTTCGCCGCAGCGCAGGCGGCGTATGCTTTCTGCCACCAATGGATTACAGGCATGGGAAATGTCTTCCAGCGGCGCCTGGCGGAGGATATACAGTTCCGGCCCAAGGCGGGAAAGCGCCTGTTCATAGGCGTTTTGCACCTTTTTGCTGCCGGGGCCTACGCCCAGGGTGGAGGCGATGACCTCCGGCAGCGGAATGAGGCTTTCATACGGCTTTGCCAAAGGCGGACGCGCCCCTTCCGGCCGATCGGCCAGCGCTTCCACGCGATGCAGCACGCCTAAGGTGATTTTTTGCCCACAAACGGGGCATAGGCCGTGGTGTGCTTCTGTTTGCAGCGGGGAAAGACAGACCTTGCAGGCCCGATGGCCATCCATATGGTATTTGCCCTCTTCGGGGAAAAACTCCAATGTGCCGGCAAAGGCATCTTCCCCAGGATGAAAAAGGGCATGGCGAATGTTTTGATAGGAAAGATCGGTATGGAAAATATTGGCCTCCCGCGCCAGATTGGCCGGCGAATGGGCATCGGAATTGGAAACCAGTGTATAGCCGTCCAGGGCGGAAAGGCGCCAGTTCATGGCAGGGTCGGAGGAGAGGCCGGTTTCCAGCGCGTGGATTTCGCCGGAAAGATCTTCAAAGCATTCCTCCAGCGTATCAAAACCGGAATAGGCGCCGAAAAGGGAGAAATGCGGCGTCCAGATGTGTGCGGGAATGAAAATGACATCCGGGCCGCATTCCAACGCGATTTCCAAAAGATCCCGGCTATCCAGGCCTAAGATGGGACGGCCGTCCGAATGAAGGTTGCCGATTTGCTCCAGCCGCTTTGAAAAAGTCTCCGCTTCGGCAAAGCCCGGCATCAGCAATACGTTATGCACTTTGCGAACGCGGCCGTTTTTCTTATAGATGGAGCTGATTTCACAGGAAAGGAGAAACCGCGGCTCTGCGGCATTGGGCACGGAAAAAGAAGAATCCGGCCGGTATTCCGGGCGCAGGGTAAATAAGCCGTCCTCGGCCGGAACCAGCTTTTCTAAAAGCTCTGCGCGCCAGCCGGGGTGGGTAAAATCTCCGGTGCCGATGACATTCAGGCCTTTTCGCTGCCCCCAAAGGGAGAGCATTTCCGGCACCAAAAGGCGGCTGGTGGCCCGGGAAAAATGGGAATGAATATGTAAATCCGCAATAAACATACAAAGACGGCTCCTGTTCTTTCTCTTTTTCTCATCTTATCATATTTTTTCAAAAGCATTTGCTATGGATTTTGCCGGTTTTGCTTTACAGGAGAACAAAAATATCGGATAATATTGTCGACAGTATACAATATTGGCGGAGGGAAACCATACTGGATTTATTGATTCAAAACGGACATGTTGTCAATGCCGAAAATTCGCAGGATGTGGACATTGCCATAAAAGACGGAAAGATCGTGGCCATCGGCGAGGCCGCGCAGATGGCAGAGGCGGAAAAGACGATAGACGCCAAGGGGCTATGGGTGCTGCCCGGCATGATAGATGCCCATGCTCACCTGCATAAGACGCAGGGCTCCAGCCCTTCGTTGGATGATTATTACAACGGCAGCATCGCAGCGGCTTATGGGGGCACCACGGCGCTGATAGATTTTGCCTTTCCGTATGGTGAGCAGACGCCGCAGCAGGCCATGGAGCAAAAACTGAACGAGATACGCAGCCAAAGCGTGATTGATTATTCGTTTCATTCAAACCTTACCCGCGCCGAAGAGCGCTGCTATCAGGAGATTCGGGAGCTGATGCAGCAGGGCTTTCCTTCGGTAAAAATGTTTACCGTGAACCGCAAAAGCGGCCGCATGCTGGAGAAAAAGGGCGTTTTGGCTACGCTGCGCATGATTGAAGAGGAAAACGGGCTGGCGATGATTCATGCCGAAAGTTCGGATTTGGTGGAGTGCTATATAGATGATCTCGTGGCAAACGGGCATACGGCGGCTGTTGACCACCAAAAGGCGCATCCGGTGATTTCCGAAGTGGAAGCAATGTATAGCGTGTGGAGCATGCTGCGCGAAACGGGCGCGCCGGCTTTGATTGCGCATTTAACCTCGGCCGCTGCGGGCCAGATGATCCGGCAGGCCAAAAAGGAAACCAAATTGTTTATAGAAACCTGCCCGCATTATCTGGCGCTGGAAAAAAGCGTGTATGACGGGGCAGACGCGGCGTTGTATGTTTGCAGCCCGCCGATGCGCGATGAGGAAAACAGGCAAGGGCTGTGGGCGTTGCTGGAAGAAGGCTTGATTGATGTGGTAAACAGCGACCATACGGATTTTTCCAGCGAACAGAAATTCAGAAACAAAGACTTTTTTCCAAAAATTCCCAACGGCATTCCGTGTCTGGAAACTCGTGGAATGGTGTTGTTTAGCACGGGCGTGGCAACGGGGCGCATTTCGGAAAACAAATTTGTGGAGATAACCTCTGCCAACCAGGCAAAGATGATGGGGATGTATCCGCATAAAGGCGTATTGCAGGTGGGCAGCGATGCGGACATTGCCATTGTCGACCCCAAAGCCAAGGTGCGGATGACGGCCAAAGACACGCATATGCAAACGGACTTTTCCGTCTACGAAGGCATGGAGATGACGGGCAAGGTATTGTATACCATACAAGAGGTAACGTTATCATTGAAAACGGCGCGTTTACAAACACCGCGCACCGCGGCGAACTGATGCGCCGCACGGGCCCTGTTTTATAAGGAGCGGGCATGGAAAGAACGGTGAAAAAAACAGCGTATCATTTGCAGGTATATGCGTTGATACGGGAGGATATCCTCTCCGGCCGGCTGGCGCTGGGGCAGCGGATCAACGAATACAGCCTGGCCAAGGAATTCGGCGTCAGCCGCAGCCCGGTGCGCGAGGCGGTCAGGATGCTGGAACGGGACGGGCTGCTGGTGTCAACCACAAATGGGACAATGGTAAACCCTTTGGAGGACAGGGCCATCTGCGAAATTTACCAGGCGCAGCAGGTTTTGGAGGCCTTTGCGGCCCGGGACTGTGCAGAGAATATGACGGAAAAAGAGCTGGCAGAATTGGAGCGCTGTGTGCAGCAATGCAAACAGGCGCATGCGCAAAACGACATGCAGCAGGTGGTGGCGTTAAATACAAAATTTCACAAGACGCTGGTATCGTATTGCCAAAACCGGCTGCTTTGCACCATGATCGACCGGCAGATGGATCTGGCATTTTTGGCACGGCGGAAGGAATTTACCACCTACCATAAGCAGGATGAATATTTATCGGAGCATAGCGAAATTCTCCGTGCCATTCAAGCAAAAGACGCGGATGCCGTGGAGGCGTGTGTGCGCCGGCATATCGGGCATGATCTGGCGTTTTACAAAACCCATATACAGCAAAACGAAGAGGAGCGATGAACGGGATGAACATTATAGTGACATTGCCGGTAGACAAAGCGCATCGGGAAAAATTTGAAACATTGATGCCCGAAGCGCAGTTTACCTATACGGATAAAAAGAATGTGACGCAGGCGCAGGTGGCCGAAGCGGAGATTATCTTGGGCAACCTGCCGGCTGCGCTGCTGCCGGGAGCGAAAAAGTTAAAGTGGCTGCAGCTTAATTCCGCAGGCGCGGAGAACTATACAAAACCGGGCGTATTGCCGGCAGGAGTGATGTTGACAAACGCTTCCGGTGCCTACGGCCTGGCGATTTCCGAGCATATGCTGGCCATGTTGTTGTGTCAGATGAAAAAGCTGCCGTTGTATTTGGAAAATCAAAAAAACGGAACCTGGCAGGATGAAGGGCGCGTTTGCTCGATTTACGGCAGCCATACGCTGGTGGTGGGCATGGGCGATATCGGCGGGGAATTTGCCAAACGCATGCATGCCATGGGAAGCTGTGTGAAAGGAATACGACGCAGCCCGGCCGCAGCACCGGAATATCTGGAAGGGATGTATCAAATGGATGCGCTGAACGATCTGCTGCCGGAGGCGGATATTGTGGCGATCTGCCTGCCCGGTACGGCACAGACGGCGGGATTGTTTGATGCAAAGAGAATGGAGAAAATGAAACGCGGCGCTGTTTTGATCAATGTGGGCCGGGGCAACATTGTGGATACAAAAGCGCTGTGCGAGGCGCTGAAAACAGGCCGCCTTTCCGCGGCCTGCCTGGATGTGACGGATCCCGAGCCGCTGCCGGCCGAGCACCCGTTTTGGCAGATACCGGGCGCGATGATCACCCCGCACATTGCGGGCGGTTATCATTTGCAGGCCACGCTGGATCGTATTCTTGAAATCTGTGCGCGCAATTTGGCCGCCTATAAGGAAAACCGTCCGCTGGAAAACAGCGTTGATTTTAAAACGGGATACCGGCGCCACCCCTAAAAGCAGCAAGATGTCCGTTTTTTACAATCGGACGGCAAGACAATGCGGTATGCTCTTTTTATCAAAAGAAAAGGAGCATGGAAAATGAAATATATGTCCTCTATGTTGGTGGTAAAGGATATGGCGCGCAGCAAGGCATTTTACAAAACGGTGCTTGGCCTTTCCGTGACTGCGGATTTGGGCGCGAATGTTATTCTGGAGGGGGCGCTTGCCTTGCAGACGGCGGAAAGCTGGCAAATGTTTACCGGCTGCCGGACAGAACCTGCCCGCAGAAACGAAACGGAACTGTATTTTGAAGAGGAAAACTACGATGATTTTCTGGCGCGGTTAAACCAGGCAGACCTTGTGTATCTGCATGAAAACAGAGAAATGCCGTGGGGGCAGCGCTGTGTACGGTTTTATGACCCGGACGGGCATTTGATTGAAGTGAGCGAACCGATAGATAAGGTTTGCATACGGCTGGCCAAACAGGGGCTTTCCCTTGAGGAGATTTTGCAAAAGACATCGATTCCGCCGGAGGTTTTGCGGCAAAATTGGAAAGAAGATTGAGAAAACGGGGCCGCCCCGTTTTTTCTTTTTCCCGGAAAGAAGCAGCCAAAAAGGGGAGCAAGAAAACAACGGGGAAAGAATGAAAAATGATAAGAGCGGAATTAGGGCATACAAAAAACAATCAAGAAAACGAATTCGGCAGGCGAAGCGGGCGCTGCGGCTGAATACGGGAAGAGTTCCGCCGGTTTTTGGTGGAAAGAGAGGTGAAAAAACACCCCCGGCATGAGAGCCGAGGGTGTAAAGTGTTATATTGTTTGGCGCTATAAAGTCCTTACATTTTTTCGTACAAGGGCACCATGGCGTTGTAGACATCCTCAAACAAAGGCATAATCTTTTTGTATTGCTCGTGGTTTTCCGGGATGGGCTTTGTGATGCTGGAAACCTTCATGAATTTTTGCACGGCGGATTCGTCTTCATACAACCCCAAGGCAATGCCGCCCAAAACAGCGGTGCCCACGGTGGCCGCTTCGTCCATATATTCATAGGCGATTAAATCCACATTCATAATATCCGCAAAGATCTGGCGGATAAATTCGCTCTTGCCCAGGCCGCCGACAATGGGCATGCTGTTTACCACATACCCTTTATCGCGCGCATCCTGCAAGATTAAATTGATATTCAGCCCGATGCCCTCAATCACGCTGCGCAAAATATCCGCCCGTGTGGTGGTTAAGGTGATGCCGACAAAAGAGCCCCTGGCGCGCGGGTTGTTGCGCGGTTTGCGTTCGCCTGCCAGATAAGGATGGAACATCACGCCGTGAGAACCGATGGGCGCTTCGGCCAATTCTTCATCGATCAGATCATACGCGCTGCGCCCTTCGCTGTTTGCCAAAAACTGCTCGTATTGGCAGATGGTGTTTTTCAGCCAACGGAAGGAGGAGCCGGAAGAGGCCGTTTGGCCGCCGACCGAAGCATCTCCGGGCTTGCGCTTAAAGACAATGCCGGCCGACGTGCCGCCGTTCATATAGCAATCGCCCTCTTTGGAAATACCGGCGCCGATGGAAGTGCAGCTGGAATCGTCTGCGCCGGCGACCAGCTTTGTGCCCGCAGCGAGACCGCATTCCTCAGCAAATTCTTCGCTGATTTCGCCGACAATATCCGTCCGTTCGCAAAGCGTTGGCAAAATCTCGCGCGAAATGCCGGCCGCCTGCAAAATTTCATCGGCATAATCTGTGTTTTCCATATTCGTCATGCCCGTGCCTTTGCCGACGGAATAGCTGCAGCAGGCATTGCCGGTAAGCTTCATGATGATATAGTTGGAAACGCAGGGCAGCACCATGGCGGTTTTTTCAAAGATCTCCGGTTGGTTTTCTTTGATCCAGAGCAGTTTCGGCAGGGTGCGGTCCGTTTGCATCAGGTGGTTGGCTTTGTCCGCTGTGTATTTAGCGGGAATTTTTTTGGTAATGTCCGCCGCCTGTTTATAGGCACGGGCATCCTGCCAGATCATGGCGCGGTGCAGCGGTTTGCCTTGCTGATCCACACACAGGCAGTTGGGATAGGTGCCGTCAAAACTGACGCATAACACGTCTTTCGGGTCGATGCCCTGCATCAGCTCTTTGGTGCTTTTGCAAAAGGCATTCCACCAATCTTCGGCATCCTGCTCGGCCCAGCTCGGCTGATCGTGATAGGTGATGTAGTCTGCCGTGGCCGTTTTAACAAACCTTCCCTCCACGGTAAACAGCGATGCTTTATTCGCGCTGGTGCCAAAATCATGCGCGAGAATATATTGTGCCATAGTGAATAACCTCCGTTGATATGAATATATAAAGAGACAACGCTCTTTTTTACAACATAAAACACTGTTTGATACAGTATATGAAACACCTGAAAGAATAGAAAACCGAATCAACAGCTGGCTAGGGAACACAAACAAAAATGTAACTTCTATAAAAAGAGTATAGCATGTTCTTTGGCGAATATCATGTTTTTTTGTAATTTATAAGAGAATTTATGGAGAACAAATGTAAACTTGGATTGTGGAGAAAAGGTGAACAATATGAATTGAATTTGTATTAATCCCGAAAATATGATATGATTTGACAAAATCTGGTGAGCCAGACAGGAGGATTTGTTTTGAAGAACAAAAAGAAAGTCATTTTGATGCTGTGCGCTTTGCTGGCAGTTGCGATGGTTTTGGTAGGCTGCGGCGGCTCCGACAATAAATTTGTCGGCACGTGGACGCTGGACAGCGCGGAAGCTTCCGGGCTTAAGCTGACCAAAGAGCAGATTCAATCCTATATGCCCTCTTTGGATATGACCATTGTAATCAATGCAGACGGCAAAGGCAAGGCAGAAGGCATGGGAACGGAAGAGGAATTTGAATACAAGGTTTCCGGAAATGATATTACCGTCACCATTAGCGGCGCCGATCAGGTCTTTACGTTGGGAGACGACGGCAAATTGTCTGCTGAAGTAAGCGGCACAACGCTCTATTTCGTAAAGAAATAACGATGAAAAAAACGGCTCCGAAAGGAGCCGTTTTTTGTTTACGGTTCAAAGAGAAACAGGTCGCTGGTTTGCTTTTGTGCCAGTTTTGTCCAGTAGTCAACACCCTGGTGGGCGGCGTTGGCGGCCAAAAACAGGTCTCGCTTTTCCAAAGCTTCCAGGATCAGGCCGTGAACGATCAACGTGGAATCGGCAGCCTCTTTGTTTTCGGAATCTGCCAAAATCAAAGGGGTGACGATATCAAAGGTAAAACGATACATTTCCTCGAGCATATGGTTTTTGGTGGCTTTGGCAAGCAGGGAATGGAAGGCCGAATCCAACCTTGCCAAGGCTTCTTCGTTATCCGGATCATATTGACATACATGATGCGTTTCCAGATAGTTTTGACGAAGCTGCTGCATATCCTCTTTTGTGGCGTGCGTAATGGCACAGCGAAGCAGGTTGAATTCCATCTGTTCGCGAAATTCAAGCACTTCGCGCCAAGTGGTGCCTTCCAGGATCATCTTAAACTTCCATGCGGTGTAAAAGGTGATGTCCTTGGGATTGGAGATATAGGTGCCGTCTCCACGCCGCACCTGGACTAAGGTCATAGATTCCAAAATCTTGATGGCCTCGCGGACAGAGGTGCGGCTGACGCCGAGCAAAGCGCATAATTCAGATTCTGTGGGAACTCGATCGCCGCTGCGAAACTCTTGCGAGCGGATCTTGCGTTCGATAAAATCTACCACCTGTTGTACGGTAGAGGAGCCTGACGCTACAGTGCCCTGATTTCTTTGTGTTGCCATGAAAATCCTCCTCAAAGATTTAAAAACAAATGATAACAGTAAGAGATAAAATACCTTGCTGTTAGATTTTACAAAAGAAACGACCATTTTGCAATATTTTGAAGTTTTGCGGCGGTATGAAGAAAATAGGTTGCCAAACGTGCGCGATATGGATTATAATATCAAGCAGGCCGGAATGGCGGAATCGGCAGACGCACGGGACTTAAAATCCCGGGTTGGAGACAGCGTGCGGGTTCAAGTCCCGCTTCCGGCACCAATCAGAGCAAGCTTTTATCGTTTGCTCTGATTTTTTATTTTAAATAAAGTATGCGCATGCGCTGTTCCTTTTCGATAGCAAGCTTTGCGAGAATATTAAAAAATGCCGATGATAAAATTTTTATTTTAAGCAAGGAACGTTTTTCACCTGAATTTTTCCTAAAATGAGGGGATACCCGCATATACTGGCAACGGATCGTTAATTGGCAAATGCGGGAGGGGAAAGATGAAAAAGGGGATAAAGCGCGGTTTATGGGCTGTGGCGGCTGTGTGTATTCTCTTAATGGCGGCGTTTGCAGGCCTGTATTTTACAAGGATACAGACCATCGGGAGCATCACACAGGTTACGGATTACAAAGACGGCTATAACCTGTATCGTATGGATGTGAAATACGATTATAGCCTGGATGAGATGATGGCGTATGGAATTTGCGATGATCAAACTATGGTGGAAGCGATGGTGAAACAGGCACTGCCCTTTTTACCGATACACATTCAAGCGCCGCATTTCGGGTGCAGCGCTTTTTGCCTATACGAAGAACAGGGCGATGTGCTGATGGGGCGAAATTATGATTTTAGAAACAACACCTCAGCCATGTTGGTTTATTGCGCGCCTAAAGACGGCTATAAATCGGTAGGGTTTGCCGCGCTGGACAACATTGCCGCCAACGAGCCGAACCGGAGCATAAAGAAAAAGCTAACAGCGCTGACGGCACCGTTTATCTGCTTGGACGGCATGAACGAAAAAGGGGTTTCCATTGCCGTATTAACGCTGGATAGCGAGCCTGTGTTTCAGAAGACGGGCAAACCCGTGATTGCCACCACATTGGCCATTCGCCTTGTGTTGGATCGGGCGGACAGCACGGAAAAAGCCGTGGAACTGTTGCGCGGCTGCGATATGTTTGCCTCCGGCGGCCGGGATTATCATTTTTATATTACCGATGCCAAGGGAGACGGGCGCGTTGTGGAATATGATTGCCAAAGCGAGACAAGAGAGCTTGTGGCAACGCCGGTGCGAACCGTGACCAATTTTTTTGAAATCTATAAAGATAAGGTATTGCCGGGGCAAAGAAACGGGATTTACGGTCACGGCAAAGAGCGGTATGACAGGATTGAAACGCTGTTTGAAGAAAAGCAGGGAAAGACCAACCGAATGACGGCATGGCAGGCGCTGCAGGCCGCAGCCCAGCTGCCAAACCCGGAGGACGTGACGAGCAACACGCAATGGTCTATCGTGTACGACGATACAAACCTGACGGCGCAAATAGTGCTGCACAGGCGATGGGCGGACATCATTACCTATGATTTAATGAAAAACACAATAGAAAAATGAAAGGGAAAAGCATAGAAAAGCGGCCTAGCGGAAGGGAAAGGCAGGCCGGCTTGCTTGGGAAAGCTTTGGAGAACGGGGATATAAAAATCCGTCTAAAAAAAGAAAAACCGGCGTTTGCCGGTTTTCTTTTTGATGATTATTTTTCAGGAACAACGTTTACAGCGCGCATGCGGCTGTTGTTGCGCGGATCCGGTTCCACATCAAACGTAACCTTCTGGCCTTCGTTCAGCGTTTTAAAGCCGTCGCACACGATGGCGGAAAAATGAACGAACACATCTGCCGTGCCGTCATCATTGGAAATAAATCCGTACCCTTTGTCTGCATTGAACCATTTTACCGTACCTTTATTCATCAAAGATACCTCCTAGATAAAGTGAATCTCCGTTGAGAAAGAAAAGGCGTGCTATGAATCACTTACCTTGTAAATGATTTTGTATAGCACGCGAATCACTTAACAACATAGATACCATACACAGTATAGAGGAAGTGAAAAGGAAAGTCAAATACAAGGGAAAACCCTCCGAGGGTACGGAGGGTTTGTAAGGGGGAGGATTTGCTTGCAATTGCTTGGTTGCTTGCTACGCTTATAATATAGCGTTGAGTTGTGACAGGACTATGTCATCAATTCAAACAGTTATGGCGCATGCTTTTAAATATTTTGTATAAACTGTTAGCAAGGAGGGAAACCATGCTAACAATTTTTATGCGCGCCTTGATTTTATATCTGGTGATCGTTGTGTTTATGCGCCTGATGGGAAAACGGCAGATAGGGCAGATGCAGCCTTATGAAATTGTCATTGCGCTGTTGGCCGCAGACGTGGTGGCAGCCCCGATGCAGGACCCGGCCATTTCGCTGGTGGAGGGGATTGTGCCGATGGTGGCGTTGTTTGTTTGCCATAACCTGATTTCTTTTTTGTGCGTAAAAAGCAGAAAACTGCGCAAGGTATTTTGCGGGAAAACAAGCACTTTGATCCGAAACGGGGCCATACAGGAAAAGGAACTGAAAAAACTGAGCCTCAGCGTGGAGGAATTGATGGAAGCGTTGCGCGCCAAAGACGCCTTCAGCCTGGAGGATGTTTACTGCGCTACGATGGAAACTAACGGAAAACTCAGTGTGATGATGCAAAACAAAACCAAGCCGCCGACGATGGAAGAATTAGGCATGACGATTAAGGAAAACGACATGCCGCTGGGCATTATCGTGGAGGGAAAATGGGAGAGGGAAAATCTGAAAACCTTGGGATTGACAGCGCAGGGCGTGGAAAAGACATTGAAGCTGTATAAGGTGGATTTAAAAAATGTCTTTTTTGCCATGGGAAACCGCAAAGGGGAATTGACTGTCCAGATAAAGGGCGGAAACCTGGTGCATTATAAAGTGGGAGGAATGTCCGCATGAAACGATTGCTGTATAGTATTTTGGCGATGGCGGTTTTGGTATCTGTGGCGGTGGTTTGGGAAAACGGTTTTCAAAGCCAGCTTCACGCGCTGATGAACCTCAGCCAGCAGGGCATGGAGGAAATGGAGCAAAAGGAATATGCAAAGGCGCTGCATACGGTGGAGACGCTTTCCGATCGCTTTGAAGTGCTGGAGGAGAAATGGACGATTGTCATCAACCATAATTTGCTGGATGAAGTGAGCAACGCGACAACGGAAGTCAAAGCGCTGCTGATCCAGGAAGAATACAGCCATGCGGCGGCACAGCTGGCCGTGCTAAAGACGTTGTTTAAAGATCTGGACGACCATTTTAAATTCTCTCTCGGGAATATTTTCTAAAAAAATTAACGAGGAAAATACTTGCAACAATAAACATAGAACTGTATTATATTACACAGTTCTATTTTATTATACAAAAAGCAGCGCCGGGAGACCGGCGGTGAAACGAGAGGAATCTTTTCATGGTAGAAATCAGAGAGGTGAAGACCAAAAAGGAAAAGAGAGCCTTTGCAAAATTTCCATTGCAGCTATACAAGGATTGCCCGCAATATGTGCCGGATTTGATTTCAGATGAAATTTCAAATTTCGAGCCGAAAAAGAATCCCGCTTTTGAATTTTGCGAGGCAAGACGGTTTTTGGCGTATAAGGACGGGGTGCTTGCAGGGAGAATTGCGGCGATTATCAGCCATGCGGCCAACGAGAAATGGCGCACCAGCCGAATCCGCTTTACCCGGGTGGATTTTATCAACGACTATGAAGTGAGCAGCGCGCTGTTTAACGCCGTAATAGCATGGGGCAAAGAGCGTGGGCTGAAAGAGATTCACGGGCCGATCGGCTTTTGCGACCTGGATCCCGAAGGCATGCTGGTAGAAGGCTTTGACCAGGACAGCAACTTTATCACCATCTATAACTATCCGTATTATAAAGAGCATTTGGAAAAGCTGGGCTTTGTAAAGGATACGGACTGGGTGGAATATAAAATTAAAATTCCGGAACAGGTGGATCATCGCATCGAACGCCTAAGCCAATTGGTGATGAAGCGGAGTAAGATGCGCCTGGCCTCGTTTAACAGCAAACGGGAGATTCGCCCCTATCTAAAGGGCGCCATGCGCGTGATCAACGATGCGTTTGAAGAATTGTACGGAACCGTGCCGATTACGGATAAATTGATTCAAAAATATTTTTCGCAGTTTATGATCCTGATCAACCCGCATTATGTGCGGATGATTCTGGATGAAAACGATGAGCCGGTGGGCATCGGATTTATGCTGCCCTCGATGAACGAATGCATGAGAAAATGCAAGGGGCGGTTGTTCCCGTTCGGGTGGCTGCGCATTCTGCGTGCGCCGTATAAACAGACGGATGTGATTGATCTGTATCTGATCGGCGTGAAACCGCAATATCAAAAGCAGGGGCATGTGGCGCTGATCTTAAACGATTTGACCAAGGAAGCCATTGCCAACCACGGCAAATATGCCGAAACAGGGCCGGAACTGGAGACCAACGAAAAAATCCAGGCGCTGTGGAAAAGCTACGATGCTGTGCGTCATAAACGCAGACGCTGCTGGATTAAAAATATTGAAGGCTAAATACAGGCCGGGATTTTCTCCCGGTCTTTTTTCTATAAAGAAAACCACTTGCCGGGCGACTTTCCCGGCGACCGACTTAAAAAAGGTTTATGACGGTGAGAAAGAGAAAATAAAAAATCCCCTTAAACGAGATAGGGAAAAGCGGCGGGGAAAAGAAAACGCAGACGCGATTTATCGTTTGCGAAAGGGAAGGTACCGCCGTTGTGTCGAAGAGCATGGGAAAGCATTTTAGGCGGAAAAGCCATGATAGAGATCTATGTACGGTTGAAAAGTGGAAAAGAAAGAAGAAACAAGGCGGATTGCGTAGGCGCTGAGCAAAACGGAGGAGGCCGCCTGGGAAGATAGTTGCAAGCGCATATGACGGCATAGCGAAAACGGCGGGAAAATTTGGCTTTTGGCAAGAAAAAAGGGGCTTCCGATCGGAAGTCCCTTTTGTTGTATTGTTATTTTCTGCTCTGAGAGCGCGGCGGAAAGGTGGGCCTTGTTAAACGGCTGGCCGGTTTCTCGGCGGCAGGCTCGGAAACGGCGGGCTCTTCCGCCACGGGCGGCGCGGCTTTTCTGGCCGGCTCTGCGGGCGCTTGTTCTGCCGCGGGCGCAACGGATGTCTTGGGCAAAACCACCTTGCGGAACACTTTTGTATTGGAATCCATCGTTGTTTCGGAATGGGTTTCGGGCGCGAGCGGCGCGCTTGTACGCAGCGTTTCTTCAAAATCGTCGTTTTGTTCATAGTCGAAATCATCTTTCGGCTGCCGTGCTGCGGGCTTTTGCGGCTGAGCGTAAACCTCTTCGCCAAACGGATCATCCGACAGCTCGTCCTCTTCCTGTTCGCCCCAATCATAAGGCTCTACGATGCTTTTCTTTTTCTTGCGGCGCGGTCCGCGTTTTACAACGGGCTTGGGCTCTTCTTCGTAATCATCGGCCCCGGAATCGTTCAAAGACCAGTTTTCCCAGGAATCGTCCTCTTCCACATCCTCCACAGAACGCAGCAGCAGGCTTTGCAACAGCATGGCACCGCCGGAAAGCAGCAGACCGAGCAGCCAGGTTAACAGAATGCTCTGTGCGGAAAGGGCGTTGTATAAGGCCAAAAGATCGCCGATAAAACCGGCGCTGGCCGTGATGGTCATAAGCGAATACAACACGGCGGATGCGCAAATGCTGACCAGCGCGCTGCCGCTGACGGAGGTGGCAACCAGAATGCCGGTGCCGGGGCGCACAAGACAAAGCGCAGTGAAAATCAGCGCCACGATGCCCGCTGCCAGGCACAGGATGAACCAATCCAATTCCAAAGAGAAAAGGAACGATACGCCATAGACAAGCCCGCCGCCGATATACAATCCGCCGCACAGGCTGATGACAAACAAGGCGATGCTTTCTTTCCAGGCAGATAAGACCAACAGCACCAGGGAAACAACGCCCATGGCGATGAACACCGGCATAGACGTAAAGCTGAGCCCGATGGTTTTGCAGATAAACAGCGCCACACCGCTGCCCACCAAAATGCTGAACAACGCACCGAACAGCCTCGGTTTGCTGCTGCCAAGCAAAGCGGCAAACACGCCGAAGCAAGCCAAAAGCAGGCAAACGCCAAGAATCAGTATATTCATGTAGACACACTCCGATCTTTGTTTCTACTATTCATAAAAAACCAATTTATATTGTGGCATATTTTGTGAATAAAATCAATAAGGCAGGGGAAGGGCGAGAAGAAAACTCTGAAAAAACGTGTTTTTTTCATGAATGGGGCGCGAAATTTGTTAAATTTTAAACGAAGATGTGCTATAATGTCTACTAAATTTATGATCAAAGTTTATTTTGCAAAAGGATCGTCGTAAAGGAAGGTGTGACATTGGGCATTCTTACATTTAAAAAAGGCGGTGTAAAACCGCTGCACAAGCAGCATGAAGGCAAGCCGCTGGCCTGTGATAAGCCGATCCGCGTTTTGGATGCGCCAAAGGTGGTTGCAATACCGATGACACAAAACATCGGTATGCCGGCACACCCTTGCGTAAAAGTGGGGGATACGGTATGTGTGGGGCAGCCGATCGGGCAGCCGGCAGGGTTTGTCGGCGCGACGGTGCACGCCAGCGTATCCGGTAAAGTGACGGCAATTAAAGAAATGCTGCATGTAACGGGGGCGCCTGCAACGCATGTCGTGATTGAAAATGACGGCGCTTATACATTATATGAAGAGATTCATCCGCGCAGCCAGCAGGAAATTGACAACCTGTCTTCACAGGAAATTATTGAGATCATTCAATCTGCCGGGATTGTGGGCGCCGGCGGCGCTACGTTTCCGACGCATGTAAAACTCAGCATTCCCCAGGGGAAAAAGGTGGATACGCTGTTGATCAACGGCGCGGAATGCGAACCGTTTTTAACCGCGGACGAGCGCATGATGCTTGAACATCCGGATCAGGTGGTAAAAGGCGCAGAACTGGCGATGAACGCACTGGGGCTGAATACCACCATCATCGGCATCGAACAGAACAAGATGAGTGCGGTGCAAACCGTGGAAAACGCGGCCAAAGGGCACAGGGGCATTACGGTAAAAGTGATGCGCACCCGCTATCCGCAAGGCTCTGAAAAGCAATTGATTCAGACGCTCACCGGGCGCGAAGTGCCGGATGGCGGTTTACCGATGGATTGCGGCTGCGTGGTATTAAATGTGGGAACAGCTGCGGCCATTTATCAGGCTGTATACCTTGGCATGCCGATGGTGCAGCGCGTGGTTACGGTAACGGGCGGGGTGCAAACGCCGCAAAATTTGCTGGTTCGCATCGGAACTACGTTTGAAGACTGCATTCAGGCCTGTGGCGGCTTTAAGGGGAAAACCGTTAAGGTGATTTCCGGCGGGCCGATGATGGGTGTGGCGCAGATGAGCACGGAAGCGAGCTGTGTGAAAGGCACAAGCGGCATTTTGGTGCTCAATGAAGAGATGGTAAACCCATTGCCGGAAACGGCATGTATTCATTGCGGCAAATGCGTGGCGGTATGTCCTGTCGGCCTGATGCCGTTTGAACTGGATCAGCTTTCCAGGAAAAAGGATTTTGAAAGGGCAGAAGAGGCACATGCCATGAGCTGTATGGAATGCGGCAGTTGCACATACATTTGCCCCAGCAAAAGATATTTAGTGCAGTCTATCCGGCTGGCAAAAGGCGAAATCGGCCGGCTTCGCCGTGAACGGGCTGCGGCAGCAAAGAAAGAGGAGGAGAAATAGAAATGGAAAAAACGCTCTTTTCGATTTCTAGTTCGCCCCATATCCGTCAGGAACAGACGGTGCAAAGCATTATGCGTGATGTGGTGATTGCCTTGTTGCCGTCGGCGGCATTTGGGATTTATCACTTTGGATACCAGGCCGGGCTCGTGATGCTCTTTGGCGTGCTGGGCGCGGTATTGACAGAATTTTTGGGCAACAAGCTGACGGGCCGTCCTCTTACGGTAACGGATTTTTCCGCCGTGATCACGGGGCTTTTGGTGGCAATGTGCTGCCCGGCCTATGTGCCGTTGTGGGTGCCGTTTTTGGGCAGTGTGTTTGCCATTGCCATCGGCAAACTGCCGTTTGGCGGCTTGGGCCAAAACTTTTTGAACCCGGCGCTGGTGGGCCGTGCGTTTTTGCTGGCCAGCTGGCCGGCGCTGATGACGCATTGGGCACCGGCGGATGCCGTGTCTGCGGCAACGCCGTTGGCGGCGTATAAATCCACAGGCGCGATGGCTTCGTATGTGGATCTGTTTTTCGGCAACATTCCGGGCTGCATCGGCGAAGTATCCAAAATTTGCATTTTGATCGGCGCTGCGTATTTGTTGGCAAGACGGGTGATTACGCTGGCAACGCCGGTGGGGTATTTGGGCGGCCTGGCGCTGATGATCTTTGCCTTTGGCGGCCAGGGCGGCCTGTTTACCGGCGACGCTTTGTTTGCCGTATTGTCCGGCGGGGCGATGTTTGGTGCGTTTTTCATGTGTACGGACTATGTGACAAGCCCGGTGACGGCCAAAGGTCAATTTCTCATGGGCCTGGGCGCCGGGATTTTAACGGCGTTGATTCGTTCGTTTGGCGGCTATGCCGAAGGCGTGACGTATGCGATTCTGTTTATGAACGTGGTAACGCCGTTGATTGACCGTTTTGTGCGGCCGAAACTGTACGGGGAGGCGAAAAAGCATGCGTAAATCAAATGCTGAAAGCCGGGAGGTGCAGCAATGAAAAAACTGAAAGACATTTTAAAAAACGGTTTATTCGGCGAAAACCCGATTTTCCGCCTGGTGTTGGGCACCTGTCCTACCATTGCAACGAGCACAAGCGCATCCAACGGGCTTGGCATGGGGCTGGCGGTTACGTTTGTATTGATGGGCAGCAACCTTGTGATTTCTCTTTTGAGAAACTTTATTCCGAACAAGGTGCGTATCCCGGCATTTATCGTTATCATTGCAACGTTTGTTACGATCATTCAGCTGTTGATTCAGGGGTTTGTGCCTGCGTTGAACGATTCATTGGGGTTGTTTATCCCGTTGATCGTGGTAAAC
Organism: uncultured Bacillota bacterium; assembly: GCA_905188085.1. Taxonomy (GTDB): domain Bacteria; phylum Bacillota; class Clostridia; order Christensenellales; family QAND01; genus UMGS1975. The sequence continues at coordinate 122,829 of CAJJKN010000002.1, forward strand.
TGTATCATCTTGGCAAGGGCGGAATCCTTTGCAAGCAAGAATAAGCCTTTGCCCTCTGTGGTGGACGGGCTTGGCATGGGCCTTGGGTTTACCGGCGCATTGGTCATCATTTCCTCGATCCGCGAGATTTTGGGAAACGGCACGATTTTCGGCATGGCTTTGTTTGGTGAAAGCTTTCAGCCGGTGTTGATGATGAGCCAGGCACCCGGCGGCTTCATTGTTTTCGGTCTGGTGCTGGCAGTGGTAAACGCCATTGACGCACACAGCCGGAAGAAGAAGGAGAGTGTGGCATGAACGGAATTGTAGGTTCGTTGGTGATTATCATCAATGCGATTTTTGTCAATAACATTGTCATGTCACAGTTTTTGGGATGCTGCCCGTTTTTGGGAGTTTCCAAAAAACTGGATACGGCAGTTTCGATGGGCTTGGCGGTTACCTTTGTAATGGCGCTTTCCAGCGTGATTACGTATTTGATTCAATATTGCATTTTGGTGCCGCTGCATATTGAATATATGCAGACCATTGTCTTTATCCTGGTTATTGCGTCGCTGGTGCAGCTGGTGGAAATGGTGATTCAAAAGATGTCTCCGCCGCTGTACAATGCGCTGGGCATTTATCTGCCGCTGATTACAACAAACTGCGCAGTACTGGGCGCGGCAATTTCCGATATCCAGCAGGGATATAACCTGATCAACACCCTAATCAGCGGCACCAGCATCGGCCTTTCCTTCCTGTTTGCCATTACGCTGTTTGCGGGCGTACGGGAACGGCTGGAAAACAGCAACATTCCGGAATGTATGAAAGGATTTCCGATTTCCTTGATTTCTGCCGGGCTGATGAGCATTGCCTTTTTCGGTTTCTCCGGATTGACAAAGGGCCTGATGGCGTAAAGGAGGACAAAAAAGATGGATATCTTAGCACCCGTTGCCACCGTAGCGGCCCTGGGGCTGTTGTTTGGGGTTTTGCTGGGCTATGCAAGCAAAAAATTTGCGGTGGAAAAAGATGAAACGGAAATAAAGATCAGAGAGCTTTTGCCGGGCGCAAACTGCGGCGGCTGCGGATTCCCGAGCTGTGATGCTTTGGCGGAGGCCGTGGCAAAAGGGAAAGTGCCGCCGCGCACCTGCGTGGTAAGTTCGGATGAAAACGTGGCAAAAATGGCGGCGATTTTGGGCGTGGAGGCAGGCAGCAGCGAAAAGATGGTGGCTGTGATGCATTGCCAGGGCGACAGATCGCAGTGCCCGCCGCGCGCGGAATACACCGGATTGCAGACCTGCAAAGCGGCCAGCAGCCTTTCCAGCGGCCCTAAGGGCTGCAGATTCGGCTGTTTGGGCTTTGGGGATTGCGTGGCCGAATGTAAGTTTGGCGCGCTGTCCATCAACGAATTCGGCCTTTCGCAGGTGGATCCGAATAAATGCATCGGCTGCGGGGCCTGTACAAAGGCCTGCCCGCGCAATCTGTTAGCATTGCAGCCGGTTTCTCAGCACAGCGTGGCGGTTACGCTTTGCCGGAATCTGGAAAAGGGCAAAGCTGTGCGCGATGTTTGCATGAAGGGCTGTTTATCCTGCCGGCTGTGTGAAAAGGTTTGCCCGGAAAAGGCGATTGATTGCAGTTCCGGCGTGGCGATTATCAACTCTCTGCTTTGCAAGGGCTGTGGCGCATGCAAGGAAAAATGCCCGGCCAAAGCCATTGTGATGATGGAAAAATAAATGATGGCAGAGAAAAAACAAACATTGATTTTGGCCTCGGCCTCGCCGAGAAGACAGGAATATCTGGCTTTGCTGGATATTCCTTATATTTGTCAGGCGGCGGAAGTGGACGAAACGCTGGAACCCTGCCAAACGCCGGCCCGGTTTGCCATGGAATTGGCGGAAAGAAAGGCAAAGGCCGTAGCGGCGCAGCATCCCGGCTGTTATGTGCTGGGCGCGGATACGATTGTTGTAAATGGCAATCGTATTTTGGGAAAGCCGAAAGACGACCGAGACGCGTTTGCCATGCTGCAAGGTTTGCAGGGCAAAAAGCACGAGGTGATCACCGGCCTTTGCGTGGTTGCGCCGGACAAAACAGTGCATCGGGATTTTCGCAGCACAACGGTGCAGATGGCGCAGATGACGGAAAAAGAAATCCGGGCATATGTTGCCACCGGCGAACCGCGGGACAAAGCGGGCGCCTATGCCATACAGGGCAAAGGGGCGGCGATGATTGAGCGCATTGAAGGATGTTATTTCAATGTGGTGGGGCTGCCAATCCACGGAACAAAGCAGCTGTTGCAAAAGGCCGGGTATTTTGATGAAACCGGAAAAGACCGGTAGTTATGAGAAAAAGAACCTTTCGGGGTTCTTTTTTTGTGGAAGGGAAGTTTTTCGGAAAAGAGGTTGAAAGAGAAAAACTAAAAATAGGAAGGACAGAATTTTATGCGGAGATAAAAAGCATGGGATTTTATAGGCAGAGGGGGAGATTTCTCTTGTTTTTGCAAAAAGCATTTTACAGCGTGGCCGGGTGTAAAAAAACAGCTTTGCCCGAATCTATAAAACCAGTAAAGGCTTTTACAATACAAAAGTAAAATGAAACAGAGCTGATGCGGCGGGCGAATAAATGCAGAAGCAGCAAAGGAAAAACAATGGGCAAAACGTAGGTATGACGGAAAAATATTTTATAAAATGTGTGCCGTAAGGTATGAAACAAACAAAACTGGGAATGCTTGGTATAAAAAGACCTTCATTATGGGGGAAACAGGAGGAAACCATGGCATTTCATTTAACAGGCAGAGATTTGGGCATTGATTTGGGAACGGCCAATACCCTGGTATACATGCGCGGGAAAGGCATTGTGATTCGCGAACCGTCTGTTGTGGCGGTGAAAAACGGCTTGAGAAGAGAAGTGTTGGCCGTGGGCGCAGAGGCCAGGGAAATGATTGGGCGCACGCCGGGCAATATCGTGGCGATTCGCCCGCTGCGCGACGGCGTGATTGCGGATTTTGACATAACGGAGATCATGCTGAAATATTTTATCCGCAAAGCGATTCCGCGCGGCCGATCGCTGTTTAACCCGCGGGTGGTGCTGTGCGTGCCGTGCGGCATAACGGAAGTGGAACGAAGGGCCGTGGAAGATGCGGCCAGAAGCGCGGGCGCCCGCGAGGCCGTATTGATGGAAGAGCCCATGGCGGCAGCCATTGGCGCGGGGCTGGATGTGTATGAACCGCACGGCTGTATGATTGTGGACATCGGCGGCGGCACGGCGGAAGTGGCTACCATTTCGCTGGGCGGCATTGTGGCGGCCAAATCCGTGCGCTGCGGCGGCAACAAGATAGACCAGGCAATTTCGGATTATGTGCGCCGGGTATACAATATGATGATCGGCGAAAGAACGGCCGAGCAGATCAAAATCAATATCGGCAACGTATATCAAGAGGAAGAGGAAAAGTATATGGAGATCCGCGGGCGGGATTTGATCAACGGCCTGCCCTGTACGGCGACCATTGGCAGCTCCGAAATCAGAGAGGCGCTCAGAGAGCCGGCGCAGACCATTGTAACGGCGGTAAAACAGGCGCTGGAGCAAACGCCGCCCGAACTTTCCGGCGATATTATGGAAACGGGCATTGTTTTATCCGGCGGCACCTCGGCCTTAAGGGGGCTGGATCGTTTGATAAGCCTGGAAACCGGGATGCCGGTGCGGCTGGCGGAGGACCATATGGACTGCGTGGTAAGGGGCACCAGCATGGTGATAGACGGCGCTGCGGCCATCTATCCGAAGCAGACAACGATAGCGGCGGAATCGGCCGGTTAAACATTGTTTTAAAATTGTAATATCTGTGGTATACTAACAGGGGAACTGAGGAAATACACTCGGATCCCCTTATTTTCTGATAGCAAGAGGGACAAGTATGCGTCTTTTGAATAACAAACCGCTGTTGATTACGATTGTAGTAGCGATCATTCTGGTGCTGCTTTTGTTTGTGATCCCGGGCGGCGCCAAGATTTCCGGAGTGGAAAGCGTGCCGGGCGGGGTTGCCGCGGGCGCACAAAACTTTTTCAGCAAAGTGACCGGCAGCGTAGGCTCGTTTTTTGCCAACCTGTTTGGCGGAAACAGCATTGAAAAGGAAAACGGACAGCTTAAAGAGCAGCTGATACAGGCCCAGCAAAAGATAGAGGGCATGAGCGAGCTGGAATCCGAAAATCAGAGGCTGCAGGCGCTGCTGAATTATGTGGAGCGTTCGCCGGAATATTCCTACATTACCGCGCGCGTTACCGCCAAAGACCCGGGGTATTATTTTGATGTATTTGTGGTCAACGCCGGGTTTAACAACGGCGTGGAAGTAAACGACGCCGTGATTACGCCGGATGGGCTGGTGGGCCGTGTGATTGAAGTGGGCGGCAGCTGGTCTAAAGTGATGGCGATCATCGATTCCAGAAGCTCTGTTTCCGCCACGGTGGAACGCACGAGAGACAACGGCATCATCAGCGGGATTGATCAAGCCAATGCCTCCTCCGGGCTGTGCGAGATGGCGTTTTTGCCGCTGGAAGCCGAATTGCTGCCGGGAGACAGCGTGATTACAAACGGGCTGGGCGGCTTGTTTCCAAAGGGCATTGTGGTAGGCCAGGTGGTAGAGGTTTCTCAGGAAGCGGGGAGCACGGGGAAAACGGTGCGCATTAAGCCTTCTGTGGATTTCCTGCATTTGGAAGAAGTGTTGATCGTAAAGGAAAAAACGGCAGGAACGGGCGACAGCCAACCCACGGCACAGCCTTCGGCAACGCCGACGGTTACGGCGCAGCCCTCGCCCTCGGTTTCGCCTACGCAGTCTCCCCAGGGGAATGAATGACCATGATGAAAAAAGTAATTCTGTTTTTTCTCATCGTTTTAACCGTGGGGCTGGACAGTACATTGCTTCCCAGCTTTGCCTTTTTTGAGATACAGATAAACCTGACGCTTTGCGTGGTGGTGGCCCTGGGCGTTTGCCTTGGCACCATGACGGGCACGATAACGGGCCTGTTGGCCGGGTATATTATGGATTTGCTGTTTGGCCCGGCCCGCGGGTTTTATATGTTGATTTATATGCTGGTGGGCTATGGAGCATCCAGCGTATTTTCAAGAGGCATGCAGGACAGCTTTTTCTTTTACAGCCTGTTTGTGGCATGTGTATATGTGGTGAAGGAATTGATCACCATGATGCTGACGCTGCTGTTGGGCGTCAACGTGGGAAGTTTGCCAACGCTGCTGTTCCGCTATATTTTGCCGTCGGCAGTGTTGACAGGGGTTACAGGGTTTTTGGTGTATGTTTTAATCCGTGCTTTCGCGCAGACAAACGTGATGCGCAACCGCAAGAAAAAAACAGGGCTTGGTTGACGGTTAAACACGGAAGTGGGGTCTTTTAGTGAAGAATAATATAAAGCAGATTTATCGGCTGGTATGGTTGATTTTGGCGGCGCTTATTTTTCTGGCCGGCAGCCAGTTTAACCTGTCTATCATTCAGGGGAAGGCGTATGCCAACCAGAGCGTGGAAAACCGAACGCGCACCATTTCGGTAATGGGCAACCGCGGGCGTATTTTGGATGCGAACGGGGTTCCTTTGGCGTACGATAAAACAAGCTACAATATCAATTTTTATCGAGATCCCTATCAAACGGGAAGCAAATGGCGGGCCATTTATACCAACATCATTTTGGAAACGATTCAGATTTTGGAAAAGAACGGGAACAAAGTGATCGACGATCTTTCCATCCGCAAAGATGACAATGGCCAGCTGTATTTTTATTGGGGCGATATCACAGACGAACAGGCCATAGCGCGCCGGGATAAGCTGTGGCGTTCCAATTTGTATATTTCTGCGGATGCAACGGCGGAAGAAGCGTTTAACACGCTGCGCCAACGGTATATGATTCCGGACGATGTGGATTATGAAACGGCGCATAAGGTGCTGTCTATTTGGCAGGAAGTGCAAAACCTGGCGTTTAAATCCTATGTGCCGGTGACCATTGCGCAAAACGTGGACGCCAATACCGTGGCGGAAATTACCACGCGCAGCACGGAATTGATCGGCATGAGCGCCGAACAAAGCTATACCCGCGTATATCCGCGCAACACAACGGCGGCGCATATTGTGGGCTATATGGGGAAAGTATATTCCGAAGAGGAATTGAACAAGCTGAAAGAAAAAGGATACAGCACGGACGCAACGGTGGGCGTGTCCGGCGTGGAAGCGACGATGGAAGAGCAGTTGAGCGCCGCCATCGGCAGCCGCGTGGGCAAGCAGAAAGCGGAGGTAAACAGCCGCGGCAAGGTAACCAGAATTTTGGAAAGCACCGATCCGCAGCCGGGCAACGATGTTGTTTTGACCATCGACTACGAATTGCAGCAAAAGCTGGAAACGGCGTTGGCAAACAACATTCAGACCATCCACAACGAGCAGGAAAGAGTTTACAACGAAAACTACGCAAAATATGCGCAAAAAGAGCAGGACAGAGGCGGGAAAAAAACCAAATTTGCGCTGATGGGCGCGGCGGTTGTGATGGATGTAAATACCGGCAACGTATTGGCCATGGCCAGCTATCCTTCGTTTGACCCGAACCTGTTTACGGGCGGCATCAGCGAAGAGGACTACAAAGCGCTGTCCGATGAAAACACGGCGCCGCTGTTTAACAAGGCCATTTCCAGCGCGTCCGAACCGGGCTCTATCTTTAAACCTCTCACGGGGTATGCCGGGTTGATGGAAGGGGTTATCACGCCGCAAGAGGCCATCGACTGCCAAAACGAATATACGCCGGCCGTTCAGCAGGGCAAAGCGCCGGGCTGCTGGCAGAAAAACTCCGAAAAGCACAAACAGGAAAACATTGTAAAGGCGCTGAAAGATAGCTGTAACTATTACTTTTATACCATTTCCGACCGCATGGGCATTGATAAATTGACCAAATGGGCGGATACCTTCGGCCTTTCCTCCAAAACGGGGATAGAATTAACGGGGGAAGCGACAAGCCATGTGGCCAACCAGCAGGTGTTGTATGACAACACAAAGGATATCAACACCGGACAGCAAAACAGTAAACCGTATCTGGTAAGGCTGTTGATTGAAAAGCAGCTGAAAAAATACGGCCTGCTGCGCGGCGTTACCTATACGGATGAGCAGGTGACCCGCTGCGCGACAAAGATTGTGCAACTTGTGGGCACGACAACCAACATCGGCCCGCAGATTCGTTCCATCATGCGGGAAGAACTGGACATTCCGGAATCCACCTCCTATGCAAAGCGCTGGCATCAGGAGATCAACTCCATTTTGTATGAGATTACCTGGAACCGTATTCAGACCGTTTTGACGGGCATCGGCCAGAGCGTTACGGCCGTGACGCCGATTGCGGTGGCAAGATATATTTCCGCCATTGCCAACGGCGGCAACGTATACGAAGCCAGCATTATCAAAAAAGTGGTGGCGCCGGACGGCAGCACGGTGGAAGAAAACGATCCGAAAGTAATCAGCACGCTGGGCGATACAAAAGGGTATCTTTCCTATATCAAAGAGGGGATGCACGAAGTAGTATCCGCCGAGGACGGCGGTACGGCGGCCAAGATCTTTACCGGGTTTGAATATACCAGCGATATTGCGGCCAAAACGGGGACGGCCCAGGTAAGTAAGATAGACTTGGAAAACTCTGCCTGGTTTGTGGCGTTTACGCCGTTTGAAAAGCCGGAAATTGCCGTGGTTGTGTTTATCCCGAACGGCTATGCAGGCGCTATGGCGGGCTATACGGCGCGCGACATCATTCAATTCTATCGCGATCGGCAAAAGCAGCAGATCACAACGACGGTGACAAAACCGGGCGGCATGGTGGAATAGAAAAGAGGCATTCATGGCAAAACTGTTAGATAAAACTGGTTGGAAAAAAATTGATTGGCTGCTGATTGCCAACATCGTGGCGCTTGTGCTGGTGGGGCTGATCAGCATTACGGCGGCCACGGCGTCGCCGGCTACGGGGGAAGAAGCAACCCTGGCGGAAAAGCTGGCAAACTTGAACTTTTCCACGGTGTGGCGGCAATTTGTCTGGTTTTTGGTGGGCGCTGTGGCGATGATCGGCGTGTTCGCCATAGACTATAACTATCTAAAGGACATTACGCCTGTGCTATACTGGGCCAATGTTATCATTTTGATGTTGCTGTTTGCGCTGGCCACGGTGACGAAAAACACGGTGAGCTGGTATAAATTCGGGAACATCGGTTTTCAGCCGAGCGAGCTTGCCAAAATATCCACCATCCTGATGCTGGCCCGCATGCTGGCTGCGCGCTCCGGGGAGGAAAAGATTACATCGTTTAGAGAGTTTTTTCATCTGGCCAAATATGCGCTGATTCCGTTTGTATTGATTGCCGTACAGCCGGACCTTGGCACGGCCATGGTGGTAGCGTGTATCACGGTGGGTATGTTTTTTATCGTTCGTGTGGATAAAAAAATCATTTTAATAAGCTGCTTTGGCGCGGTGGCGGTGGTTTTGCCGGTGGCGTGGCTTGTGATGAGAGATTATCAAAAAAACCGTATTCTGGTGTTTTTCGGCCTGGCGGAGGACGCGGCCAGCCAATACAACGTAAATATGTCTAAAATGGCCATCGGCAACGGGCAGCTGACGGGCAACGGCCTGTTTGGCACCGGGGGCATGAGCCAGCTGAACTGGGTGCCGGTAAAAGAATCGGACTTTATCTTTGCCGTAACGGGCGAAACATTCGGCTTTATCGGCGGGATGATTGTGTTGATTCTATTCGGTCTATTGCTATGGCGCACGATTTCGATTGCGCTGCGCTCGCGTGATAAATACGCGATGTATGTGTGCGTCGGCGTGGCGTGTATGATTTTTGCGCATGTGTTTGAAAACATCGGCATGTCTATGGGCGTGATGCCGGTAACGGGGATTCCGTTGCCGTTTATCAGCTACGGCGGATCCAACATGCTGACCAATATGCTAGCCTACGGAATTGTGCTGAACATAGCGACAAAATGGTAGCGAAGAAAAGAAAAAAGAGCCGAGAGGCTCTTTTTTTGCTCTATTTTTTAACGGCGCTTCATATATATGCATAAAGAAATGTAAAAAAAGAGGTGCCTTGCATGGATCAGCGGCCAACAAAAGCAACGTTTGTTTCCAGAGATGTGCAATCCGCGGCGCAAAGAAACCCGGAGGAGATTGAAAGAGAACTGAAGGAAACCGCCTTTGATGATTTTTATAAGGAAACAAAACACGAGGAGCAGCCCGAAACGGAGCCGACGTTTGATTTTAGCGAAAATCGGCCGCCTGTTTTCAGGCATACCCGGCCTTCGTATGCCTATACGGGGCGAAAGTATACCGGGAAAAAACAAAAACAGACAACCTATGGCTATTCGGGGCGCATGGCCCGCCGGGTTGTGATTTGCTGTGTGCTTGCCGCCGGCTGCTGGGGCATGAAATATATAAAACTGCCGGCGGCGCAAAAGACAACGGAGTTTTTGAAAAGCGTGTTTACCTATGATTTGAATATAGAGGAAACCATCGGCCGGCTGCAATTTGTGCAAAAAATTTTGCCGGATGTGAAGACCGTTTTTGGCGACCAGAGGCAATTTGATTACCCGGTTTCCGGGGCGATTATACAAAAATACGGGGAGGACGGAAAAGAGTACATTCAATTTCAGGCAAAGGCCAAAGCGGAAGTGAAAGCTGCGCTGGACGGCCAGGTGGAAAAGCGGGGCATCAGCGATACGCTGGGAAAATACTTAAAAATACGCCATGCCAATCATCTAACCACGGTGTATTACGGCATGGAAGAATCTCCCTTGGCGGAAGGGGCGGATGTGAAACAGGGGCAGACGCTGGGCACATTGGGCCAGGACGGATTGCTTTGTTTTCAGGTGTTATCCGGAGAGATGACAAAGGATCCTCAAAAGTATTTGGGGGTTAAATAGATGAAGCTAGCGCAAACAGGACGGGTATTTTGGCAGATCAGCCCGCTGCTTTTGTTTCTGCTTTTGCCGGCGTTGGCCTTTGGGTTTTGGCAGGCTCTGGCGGCCACGGCGCTGGCGTTGGTGGTGCACGAATCGGCACATATCTGTATGGGCAAGCTGCTGGGGGTAAACACCGTGAAAGTGGAGATTATGCCCTTTGGCGGCGTATCGCAGATGGAAAGCTGTTCGCCGATCAAAATGACGCTGATTGCCATGGCGGGGCCGCTGTGCAACGCGGCGATTGTGTTGTGTTTTTTGCCGATTGTAAAATACAACCCGTATCAATGGCTGTGCGTGTTCTTACAGGCCAATTTGGCCATTGCGATTTTTAACCTATTGCCGGCCTTTCCGTTGGACGGCGGGCGGATTTTGGTCTGTATGCTGACACCGATCATCGGCCAGACCTTTGCTTTGCGCATCTGCATGCTCTTTGGCCTGGTGTTAGGATTGTTTCTTGCGGGCGCGGGCGTTGCCTGTTTGTTTTATTTTGGGCAGGTGAATCTTTCGCTGCTGATCGTGGGCGGTTTTTTATGCGCGGGGGCTTTGCGGCAGGGAAAGCCGGGGCCGTATACGGCGCTGATGCAGGAAAACGAAAAGAAAAAACGACTGCGTAAACGGCCGCTCAAAGACCAGCGGCTTGTGATGCATAAGGACGTGACGGTGGCGCAGGCCGCGGAAAAATTCCATAAGGGAAGCTATGCGACCGTGACGGTGGTGGGGCATGATTTGCAGTTTTTAGGCACGCTGGGCGAAAAGGAGATTTTGGATGCGATGGTAAACAGCGGGCCGCAAACAACGCTGCGGCAGGCACTTGATTCATAAGACGGTTTTCAGGTACAATATCCTAATGGAAAGAAGTAAGAATAAGGAGATTGGACAGATGCCTGAAAAAAGTTGGCTGGATAGGGTGGACAAGCCGGCCCGATATACCGGCGGGGAACTGAATATTTGCGTGAAAGATCCGGCAGGAAAGGTGCGGTTTGCCCTGTGTTATCCCGATGTATATGAGGTGGGGATGAGCCATCTGGGATCCAGGATTTTGTATGATATTCTAAACGCCCATGACGACATTGCCTGCGAACGATGCTATGCGCCATGGGGCGACGCAGAACGGGAGATGCGCGCCGCGGGAGACGCGATTTATACCATGGAAACGGGGGATACGCTGGATAAATTTGACATTGTGGCGTTTTCTCTGCTGCATGAAATGACCTATACCAACGTGCTTTTGATGATGGATCTGGCTGGCATTCCGTTTTACAGCAAGGACAGAGACGACGCCATGCCGCTGATTGCGGCGGGCGGGCCGTGCACGCTGAACGCCGAGCCCATTGCGCCGTTTATAGACGTAATGATGCTGGGCGATGGGGAAGAGACCATTGTAACGCTGTCTAAAGAAGTGCAAAAGGCGAAAAAAGAGGGAATCGGAAAAACGGAGCTTTTGCAAAGACTGGCGGCGCTGCCCGGTTTTTATGTGCCAGGTTTTTACGAAGTGACATATAATTCTGACGGAACGGTGAAAAGTATTTGCCCCACGCACGGCGCGCCGGAAAAGGCGAAAAAGGCCGTGGTGAAGGATTTGGAGCATGCGCGCTTTCCGTTGAGGCCGCTGGTGCCGTATACGGAAATTATTCACGACAGGGTTTCGCTGGAACTGTTCCGCGGCTGCACGCGAAGCTGCCGGTTTTGCCAGGCGGGTTATATCTATCGGCCGGTGCGCGAGCGCACGGTGGATACGCTGCTGCATCAGGCGGATTGTATGATTCGCGCTACAGGCTATGAAGAGATTTCGCTAACCTCGCTAAGTTCTGGGGATTATCCGCATTTGCAGGAGCTGATTGAAAAGCTGAGCGAACAGAACAAAGGGAAAAGAGTGTCGCTATCGCTGCCGTCTTTGCGGATAGATTCTTTTTCCAAAGAAGTGGCGGAAGGGGTTAGCCAGGTAAGAAAAACCGGGCTTACCTTTGCGCCGGAGGCGGGCACGCAGCGCCTGCGGGATATTATCAACAAAGGGGTTACGGAAGAAAACCTGATGGATTCCGTGATGGATGCGTTTTATTCCGGCTATTCCAGTGTAAAACTGTATTTTATGATCGGTCTGCCGGGAGAAACGGACGACGATCTGCGCGGCATTGTGGATTTGGCGTGCAAGGTGGTGGAAGGATATTATTCCCTGCCCAAAGAACAGCGCACAAAGCCGCCGCAGGTGACCATCAGCGTATCTCCGTTTGTGCCGAAGCCCTTTACGCCGTTTCAATGGGAGCCGCAGCCCACGCTGGAAGAAATACAGCGCAAGCAGCGCGTGATTTTAGAGGCGGTAAAGCCGCATAAGCGCATTAAATTTAATACGCACAACGCCAACACCAGCGCACTGGAAGGCGTGGTGGCCAGAGGGGACAGGCGTTTGGCGCCCGCGATTGTACGCGCCTACCAAATGGGGGCCCGGTTTGACGGATGGTCCGAATGTTTTAACTATGAACGCTGGATGGAAGCGTTTGAAAAAGAGGGCGTAGACCCGGCGTTTTATGCAAACAGAACCAGGGAAAAGGACGAGGTATTTCCGTATGAACACCTGGATCCGATGATTTCCAGAAACTATCTGTGGCTGGAAAAACAGCGCTCTTTGCAGGGCAAGACAACCCCGGATTGCCGAAAAGGATGCCAGGGCTGCGGGATGATGGAAATTTGCGGGGTGACAAAGCAATGAAGATGATTGCACAGTTTTGCCGGGAAGGGGCGGCTTGTTATATGTCGCATCTGGATTTATTAAGGTGTGTGCAGCGCACGCTCCGGCGTGCGGAGATGCCGATGGCTTATTCGCAGGGCTTTAATCCGCACCCGCTGCTGTCCTTTGCGCAGGCAATGGGCGTAGGGCTGGGCAGCCGGGGCGATTATTTCGAAGTAGGGCTGACAGAGGAGCTGGAGCCCGCAGAATTTGTAAAGCGCTTTAACGAAAAGGCAACGCCGGGGGTGCATGTGCTGCAGGCGCGCGCCGCGGCGGAAAAAGAAAAAACGGTGATGAGCCAGGTGCAGGCGGCCCAATATCGTTTTACGGTGCCGGAAGAAGCGGAAGATACGATAAAAGACGCTTTGTATACGTTGATGAACAGCCAAACCTTTCCCTATGAGAAAAAAAGCAAATCCGGCGTGAAACAGGATGATATGCGCCCTAAAATTTTCCGGGGCAGCATGGAAAACCGGGCGGTGGAGGCAGTATTATCCTGCGGAAACGACAACCTGCAACCCAAAGCTTTTTGGCAGGCCCTTTGCAAACTTGCAAACCGCGAACTGCCGACCAAAATCATAAGATTGGATTTATTCAGACGTGAGGGGAACGAGCTGGTTTCCATTTCCCGGGCGCCCGAACAATCATAAATTGAAGGAGAACGCCAATGTCTAATATAATCTATCTGGAAAGCAATCCCTATCAGGTGCGCGCGGCGATTGAAGAGGACGGCTCTTTGGCCGAATTGTATGTGGAGCGTAAAGGGGGCGAAAGGCTGGTAGGCAATATCTATAAGGGTAAAGTGAAAAACGTTTTGCCGGGAATGCAGGCAGCCTTTGTGGATATCGGCCTGGACAGAAATGCCTTTTTATATGCCGGCGATATCAACTACGATCCGGGTGATTTTGCCTTCGGGGATGAACAGGAAAAATCCGAAGAAGAATTCATTCCGGATATTCGTTCGCTGGTGCATGTGGGCCAGGATATTATGGTGCAGGTGACAAAGCAGCCCTTTGGCACCAAGGGCGCCCGCATTACCACAAACATCACGATTCCGTCCCGGTCGCTGGTGCTGATGCCCACGGCGGATTATTTGGGCGTATCCAGGCGCATTCAAAAGGAAGAGGACCGGGAAAAGGTGCGCCAGAACCTGGAGCAGATTAAACCCGAAGGCATGGGGCTGATTGCCCGCACGGTTTCGTTGGGCATGAGCGTGGAAGAGCTGCAAAAAGAATGCCATGAGCAGCTGCAAACGTATAAAAACATCAAGCACCATTTTGCAAGGGCCAAAGCGCCTTCGCTGATTCACAGCGAAGACAGCCTGGTGTTTCGTACGGTGCGCGATCTGTTTACCGAGCAGATTGATTCGCTTTTGGTGGACAATTCCGATGTATACCAGGCGGTGCGGCAGAGCGTATCGGTGATGAGCCCGGAGTTGCTGGATCGTGTGCACCTGTTTCATAAGCACTATGATATGTTTGAATATTACGATTTGGAAAGCAAGATTGATAAGGCGCTGCGCCGCAAGGTCTGGCTGAAAAACGGCGGCTATTTGGTGTTTGACTATGCAGAGGCCTTAACGGTGATAGACGTAAATACCGGGAAATATGTGGGTAACAATAATTTACAGGAAACGATTTTGAATACAAACCTGCAAGCGGCTGTGGAAGTGGCAAGGCAGATTCGTTTAAGAGAAATTTCCGGTATCATCGTGATAGATTTTATCGATATGGAGGATGCGGAAAACCGCGAGAAAGTGGTGGAAACCCTGCGGGAGGAAACCAAAAAGGACAGAACGCGCACCACAATTTTGGGCATTACTGGCCTTGGCATTGTGGAGATGACGAGAAAAAAACTCAAACCCTCGCTGGATTCCGTGATCCACGAGCCCTGCCCGTATTGCGATGGGCTGGGGATGGTGGTCAGCCGGGCTTCCATGGCGCAAAAGGCGCGCAAAGAAGTGATGAAGCTGTTTTATGAAACTTCCTGCCGCGCGGTGGTTATAAAAGCGCACCCGGCGAATATTTCCGAGATTGAATCCATGATGCGCGGAGAGGCAAAATTGATTCCGCCGGTGCAGGGCAAGGCCGTATTTGTTTTGCCGTGTGATAATATGCATTTGGAGCATCTGGAATGCGAGGGCATGTCGCTGGAACAGGCGGAGAGAATCGAAGGCGCAACTAGGCTGGATAATGATTGACAGAATGAAAATTATCCTGTATACTTAATCGGTGTTACCGCACAGAACAGGTTTAAATGCCGTAGGCTACCTGATTTTGGCGAGTCCCAAAATTTTGATGGGGAGGTGCAACAATGTACGCGATCATTCAAACCGGCGGCAAACAGTATAAGGTGGAACAGGGCCAGACCCTGTACATCGAAAAGCTGAATGTGGCCGAAGGTGAAACAGTCGAACTTCCGGTGTTGATGGTAGTCGATGGCGAAAAGACCACGGTGGGCACGCCCGTTGTGGAAGGCGTTACGGCCAAAGCAAAGGTAGTGGCGCATGGCAAAGGCAAGAAAGTCATCGTATTCAAATACAAACCGAAGAAAAACTATCGCAAAAAGACGGGTCACCGTCAACCGTATACCAAGATCGAAATCGAATCCTTGGGAGAATAATTTTTGGATGAGAGGTGTAAACCATGGCACATAAGAAAGGTATGGGTAGTACCCGTAACGGACGTGACAGCGAAGCCAAACGCTTGGGCGTAAAGCGCGGCGATGGCCAGTTCGTGTTGGGCGGCAACATTCTCGTCCGTCAGCGCGGCACCAAGATCCATCCGGGCCTGAATGTGGGCATCGGTGGAGACGATACCCTGTTTGCTTTGGTAGACGGCACTGTGAAATTTGAACGCAAAGGCCGTGACAAAAAGCAGGTATCCGTATATCCGGTTCAATAACCAAAACAACAAACACCGTAGAGCTTTCTGCGGTGTTTTTGTTTTTTAAAGAAATCTTTGAAAACCCTCGTCAGAACCGGGGTGTATGGTTTATAATATTACAATACACTTGGAATATTTGCACGGAAAGGAACATGGTTTTGAACGAACAGAAGCTGATGGATTGGTTTGCGGAAAAGGGAAATGCAGCCATTGCGTTTTCCGGCGGTGTGGACAGCACTTTTTTGCTGGCCGTGGCGCATAAGGCTTTGGGAAACAAGGTGAAGGCCTATACCTGTCAATCTGCCTTTGTGCCGGAATGGGAGCTGGATGAGGCCCGGGCGTTTTGCAAGGCGGAAGGCATTGAGATGGAAGTGATACCGATTGACGTTTTGGCGGATCCCGTGATTGTAAACAACCCGATCAATCGTTGTTATCTATGTAAAAAGACGGTGTTTGGAACCATTTTGCGCCGTGCAACGGAGGACGGCTTTGCCGTGGTATGCGACGGCGCGAATATGGATGATTTGGGAGATTTTCGCCCGGGCGCCAAGGCGGCCAAGGAGTTGGGAGTAAAAAGCCCTTTGCAGGAGCTGGAATACGACAAGGCTGCCATCCGCAAAGCTAGCGCGGCTATGGGCCTGCCCACGGCGCAAAAACCGGCCTATGCCTGCCTTGCAACGAGAATTCCGACCGATCACCTGATTACAAAGCAGGCGCTGGAGCAGGTGGACAAGGCAGAGCGCATTTTGCATGCCATGGGATACCCGGCCGTACGCGTGCGGTATCATGATGATCTGGCGCGCATTGAGCTTTCCAAAGACAGCTTGAAAACGTTTATACAAAAAGAAGATTTGCAAGAGGTGGCGGAGAAGATCAAACAGCTTGGCTTCCGTTATGTTTCGCTGGATATGACGGGATACAAAACCGGCAATATGAATATAGGCAAGGAGCGCTTGCAATGAATGTAAAGGCTTTATTGGAACAGGTAAAACAGGGAACTTTGCCCATAGAACAGGCGGAAAAGCAGCTGAAAACCCTAGCGTTTGAAGACATCGGATATGCCAAGATTGATCATCATCGCGAATTGCGCCAGGGGCTGCCGGAGGTTGTGTACGGCGCGGGCAAAACTGCGGAGCAGATCGATACCATCTTGCAGCATATATTGAAGGTAGCCACTTCTCATGTGATGGTAACGCGCATTTCGCCGGAGAAATATGAAAAGCTCAGTATTAAGGATCAATTGAAATATTATCCGGAGGCGCAGATTGCCGTTTGCTGGCAGGGAGAAATCCACCAGCGGGGCGATATTGCCATTTGCGCGGCCGGAACAAGCGATTTGTTTGTCTGCGAAGAAGCGGCGCTGACGGCCATGGCCATGGGCAACAAAGTGTCTCGTTATTATGATATCGGCGTGGCAGGCATTCATAGATTGTTTGCAAAGATTGAAGAAATTAAAAAGGCCAATGCGATCATCGCGGTGGCCGGGATGGAGGGCGCGTTGCCCGGCGTGCTGGCAGGGCTGGTGGAAGTGCCGGTAATCGCGGTGCCGACTTCGGTGGGCTATGGCGCCAATTTCGGCGGGCTGTCCGCCTTGCTGACCATGCTGAATTCCTGCGCCAACGGCATCAGCGTGGTGAATATAGACAACGGATTTGGCGCCGGGTATTTGGCCGGGCAGATCAATAAACTTGCGACGGGAGAGTTGGTTCGATGAAAACACTGTATTTTGATTGTTTTGCCGGGATCAGCGGGGATATGACGATAGGCGCTCTGCTGGATTTGGGGCTGGATCCTGCCTATCTGCAAGAGGAACTTGCCAAACTGGGCCTTTCGGACGAATATGAACTGCATATTGAGAAAAAAGCAAAATGGGGTATCACGGGGACGGATGTGCATGTGCATTTAACCAAAGAGCATGACCCACATGAACATTTGGAACACGACCATGTGCATGACCATACCCATACGCACGATCACGAGCATGGGCATGATCACAGCCATGATCACGAACATCCTCATCCCCATGAACATGATCACGAGCACGAACACAGCCATGACCACGGACATACGCATGAACATACGCATGAAATGGATCATGAACATGCGCACCGCATGGCCCGCGGCTATGGGCAGATTGTAGAGATCATTGAAAACAGCGGCATTACCGCAGGCGCAAAGGACAGAGCGAAAAAGATTTTCCATGCCATTGCCGAAGCGGAAGCGGCCGTGCACGGAAACCCGATTGAACAGGTGCATTTCCATGAAGTGGGCGCAACGGACGCCATTGTGGATATTGTGGGCAGTGCGATTTTGCTGGATAAATTGGGCGTTGAAAAAATTATTTGCTCGCCGATTCATGTGGGCAGCGGGATGGCGCGTGCAGCACACGGCGTATTTGGCGTGCCGGCGCCTGCCACGGCGTTGATCTTAAAAGGAAAGCCTATCTACCAAACGGAGGTAAAAGGGGAATTGTGCACGCCGACGGGCGCTGCTATTGCGGCGGCGATGGCGGATGAATTTGGACCGATGCCGGCGATGGAGACAGAAAGCGTGGGCCATGGGCTGGGCAAAAAGGATTTCGGTATTTTGAATTTTCTGCGTGTGTTCTGGGGCGAAACACAGGGCAAACAAAACGAAGTTTGCGTTTCCGAAGTGAACCTGGATGATATGACGCCGGAGGCGATTGCCTATGCGGAAGATTGCCTGTGGCAAGCGGAGGCGCTGGATGTTTGGACGGAGCCGATCTATATGAAAAAAGGACGGCTGGCCACCAAGCTGTGCGTATTGTACGCGCCGGAAAACACTGAGATTGTGCCGGCGCTGTTGAAAAATACATCGACGTTGGGCGTGAGAACGCAAAAAATGCAGCGCACGATTTTGGAACGGCAGACGGAAACGACGGAAACCGCGTATGGGCCGATTCAAATTAAATGGGCGGTGCGCGGCGATAAAAAGACAGCAAAACCTGAATATGACGATGTGCAAAAAGCGGCGCGGCAGGCGGGCGTTTCGTTTGAAACGGTCTGGCAGGCGGCTTTGAATGCGACAAAGAAAGGGTGAAGGTAAGCACATGGCAAAAGCAGCGGTGATCATGGGAAGCGACAGCGACTGGAACGTGATGCAAAACGCGGTAAAAACCTTGAAAAGCTTTGGAATTGAGGTGGAAACGCACATTATGAGCGCACACCGTACCCCGGAAAAGGCAGCGGATTTTGCGCAAAAGGCATATGAAAACGGCTTTGGCGTTATCATTGCAGCGGCGGGGAAGGCGGCGCACCTAGCCGGTGTTTTGGCCGGGCATACCATTTTGCCGGTGATCGGGGTGCCCCTTTGCAGCGGAGGATTGGGCGGCATGGATGCGCTTCTGGCTACGGTGCAGATGCCGCCGGGCATTCCGGTGGCCACTATGGCGGTGGATGGCGCAAAAAACGCGGCACTGATGGCTGTGCAGATCTTGGCGGGGGCAGAGCCCGCTTTGTGGGACAAGCTGGCCGCCTATAAAAAGGAAATGGCGGAAGGTGTGGCGGCAAAGGACGAAAAAATACAGCAGTTGGCCGCTGAATTATAATTTTTAGGAGGCAATAGGGATGGCAAAAGCATATGCAGAGGCGGGCGTAAACGTAGAAGCGGGATATGACGTAGTTCGTAAAATTAAAAACATGGCCGCGCAAACCTTTGACAGCAACGTATTGAACGGACTGGGCAGCTTTGGCGGGTTCTATTCCATAGAAAATGCGCGCACCATGCGCAAACCTGTACTGGTCTCCGGAACGGACGGCGTGGGTACAAAGCTGAGACTAGCCATGCTACTGAATAAACACGACACCATCGGGATTGACTGTGTGGCCATGTGTGTAAACGACATTGCCTGCCATGCGGCAAAACCGTTGTTTTTCCTGGATTACTTGGCGGTTGGCAAATTGGAGCCGGACAAAGCAGCCAAGATTGTATCCGGCGTGGCGGAAGGATGCCGGCAGGCGGGCTGTGCGTTGATCGGCGGCGAAACGGCGGAAATGCCGGGCTTTTATGCCAAGGACGATTATGATTTGGCCGGCTTTGCCGTGGGGTTGGTGGATCAGGCGGACGTGATAGACGGAAGCCGCATTCAAACCGGTGATACGCTGATCGGCCTGGCCTCTTCCGGCGCGCACAGCAACGGCTATTCGCTGATTCGCAAGATCTTTTCCATGACGGAGGATTCTTTATCCCAATGGATTGAATCCATGCATTGCACGCTGGGAGAAGCGCTGCTGCGTCCGACACGCATTTATGTAAACGCCGTGCAGGCCATTACCAAAGCGGCGGATGTGAAAGGCATTGCGCACATCACCGGCGGCGGGTTTATTGAAAATGTGCCGCGCATCATGCCGGACGGCCTGTGTGCGCGAATTGACCTTACCGCCTGGCCCATGCCGCCGTTGTTTACCTTAATGCAACAAACAGGCGGACTGGATTGGATGGAAATGTATAACATTTTCAATATGGGCATCGGCATGGTGATGGCCGTGAATCCCAATATGGCGGATAAGGCGCTGGAGGCGGCCCGCCAGGCCGGGGAAACCGCCTATATCATCGGCGATGTCGTGCAGGGCGAAGAGAAGGTGCAGCTGCTGAAATGATGAATATTTGTGTATTGGTCTCCGGCGGAGGCACAAACCTGCAAAGCTTGATAGATGCAGTGGAAAGCGGTGAGATTAAAGCAAAGATCTCCGGTGTGATTTCCAGTAAGCCCGGCGTTTATGCCCTGGAAAGGGCGGGAAAACACGGCATTCCCTCCTGTGTGATTTCAAGAAAAGACTATGAAACTAAGCAGGCGTTTGATCAGGCGATTTTAGAGGCGTTGTCTGCCTACCGGGCGGATTTAATCGTATTGGCGGGCTATTTGGCGATTTTGGGAGAAAATGTGATTCATGCATATCCCAACCGCATTATCAACATTCATCCGGCGCTGCTGCCGTCTTTTGGCGGCAAAGGCTATTATGGGCTGCGCGTACATGAGGCGGTGCTCTCTGCCGGCGTAAAACTGACGGGCGCTACGGTACATTTTGTGGATGAGGGCACGGATACCGGGCCGATTATCATGCAAAAGGCCGTGGAGGTGCTGCCGACGGATACACCGGAAGAATTACAGGCTCGTGTGTTAAAACAGGCAGAGCATATTATTTTGCCAAAAGTGGTTCGGTTGTTGACAGAAGGCAAGATCCATATGAAGGAACAAAAGGTATTTGTGGAGGAGAATGGGCAATGAAAAGAAGAGCATTTTTAAGCGTTTCAGATAAAACCGGTTTAATTCCTTTTGCCGAGGGCCTGGTGGAATGCGGGTTTGAACTGGTGAGCACCGGCGGCACGGAAAAAGCGCTGAAACAGGCAGGCGTGCCTGTTACAAACGTCAGCGAGATTACGGGCTTTCCGGAATGTTTGGACGGCCGGGTAAAAACGCTGCACCCGATGGTGCATGCCGGCATTTTGGCCATGAGAGACAATCCGGCGCATATGGATCAGATTCACGCGCTGGGCGTGGTGCCGATTGATGTGGTATGCGTGAACCTGTATCCGTTCAAACAGACCATGCTCAAACCCGGGGTTACATTTGAAGAATGTATTGAAAATATCGATATCGGCGGCCCCAGCATGCTGCGTGCTGCGGCGAAAAACCATAAAGATGTGGCGGTTGTGGTGGATGCGGCGGATTATCAGACCGTGCTCAACGAATTGAAAGAGACCGGCGAAGTATGTTAT
This sequence comes from uncultured Bacillota bacterium, assembly GCA_905188085.1. Taxonomy (GTDB): domain Bacteria; phylum Bacillota; class Clostridia; order Christensenellales; family QAND01; genus UMGS1975. Next base: position 144,121 of record CAJJKN010000002.1, read on the forward strand.
CAAACCAAACTGGCGCTTTGCCTGAAGGTATTTGAACACACCGCGGCTTATGACGCGATGATTGCCGATTATCTGCGCCGGCAAACCAAGGCCGGGCTGCCGGATCAGTTTACCATGACGTATGAAAAGGTGCAGGATATGCGCTACGGAGAAAATCCGCACCAAAAAGCGATGTTTTATAAAGAGGTGGATGCTTCGCCGGCCACTTTGCCGATGGCTAAACAGCTCAACGGCAAAGAACTGTCGTATAACAACATCAACGACACCAACGGCGCACTGGAATTGCTGCGCGAATTTAGAAACGATAAAGAACATGTGGCGGTTGTGGGCGTAAAACATGCCAACCCCTGCGGTGTGGCGCTGGCAAAGACAACGGCGGAAGCGTATGTAAAAGCGTATGAAGCGGATCCTGTTTCGCTGTTTGGCGGCATTGTGGTGACCAATGGAGAAGTGGACGAAGTAGCGGCCAAGGAAATGACAAAGATTTTCCTGGAAATCATCGTGGCACCGTCCTATACGTCGCAGGCGCTGGAAGTGCTTTGCAAAAAGAAAAACCTGCGCGTTTTGGAATTGCCGGGCATTTGCGATGAACTGCCGAAAACAATGTATGATATGAAAAAAGTGATGGGCGGCCTTTTGGTGCAGGAATTTAACCGGGGCGAAATCGGAGAAATGAGTGTGCCGACAAAACGCAAGCCATCAGAAAAGGAAATGGAGGATTTGTTGTTTGCCTGGAAATTGGTAAAGCATACAAAATCCAACGCCATTACCATTGCAAAAGACAATGTGAGCTGCGGCATCGGGCCGGGGCAGGTAAACCGTATTTGGGCGGCGCAGCAGGCGATCGAGCATGCCGGGGCGCGCGTGAAAGGTGCAGTGATGGCGTCGGATGCGTTCTTCCCGTTTGATGATTGCGTAAAAGCGGCGGGCGAAGCCGGCATAACGGCGATCATCCAGCCCGGCGGCAGCATTCGCGATGAAGACAGCATCAAGGCGTGCGATGAAATGGGCATTGCCATGGTGTTTACCGGAATGCGGCATTTCAAACATTAAAGGGGGAAAACGCAGATGAAGATTCTTGTTGTGGGCGGCGGCGGACGTGAGCACGCCATCGTGCAGACCTTGTATAAACAGGGACATACCCTTTGGTGCGCGCCCGGCAACGGCGGCATTTCGCAGATGGCAACCTGTGTGCCCATCAAAGCCACGGCGGTGGACGAGATGGTGTGCTATGCAGAAAAAGAGGGGTTTGATCTGGTGGTCGTAGCGCCGGACGATCCGTTGGCCATGGGCATGGTGGATAAGCTTAACGAAAAGGGCATCAAGGCTTTTGGCCCATGCGCGGCAGCGGCCCAGATTGAAGCCAGCAAAGCGTTTACCAAAGAGTTGCTGGCCAAATATAACATTCCGACAGGCGGATTTTCCGTTTGTGATTCGGCGGCAAAAGCATATGAAATTTTGGAACATCACAGCTTGCCCGTGGTGGTAAAGGCGGATGGTTTGGCGCTGGGGAAAGGCGTATACATCTGCCAAACGTTGGAACAGGCAAAGCAGGCGGTTTCCGAAATTATGGAGGATCATCTGTTTGGCGAAGCGGGCTCCAAGGTGCTGATCGAAGAATTTTTAACCGGCCCGGAAGTATCGTTTTTGTGCTTCTGCGACGGCGTGCACATTGCTCCGATGCCGGCAGCGCAAGACCATAAGCGCGCTTATGACGGCGACAAAGGCCCGAATACGGGCGGCATGGGTGCTTTCTGCCCGACGCCTACGTTTACCGAAGAATTGAAAGAGCAAGTGATTCAAACCATTGTGCTGCCCACGGTGCGTGCAATGGAAAAAGAGGGCAGGCCCTTTAAAGGGGTGCTGTATTGCGGGCTGATGCTAACGCCGGACGGGCCGAAGGTGCTGGAATACAACGCGCGCTTTGGCGACCCGGAAACGCAGGCGATTTTGCCGCTTTTGAAAAGCGATCTGGCGGAAATTTTCCTGGCCACGATCGACGGCACGTTGGATAGCTTAAACATCGAATGGGAAGACAGCGCGGCGGTTTGCATTGTGCTGGCTTCCGGCGGATACCCGAAAAAATACCGGAGCGGGTATGAAATCGACGGCTTGACGGCTTGCGAGGAAACGGGCGCGCTGGTGTATCACGCGGGCACAAAAGAAGAAAACGGCCGGTTTTATACCGCGGGCGGACGTGTGCTTGGCGTGGTGCAAAAGGGGAAAACCTTAAAAGACGCCATAGCTGCGGGATATGAATCTGTAAAGGCCATTCATTTTCAAGATATGCATTACAGAAAAGATATTGGGGTCAAATAAAAAGAGCCGAAAGGCTCTTTTTTCTTTTTGTTTTGTAAAAGCAAATAAGTTCCATTGCCGAGGAAAATGAGTATATAAAAAGCAGAGAAAGGGCATGCTTATCTTTGATATAGGCGGTGCTTTTTTATGAAATGCCGCATATTAAGATACAAAACGGACCGGCCGGAAAGTATAAAAAACGGGCAGAAAAAATAAAAAGCCCCGGCCAAGGCCGGGGGGATATCAATCGGAAGTGGTTTGCTGCGTTTCTATATTGGCATAGAGGGCGGCATAGGTGGCTTTGGCGTTGCCGGGCCAGGCATCGCAAAGCTGCTGGGCCTGCGTTAAGGTGGAAACATAGGTGCGCACCTCCATCACGGTAAAGCCCTTTTCCAAAATGCGCAGGTATACAACGTATTGGTTTTGATCCAGCTTTTGATAGCTGGCCGCATATTCGGAGGTGATGCGCGCTTTTTTGGCCAGCGCTGCTGCCAAACGATCCAGCTGTTTACGGTTATGCAAAGGAATTTCCTTTTCAAAAACGGAGAGAATCTGCCGCCCCTTTTCTAAAATGGCGATGCGGCGGTTGCTGTCTATCCCATAGCGATAGCCGACAAGCTGCTGATCAACCAATTCATTCAGCGCCAACTGAAAATCAAAATAGGGAAGCCAATCCACGCAGGCCTCCACCAGCTCTTCATAGCGGGCCGGCGTGTCCGCCTTATCGATGAGATATAAAAGCTGTAATTTTCCTTTGGGTAACGGCGTCATACAATCCCTCCCGATGCCTTGCTGTTTCTATCATACCATCGCATTGCTGCGTATGGCAATGCTGTTAAAAAAAGCTTGCAAAAATTTTAAAAGTCGGTATAATAGATATTGCATTTGAAACGGGCGGTTAGCTCAGTTGGTAGAGCATCACGTTGACATCGTGGAGGTCGCTGGTTCGAGTCCAGTATCGCCCACCAACTTGTTTCCTGTGGTGTGCGTGATGTTTCCTGTTATAAACCCACAGTTTTACATTGGGAATTCGTGTTCTCGTTGGAGTACGCCAGGCCGGCCACGGTTAAGCTGGATCGCGGAAAAAGACAGATAGAATACCCACCTGCCGAGCAATGGCGGGTTAAAAACTGGGAGACAAACGGCACTATGGGAGCTTGACTTTTTCAAACACATATGATATAATTAGTAATCATAGCGGAATGGTGTAACGGCAGCACCTGCGACTCTGACTCGTATTGTCTAGGTTCGAATCCTAGTTCCGCTGCCAAGGAGCATGAAGATGCTCCTTTTTCTTTTACCCGTAAACGATCGTTTTTTTGTTTTATAGGGAAGAAGCTCTATTGGCAGATGCTTATGCTAAACAAAAGTTTTGACTGCGGGTATATACAATGCCATACGGTAAGTTTTGCCAATAGATTGTTGGCACTAAGATACGATCAACAAAGGTTTAAGGAAAAAGAAACGTTGCTAAATCTGTTTACGACTTTTGAAATTCTTCGTCTTTACCGAAAACAGAGAGTATGATAGGGATGGATTTAAGGAAAAACAAGGTTGCAATGTTTTTAAAAGATATGTGCAAAACTTCATGCGATAAATATATACATCGCGGTATGAAGTTTGCGGTACTCACAGCTTTGGTGAGCACAACGTATTGTATGATTTAATCAAAATCCTGATCTGGAAAAGTTGAGAAAACAAAAGAAAATACCTGTATAGCAAGAATTCGGTAAAAGACAGCACATCTATTTTCTAACATAGAGGAATTTTAATGGATATAAAATGGACAGAAAATACTCGTCGAAATCATTATGTGTTGTATTATTGACAAAGGAAAGGGGAAATCAGTGATTTTTTGTAAAAAATGCTGTCAAAGCACGATTGTTTTATAATATCCCCCAATTATATCAGACGCTTTTTAATGGAGGATGCAACTTTCAGTTAAAGGAGGCAATAAAAATTTGAGAGGATGCATTATTCTATGTCCTGACAGCTCACGTAAAAAACGCAGGTATTTAAACCTATATTTGTATTTTTGTGGCTCATGCTCCAATCCCTGAGCCCCTGGAAATTGAATGCCACGGATGGTTGCAGTATTTTCACTGCCGAAGATATGATAAAAACGAATATAACACCCGAAAAGAGATAAGAGCTGGAGAAACTTCTATTGTTTTTACGTTTGAAAAAACAAAAAAGCTCTTGACCACCATATATTCGGGGGTCGTTAAAATAAACGGAGAATGAAGAGAGTTTTCGTTTCATTTGAGGCTTGATGATTTGGATTTGGCAGATCCGGAAAAGTTTTATCCCAGAAAACAGAGCTTCACACGTTTTCAAGTAAAGATCTGTTTGCCCTAAACCTATCCACATGCCTCTTGGGGAGGAAAACTTTCGACTGACAGTTAGTAATAAGGTAAAGGGATACTGCACTGCAAGAGAAAGTAAAATGACCGTAGAATTTACGATGCTGCCCGCATAATATGCACGGTCTTTATCGGAAACCGTTTATATTTTTATGCCGTATTTTTTTACTCTTACAAGTTTGTGACAATTTTCAACCTTTTTTTCAGTGAATACGACGCTCTTTTTTGCTATGCTTGTGTTGCAGAAAGGAAATCTGTAAATAAATTCAAAGGAGCGCTAATTATGAAAAACAAAAAAAACATTCTTGCAACCGTATTCACACTTATCTTTGCTTTGGGTGTAGTTACCCTTTCGGCAGCAGCCGCTACGACAAACAGTAGGGAGAACGACCCGGTCGAGACACTGCCCGAAATTGTTTCAGTCAATTCAAACGACGACTGCGGTGTTCCGTCAATTGAGAACTTCGTCAGGAACCTCGACACTTTGACCGTAGAAGAAAAAGCGGCTCTTCTTGCCGACCTTGGCGAGATCGCAAAGCTTGAAAAGCAGATTGATGCAATTTATGGTCGTATAACCGATGAAAACGCTGACAGGATTTATGATGAGATTGACGTCATCAACAGCAGAATTACGGCAATCCTTGAAAAGAACACGGAACTTTGGGAACGTGTCTGCGATGAGTATGATGAACAAATTGCCGTAAACGACCCTGACATGGCTTTTTAAGCTCGGTATCTACGACCTTTCGCTCTGCGAAGAAAGATATAAACAAGCCATAACCACAGAGCCGTGTCCGGGCGGCACGGCTCATAATTAATTACGGAGGCACTATGAAACAGCTTATATACATCGCAGAGGATGAAAAAAACATAAGGGAAACACTTTATCGCTTTCTAAAAAATGATGGATATGAGGTATGTGCATTTGAGAACGGAGACGAGCTTTTAGGCGCGTTTTCCCAAAGGCGCGCCGATCTGGTTATTCTCGACATAATGATGCCGGGCACGGACGGACTGACCTGCTGCCGTCTCATCCGTGAGAAGGACAAGGTTCCGATCATTTTGCTCACGGCAAAGGATACTGAATATGACTATGTCAACGGCATTTTGCAGGGCGGAGACGATTATCTGACTAAGCCGTTTCGCCCTACGGTGCTTTTGATGCGGGTCAAAGCACTTCTTCGCCGTGTGGAAATGGAGCGCGGCACAGCCCCCCTGGACAGAGACATTACGGTCGGTGACCTGTACTTTTCAGGCAATGAGAAAAAGTTCTTTTGTAAGGGGAAACCCCTCTCCCTCTCTCCGAATGAGACGAAAATGTTGTTGTTTTTGATGCACGGCAAGGGTAAGGCATTTTCACGCGATGAGCTTCTTGCCCATATCTGGGGGTATAACGATGAAGTGGAGACCCGAGTTACCGATGAGACTCTGCGTCGGATTCGCAGTAAGCTTTCCTTGGCAGACAGCAGTGTGCTGATTGAAACGGTCTGGGGCTACGGCTACCGCCTGTATACAGAGGAGTACGGAGAATGAAGCACATAAAAAGGAAAATAACGCTTTCTGTTCTCGGCACTATGCTGCTTGTTTTTGCATCACTTCTTGCTGCCGTCAACATCTTTATTCCGCAGTACTTAACGGCTGAAGCAAAAAAAGCGATACTCTCAGAGGATGACCGCAGTGAGCCGATTCCCTTTGCTGTTGCCGCTAATGGCACAGACAAAACAGACGAGCATTTTCTTGCGCCAAGTGTCAGATACCTTGAAATCGAAGGAGAGCTTTCTCCGGCTGAGCACCTTTCAAAGGCAGAGCTTCGGCTGAAAGACTACTGCCGGAACGAAAAGCCCTACGCCGATGAATTTCACACCTTCAAAATCGGTGGCAGCCGCTTTGTTTTCCGACTAACTCAGGTTGAAGCTGATGAATACGAACAGGCGTATTCTTACATTCTTTATGTGGATGTGGGTGCGGTCATGCAGTATGCATCTTATTTGAATGCCGTATTTTTTGCTGTGTTGGCCGTTTTGACCGTGTTGGTCTGCATCTTCGGCCGGAAGCTCGGCGGCTATGTGGAAAGGGCACATGAATCGCAAAAATGGTTTTTTCAAAACGTGTCACATGAGCTAAAAACCCCGATGATGGCGGTTCAGGGCTGTGCAGAGGGAATACACACCGGTGTCCTTGATCCGGTTAAAGCCTCCGGTGTGATTCTTGAAGAAAACGAGCGTATGTCCACTCTGATAGAGGAGTTGCTTGCGCTCTCCAAGCTGGAGTCTGGGCAAATCAAGCAGGACTTTCATTCGTCTGATGTGCGAGAGCTTCTATATGACTGCCTGCGCAACACGGAAGCTCTTATAAATCAAAAAAAGCTTCGTATCATACTTCATTTTGACAGCAGTCCCATTCTTGTAAGTTGTGACGAAATTCAGCTCTGTCGGGCTTTTGCAAACATCATCACCAACGCCCTGCGCTATGCTAAAGAGAAAATCGAAATCGAATGTACACAGAAAAAGGGAAATGCTGTTATTCGAATCCGTGACGATGGCGAAGGCATTGCCTCCGAACTTCTACCGCATATCTTCGACCGCTTTTTCAGCACCCGAGAGGGTGGCGCCGGAATAGGTCTTGCCCTTACAAGGGAGATAATCTCTCTGCACAAGGGAACAATAAAAGTCGAAAACAACGGTGGAACGGTTTTTGAGATTAGTCTTCCTGCCAAAAACAGATAGTTTTGTTTTCATTGCCGTCAATTTTACGGCAATAAATAATTGATAAAGAAAGGAAACTTTACTTATGAAAAAGATTCTTGTATTAATTCTCGCTGCCGTTCAGGTCTTTTCGTTCGCTGCCTGCGCAAAAAAGGACGGCACAGACAATTCAACTTCTCCTCCGCAGATTCAGACAAATCAGCCAAAAAGCGCGTTAGAAATTCTTGAAAAGGTCTGGGGCAAATACACGCCCGACGATAAATTTCCGGCAACGGGCGGTTCCGAAAAGCATATGAAGGACGATATGCCCGGCAAGGTTGATGTTGCCGACGCCGAGACCCTTGATTCTGAGCTCGGTTTTCCGAAAAATATCGTCGCAGAAATCGATGATGCCGCTTCACTCGTTCATATGCTGAACCAGAACAATTTTTCCTGTGGTGTATACCACGTTAAAAGTTCCGGAGATATAGAGACACTTGCAGCAAAAATTAAAGAAAATATTCTTGCGCGTCAGTGGATGTGCGGTTTCCCGGAAAAACTCGTTATTCTGTCTGTCGGTGATTATATCATTTCAGTTTTCGGTGCCGGCGAACTGATTGATACCTTCACCTCAAAGCTTACCGCCGAATACGATTCGGTCAAACAGCTTTTTGATGTTCCCATTACATAAAAGAAGCTATGCTGTTTTCAAGTATCACTTTTCTGTACCGCTTTCTGCCGTGCACTCTGCTCATGTATTTTGCTGCTCCAAGCCGCATGAAAAACCTTGTTCTTCTCTTATCAAGCCTTTTTTTCTACGGTTGGGGAGAACCTAGATTTCTTGTATTTATGCTTGTGTCGGTCACACAGTCGTATGTTGCTACGCTTGTCATAGAACGCTTTTTCAAAACAAAAATTTCGAAGATTGCATTCTTTCTTTCAGTAGTTGCAAACATAGGTTTGCTGACGTACTGCAAGTATGCGGACTTTTTCATTGAAAATTTCAACGTACTGACAGGACTTTCGGTTCCGCTTCTGAAGATTGCTTTGCCGGTCGGCATCAGCTTTTACTCATTCCAGATTTTAAGTTATGTCATAGATGTCTATCGGGGTGATGTTCCGGCACAACGCAATTTTATTGACATGGCAATGTACATTGCGATGTTTCCCCAGCTTATCGCCGGGCCAATAGTTCGCTATTCCGACATTAAAAATAGCCTGAGGGGACGAAAAACAACTGTTGAAGACGTCTCAAAGGGTATGACTCGCTTTTCCGTAGGTCTTGCAAAGAAAATTCTTCTCGCAAATTCAGCGGCACTTATCGTGTCGGAATTTAAAGCGTTCGGTGAAAAGACCGTGCTGTTTTATTGGCTGTATGTCGTGTCATATATGCTGCACATATATTTTGATTTTTCAGGATATTCCGACATGGCGATAGGTTTGGGACGTGTTTTTGGCTTTCGTTTTTCGGAGAACTTCAACTATCCGTATATTTCTGCAAGCATCACGGAGTTCTGGCGACGCTGGCACATATCTCTTGGGGGATGGTTTAGGGACTACCTTTATATTCCGCTCGGCGGAAACCGAGTCAGGCCACTACGTCACGTTTTCAACATCATTGTTGTATGGGCAGCCACAGGCTTTTGGCACGGAGCATCGTGGAATTTCATCCTTTGGGGGCTTCTTTATGCAGTCCTTCTGCTGTTTGAACAGTATGCTTTGCTCCCTAAATTCCGCTTTGCCGTTCCTATGCACTTATATACACTGCTGTTTCTCGCGCTCGGCTTTGTACTATTTGACTCGGCGAGCGTCAGTGAAGCATTTCTGTGTTTTAAAGCTATGTTTGGCCTTGCCGGTATTCCCGCCACAAATACGGCTTCGTTCTATTATCTCAGAAGCAACCTTGTGCTGCTCATTGTTGCCGCAATCGGTGCGACTCCCCTTCCGAAACGGATCTATGAAAAAACCTGCGAAACAACCGTCGGTGGCAGGATCCTTGCCGTTTTAACGCCCATCGCGGTAGCGGCCTCAATTGCTGTCTGCACAGCATATCTTATCGACGGTTCCTTTAACCCGTTTGTTTATTTTAGGTTTTGACCTATTTTAACGGAGGTGTTCATTGAAGAGGTTTCAACAAATACTGACTTTGATTTTGACTTTCGGTTTTCTTGTGATATTTTCCGTTTTGTTTCTGATTACGCCGGATTCCGATGAATCACAAACAGAAAGACGGCCGTTAGCAAAGCGTCCTGCGCTGTCGTTCTCTTCTGTTGCAAACGGAAGCTTTATGAACAGCTTTGAAAAATATTTACTTGACCAGTTTCCGCTGCGTAACAGCTTTCGTACTCTGAAAGCGTTCACTGCCACCAAAGTGTTTATGCAAAAGGACAACAACGGTTTGTTTTCTGCCGGTGAGCATCTGTCAAAGCTTGACTTCCCAACAAACCTTTCCTCTGTCGATTACGCCGCACGACGGTTTCGATTTGTATATGATACCTATCTTAAAAATTCAGGTGCAAAAACTTATCTCTCGGTAATACCGGACAAAAATACATTTCTCACATCGCAAAACGGCTATCCGGACAAGGACTATAAAGCACTTGTCAAGCGTCTGCAAGATAGGTTTCCGCAGGCAAAATACATTGATATTTCAAAGATGCTCTCGGCAGATGATTTCTATTACACAGATTCGCATTGGAGGCAGGAGAAAATTTTAAAAGTTGCCGATGAAATTGTAAAGAAGATGGGTGCGGAACCGATAGGAAAATGTGAAATGCATGACACTGGCATTCCATTTTACGGTGTCTACTACGGTCAGTCGGCGTTACCGCACGCATCGGAACCATTGCGGTATCTCAACAACTTCGTGATACGAAGCCTGAGGGTGTATAATGTTGAAACTGCGTCCGAGATACCAGTTTATGATCTTAAGGCGGCCGCCGGGCGCGATCCGTATGAAATGTTTCTCGGTGGTGCACGGTCGATAATCTCGCTCACAAACCCGAATGCCAAACATAAACGCAAGCTCCTTGTTTTCCGTGATTCATTCGGTAGCAGTATAGCTCCGCTCCTTGCGGCAGGATATTCCGAAATAACGCTTGTCGATATCCGCTATATCTCGCCCTTGTCTCTTTCGAAGTTCGTTGATTTTTCAGGGGTCACCGATGTGTTGTTTCTTTATTCTGCATCGGTCGTAAACAACAGTGAGACAATAAAATAACAAAAAACCGCGACACTCTGAATGCTATGGGTGAAAAACATAGAAGCCTATGAATATCCTCCCTTGGAGGAGAAACACCGAACCTTCCGACAGATGCCTGGTGAATGGATTTATAGAGAGCTTCTATGGAAATCCAAAATAATGAAGGTGCGGTATTATCCATACTAACTGAAAAAGCAGGATACCATTGCTTTGAAATTCATCGACGAAAACGGAACTGTGCTTTTCCCTGTGATTTAACGAATATCCCGGCCTTTTGACGATTACAACGACGCTCTGAGCCAGCCTACCCATAAACCGTACAAAACCCCGACACGGAATTGCTCTGTGACGGGGTTTGTTATATGCCGAAACAGCTGAAAAACCTTATTTCAAGCGGTTTTCGGACATGGAAAAAGTCCACCGTAATCCTATCAAAATTACGGTGGACTAATGGTAGCGCATAGGGGAATCGAACCCCTGTTACCGCCGTGAGAGGGCGGTGTCTTAACCGCTTGACCAATGCGCCTTAATCAATAGCTATATTATAGTACCGTATTTACCGATGGATTGCAAGACCCAATTTATAACAATGCCGTGTTGACAGGCTGAAAAAAGAGAATAACATAATGGATAATGTATAACAAATACTTCATATTAAGAATGATGATTTATATGAAACTGCTTTGGCCGTTGTATAAAGATACGAAAAACAGCAACGGATATTGTATAAGCAGGATAGAGGAAAAGAAAAAATATCATGACGGTTCAGCCGAGGGTTTTGATGGGGCTCAGCAATGTGATTTTGCCGGCACATACAACGAAACACAGCTTTGGACGGAAAGAGAGAAGCAGGCACAGCGTTTTTGAAAAGGGGAATGAGAAAATGGAACCGGAATTTATCAACCTGACGCCGGAGAACCTGGCAGAAGAGCATTTATGCTGCATCATCCGCACGAAATAACCGCATCCCGGAGTGGAGACAATACGAAAATAGCTGAGCTATCGGCTGGAAGAAGGGCATGTTTTTCGAAAGCTGAACAGGAAAAACTGTGTATTCATCGAATATGCTCCGCTGGAAACGGCTGGGTGCCGATTGTAGGGGAAAATTATTTGTATATCTACTGCCTCTGGGTACAGGGCGGGGCAAATGGAAAAGACTACGGAAGAAAGCTGATGGAATATTGTTTGCGGCAGGCAAAAAAGGAGGGAAAATCCGGCGTTTGTATGCTGGGGACAAAAAACAAAAGGCCCGGCTTTCCGATCAATCCTTTACCAAAAAATTTGGTTTTTGCGCCGTGGATACCACGCCGGACGGCTATGAACTGCTGGCGCTGAGCTTTGACGGCAGTTTGCCGGCATTTACCCCAAGGCAAAAAACAAAGCATAGAAGATCCCGGGCTAACGATTTTTTATGATGACCAACGCCCGTATATTTCGCAGCGCATTGAAAAGCTGCCAGCCTGTTGTGCGGAAAACGAGATTCCTGCGCGCTTTGAACATGTGCAAACGCTTTTGCAGGCAAAGGAACTGCCTTGCGTATTTAACAATTGGGCGGTATTTTACAAGAGAAAATTTGTGACGGTGAATCAGCCGGATGGCGCCGGAGTGGAAAAACTCTTAAAGAGAAAGTAAAGGGAAACGATGGAAAAAGAGTGATGGATGGCACTGTCTGTCTTGCTGATTTTTTATGCCGTTTATTTTATAAAGATGTGGACTCAGAAAAAAGAGACATACGGACGCGCCAAAATCGGCCGGCGGAAGGAGAAAACGCTGCATCGTGTGAAAATGCTGATGTCTGTGGCGACACTGGGCGTTGTGGCCGCGCAATTGCTTTCCATTTGCCTTGGATGGAACCACATGCCGAAAACTGCGCGGTATATCGGCTTTTCCGTGGGCTTGGCGGGGGATGCCGTTTTCCGGAGGCGGTGCTTTGCATGAAAGACAGCCGGTGCGCGGGCATTTCGGAAAAGGACAAAACCGTGCTTGTGACAAACGGCTTGTATGCGTTTAGCAGAAACCCGGCTTTTTTGGGGTTTGATCTGATGTACCTAGGCATTTTCCTGCTGTATGGAAATGTGTTGAACGGCCTATGCACGGCGTTTGCCGTTGCATGCTGCATTTGCAGATTTTGCAGGAGAAAAAGTATATGGCGGATACATTTTGGCAGGCGTATTGTGAATATTATGGCATATAGGCCGTTGCCTGTGGTACAGGAAAGGATAAGCGGTTACCGGGAAAGATTTAGTTCAGAATGATTTGAGTGTATGAAAAAGGGATGGCAACGCCATCCCTTTTGTGTAGACGATAGAATACGGGTAGATCAGTCCAGATCTTTTGCAGGGGAAATAGTGTTGAAAAGAGCGAATAGGGAGTTGTTTTCCAAGAAGGTATCGGCATCCACTTCCTGCGCTGCCAACACTTCGGCCGGAATGCCGGGAAGTGCATTATCATAATCTGCCGTCAAACCGCCTTCCAGCGTGATGGATTTAAAAGCATCCAATTCACTTGCGGTGGTGCTTCCTTCTTTCTGAGTTGCGGCAATGGCCTCTTTGAGCGCAGGAATCAACGTATCGTTGGTGGCAATGCGGACGCTTTGAATTTTCACATCGTTTTTGCTGATGTAAAAATTGACATCAATGCAATCGGACAAACTTTCCAAAACCGTCTCCAAATTGCTGTTGAGCTTGCTGTTTGCCTCTTTGGCATTGGCGGCTTCAGAAGATTTTGCGATTTTTGCAAAATCCAGATGCACTGTTACCACATCGCACAATATGCTGTTGATTTCCTCTGTACCCGTCACTTTGATGGATTTGCTGATATTAGACAACGCAGTCAAGGTTTTGGCATCGATATCAAAGGCTTTGGTAACGGTGGCAAATTCGGCATCGGCTGCATCCTCTGTGGTTTTGATATAATTGCCGGTTTGTGCGTCTTTTCCGTAAAAGGTGATTTTCCCATCGGCCAGGGCGATATACAAGTCATCGGAAAAAGGTGTATAGCTGCCGAAAAGGAAAGCGGACAACAGGTTGTTTGCGCCGAGGTTCAAATGAAGATAGTTTTTATCCATTTCAAAATCGGTAGTGACTTCCAGGGATACGGAGCTTCCGCTGGCCTCCACTTCGCAACCCATTGTGAAATCCAACATGTATGCTTTGGCTGCGTCTGCATTGGCGGCTGCCTGTTCCAATAGCTTTTTACCGTCTTTGCCGCAGCCGGTCAACAAAACGGGCACAAGCAACAGAGCGGACAGAAAAATACTGATCTTTCGTTTCATAAAAAACCCTCCCAAGTTTTTCTCATTATACTATTCTAATATATCATCGATATGGAGAGGAGGAAAGAAATTTCTGTTATATTCAATGAGTTAAAAAGAAAATGGACATTGAATTGACATCATATCGCCAAAATGCGATAATGGAAACCGTATATAAACATAAAAAGCAAACAATGGTATTTTGTTTTAAATCGAGCGTTACATTGAAATTTCAGTTTATACACAGCAAAGGAATCGAGGCACTGTTTTGAATAATATTGCATTTTCTATTTTTGGATTTGATATTTATTGGTACGGCCTGATCATCATGACGGGCATTTTGGTGGGCATTGTGATTTCCACAAAGCTTTCCAAAAAACGCGGCTATTCCAACGAAATGATTTTGGATTTTATTTTGCTGGCCGTGCCGCTGGGCGTGGTTGGCGCAAGACTGTATTATGTCGTTTTTTCCTGGAGCGAATTTGCCGGCCACCCGGAACGGATTTTCACCTTGCAAATGCAGGGCCTTGCCATTTACGGTGCCGTGATCGGCGGCTTGATTGCGGCCTGGATCATGGCAAAATGGCGTAAAATGTCGTTTTGGGATTTGTTGGATTGTGCGGCTCCGTCTTTGATTTTGGCCCAAGCCATGGGCCGCTGGGGCAACTTTTTCAATCAGGAGCTGTATGGCGGCGTAATCAGCTCGGTTTCCGGGCAGATCGGCAGCCAGCTGGCGCTGTTTCCGCCGGCGGTGAACATCCACGGGGAATGGCATCTGGCGCTGTTTTTAATTGAATCCGTCTGGAATTTGATTGTATTTGGCATTTTACTTGCCTATTGGCACAAAAAACCGAACGAACGTGGATCTGTTTTTTGGCTGTATTGCGGGTTGTATGCCTCGGTGCGCGCCGTTTTGGAAGGCATGCGCATTTCGGAATTCAGCTTGATGATTTTTGGGGTCATCCGCGTTTCACAGGTGGCCAGCGTGATCATTGCGATCTTTGCCTGGATCATGTTTTATAGAAACCATAAACGGGGAGGCTATACCGGCCCGGATGTGCCGGATCGGTATAAAATTAAGCCGGAGCCCAAAGACGAAACGGCACAGGAGGCTTAAAAGAATATGGAACGTAACTTAACAATGATGACAGACCTCTATCAGCTCACGATGATGTATGGTCACTTTGTAAGAGGTTCAAAGGACGAAGCGGTGTTCGATCTGTTTTTCCGTGAGCCCACCGGCAACAGTACCTATGCGATCGTAGCCGGATTGGAACAGGCGATTGATTATATCAAAAACCTGCATTTCAGCGCGGAGGACGTGGCGTATCTGGAAGGACTGCACCTGTTTTCCGAAGAATTCTTGCAGTATTTAAGAGAGTTTTCTTTTACAGGTGATTTGTATGCCATTCCGGAAGGCACACCGGTATTTCCCGGTGAACCGCTGTTGCGTGTAAAAGCACCTGTCATGCAGGCGCAACTGGTGGAAACGGCGTTATTGACCATTGTAAATCACCAAACGCTGATTGCCACCAAGGCCAACCGCGTATGTTATGCTGCGGGCGATACCTCTGTGATGGAGTTTGGCCTGCGCCGCGCCCAAGGACCGGATGCCGGGATTTACGGGGCAAGGGCGGCCATGATCGGCGGCTGCGTGGGCACGTCTAACGTGTTGACCGGCCAGATGTTTGATATTCCCGTTATGGGCACGCATGGCCACAGCTGGGTGATGAGCTTTGATTCCGAGCTGGAAGCCTTCCGTGCTTATGCCAAGGTATATCCGGACGAATGCCTGCTTTTGGTGGATACTTATGATGTAATTCGCCAGGGGATTCCCAACGCGATTACGGTCTTTAAAGAATTGCGTGCGCAGGGGCATGAGCCGCTGGGCATTCGGATCGATTCCGGCGACCTGGCCTATCTTTCCAAAAAAGCGCGCAAGATGTTGGATGAAGCGGGTTTCCCGAATACAAAGATCACAGCGTCGTCGGATTTGGATGAGGAAGTGATCTTCGATCTGCGAGCTCAGGGCGCCAAGATTGATTCCTGGGGCGTGGGCACGCGGTTGATTACCAGCCAAAACGCGCCTTCTCTGGGCGGCGTATACAAGCTTTCTGCCGTGGAGAAAGACGGAAAGCTGATTCCCAAAATCAAGCTTTCTGAAAATAAAGTAAAGATTACAAACCCGGGCTACAAGAAAATCCTGCGCATTTATGACAAGGCAAAGCATAAAGCTCTGGCGGATTTGATTTGCCTGGATCATGAAACGTTTGATGAAACCAAACCACTGACGATTTTCGATCCGGAAAACACCTGGAAAAAGCTGACGCTGACGGATTATACGTTGCGTGAGCTGTTGATTCCCGTGTTTGTGCGCGGAAAACAGGTATATCAATCGCCGTGCTTGCAGGACATCTGTGCCTACGCTAAGGAGGAAATGGAAACCCTGTGGGAAGAATATAAGCGGTTGACCAAGCCCCACCTGTATAAAGTGGACCTTTCGCAGGAATTGTACGATTTGAAACAGGCGCTGATTGAAGAACACACCATGTCTCGGCAAGGCTGAGCGGGAGGGTTCGGATGCACCATTGTTTCAAAAAGCAGCTTTTTGGCTATCGTAAAAAACAGGTAGATGAGGCGATCAGCGCACTGGAAAAAAACCTGGATGAGATTGGCGCCCGCTATGAGCAGAGAATTGCAGAAGTGGTGGAGGAAAACGTCCGCGTTTCTGTGGAGCTGAAAGTGGCAAGGGCCGGGTATCAGGATGCGGCGGAAATGATGTATTCGGCGCAGAGCCGCATTCGCGATTTGGAAAAGCTGTTGTATGAGGAAAGGGAAAGGGTCGCAAAGCTGGAAGAAACCCTGGCGGAGAAAAACGAAAAATCCAGGCAGGATATGGAACAGACGATCCAAGAGATGAAACAGCGGCTGGAGGCTTTGAACCAGGCAACCGGGAAGATGGACCAGGTGCTGGGAGAGATGGGCAAGGTGACGGCCTATTATGAGGACGGTACCTGCTTTGACGATGTAAGGTTTGAAGCGCCGAAGGGCGTGAAAGCAGAGGCGCTGGAGGAGCATTCCGCCCGCGGCCTGATGCAGCGGATTTATCAAATCCGTAGCCGGGAAGAAACGCAGGAGGAGAAACCCACCGCTGCGACCGAGACGGAGAAAAAAGACTGATCAAAGAGAGCGGATTTCCGCTCTCTTTTTTGTATAGATAAAAGATATGCGCAGCGAGGAGAGATACACTTTCCAAAACGAAAATTTCGCAGGAAATATAAAAGCGTCGGCGTATGGAAAAGAAAAAAGAGCTTGGGAAAAGAGACTGCATAGAGTGATGGTTGGGGAATTAAAAAAGTAAACATACAATAATGCGCTGTTTACAATTAAAATGCAAAGAGATTGCGATTGTAGGCCAATGATTTGTTCGCCTGAAGGAGAGGAAAAGAGAAAATCGCAGTCATAGAAAAGTGAGAAAAAGAGGAAATAACGAAAAGGCCTCTGTATACTATTTGTAAACGAATGGAAAATACAGATTAACATTCAAAATAAGAACGGTACACAGAAAACAAACGGCACAAAATCATGAAAGAAGAGAAAAAACCTCCGCCTTTATAAAACAGGCGGAGGAAATGATGAGATTATAGACGATAAATGGGCAAAACAGCATTACCGGCCGCGGTGCTTTTCCTTGCGTTTTTGCTGTTTTAAGGCAAAAAGACGGGCTGCTTCTTCCAGCCTTTGTTTGCGTTGATCGGCTTTGTGCAGACTTTTGGACTGCTCGTATTGCAGTTTCAGTGCCTGTTGCGATTTTGTGCCGATGCCGGAGCTGTGCAGCTGCTTTTGCGCTTCCCACCGGCGGCGCTTTGGGTTTGCGTGCCGGGCTTTTGTTTTGATTTCCACCGCAGGGCTAAACGCCAGACGGTGATATTGCCGCAAGATAAACTCATAGACTTCCTGATTGAGGGGCTCTTTTCCAAATGTGACCTTGCAGGCAGAGAGCCCGGCATTTTCCGTTCGTTCAAAAATGCCCACCCAGAAAGGGTCTTCAAAAAATACGGTCAGGCTGTTTGTGCTGTTGCTCATGGCAATCCCTCCTAATTGTGATTCCTATGAGCAAAGAACGGACAACCCGGAGGGGCAGGTTACTTACCCTGCAAAAGCAGGACGGCCGGGCTACCTACCGGCTCTGGCACGAAAAACATGCGTTGCGTTTTTATCTTTGCCGATTGCGCACGGAGATTAAACCGCCGGCGCAAAATACTGTGAAAGCGGCGCTGTTGTTTTCGGCGCGCTTTTTGGTTTATAGTATGCGTTGTGAAAAGATCAGTCTTCTACCGGATAATGCTCCGCTACAACACCGCCGATGGACAAGATTTCGCGGGCAAATTCATCCGGATACGGATATTCATACACCACGCGGGCAATGCCGGCGTTTACGATCATCTTAGAGCAGATGACACAGGGCTGATGCGTACAATAGAGTGTGGCGCCTTCAATGGCAATGCCCATTTTAGCGGCCTGGATGATGGCGTTTTGCTCAGCGTGAATGGCATAGCAAAGCTCGTGGCGCGTGCCGGAGGGAATGTTGAGTTTTCTGCGCAGACACTCGCCTTTTTCTACACAGCTTAATGTGTTGGCCGGTGCGCCGTTGTAGCCGGTGGTCAGCACCCGTTTGTTTTTCACAATGACAGCGCCGATCTTTCTGTTTTCCTGAAAGCAGCTGGACCATTGGGCCACCAGGTTTACCATTTGAATAAACCGATGATCCCATTTATCAAATTCTGCCATGGTTTTCATCTCCTTTTCTTTCTATATTGAAGGAATTTTAACGCGCTTGCAAGCAAAAAATAAAAAAGCGAAAAAAACGGAGAAAATCCATGAATGAATTAGGAAAATATTGGTTATGCTGGCCATATCCGAAAAAATGAAAGATTTTCACGTAAAAAAAGTAAAATAGGGGTTGATATTTTGCTTGGAGTTGACTATATTATAGGTATGTTAGCACTCGCTATAAATGAGTGCTAACAGTAGAAGCTGTAAATCAAATAATTTTTATAGGAGGCAGACTGAACATGAAAGTAACACCGTTGGCAGATATGGTATTGTTGAAGCCCATCGAACAGGAAAAGGTATCCACAGGCGGGATCATCATTCCTGATACGGCAAAGGAAAAGCCGATGATGGCAGAGGTCGTTTCCGTTGGCCCCGGCGGCATGGTAGACGGCAAAGAAGTGGTCATGTGTTTGACGGCCGGGCAGAAGGTAATTTACCGTCGTTATGCCGGCACGGATCTGAAACTGGATGGCGGAGATTTTGTTTTGACCCGTCAGAGCGACATCATTGCCGTGGTGGAAGACTAATCACGAACTAGGAGGAAAAGAAAATGGCAAAACAATTTAAATATGGAGAAGAAGCAAGACGTGCTTTGGAACGCGGCGTAAACACGCTGGCGGATACCGTAAAAATTACCGTGGGCCCCAAAGGCCGTAACGTGGTGTTGGAACGCAAATACGGCGCACCGTTGATTACCAACGACGGCGTGACCATCGCTAAAGAAATTGAAGTGGAAGACCCGTTTGAAAACATGGGCGCGCAATTGGTTCGCGAAGTTGCCACCAAAACTAACGACGTGGCGGGCGACGGTACCACGACGGCTACCATCCTGGCGCAGGCCATGGTACGCGAAGGCTTGAAAAACGTGGCGGCCGGTGCAAACCCGATGATGGTGAAATACGGCATTGAAAAGGCTGTGGATCTGTGCGTAGATGAACTGAAATCCATCAGCAAACCGATTGAAGGCAAACAGAGCATTGCGCAGATTGCCTCCATCTCCGCGGCAAACGAAAAGATCGGCGAACTGATCAGCGAAGCCATGGAAAAAGTGGGCAACGACGGCGTGATCACCGTAGAAGAAAGCAAGACCATGAAGACCGAGCTGAATGTGGTAGAAGGTATGCAGTTTGATCGCGGCTATGCTTCTGCCTACATGGTAACCGATACCGATAAGATGGAAGCGGTTGTGGACAACGCGCTGCTGTTGATTACCGATAAGAAAGTAACGATGATTCAGGATCTGCTGCCGATTTTGGAAAAAGTGGTGCAGGCCGGCCGCAAACTGGTGATCATCTCCGATGATATCGAAGGCGAAGCGCTGGCAACCTTGATTGTAAACAAGATGCGCGGCACGCTGAATGCGGTGGCTGTGAAAGCACCGGGCTTCGGCGATCGTCGTAAAGCGATGCTGCAGGATATCGCCATTTTGACCGGCGGTACCGTGATTTCCGAAGAGCTGGGTATGGATTTGAAAGAAACCACGATGGATATGCTGGGCACGGCCCGTCAGGTGATTGTGGATAAAGACAACACCACCATCGTAGAAGGCGCCGGCGACAGCGAAGAGATCAAAGCCCGCATCAATGCGATCAAAGCGCAGATTGAAGAAACCACCTCTGATTATGACCGTGAAAAATTGCAGGAACGCCTGGCAAAACTGGCCGGCGGCGTAGCTGTCATTCAGGTTGGTGCGGCCACGGAAGTGGAAATGAAAGAAAGCAAAATGCGTATTGAAGACGCTTTGGCAGCAACCAGAGCCGGCGTGGAAGAAGGTATGGTACCGGGCGGCGGCACGGAGCTGTTGAGCTGTGTGAAAGTAATTCGCGATGCGGCAGACAAAGAAGAGGGCGACATGAAGACCGGTATGATGCTGGTAGCCCGCGCTTTGGAAGAACCGATTCGCCAGATCTCCAAAAATGCCGGCGTGGAAGGCTCTGTTGTCATCGAAAACATCCTGCGCGAAGGCAAGACCGGCTACGGCTACGATGCTTTGCATGATGAATATTGCGACATGATGGAACGCGGCATTATCAACCCGACCAAGGTTTCCCGTTCTGCTGTGCAGAATGCGGCGTCTGTGGCTTCCATGCTGTTGACCACCGAAAGCCTGGTTTGCGATATCCCGGTAAAAGAAGCGGCTCCGATGCCGGGCGCCGGTGATATGGGCGGCATGTATTGATCCGCACCAAGCAGAAAACGCTGTAAAAGCTAAATAAAAACCCAAAGTGCCGAAAAGCCGTAACCGGTTTTTCGGCACTTTTTGTATAAAGAAAATATGGCTTGATGAGGGGGAAAACAAACCGGCAGGGTAAACACAAAAGGAAAAAGGCTTGTGTTTTTCCGGAGTATCCAAAAAATAAAAGATTTGCAGAAAACTTGACCGGTGGAGTTAAGCAAACAAAACACTGCCGGAGAAAAGAGCGCGGAAGAGCTTGTAATCTAAAAACGGGCAAAGCATAATAGAGTTGTTTGCGATGCGAAATAACGTGTCTTTGATTGCATTTTGAATGAAAAGGAAAGCAAGGCGAAAGGGTATGTGGGTATTATTTGCGTTTGGCTCCGCGTTTTTTGCCGGCATTACAGCCATTTTGGCCAAATGCGGAATCAGAAAGACAGATTCGGATGTGGCAACGGCAATACGAACCATTATCGTGCTGCTTTTTTCCTGGCTGATGGTCTGGATTACCGGCTCTGCCCATACGATTTACGGCATTGACGCCAAAACATGGCTCTTTTTAATTTTATCCGGACTTGCCACAGGGGCTTCCTGGCTGTTTTATTTCAAAGCCTTGCAGCTGGGGGATATCAACAAGGTAGTGCCGATTGATAAATCCAGCACGGTGCTTACCATATTGCTGGCATTTTTGCTGCTGGGCGAAAAGATAACCTGGGTTAAGCTGTGCGCCGTATGTTTGATAGGCCTTGGTACATTTTTGATGATTGAAAAGAAGGAAACGGAGCACAAAACAGAGGGCAGAGGCTGGATATTTTATGCGATTCTCTCTGCGGTGTTTGCCAGCCTTACGTCCATTTTGGGCAAAATCGGAATAGAGGGCGTGGAATCCAACCTGGGGGCAGCCATTCGGACGGGTGTTGTATTGTGCATGGCCTGGGGCATTGTGTTTTTGAAAAACAAGCAGCGCCTGGTAAAACAGATCCCCAACAAGGAGAGGAGGATGATTTACCTTTCCGGCCTTGCCACGGGCGGCTCCTGGCTTTGCTATTATAAAGCGCTGCGCGACGGGCTTGCCAGCGTGGTGGTGCCGATTGATAAATTGAGTATTTTGGTTTCCATAGTGTTTTCGTTTATCGTGTTTAAAGAGCGCTTATCCAAAAAAGCGGCGCTGGGGCTGTTGTTGATTGTGGCAGGTACGTTGATTTTGTTGATTAAAATACCGGTTTAACTTTTGCGAGAGAAGGAAAAAAGACACGGTTAAAAACTGATTGGGAAAAAGTCATTGTTTTTATTGCACGAAGCATTCTTTATAGGTAAAATAGAAACAAAGAGGAGGAATTTTCAGATGGAAAAAGATATTAGCGTTGCAATCAGCGAAAAGATGGAAAAAACCATGGCGGTTTTAAGAAAAGAATTGGGTAGCTTGAAGGCTGGCCGTGCAAATCCGCATGTTTTGGATAGAATCACGGTGGATTATTTCGGAACACCCACGCCGATCAACCAGATGGCGAATATCTCCACCCCGGAACCCAGACTTTTGCAGATCACGCTGTGGGATGCCAGCCAACTACAGGCAGTGGAAAAGGCGATTATGGGAAGCGATATCGGGATCCACCCGTCTAACGACGGAAAATGCATTCGTTTACTGTTCCCCGAATTGACAGAAGAGCGCAGAAAAGATTTGGTAAAAACCGCGCGTAAGCTGGCTGAGGAAGCCAAAGTAGCGATTCGTTCGATCCGCCGTGAAGGAAACGACAGCATTGCAAAAATGAAAAAGAACAACGAGATTACCGAAGACGATGTGAAAGATTTGGAAAAGCAGGTGCAAAAGGTAACGGATGAGCACATCAAGCAGGTGGATGCTGTGTTTGCCGAAAAAGAAAAAGAGATCATGCAGGTTTGAGTATGAAACAACTTTTGGGGCTGCCAATCGGCGTGGCGGAGCAAAAGCTGCGTGAAAAAGGAATTCCATACTCCGTTTGTTTGACAGAAGAACCAAAAAAATCCTTGCAGGAAACGGGAAACAGAGTGGTTCGTGTGCGCAGGGACGAAACGGGCGTACAGCTGACGATAAGTGGGTTTGTAACGGAAGTAAAAGAATAAAAGCTTGATTATTTCCCAAAGGACGCTTGTCTTTTGGGAAATAATTGCAAAAGGGAGAAATTATCATGGCAAAGATGAGAGGCCCTTTGCCGGCCGGGTTTGAAACAATAGACGAAACAAGGATGCCAAAGCATGTGGCAATCATTATGGACGGCAACGGGCGATGGGCCAAACAGCAGGGCAAAATGCGCACAACCGGGCACAGAGCGGGCATGGAGCGCATGGTAAACATTGTGCGCATCAGTTCGGATATCGGGCTGGATGTGCTGACGCTGTATGCGTTTTCCACGGAAAACTGGAAACGCCCCAAACTGGAAGTGGATACCCTGTTTTCTTTGCTGGTGGAATACATTCGCCGCGAGATTGACGAGCTGCACAGAAACAACGTGCGCCTTGTGGTGATGGGGGATTATCAAAAATTGCCGTCCACAGCGGTGATGGAAGTAAATCGCGGGATGGATTTGACAAAAAACAATACGGGGATGGTATTGAATATCGCGCTGAATTACGGCTCCAGGGCGGAGCTGGTGCGGGCTGTGCAGCAGATTGCCAAAAAGGCCGGCGAAAATGTGCTTTCCTGGGAGAAAATCAGCGAAACGGACATACAAAAAGAGCTGTATACCGCATCGCTGCCGGATCCGGATCTGCTGATCCGCACCAGTGGAGAACAGCGCCTGTCTAACTTTATGCTGTGGCAATTGGCGTATACGGAATTTGTGTTTACAGACTGCCATTGGCCGGATTTTACAAACCAGGTGTATTGGCAGTGTTTATGTGAATATATGGCCAGAGACAGAAGATTTGGCGCAATAGGAGGAAAATAGGGATTGAAAACTCGCTTTATCATCGGGGTGATCTTAGCAACCCTGATGGGCACAATGCTGTATTTGGGCAGCTGGCCGCTGAAGATTACGCTATATGTGTTTTTGGCTATGGCCGTGTATGAGGTTTGGCAGGCCTTTCATCATGCGGGCCTTCATCTTTCGCGCAGCGCGCTTATTTTCTATGTGCTGCTGCTGCCGGTGGCCATCCATTTCTTTGGCATCAAAGGCATTTTGGCGCTGTTGATGATGACCGGTATTTTGATCTTTGTAACCAAAGTGCTGCGGGCGGATTTGACAATGGAAAACACGGCCTATACGTTTTTTGCGTTGTTTTATCCGTGTTTGATGATGTCTATGCTGCCCGTGATGCTTACTTTTCCCGGAGAGGCCGGCCGGCTGGCGCTGGTTGTGACGCTGGTTTGTGCCTGCGTGACGGATATGATGGCGTATTTTGCGGGCTTATTATTCGGAAAACACAAGCTTTGCCCGAAGATCAGCCCCAAAAAGACGATAGAAGGCGCCATCGGCGGCACCATCGGCGGTATTCTGGGCAGCGTGCTGGTGGGATATTTGATACAGCCGGCACTGGGTACGGCGGTAAGCATGTGGCACATGGCGTTGTTGGGGCTGTTTGCGGCGATAGCGGGGCAGATAGGGGATTTGGCAGCTTCGCTGGTGAAACGCAACGTGGGCATTAAAGATTTCGGGAAAATATTTCCCGGTCATGGCGGCGTGATGGACAGACTGGACAGCATTTTGTTTGTGGCACCGCTGGTATACAGCTATTTCAGCCTGGTTTTGCTGGCCGGCTGATTGCGAAAGGAAAGAGCATGAGAGAGATTGCTTTAATCGGGTCCACCGGCTCTGTGGGCACACAGGCGCTGGATGTGGTGCGCGAAAATCCGGAACAATTTCGTATTGCCGCGCTGACGGCGCATAAAAACCTGGATTCGTTGTTAAAACAAATAGAGGAGTTTCATCCGAGGGCGGTCGGCATTTCCGATGAGCAGACGTATAGAATGGCCAAACACATCATACATACGGATTGTGAGCTGTTTGGCGGAGAAAATGCGCATGTGGAAGCCATGCTGGCCTCCAAGGCAGACACAAGCCTGATTTCCGTTGTGGGGTTTCCCGGCTTTGCGCCGTTGCGCGAAAGCATTATACACGGGCTGAAAACCTGCGTGGCAAACAAGGAAAGCATTGTGTGCGGCGGGGCGGCCATCACCCGGCTGCTGCAAAAATACAACGCGCGGCTTTACCCTGTGGATAGCGAACACAGCGCCATTTTCCAATGCTTGGAGGGAAACAGAGATCAAAAAATCCGCCGGATTTTGTTGACCTGTTCCGGCGGGCCGTTTCGTACCTGGAAAAAGGAAGAAATTGAAAAAGCAACGGTGGAGCAGGCGTTAAAACACCCGAAATGGAACATGGGACAAAAAATATCCATAGACAGTGCTACACTGGCCAATAAAGGGCTGGAGGTGCTGGAAGCGCGCTGGCTGTTTGATGTGCCGGTGGAGCAGGTGGAAGTGATTGTGCACCCGGAGAGCATTGTGCACAGCATGGTGGAATATCAGGATCGTTCTGTTTTGGCGCAGATGGGCGTGCCGGATATGAAATTGCCGATTCAGGTGGCGCTGGGCTATCCGCAAAGGCTGGACAACGGCCCCAAAGCCGTGGATTTTCTTTCGCTGGGGCAATTGCATTTTGAAGCGCCGGATACAAACCGGTTTCCCTGTTTGGCGTTGGCCTATGAGGCAGGGCGCCAAGGCGGGATGAGCCCGATTGCCTTTAACGCGGCAAACGAAGCAGCCGTGGTGCGCTATCAGGCGCATAAGATCGGCTTTTACGAGATTGCCGAAATCATCGAAAAGGCGATGGGAAAATTTTGCGGCGGCAAGGAACCGTCTTTGGATGAGATTTTGGAAATAGACAGACAGGCGCGCCTGTTTGTGGAAACCATATAGAATAGAGGCTTGTATTTTTGACGTATATCATTGCCATTTTGATATTGGGTGTGTTGATTATCATCCACGAGCTGGGACATATGCTGGTTGGCCGTGCCATGGGCGTGAAAGTGGAGGAATTTTCCATCAATATCGGCCCCAAACTGTTTTCCTGGCAGCCGAAGGAGACGTTGTATTCCGTTCGTTTGATTCCGCTGGGCGGCTTTTGTAAATTTCTGGGAGAAGAGCCGGATGAGGAAAGCCTGACAGGCCCGGCGCCCGGCAGCTTTTATGCCATCGGCCCGGTAAAGCGGCTGATGATCTTTTTGGCAGGCCCGGCCAGCAATGTGCTTTTAGGCATTTTACTATGCAGCCTGTTTGCCGGGTTTTTCGGGATGCCGCAATATAAAGTGGTTAATATTTTGCCGGAATCCGTAGCGGAGGAGGCGGGGCTTTGCGTAGAGGATGTAATTTATGCTGTGGAGGGGCAAGAGCCGTTGTTGTTTGAATCGCCCTCCACGCTGATTGCCAAAGCGGGCGATACTGTGAACATTACCGTGGTGCGCGACGGAGAGAAAAAACAACTGAGCATTCCCAAAGTGGAGATAGACGGGCAAAAGGTTGTGGGCATGCAGGCGCAGGCCGGCATGCAGCCCGTTGGGTTTTTCGGCTGTATACAAAAGGGATTTCAGGTTACCTGGCAGATGACACGCATGATGATAGAGTTTTTGGGCCAATTGATCGGCGGCCTGTTTGGCGGGGCAAAGCCGGAGGGTGAATTGGTAGGCCCGGTGGGCTTTGTGCGCGAAATGTCGGCCGGGCTGCAAAACGGCATGCCGACGATTCTGTTGATGATTGCCATGACCACGCTGAATTTGGGCATTGCAAATCTTTTGCCCATCCCGGGGCTGGACGGCGGGCGATGCTTGTTTGTGTTTTATGAGCTGATTGCCAGAAAACGGCTGAATCCGGATCGGGAAGGCTTGGTCAACGCCATTGGCATTGCGCTGATGTTTGGATTGATTATTTTGATTTCCATCAAGGATATTTTCTTTAGATAAGGGATGTTGCAGGTGAAAACAAAACAGGTTCAAGTGGGCGGTATTACGCTGGGCGGCGGTGCGCCGGTGTGCATTCAAAGCATGACAAACACCGATACGCGCGATGTGGACAGCACGGCCGCGCAAATTGAAGCATTGACGAACGCCGGCTGCGAACTGGTGCGGATGAGCGTATACGACAGCGCCTGCGTAAAAGCGATTGGCGAAATCAAAAAAAGAGTGCATGTGCCGCTTGTGGCGGACATTCATTTTGATTATAGGCTGGCGGTGGGCAGCATAGAAGCGGGAATTGATAAACTGCGAATCAACCCCGGCAACATCGGTAGCAAAGAAAAGGTGCGCGAAGTGGTGGCGGCGGCCAAAGAGCACGGTGTGCCCATTCGTATTGGGGTAAATGCCGGCTCGCTGGAAAAGGATCTGTTGATAAAACATGGGGGCCCTACGGCCGAAGCGCTGGTGGAAAGCGCATTGGGACATGCCCGCATTTTGGAAGAAGAAAATTTTTATGAGATCGTATTGTCCGTAAAACACAGCCATGTGCCAACGATGGTGCAGGCATACAGAATGCTTTCCGAACAGACACCATATCCGCTGCATTTGGGGGTAACGGAATCCGGCACCTGCGCGATGGGCACGGTGAAATCCGCTGTGGGCATCGGCAGCCTGCTTTTGGAAGGCATTGGAGATACGATTCGCGTGTCGCTGGCCGGGGATCCTTTGCAGGAAGTGCCCGTGGCAAAACGAATTTTGAAAACCGTGGGCCTGTACGACCGGGGGGTAGAGGTGATCGCATGCCCCACATGCGGGCGGACAACCATCGGCGTGGAACAAATTGCGCTGGAAGTGGAAAAGAGACTTTCGCATATTGAAGTGCCGCTGAAAGTGGCGGTGATGGGTTGCGTGGTAAACGGACCGGGCGAAGCGCGAGAGGCGGATATCGGTATTGCCGGCGCCGCGGGAGACGCCATTTTGTTTCAACATGGCGAAAAAACGGGGAAAATACAGGGCGATGATTTAATCGGCACCCTGGTGAAAGAAGCAGAACGCTTGGCAAAGGAAAAGGAGCAGGCTAAACGATGAGCCAGGAGAAAAAAATTCAAACGCCGGCGGGCGCAGTGTGGGTGGAAAAGCTGACATATTCCAGAACCAGAGAGCAGCTTCATGTTTTTGCCCATACGGAACAGGCGGTCGATTATCCGGCGTTTATGAAAATACAAGAGCATTTAATTGAGCAAACAGGCCAGGAGAATACCCTGGTCTCTTTGCATGTGCCGATGAAATGCGAAAAGGAGTTTGCGTCGTTTTGCGTGGGCTTTGCCAAAAACGAAATGCGCACCTGCGGCGCGCTGTGGCCCAAGAGCGTTTGGGAATATAACAAGGAGAATCACGCGGTTTACTGCGCATTTGAAGAAGAACAGCTCCGCGAAGTGGTTCAGATGATGCCGGCTTATCCGCGGCTGCTGTCCTGCGTGGAGGAAACGAGCGGTGCACAGCTGTTTTTTGTGAAAAAAGAGAAGCTGGCTTTGGGCATTGCCTGTACGGAATTGATAGATTTTGAAAAACAACAGGAAAGCCAACACAGCGCCGCCGTGCCGGACGGACAAGGAACGCCAAAAACAAACCCGGAACCGAAAGCACAGTTGCAAGCGGAAAAACCTAAGCCGAAACCCAAGAAAAAGGCAGCGGCCAAAGCCGCGCATACACACAAAACAAAAGCGCTTCTGGGAGAAGCGTTTTTTCCGAAAAAGACGGATGATCTGTCCTCCGTTTCGCTGGATCTGGGCCGCGTGACCCTGGAAGGGCTGGTTGTAAAGTCTCCGGAGGCGCGTCAAAAACGCTCTAAAGACGGAAGCATCGTTTCGTTTTCGTTGACGGATTATTATGGAACGATGAAAATATTGTGTTCGATGGACAACAGAGAAACACAACGGGCGCTGGAGGTGCTCTCCAAGAAAAAACGCGTGTTTGTACGTGGCGAAGTGCGGATGGATCCATACAGCAAGCAGGATGTGATATGGGCTTTTCAGATTTCCTATATGCCCTTTAAGGATAGGGGAGACGGAGATCTGCCATTCCATCGGCCGGAACTACATGCCCATACCAAGATGAGCAGCTTGGATGCCCTGGCGGATACCAAAGAACTGGTAGAAACGGCGGCTAATATGGGGCTTTCTGCTTTGGCGATTACAGATCACGGCGTGGTGCAGGCGTTTCCGCTTGCCTATGATGCCTGCCTGGCCCATAAAGAGCTGAAGCTGATTTACGGCGTGGAAGCATATCTGGCCAACGACATGGCGGCGTTTACCGGGCAAGACGCGCCGATAGACGAAGTGGTGGTTTTCGATATAGAGACCACCGGGCTGGATAAAGAGCAATGCGAAATTATAGAAATCGGCGCGGTGCGTTGGAAAGACGGCAAAGCGCTGGAAACATTTGAACAGTTTGCAAAGCCGAAGGCAAAGCTGCCGCCGGAAATTGTGAAATTGACCGGCATTACCGATCAGGATTTGGCAGATGCCCCTTCAGAGCAGCAGACATTGGAAGCGTTTGCCCGCTTTGTGAGCGACACGCCGCTTGTGGCGCACAATGCAACCTTTGACCTTTCCTTTATCCGAAACAGAGGACGGGCGTATGGGCTGTTGTTTGAAAATGACATCGTGGATACGCTGCCTTTGGCGCGGATGATGGTGCCGGATGTACGCCGCCACTCGCTGGATGCCATGTGCCGCCATTTTAAAATTGAGCAGCTGCACCATCATAGAGCCAATGATGACGCCGCCTGTACGGCCAGGCTTTGGGAAAAGCTGAAAGAGCTGGCGGGGGCCAAGCGGTTTTCCGAATTGAACGGGAGCATGAGCACCAAAGCTTTGCCGACCAACCATTTGATCTTGCTGGTGAAAAATAAAAAGGGATTGAAAAACCTGTATACCCTGATAACGGAAGCGCACTTGCGGCATTTCCATCGCCGCCCCGTGATGCCCAAAAGCCTTGTGATGAAACACAGGGAAGGATTGATTATAGGGGGCGCCTGCGAACAGGGCGAAGTGTTCCGCTCCGTTTTGGGAAAATTGGATCCCAAAACACAAAGCCAGATTGCGGATTTTTATGATTATCTGGAAGTGCAGCCTTTGGGCAACAATGCCTTTTTGATTCATGATGACAGAGACGGATTCTGGGTGCATGATAACAGGGACTTGGAAAACATCAACAAAAGAATCATAGCTTTGGCAAAGGAAAAGGGAATTCCCGTTGTTGCTACGGGCGACGTGCATTTTATAAAACCGCAGGACGAATACCTGCGCCGTATTTTGATGAGCGGCCAGGGCTTTACAGATGCGGACAATCAGCCGCCGCTGTATTTGCATACCACCCAGGAAATGCTGGATGAATTCAGCTATTTGGATGAGGACGAAGCGATGGAGGTGGTGGTCAATGCGCCGAACCGCATTGTGGAAAGCATTGAAACCGGCTTTGGCCCCTATCCGCAGGATACAGCAGCGCCCAGGGAAGAAAACGGGGACGAATTGATTTGTTCCATCGCCAGAAAAGGGGCAGAGGACATTTACGGTTCGCCGCTGCCGGAAATTGTTTCCGCACGGCTGGAAAAGGAACTGGGCAGCATTACAAAACATGACTTTTCCACGCTGTATCTGTCTGCATACAGGCTGGTAAAACAAAGCAACGACGACGGTTATACGGTAGGGTCGCGCGGTAGCGTGGGCAGCTCGTTTGTGGCCAAAGCCATGGGCATATCGGAAGTGAACCCCTTGGCGCCGCATTATGTTTGCCCGCACTGCAAATTTTCGGATTTTGACGTAAAAGAGCTTGGCGCGGCCTGCGGCCCGGATTTGCCGGATCGCGATTGTCCCCAATGCGGGACAAAGATGGCAAAAGACGGCTATGAAATTCCGTTTGAGGTGTTTTTGGGCTTTGACGGCGATAAGGTGCCTGATATTGACCTGAACTTTTCCGGCGAATATCAGCCCAGGGCCTTTGCCAAGGTCATTGAAATGTTTGGCCAGGACAACGTGTTTCGTGCCGGTACGGTGATTGGCGTGGCCGCAAAGAGCGCCTACGGCTATGTGCGCAAATACATGGAGGAAAAAGGGATATATATTCAGCCTGCTCAAATTGATTTATTGACGAAGGGCATTGAAAACGTAAAGCGAACCACCGGGCAGCACCCGGCAGGGCTGATCGTTGTGCCGGAGGACCGGGATATTTTGGACTATACGCCGCTGCAGCGCCCGGCCGATAAAACGGACAGCGAGACCATTACCACCCACTTTGACTTTAACTCCCTGCATGACAGGCTGGTTAAGCTGGATATTTTGGGGCATGATAACCCGACGGTGATCCGCAGGCTGTATGAATTTACCGGGATAGATCCGGTGGATGTGCCGCTGGATGATCCGGGCACACTGTCGCTGTTTTTAAACTGCGATGCGCTGGATTTAAAAGACCCGGAATTTCCGTTTGACCTGGGCGTGCTGGGCGTGCCGGAATTCGGCACGGAATTTGCCATGAACATGCTCAAAGACACAAGGCCTACCACCGTGGCGGAATTGCTGCGCATCAGCGGCTTGTCTCACGGGACGGACGTGTGGTTGGGAAACGCCGCGGATTTGATTGCAAACGGCGTGGCAACGCTGAGGGAGTGCGTCTGTACGCGCGATGATATCATGGTGTATTTGATGCATTGCGGCGTGGATTCCAAAATTGCGTTTGATACGATGGAATCCGTCCGTAAAGGCAAAGGGTTAAAACCGGTGATGGAAAACGCCATGCGCCAGGCCCATGTGCCGGATTGGTACATAGAAAGCTGTAAAAAGATTCAATATATGTTCCCGAAAGCGCATGCGGCGGCCTATGTGGTGGCGGCGCTGCGCATTGCGTATTATAAAGTGCATATGCCGTTGGCGTTTTATGCCGCCTATTTTTCCGTGCGCGGCGAGGAGATGGATGCCTACGATGCTTTGCAGGGCATAGACCATATTAAAAAGGTGTTGGCCGGATTTAAGGGCAAACGGGACATGACGGCAAGGGACGAAAAGCAGCGGGTGCATTTGCAATTGGCCATGGAAATGCTGGCAAGGGGCTATGAATTTATGCCGCCGGATATACAGACCTCGCATGCCACGATGTATGAGATTGTAGACGGGAAAATCCGCATGCCGCTGTCCGCGGTGGGCGGCCTTGGCGAAAACGCAGCAAAAAGCGTGGTGGAGGCCAGAAAAGACGGCCCGTTTGCCACGATTGAAGATGTGAACCTGAGAACAAAACTAAACAATAGCAACATTCAGCGGCTAAAAGAAGTGGGCGCGTTTGGCGATATGTGGGATACGGCGCAGCTGTCGTTGTTCTAAAGTTGCGTGCTTGCAATGTGCCGGGATGTATGCTAAAATGCAGTTGGAAAGATACTTAGGAGGGAAAAGAGTGGGTTTACCCGCTCTTTTGTCTTGAAAGGCAGGATGTCTATTGTCCAAAGTAACGGAGAGAATTGAAGCAGCCATTGAAAATACAGTGCAGTCCATGGGATATCGCATTGTGGATGTGGAAATCGGACGCGAGGACGACAGCAAGGTATTATTCGTATATATAGACAGCCCACAGGGCATTGGATTGGATGATTGCGAAGCGGTCTCCAAGGCGATTGATCCCATCATTGATGAACTGGATCCCATTTCCGATGCCTATTTTTTGTGCGTTTCCTCGCCGGGGGTGGATCGGCCGCTGAAAAGGCCGGCGGATTTTCAATACGCCATCGGCAAAGAGGTGGAGCTTGGTTTATACAAGGCGCAAAACGGCAAGAAAAAGTATGTTGGGATTTTACAGTCTTACGAGGAAGAGAAAAACAGCATTACGCTGAACGTAAAGGGCCGGGAGATTCCCTTTGATTTAAAAGATGTGACCCGTGTGCGGCCCACGATACAGTTTTGATTTGAGCTAGGAGGCAAAAACGATGAGCAACGGCCTGGTAGAAGCCATTAGCGCCATTGAAAAAGAACGCGGCATTGACGAGGAAATTTTATATGAAGCCATTTCGGAGGCACTGAAAAAAGCATACCGCAACCACTACGGCACGGAGGGAAACGTGCGTGCCGAGGTGGATCGCGAAACGGGAGAATTTAAAGTGTTTTCCCAGCGCGAAGTGATTGAAGAAGTGGAAGACGATATGGACCCCAATATGTATATTTCGCTGGAAGAAGCGCGTAAGCTGGGCGATTTCGGCATTGGGGATATTGTGGAAGAGGATAAAACGCCGGATTCTTTCGGCCGTGTTGCGGCGCAGACGGCCAAGCAGGTGTTGTTGCAGCGGTTAAAGGAAGCGGAGCGGGATATTGTCTTTGACGAATTTAACGGCAAACTGCATGAGATTATGACCGGCGTGATACAGCGGGTGGAAAACGGCAATGTATATGTGGAGCTGGGCAAGAGTGTGGCACTTTTGCCGATGAGCGAACAGGTGCCGGGCGAAACCTATCAGCCGGGAGACAGGCTGAAAGTATACATTTTGAAAGTGGATAGAGAAGTACGCGGCAAGGATACGCCGGTGATCGTTTCGCGGAAAAACAGGGAGATTGTAAAACGCCTGTTTGAATTGGAAATTCCGGAAGTGATGGACGGCACGGTGCAGATTAAGGCCATTTCCAGAGAGCCGGGCATCCGTAGCAAGGTGGCGGTGTATTCTGTGGATGAGCAGGTGGATGCCGTGGGTTCCTGCGTGGGGCCGAAGGGCAGCCGCGTGGAGCAGATTGTGGAAGAGCTGCGCGGGGAGAAAATCGATATTATTCCGTGGAGCTCGGATGTGATAGAGTTTGTGGCGGCTTCTTTGAGCGCGGCCAAGGTGCTGATGGTGCAGATCAACGAAGAAGAGCATGCTGCCAAGGTAATTGTGCCGGATAATCAGCTTTCGCTGGCCATCGGGATGCGCGGCATCAATGCAAAGCTGGCGGCCAGGTTGACGGGTTGGAAAACCGACATCAAGAGCCAGACGCAGGCACAGGAAATGTATGACGAGATGATCGAACAGGAAAGACAGGCGCAAGAGCAATCAGAGGAATAATCCGGAATGAAAAAACGAAAAGTACCTATGAGAATGTGCATCGGCTGTAAACAGATGAAGCCGAAAAAGGAATTGATTCGCATTGTGCAACCCAAAGAGGGAGGGCAGAGCACGGATCTGACCGGAAAAGCACAGGGGCGCGGGGCATATGTTTGCAAAAACGAAGAGTGTCTAAAGCTTGCCGTGAAAAACAAGGCGGTAAAGCTGAGCCCGGATGTGGTGCGCGCTTTAGAGCAAGAGATCCAAAAAGATGAATGAGAACAGGATAAAAACCATGATTGGCTTTGCGGCCAGGGCCGGCCAATGTGCGCTGGGCGCAACGGCGGTGGAGGCGGCGATCCGTTCAAAAAAGGCAAAATTGGTGCTTTTGGATAAAGAAAGCACAGAAAATACAAAAAAGAACTATCAAAATCTGTGTAGACATTATAAAATACCTTATATTGAGTGCACAGATCCCGGGTCGGCAGCAGGAAAGCCGGGCCGGCTCAGCTTGGCGATTTTAAGACAGGATTTTGCCGAGCAGATATTGAAAGCATAAACCGTTTTACGGGGGGACAAGGATGACCGAAACAACTGGAAAAATCAAGATCAACGATGTGGCCAAGGCTGTTGCTAAAAATGCCAATGATCATCTGCGCGCGGTAAAAGACGTGCAGGATCATTTGCGGGCGCAGACCGATTCTTTGCGTAAGCTGGAAGCGGAACTTTTGCGCAAAGCAAGAGAGCAGCAGGCCCAGGAGACGGCTCGGCCGGAAGAGGCTGCATCCGAAGCGAGAAAGCCGGAGGCAGCGCTCCAGACCCCCGTACAACAGCCACAGGAAAAAGCCGAACCTGTAAAGGCGGAAAAACCTGCTGCACAGCCGGCTGCGGAAAAAGAGGAAAAACCGACGACCGAGGCATCGGAACCGGTTCAGGAAGAGGTAAAGCAGCCCAAGACGGAAAAACCGGCAGAGCCGGCGTCCGCAGCGCAGCAAGCGCCCAAACCGCGCTTTGAACGGCCTGCCGAAAGATTGGCACGCAGACAGGGCGGCGTGCTGCGCGATGACGCGGCAGCCCGCAATGCCCAGCGCATGAGAGAAAACCCGCCTGCACAAAACAGGCAGCAGCGCACAGGCGACCGGACCGGCCGCCCGCAGCAACAGGGAGCGCGGCCCCAGCGCCCGATGGGTGATCGGCCGCAACACCAAGATCAGCGCAACAACAATAATAACCGCGGCGGCATGAATCGTCCGCGCCCGATGACACCGGCAGTTCCGCCGATGGAAAAAGGACGGGTGAGTAACTATGACCCGAAAAAATCCAGCTACACGCGTGTGTTTGACAGCGACAAGCGCCAAAAGAGCAAAAAGCAGCTGGAAAAAGAACGGTATGCAAAGCAGGGCGGCATTGATGAAGTGATTCGCGGCCGCCGCCCGCGCAAACGCCAACAGCCGGCAGCGCCGAAGATTGAGCCGATTAAAATTGATAAGGCCGTGATTACGGGCGATACGGTATCGGTGAAAACGCTGGCAGAGCGCATCGGCAAACCGGCAACGGAAATTATCAAAAAGCTGATGATGCTGAACATCATCGCAACGATCAACCATGAAATTGACTTTGACACCGCATTTTTGGTGGCAAGCGAATTTGGCGTGGAACTGGAGCAGAAGATTGAACAGTCCGCCGAAGACCAGCTGATTTCCGAAAACGATACGGTGGATGATGAAAAAGATTTGGTCAAACGCCCGCCGGTGGTTACCATCATGGGCCATGTAGACCATGGGAAAACCTCTTTGCTGGACGCCATTCGTTCTTCGCGCGTAACAGCGGGCGAAGCGGGCGGTATTACGCAGCACATCGGCGCGTATACGGTGGATGTAAACGGCGAAAGCATTACGTTTTTGGATACGCCGGGCCATGAAGCGTTTACGGCCATGCGTTCCAGAGGCGCGCAGGTTACAGACGTTGTTATTTTGGTCGTGGCGGCCGACGACGGCATTATGCCGCAGACCATTGAAGCCATCAACCACGCCAAGGCGGCCAATGTGCCGATCATTGTGGCGGTAAATAAAATTGACCTGCCGGATGCCAACCCGGACAGGGTGAAGCAGGAACTGACAGAGCACGGCCTTGTCTGTGAAGACTGGGGCGGCGACACGATCGTGGTGCCGGTATCCGCCAGAACGCATGAAGGGCTGGATACGCTGCTGGAAATGATCTTGCTGGTAGCGGAAGTGCAGGATTTGAAAGCCAACCCGAACCGCCTGGCCAAGGGCGCGATTGTGGAAGCCAAGCTGGATAAAGGGCGCGGCCCGGTGGCCACCGTTTTGATTGAAAACGGCACGCTGGAAGTGGGCCAGACCGTGATTGCCGGCATGGCGAGCGGGCGTATCAAGGCCATGTTGAACGACCGCGGGCAGCGCGTGCAAAAGGCAACGCCGAGCATGCCGGTAGAGGTGCTTGGGTTTGACATTGTGCCGGAAGCGGGCGAAACCATGTATGCGGTGGAAACCAGCGCGTTGACACGGCAGATCGTGGAGGAAAGAAAGAACCGCGTTAAGATTGAGCGGACCAAGGCCACGAGCAAGGTTTCGTTGGATGATCTGTTTGACCAGATCAACGAAGGCCAGATTAAAGAATTGAACATCATTGTAAAAGCGGACGTACAGGGCAGCGTGGAGGCGGTGCAGTCTTCGCTGGAAAAACTGTCCAATGACGAAGTGCGTGTAAAATGCATTCACGGCGGCGTAGGCGCGATTTCCTCCACGGATATTTTGCTGGCCAGCGCGAGCAACGCCATTGTCATCGGCTTTAATGTGCGCCCGGATGCCACGGCCCGTACCCAGGCGGAAAAAGACGGCGTGGACATTCGGCTGTATAGAATTATCTATCAGGCGATTGAAGATATTGAAAACGCGATGAAGGGCATGCTGGAACCGGTGTATGAAGAAGTGATCCTGGGGCATGCTGAAATTCGTGAAACGTTTAAAGTTTCTGCCGTGGGCACGATTGCAGGTTGTATGGTGCAGGACGGCAAGATGCAGCGCAACTGCGATGTGCGTTTGCTGCGTGATAACGTTGTGGTATATGAAGGACATCTGGCTTCGCTGAAACGGTTTAAAGACGACGTGAAGGAAGTAGCGTCCGGCTTTGAATGCGGCCTGAGCCTTGAAAACTTCAACGATATCAAAGTGGGCGATGTTGTGGAAGCGTATACACAGGAAGAAGTGAAAAGATAATGCCGAGTTTTCGTGCGCAGCGCATCAATGAAGAAGTGCGCCGTGAGGTGGAAAATATCCTTACGACGGAAGTAAAGGATCCCGGCCTGATGGGGATGCTCAGCGTGGTGCGCGCAGAGGTGACGCGCGATCTGGCGCATGCAAAGTTGTATATCAGCGTGTATGGCGATGAGGCAAAGGCGGAGGATGTTTTGCCGGCCTTGGAACGGGCCAACGGATTTATCCGCAGGGAACTGGCACAGCGGTTGGAACTGCGCCGCGTGCCGGAACTGCATTTTGTGGCGGATGATTCCATTGCCTATGCGGTGAATATGAGCCAATTGATAGACCAGGTTGTGAAAGACGATGAAAAGCGAACAGAAAAGAATCATTGAGTTTTTACATGCGGAAGATGGGTTTACCATTCTTCCGCATATTAATCCGGACGGAGATGCATTTGGGAGCGGGGTTGCTCTTTTTTTAACATTGAGAGCTTTGGGAAAAAAGGCAGAATTTGTGGTGGCGGATGATGTGCCGTTTATGTATCGGACGATGCCGCTACTGCCTTATCTGACAAAGCCGGAGCAGGCCGTTGGCTATAAAAATGTGATTTGTGTGGACACTTCGGACAAAGGTCGGCTGGAAACGCCGAAGTTTTTGGAAAACGCGCAGAAGATTGTGGTGTTGGATCATCACATCTCCAACCATGGCTTTGGCGATTTGCAATGGATTGAGCCGAAGGCTGCGGCTTCGGCCGAGGTGATATATCAGGTGGCAGAGTTGCTGCATGTGCAGATAAAAGGCGATCTGGCCACCTGTTTGTTGTTGGCGCTGTCTACGGACACGGGGCATTTCGGTTTCAAAAACACCACGCCGCGAACGCTGGAGATGGCGTCTAAACTTTTGGCGGACGGCGCCAGCATAGCGGACATTTGCTATGACGTATATCACAGAAAAACCTGGCAGAAAACAAAGCTTTTGGGACGCGCGATCGACAGCCTGGAGCTGCTGTGCGATGGGAAAGCGGGCCTGGTGACGATTACCAAAAAAGATTTGGAAGAATGCGGATGCAGCCAGAGCGATTGCGAAGGGCTGATTGATATTGCGCGGGAAATAGACGGTGTAGAGGTTTCTGTATTGCTGCGCGAGCGCGGCGATGAGATCAAAGGCAGCTTACGCTCGAGAAACGAGATGAACGTGGCGGATATGGCGGCCCAATACGGCGGCGGCGGGCACAGGGCGGCTTCTGGCTTTTCTTTGCAGATGACGTTGCCGGAGGCGGTCTGCGAAATAAAAAGAATGTTGACGGAGGCGTTTGCACAGAGATGAACGGGATTGTCAACGTTTTAAAGCCGCCGGGGATGACAAGCCAAAACGTGGTCTCGTTTATGCGCAGAACCGTGGGCATAAAAAAAATCGGCCATAGCGGCACGCTGGATCCTTATGCAGCCGGCGTGTTGCCTATTTTTATCGGTAAGGCAACGCGCGTGGTGGAATATGCCATGGCGGGGGAAAAGGAATATATCGGGGAGATCTGTTTTGGCATAGAAACCGACACGCTGGACGCGCAGGGAAAGATTGTGGCAAGAGACGGGAAAGAAGTTTCTCAAGAGCAATTTGAGCGTGTTTTGCAGCAGACGCACGGCGTGATTTATCAGCGGCCGCCGATGTATTCGGCGCTGAAAATGGACGGGCAGAAGCTGGTAAACCTTGCCAGAAAGGGAAAGCAGGTAGAGATTCCCAAGCGGCCGGTAGAAATTTTTGAAACGGAATTGATTGCGCCGGCCGGGCCAAACCGTTTTTTGTTTCGTGTGCGGTGCAGCAAGGGTACCTATGTGCGAACGCTGTGTCAGGATTGGGGAAAAGCACTGGGAACGGTGGCGCATTTGAGCTTTTTATTGCGTACGCAGACCGGCGCTTATAAAATCGAAGACAGTTTGACGTTGGAAGAGATTACGGCGCTTGGCGAGCAGGGCGCGCTTTTAAACGCATTGCAGCCGATTGAAAGCGGATGCGATACCTTGCCGAGAATCGACCTTACGATACAGGCAAAACGCGCGGTGCTGTGCGGGCAGGAGATCTTGCCTAAATGGATTCTTGCCATGCCCGAAGAGCAGAAAACGCCCTGCCAACTATGGGTGGGCGGCCGGTTTATGGGTATTGCACAGCGTACCGATGAAAACACGATAGAGACACAAAAGGTGATCTGGGAGGAAACATGCAACGCTTTGCAAAGATAAATGAGCTAAAGGATAAGCGGGTCCATATGGCGTTGGGCCAGTTTGACGGCGTGCATATCGGGCACCAGGCGCTTTTGCAGCGGTGTTTGGACAGCGCCAAACAGGCAGGCCGGCCCAGCTGTGTTTTCACATTTGCCACGACGCCGCATCCGGATAAGGAAAAAGCGCTGGGTAAAAGCTTGATGACGATAGAGGAAAAGCTCGGCTTTTTTGAAAAGATGGGGTTTGATTACACCCTGATGATGCCGTTTGATGATGAAATTCGCCTTACGCCCAAAAAGGAATTTTTGGATATGCTGGCCGTGGAAAACAGGGTGGAGGCCGTGTATTGCGGGGAGGATTTCAGGTTTGGCTTTATGGGCCAGGGCGATGTGGATTTTTTGAAGAAATATTGCAGGCAGAATAAGACGATGCAGGCCGTGGTGGTGCCGACGGTGTCGCTGTTTGGCAAAGCGGTTTCCAGCACGAGAATCCGCACGGCGCTTTTGCAGCACGAAGATCAATTGGCAAGCGCCCTGCTGGGAAGAGAATACAGAGAGGAAGACGGAGAAAAATGAAGCAGCAGATTCATTTGCCGCTGGCCTTGACCGGCGCGGAGAATGTGCGCGAATTAGGCGGCTACCGGACAACAGACGGGAAAACCATCCGCACACATCGCCTGTTAAGGGGCACGGCACAGGACAGTTTGACGGATGAGGACAGGGCGTTTTTATATGATTACGGCGTGCGGTGCATCATCGATTTGCGTTCGAACTATGAGGTGAAGGAAAAGCCGAGCCGGATGGACGGATATAAGGACGTGGCCTACTACAATGTGCCGATGCTGGACGAAATAAATTCCAAAACACCGGAGGAAATGAAAAAGGGAATGCCGTCTTCCATATTTGAAATTTATAAAGGCTTGATTTTGGATGAACAGGCTGGGTTTAGACGGGTGTTGGATCTGATTTCCGATCATCCGACGGGATGTATTTTATTTAACTGTACGGCAGGGAAAGACAGAACCGGGCTTACGGCCATGTTGCTGTTGTCCATTGCCGGGGTGGATGAAGAGACCATTGTGAACGATTATGCGGCCAGTGAACGTTTTTTGCCGGAGTTTAAAAAGATGAAAAAGGCGGAGATGGATGCAATGGGGCTGCCGTGGTCGGAATCTTTTTTCGGCACGGCACCGGAAAATATGGAGCAAACGCTGGCGCTGATAAAACAGGAATTCGGCACGGTGCACGATTATCTGTTGCAGATTGGAATGGAACAAGCGCAGATTGATAAAATCCGCCGTTCGCTATGGGAAAGCTGAGAGAAAACGGTTTACAAACCGAAACGGATATGGTATATTTTTGTAGTCAACCGCGTTCTGTGTTGTGCGCTGTCTCCGGCGGCAGGCACGGGCGGCGGGGGTATATTATAACAGTAAGGAGTTTTTGAAATGACCAAAGAACGTAAAGCTGAACTTATGCAGCAATATGCGACCCATGAAGGCGATACCGGCTCTCCGGAAGTGCAGATTGCGCTTTTGACCGAACGGATCAACCACCTGAATGAGCACTTGAAACTCAACAAAAAAGACCATCATTCCCGTCGTGGGCTGTTGCAGATGGTTGGCCGCCGCCGCGGTTTGTTGAACTACCTCAAGGAAAAGGATATCGAAAGATACAGAACCCTAATTGCATCATTGGGACTGCGTCACTAAGCCACTTATTAGAGCGGGTGTTACTCGCTCTATCTTTTTATACAGGGCACATATGCCAAGAAGGAGAAGAGAGAAGAAGATGGAACAAAGAGTATTTACCACACAGGTGGCGGGCAGAACGCTCAGCATCGAAACTGGGAAATATGCCCAGCAGGCCGGTGGATCCTGCATTGTCCGCTGCGGCGATACGGCAGTATTGGTGACCGCTACGGCAAGCGCAAAGCCGCGGGACGGCATTGATTTTTTCCCGCTGAGCTGTGAATTTGAAGAGAAGATGTATGCGGTAGGGAAAATTCCCGGCGGCTTTATCAAGCGCGAAGGCCGCCCGTCTGAAAAGGCGGTTTTGACCAGCCGGCTGATTGACCGCCCGCTGCGCCCGCTGTTTCCCAAAGGATATAGAAATGATGTGCAGGTAATTGCGACGGTGTTGTCCGTAGATCAGGACATTCCGCCGGCAGTATATGCCATGATCGGGTCTTCCGTGGCGCTGTCTATCAGCGACATTCCGTTTGCAGGCCCCACGGCCGCTGTTGTGGTGGGCATGGTAGACGGAAAATATATCATTAACCCGACGCTGGAAGAGATGGAAAATTCCAGATTGAATTTGACAGTGGCGGGCACCAAAGACGCCGTGATGATGGTGGAAGCCGGGGCCAAAGAGCTTTCCGAAGACGAAATGCTGGAAGCGATTTTGCAGGCGCATGAAGAAATTAAAAAGATCTGTGCGTTTATTTCGGATATCCAGGCGGAAATCGGGGAAGAAAAGCAGGTATTGGCGCCGGTGGAACACGATGAAGCGTTTGACCAGATGGTAACCGACGCGGTAAAAGACAGAGTGGAATGGTCTTTGGATACGTTTGAACGCTATGAACGCGAAGCCAGACAGGACCAGATTAAACAGGAAGCGATTGAAAAATTCGGCGAAGAAGATCCCGAGAAGATCAAACGCATTGACGAGATTATTTATGATTTGACAAAACAGGTGGTGCGCCGCAAAATTACGCAGGACGGCGTGCGCCCGGACGGACGTAAGACAACGGAAGTGCGCCCGATTTGGAGCGAAGTTGGCATTTTGAAACGCCCGCACGGTTCCGGTGTGTTCACGCGCGGACAAACGCAGGTTATGACGATTTTGACCCTGGGCTCCATGAGCGAAGTGCAGGCGTTGGACGGCTTGTCCCCGGAACATTGCAAGCGCTATATGCATCAATACAACATGCCGCCGTATTCCGTGGGCGAAACGCGGATGATGCGCGGCCCGGGACGCCGCGAAATCGGCCATGGCGCGTTGGCAGAGCGTGCGTTGGAGCCGATGATTCCGGACGAAGAGACCTTCCCGTATGCGCTGCGTTTGGTCAGCGAAGTTATCAGCAGCAACGGCAGCACCTCTATGGCGAGCGTATGCGCCTCCACACTGGCGTTGATGGATGGCGGCGTGCCGATTAAAAAGCCGGTAGCAGGCGTGGCCATGGGATTGATTAAAGATACCGAAAACGACACGGTTACGGTGTTGACGGATATTCAGGGCCTAGAAGACTTTTTGGGCGATATGGACTTTAAGGTGGCCGGCACCAAAGACGGCATTACCGCTATTCAGATGGATATCAAGATCAAAGGCATTGACCGCGAGATTTTGACCCGTGCTTTGGCCCAGGCCAAGGAAGGCAGAATGCACATTTTGGGCAAGATGCTGGAAACCATTGCGCAGCCGAGAGAACAGCTGTCTGAATATGCGCCGAAAATCGTATGCTTTACCATCAATCCGGAGAAGATCGGCGAAGTGGTGGGCCCGCGTGGAAAAACGATCAACAAGATCATTGCGGAAACCGGCGTAACCATTGACATTGAAGATGACGGCAAAGTATTTATCTGCACGCCGGATCAGGAAGCGGCTGATCAGGCGCGCAAAATGATCGAAGGCATCGTAAAAGAGATTGAAGTGGGCGAAGTATACCTGGGCAAGGTGGTTCGCATTATGCCGTTTGGCGCGTTTGTGGAATTGTTGCCCGGGAAAGACGGAATGGTTCACATTTCCAAACTGGCGCGCGAGCGGGTAGAAAAGGTGGAAGATGTGGTGAATATCGGCGACGATATTCTGGTAAAAGTCATTGAAATTGACGATAAGGGCCGCATCAACCTGACCCGCAAAGACTTGCTGCCGCCGGAACCGAAAAAGGAAAACAAATAAGATAAATGAAGGGATCGCAAAAGCGGTCCTTTTTTCTTTGCGAAAATATGGGCCGATGGATGGTAAAAAACGGGAACAAAGAAAACAGCAGAGCAAACGCATGGAAGATATGGAAACACCGGGCAGGCAGCATGAGCGTGGCGGAAAGGATGGATAGGGGGAAACCCGGTAAACAGAATTGAAAAAGGAGCAAAAACGTTAACCAAAAATATTTATGGGAATACAATCAAAACAAAAGCGACAGAGAAAACAGAAACGCCGGTTTGCAAACGGGAATGAAAAAGAACGACACAACGCAACGAATGGCGGATGGGCAGCTGTTGAATAAGCCAAAGACTTCGCGGAAAAAATGGATGTATGCTTCGGTTTAAAATTACGGACAAGTTTTTTCCTCGCCCCGCATATACCTAAGACGAGGTGGTGCAAATGAAGAATAGAGCGAGAAGATATTTTGCCGTGAATTTTGTATTGCTGCTGATGATCGTGTGTATCTATCTGGCAACCAATGCGGCCATGCTACAAAACGTTTTTGCGCAGGTAGGGCAGGCGCCGATCTATAAAGGCCAGAAAAGC
Organism: uncultured Bacillota bacterium; assembly: GCA_905188085.1. GTDB lineage: Bacteria > Bacillota > Clostridia > Christensenellales > QAND01 > UMGS1975. The sequence goes on from CAJJKN010000002.1 coordinate 187,827, forward strand.
ACGGTGACGTTGGTAATCAGCGCGGAAAGTGATTTTGAAAATGCCGTTATGGCAGGCCGGTATGCCAAAGAAAAGGGATTGGTTTTGACCATCGGCTTTACGGCGGAACAGATGCAAACAAAGCCGGGGGAAATAAAAAAACTCAGCGCAATGGGACATGAGATTATTTTACAGGGGCAGATAGATACAGGACATGCAGCCCCGGAGGAAATACGCACGGCGCTAAACCGGGAGATCGGGGCGTATACACAATTGTTTTCCAAAGCGCCGCAATATTATTTGCCCTATCGTTTTCAGGCGACAACGCTGATCAAAAAGGCATGCAAAGAGCAGGTGCTCAACGTGGTGCTGTTTAGCCAGGACAGCAGGGCCGTAGTGTATAAAAAAGCGGACGCTTTTACACAGGCATTGTTTTCGCAGATAAACAAAGGGGATTTTATCTATCTGGATCATACGGTGCTTTCGCAGGAAGTGCTGGAAAGCCTGCATCGGGAAATTGAGAAAAGCGGATATAAAAATCAAAACATGACGCAAGCGCTCATTGATTGAAACAATTGGGGAAAACTGGTACTATAAGAGCAACAAAAGAGGAGGACAACCATGTATTTTCAACGGACATTAAAAAACGGGGTTCGCGTAGTGGCCCAAAAGATAGAAGGATTTCGCTCTGTGAGCGTAGGGATATGGATCGGCACCGGCTCTGCCAACGAGGTGTTGCCGGAGGAGCGCGGCGTTTCGCATTTTATAGAGCATATGCTTTTCAAAGGCACACAGCGCCGCACGGCGCAGCAGATTGCCGCGGAGATGGACGGCATGGGCGGCATTTTGAATGCGTTTACGTCGAAAGAATGCACATGTTATCATGCGCGGGTGACGGATGAAAAGTTGCCGCAGATGCTGGATTTGCTGTGCGATGTCGTATTTCATGCCACGCTGGATGAAGGGGAAATGCAAAAGGAAAAAGGCGTGGTGCTTGAAGAGATCAACATGGTGGAGGATACGCCGGAGGATTTGGTGCACGACCTGCTGTCTGAAGCGTATTTCGGCGAGCACCCGCTGGCAAGGCCGATTTTGGGCACGGCGCAAAGCGTGGCAAATATGACAAAGAAGATTATGCAGGACTACATGGCTAAGCAATATGTGCCGGAAAATATTGTGTTTGCCGCGGCCGGGGGGATAGAATTCGAAGCGTTTTGCGATCTGGTTGAAAAGCAGACAGAGCATTTGAACCCTTCCGGCAAAGCGCCGATGAAATACAAGGCGTTTGAAGGCGCAGAGCCGAGATTTTTAACCAGGGCCAAGCCCATCGAACAGGCGCACCTTTGCCTGTGTATGCCGGGATTTTGCATTGATGACTCGCATTTGTATGCGCTGAATGTGCTGAACAATGCTTTTGGGGGCAGCATGTCTTCCAGGCTGTTTCAACAGATCCGCGAAGAGCGCGGGCTGGCGTATGATGTATATTCCCATCCCTCTACCTATGCGAAAAACGGCGTGTTCTCCATCTATGCGGGGGTAACGGCGGCCAAGGCTACGGAAGTATGTGAGCTAATTTTGCAGGAGATGGAGACGCTGAAAAAAGACGGCCTATCCGAAGAAGAATTTATACGGGCCAAAGAGCAGCTGAAAGGCAATTATATTTTGGGCCTGGAATCCACCAGCGCACGGATGAATGCCATCGGCCGTTCTATGGTGATGACGGGTAAAGTGAAAACGGCGGAAGAAACCCTCCGGCAGATTGAAGATGTGCAGGCCGAGGATATTCAAGAGATTTTGCCCCTTCTCTTTGACAGGGAAAAACTGGCGGGCAGCGCAGTGGGGAAAATACAAGAAGACGAGCTGCGGGCGATTATGGGCTAAAAGAATCAACAAAAAAGCGCTTCGGGCGCTTTTTTTGTTGGCTTGGTTCATTGTGAAAGGCGCAGCGCATAGGATAAAGGCGTTAGGGGGCGATTTGATGGAAGAAAAGATTTTGATTTTAGGCGGGGATGTGCGCAATGAAAAATTGTTTTATGAATTAAAACGCAGGGGGTATGAAACGGAATACTTTTCCGATGCATACCGGGAAAACCAACAGGCGATAAAGCAGCAAATACAAAACACGCGCTTTATCGTGCTTCCCATGGCGCTGAAAGAGCAGAGAATTTGCGGGCTGGATAGAGAGCAGATTGTAAGCTGCTGCGAAAAGGGCACGCGGTTATTTTGCGGCACGGCGGACAGGGCCTGGCAAACGGAAACCGAAAAAAGAGGGATAGAATTGATCTCTCTTTTAAACCGGGAGACATATGCCAGAGAGAATGCATATTATACCGCAGAAGGGGCGCTGTGCCTGATACAGCAGAAAATGCAAGCCTCGCTATGGCAAAAGCGCTGCGTGATTGTGGGCAGCGGGCGGATTGCTCAAAATTTATTTCCGATGCTAAAACTACATACGCCGTATCTTTCCGTTGTGGCAAGAAACCGGGCGATGCTGGCCCAATTTGCCTGCTGGCAGGCAAAGACATTTGCTTTTGACCAACAGGCAGAGGCGTTTGACGGGGCGGAGATTGTGTTTAACACTGTGCCGGAACCCGTGATTTGCCCCAATGTGCTGAACAGCATGGCGGAAGGCGGCTGGTATATGGAGCTTGCCTCCGCGCCTTACGGATGCGCATGGGAGGAGATACCGCTTGGCATAAATAAACTGATGGGCAGCGGAATTCCGGGCAAGATGTTTGCTGTATCGGCGGCAAAAAGCATGGCAACAGCGATGATCCCCTATCTAAAATAGGAGGGGTTGTCTTGGAATATTTGAAGGGAAAAACCGTTGGGTGGGTATTCACCGGCTCGTTTTGCACAATAGACGCCGTATTGCCGGAGATGGAAAAAATGAAACAAACCGGGGCGAGGGTGGTGCCTATTTTTTCGCAGCATGTGGCCACGCTGGATACGAGGTTTAACCCGGCGCCCGCAGTGCGGGAAAAGGCGGAGTGCATTTGCGGGGAAAGCGTGATAGATTCCATCCCGGGGGCAGAGCCGATCGGCCCACAGAAAAAGCTGGATTTGATTGTGGTGGCCCCTTGCACAGGCAATACGCTGGCCAAATTGGCCAACGCCATTACGGACACAACCGCCACCATGGCCGTGAAAGCACACCTGCGCAACCAACGGCCCGTGGTGATTGCCCTGGCCACCAACGACGCGCTGGCGGGAAATGCAAAGAATTTGGGCCTGTTGCTCAATGCCAAGCATTATTACTTTGTGCCCTTTGGGCAGGACGGCGCACAGACAAAGGAAAACTCTTTGCAGGCGCATTTTCCGTCGATTGTGAAAACGGCAGAACTGGCCTTGCAGGGAAAACAGCTTCAACCGTTGCTGTTGGGCGCGGGAGAATGCTTGAATCCATAACAGAAAAAACAGGCGCCCGGCCAAGAGGAAGGCGCCTGTTCTATTTGTTTTATAAAGAAAAATTGTGTATAATGTATCAGTATAAAAATCATGAGGAAAGGCCGGAACTGAATGTCGCCAAGGAAGAAAAAAAAGAAAGTGCTGCGCGAAGAGATTATAGGCATTTGCCTGTCTGCGTTGGCGCTGATTATGATGATTGGGATGTTCAGTTCAAGCGCAGGCTTTGTGGGGGACACGTATAAGCAAATCAGCCTGGGCGTATGGGGCCTGTTTGCCTATGCGCTGCCGGTGGTGCTGATTGGCATCGGCGTATATCTGGTTTTGTATGCGGATAAAAAGATCCGCACGTTTCAGGTTGTGATGTATGTTTTGTGCGCGCTGTCGCTGATGGGCATTTGGCATTTGGCTTTGGCGGGCGACGCGTCTGTGGCGCAGCTGAACTATTGGGCCTGTATCAAAGAAAGCTATGAATTGGGGCGGCTGCATACGCAGGGCTTTGGCGCATTTGCCGCGTTGTTTGTCTATCCGATAAAACAGCTGTTTGGCCTGGCGGGCGCCTATATTTTCTTTGTGGCTCTGATGGTGATCTCTTTATTGTTTATCGCCAACATCTCCATTCGCCAGGTGCAAAGAAAGGCAAAAGCCAAGGCGGTAAAGGCGAAAAAAGAGCACATGGAAAAGCGCGAACAGCGCAGGCAGACGGCTTTGGAGCTGGAAGAGGAAGAACCGGAACCAAAGCAAGGCTGGGAAGATTGGCAGCCGGAACCCATGGAGCAACCTATCCAGGAACCCGCAGCAGACAGGCAGGAACGCCATGCGGAAAAAGAGCATGTGATGTATAACGTGGGAGACGATTTTGAAGAAGTCGTAAACCGCGAAGACGAGATTGAACTGTTTCCCGGCGTAGGGAAACAGGCGGTGCGCCGGCATGTGCAGCCGATGCATCATGAAAATTTGCAAGAAGACGGCTTTGAAGATGAGTATTTTGCCGGAACGCCGGAAGTGCCCATTGAGATAGATTTAACGCAGCCCTGGCATGATGAACAGGAGCCGGACGAACCGGAGCAGGAAGAGCATGAAACCGCTTTGGAGCCGGAAGAGGCAGCGCCGCGCAGAAATGCACGGGAAGACCTGCTGCCCTGGCAAACGCAGCATGAAAAGATGGAGCCTGTGGAACCGGAAGTGGCCAAAGACGTGATTACCAAAGCACAGACGGCCAAAATTGATAAACAAGAAGTGGCGGGCGCAATGGCAAGCTATAAAGTGCCGCCGATTTCCATGCTGAGCAAAGCTTCCGGCAGCGACGTAAGAAAGCCCATTTCCCAGGTGGATACCAGGGCGGCAGCCAAACAGCTGGAGCAGACATTCAGCAGCTTTGGCGTATCGGCCAAGGTGGTAAACGTGCGCAGCGGCCCTGTGATTACGCAATACGAAGTGCAGCCTGCGCCGGGGGTGCGCGTGAACAGAATTGCAAATCTGTCGGATGACATTGCCTTATCCTTGGCGGCGCCGGGCGTGCGTATTGAAGCGCCGATTCCGGGGAAAAACGCAATCGGCATTGAGGTGCCGAATAAAAAACGTTCGTCCGTAATGCTGCGGGATGTATTGGAAAGCGGCGCGTTTAGAAACGCGAAGAGCAAAGTATCCGTGGCGCTGGGGAAAAACATTGCGGGCGACGATATTGTAATAGACCTCGCGTCCATGCCGCATCTTTTGATTGCAGGCACAACGGGAAGCGGGAAAAGCGTATGCGTAAATTCGCTGATTGTCAGCTTGCTGTTTAAGGCTACGCCGGAAGAAGTGAAGCTGATTATGATTGACCCGAAGGTGGTGGAGCTTTCCGGCTTTAACGGCATTCCGCATTTGATGACGCCGGTGGTAACGGATCCTAAAAAAGCGGCCGGCGCGTTAAATTGGGCGCTGTCCGAAATGTTAAAGCGGTACAACGCCTTTGCGGATAGAGGCGCCAAGGATATTTCCCGCTATAATGACATAATGCGGATGACGGGCGAACCGATTCTGCCGTATTTGGTTGTTATCATAGATGAGCTGGCGGATTTGATGATGGCTTCTCCCAGAGAGGTGGAGGACAGCATTTGCCGCATTGCGCAGATGGGCCGCGCCTGCGGGATTCACCTGGTGGTGGCCACGCAGCGGCCGAGCGTGGATGTGATCACCGGTTTGATTAAAGCAAACTTTCCCTCCCGCATCGCTTTTGCCGTTTCCAGCCAGACGGACAGCCGCACGATTTTGGACCAGGGCGGCGCAGAAAAGCTGCTGGGCAAAGGGGATATGCTCTTTCATACCAGCACAACGCCTAAGCCTGTGCGTATTCAGGGCGCGTTTGTGTCCGACCCTGAGGTGGAGGCCGTGATTGAGTATGTGAAAAACAGCGGGATGACGCCGGAATACAGCAACGAAGTGATTGAAGAGATGAATAAGAGCCTGGAAGCCGAAGCCAAAAGCGGAAAAGGCGGCATGGGCGGGCAGGCAGAAAAGCAGGATGAAATGCTGGCGCAGGCGGCGTATACGTTTGTGGAAGCGGGGCAAGCCTCCACTTCCTTGATTCAGAGAAAGCTGCGGCTTGGCTATGGCAGGGCCGCCAGGATTATAGACGAATTGGAAGAGATGAAAATCATCGGCCCGCCAAACGGAAGCAGGCCGCGCAAGGTGTTGGTATCGATGGATCAATGCCGACAGATCTTTGAAGAAGGAGACGGCGAAATTGACGAATAGGACGCTGGGCGTTATCTCTTTGGGATGCAGCAAAAACCGATTGGATACCGAAGGTATGCTGTATGCGCTGACAAAAGACGGATTTACGATTATCGAAGATCTGGAAAATGCGGATTTAATTGTGGTAAATACCTGTTCATTCATCCAAAGCGCCAAAGAAGAATCCATTGAAATGATATTGCAGGCTGCGCAGATGAAACAACAGCGCCCCGGGACAAAGCTTTTGGTGACGGGCTGTCTGCCGGAAAGATACCGCGAAGAATTAGCCAAGGAACTGCCGGAAGTGGATGCGTTTGTGGGCGTAAACCAATACGGGGAAATTGTTGACATTGTGCGCCGCGTGTTTGCAGGCGAACAGGTGCAAGACTATACCACGCAAACCGAGTTACCGGCAGGGCGCGTGCAGACCACGCCTAAGCATTTGGCGTATGTGAGAATTGCAGAAGGCTGCGACCACAGATGCGCCTATTGTGCGATTCCTGCCATTCGCGGGCCGTATCGCAGCCGGCCGATGGAGGAGATTGTGGCGGAATGCCAAAAGCTGGTAAACAAGGGCGTAAAAGAAATCGTGTTAATTGCGCAGGATACTTCGTATTATGGAAAGGACCTGTATGGTAGATTTTGCCTGGCGGAGCTGCTGCAAAAGGTGGATGCCGTAGGGGCGCAATGGATACGGATTTTGTATGTGTATCCGGAGCGAATTACAAAAGAGCTGCTGGATACGATAGTAAACAGCAAGAGCATTGTGCCGTATTTGGATTTGCCGCTGCAGCATGTGAATGATGATATTTTGCGGGCCATGGGACGGCCGACTACGCAGGAAAAACTATATGCTTTGATGGATCAAATTCAAAATTGCGTAAAGCCGTTTACGCTGCGTACCACGTTTATCACCGGCTTTCCCGGGGAAACGCAAGAGCAATTCGATGCGCTGGTTTCCTTTGTGAAAGAGGGGTATTTTGCGCATGTGGGCGCGTTTGCCTATTCCAAAGAGGAGGGCACGCGCGCAGCCAAATTGCCAAACCAGATTCCGAAAAGAACCAAAGAGGCTAGACGAAATGCCCTCCTGGCCGCGCAACAGCCGATTTCCAGAAAGTTTATGGAGCGCGCGGTGGGCACGGAAATGGAGATTATGATAGAAGAATACGATGCGGATATTTGCATGTATCTGGGCCGGGCGCAGAGTCAGGCGCCGGAAGTGGACGGTGTGACGTATGTTTCCAGCGTTTCTCCGCTTTTGCTGGGGCAAACGGTTCGCTGCAAAATCACGCAGGCAAATGAATACGATTGGATGGGTGAAGCGATCGATGACGTTAGCCAGTAAATTTACCATTGCCAGAATCATTTTAGCGCCGCTGTTTGTGGTGCTGGCGGCCATTGGGTTTGCTCATTGGAACCTATGGGCTGCTGGTATTTTTGTGATTGCTTCGTTGACGGATATGATCGATGGGCAAATCGCGCGCAGATACAATCAAGTGTCGGATTTTGGCAAACTGATAGACCCCATTGCAGACAAACTGTTAACTACGGCGGCCATGGTTGTGCTGGTCAGCTGGGGTAAAATGCCGTGCTGGGTGGCCATGATCTTGGTAACAAGAGACCATGTGGTCAATTCCCTGCGCGTGGTGGCGGCGGGTAAAGGCTTTGTGCTGGCGGCGATGAAAAGCGGCAAGATCAAAACCGTTTTGCAGCTGATTGCCTATGTGCTGTATTTATTGGAATGGCAATGGCCGGCAAATATTGTGATGGTGGGCGCTTGCGCCACAACGATTTGGAGCGTGTTTGAATATGTGGGGGCAAACCTTGCGCTGTTCAAACAGGATCGAGATTGTAAAAAAGCTTTTATTTTAGGGTTTACGGATAAACTGGTGCTGAGCTACCTGGTGTTTTATTTAACGGCCACGGGAGCGCTGTCCGCTATATTGGCGATGTGCTTTATCGGCCGTGACCATGTGACAAGCGCACTACGCGTTACCTCGGCGGCAGACGGGCATCCGCTGCCGGTGCGCATTTCCGGCGTGATCAAAGGGCTGTTGCAGCTGGTAACGTTTGTCTTGCTACTGTTTATGCAAAACACGCTGACAACGGTGTTGGTGTATATTACGTTGGCCGCTACGCTGATCAGCGCCGTGGACCTGTGGAGAATTGCAAAACCGAAGCTAAAAAGTTGAAAGGGAGTATAACGCAATGGTTGCAGAATTGATTTCGGTGGGCACTGAATTGCTGATGGGGCAGATCCTGGATACAAACTCACAGTATTTATCGCAAGAACTGAATGCCATGGGGATAAATGTTTACTATAAATCTACCGTGGGTGACAATTCGGAACGCATGAAACAGGCGTTTGCCCAGGCGCTGTCCAGAAGCGACGTGGTAATTACAACGGGCGGCTTGGGGCCTACGGAGGACGATATTACCAAGGAAATGATGGCAGAACAGATGGGCATTCCGCTGGTTTTGCATACGCCGTCTTTACAGGCCATTGAAACTTTTTTTCATAACATCGGACAACCCATGACGGAAAACAACTGCAAACAAGCCTTGTTGCCAGGTCCGGCAGATGGCATTGTGATGGAAAATCCCAAAGGCACGGCGCCGGGATGTATTTTGCAAAAGGATGGGAAATATGCCATTGTGATGCCCGGGCCTCCGTTTGAAATGAAACATATGTTTGAACACTATGCAAAGCCGTTTTTGCAAAAGTTTTGCGGGGATGTGCTGGTTTCCCGGTTTTTGCGCATTGTAGGCCTGGGGGAAAGCCGCGTGGCGGATTTATTGCAGGATGTTATTGCAAAGCAAAGCAATCCTTCGATTGCCACCTATTGCAGCCCCAGTGAAGTGCAGGTGCGCCTTACGGCCAAATGCAAAACAGAGGCGGAGGCCAATGCCTTGCTGGCACCTGTGGAGGCGGAAATTCGCAATATTTTAGGCGATGCTATATATGAAACCGGCAAGCGTTCTTTGGAAACCGTGGTAGGGGATTTGCTGAAAAAGCGCGGAGAGACGGTGGCCGTGGCTGAAAGCTGTTCCGGCGGATGGTTGAGTTCTTTATTGATACACGATGCTGGTAGCTCCGCCTATTTTAAAGAGGGCATTGTCAGCTATACCAACGAGGCCAAACACAGGCTTTTGGGCGTGAAAGAGGAAACACTTTCGCAATACGGCGCCGTGAGCCGGGAAACGGCTGTTGAAATGGCAAAGGGCGCAAGAGAGAATTGCAATGCGGATTATGCGCTTTCCATTACCGGCATTGCGGGGCCGGATGGCGCTGTGCCGGGCAAACCCGTGGGCACGGTTTGGATCGGCTTTGCGGACCGGGAACAGGCCTATGCCAAAAAGTTTGAATTCTCTTCGGACAGGACGAGAAACAGAGAACGCGCGATTAGAAACGCGCTGAACCTTTTGCGGCTGCGTTTGCTGGAAAAAGAAACGAAAAAATAACTTGAGGAACGTTTGTTCGTGTGCTATACTAGAAACATAGGGGGGGTATCATGGAAAAACAAAAAGCATTGGATATAGCGCTGAGCCAAATTGAAAAGCAGTTTGGCAAGGGTGCCGTGATGAAGCTGGGCGAAGCCAGCGTAAACCGGGGGATTGAAGTAATTCCGACGGGTTGTTTGCAGCTGGATTTTGCCTTGGGCGTGGGCGGATTTCCCAGAGGGCGCATTATAGAAATATACGGCCCGGAATCTTCCGGTAAAACAACAGTGGCGCTGCATACCATTGCGCAGGCGCAAAAAGGCGGCGGCATTGCTGCGTTTATTGATGCGGAGCATGCGTTGGATCCTATCTATGCAAAGGCGCTGGGCGTGGATATTGACGAACTCTATATTTCCCAGCCGGATACCGGCGAACAGGCGCTGGAAATCTGCGAATCGCTGGTGCGAAGCGGCGCGATTGACGTAATCGTAGTGGACTCCGTGGCGGCGCTGACCCCTAAAGCAGAAATTGAAGGAGATATGGGCGATTCTCATGTGGGCTTGCAGGCCAGGCTGATGAGCCAGGCATTGAGAAAATTGACAAGCGCAATCAGCAAATCCAAAACGATTGTGATCTTTATCAACCAGCTTCGTGAAAAAGTGGGCGTGATGTTTGGCAATCCGGAAGTGACAACGGGCGGCAAAGCGTTAAAATTCTATGCCAGCATTCGCTTGGATATCAGAAAGATTGAGCAATTGAAGCAGGGCACGGAATTTGTGGGCAATCGCACGCGCGTAAAGGTGGTTAAAAATAAAGTTGCGCCGCCGTTTAGAATGGCGGAGTTTGATATGATTTATGGCGAAGGCATTTCCAGAGAAGGCTCTGTTTTGGATATGGCGGTGGCCAAGGATATTGTGCAAAAGAGCGGAAGCTGGTTTTCCTATAACGAGACGAGAATTGGCCAGGGCAAAGAAAATGCACGGCAATTCTTAAAGGATAATCCGGAGCTTTGCGATGAATTGGAGGCCAAGGTGCGCGCCACATTGAACCCGCAGCCGGAAGAAGAGCAGGTAGAAAACGCGCCGGAAATAAACGAATAAAGTTGAGAAACTAAAACAAGGTATGCCATGCGTACCTTGTTTTTTTGTTGGATATCCGTTACAATATGAAAGTGAACACATGTTTGTTCCATTGTGAAAAACGGGACAAACTCGTTTAACATATATTTGGAGGGGAACCATGGAGTGGCTTATAGTTGTCCTTTCTGCACTGGCCGCATTGATCATTGGTTTGGTGGCCGGTTATGTATATCGGAAGCGTATTGCTGAAGCGAAAACACAACAGGCAGAAGACGCCGTTCGGAAGATGATCGATGAAGCGCAAAGAAGAGCAGAGGCACTGAAAAAAGAAACACTGATTGAAACCAAAGAAGAAGTACACCAACTGAGAAGCGATTTTGACCAGGAAATGAAAGAACGCCGTTCTGAACTGCAAAGAAGCGAAAGACGGCTGATTCAAAAAGAAGAATCTTTGGATCGAAAACTGGACACGGCGGACAAAAAAGAGCAGCAGCTGAATGCCGGGCAAAGAGAACTGCAAAAACGTCGCGACGAATTGGAAGTGTTGTTTAAAAAGCAACTGGATGATTTGGAACGTATTTCCGGAATGAGCCGGGAAGAAGCAAAGGATGTTTTGATCAGCTCGATTGAGAGCGATGCACGGCGCGATGCGGCGCTGCTGGTACGCGAGATTGAGCAGAAGGCAAAAGAAGAGGGCGATAAGCGGGCCAGAAACATCATTGGCCTGGCCATACAGCGCTGCGCTGCGGACCATGTGGCGGAAAGCACGGTTTCGGTGGTGCACTTGCCGAGCGACGATATGAAAGGCCGTATCATCGGCCGGGAAGGCAGAAACATCAGAGCGCTTGAAACGGCAACCGGCATTGATTTGATCATTGACGATACGCCGGAAGCGGTTATCCTTTCGGGGTTTGATCCGGTGCGGCGTGAAATTGCGCGCATTGCGCTGGAAAGATTGATTCAAGACGGACGGATTCATCCGGCACGCATTGAAGAGATGGTGGAAAAAGCACGCAAGGAAGTGGATCAACAGATTCGCGAAGCGGGCGAACAGGCCCTGTTTGACGCGGGGATTCACGGCGTGCATCCTGAGCTTTTGAAATTGCTTGGCAGACTGAGATACAGAACCAGCTATGGGCAAAATGTTTTGAAGCACAGCCTGGAAGTTTCGCATATTGCGGGGCTGATGGCGTCTGAATTGGGCGGCAACGTGGCGCTGGCAAAGCGCGGCGGGCTGCTGCATGATATCGGCAAAGCGGCCGATCATGAAATTGAAGGACCGCATGCGCAGATCGGCGTAGATTTGGCGAAGAAATATCGCGAAAATGCGGATGTGCAGCTTTGTATTGCGGCCCATCACGGAGATGTGGAAGCGACAACGCTGGAAGCGGTGTTGGTGCAGGCGGCGGATGCAATCAGCGCTGCACGGCCGGGTGCGCGCCGTGAATCGCTGGAAAACTACATCAAACGCCTGGAGAAACTGGAAGAGATTGCCAATTCCTTTGAGGGCGTGGAAAGATCGTATGCCATTCAGGCCGGCCGCGAAATTCGCATCATGGTGAAACCGGAAAATGTGACGGATGAGACGATGGTGCTGGTGGCCAGAGACATTGCGAAAAAGATTGAGCAGGAACTGGATTATCCCGGTCAGATTAAAATCAATGTGATTCGCGAAACCAGAGCCGTTGATTTTGCAAAATAAAAGTTTGATAAAGAACGTCCCGAGCGGGCGTTCTTTTTTTATAAAATAGCCGGAGAAAGCTGTGAAATTATATGAGCGTAGGCGTTTGCTTGTGCGGATTTTTTCTCGTTTCCGGGAAATTGCGACCGTTTAATCACAATAATATCGGAGGGACAAGCTATGTAAAAAGGAGAAAAGAGAGTTTTGTGCGAAAATGGAAACGAAGATGAATCGGGAGAATACGATGGACGAGTTTATGCGTTAGAAGTTTTTGACGAAGAATAGAGGGAAAGTTTGAATGTTATAAAGGCACGCTTGGCACGGGAGATGTTTTTTATTCAATAGTAGTAAAATATATGGAGAAAATTTTCACCAAGTTTTTTGAAATGAAAAAAGTTGGTTTTTTCATGAGAAAGAGAGAATATAAAAAAACAGAGAGAAGACTTTTAGAAAATTGGGCAAATGAGGGGGCAAAGCTCATAAAATACATAATTTTCTCAGGAAAATATGGACGGATGGAAGAAAAAAGAGTAGAATGTTTCAGAAAATAGGGATTCTATGTAAACTGTATCCAAAAAGCAAACCCTAAGGTTTTGACAGAGGGAAAAGAAAGGATATTTAAGCGATGAAGCCACGATCTAAAATGAAAAAAATAATGGCTTATTTCCTGCCTTTTATGCTGATGTTTTCTTTTTACAGCACGGCATTGGCGCAAGAGGAGATCGCATTTGCAAAAACCGGCTGTGAGGCAACGCGTGGATGTGTGTTGAAAAACGGCCATGCGGGGGAATGTGTTGTTGAGGTTGCAAAAAACAGTCCGGTGGTGCAGACAGGAAAACAATTGATTGTGGATGCTGCGGCAACAGAGGAAAAAGGGAAACTCTATCCGGATGTGCAAAGCGCGATCAATTATATCGAGAGCCAGGCGGATAAAACCGAATGGACGATTACGCTAAAAACCGGCGAATATGCGCGGTTTACCGTTTTAACCGGGCTGGATGGCTTAACGATTCAGGCAGAAGCGGGCGCGGATGTAAAGATAAAGGTTTGCGATGAGAGCAAAGCGCCTGTGAAAGCGTCCGGCGCATATCCGGATACGGGCGGAATTTCCATTCGAAAAGCAGATCGGGTCTGCATGAAGGGGCTTTCGTTTATAATGGGGGATCAGAAGAACCCATGGCTTTGCGCCGCCGTTTCCAACTATGCAAAATCCGGAGAAAAGGGAAATAGTTTTACTGTTTCCGGTTGTAAATTTATCGGCACGGATTCTAACAAAGGCGTGTTTGCGGATGCAGGAACGGATACGTTTTATATAAAGCAATGCGATTTCCAGGGATTGGAAGAAGCGATTTATATATCCGGAGACGGTACGGTGCTGGCTTCTGCGGAAGTAAGCAATAATAAATTTACCGGCTGCGGATTTGCCGTGCAAGGCTCCTATGGCGGCGATCAGGGAAATGCCGGCGTGTTGAAATTTACCAACAACACACTGAAAGGCGGAGAAACCTACTGCAAAGCTGTTTTACAGGATGAGGAAAACACCGCTGCGTTGAAGGTGGATGTGCGGGATAACGTATTGGAAAACGCGTTGATAGGGCTTGTGAACCTGCGGGAGCAGGGCGAAACCGTTTCCGATGTTTTGACCAGCAATACCTTTGGAAAAAACAGTTTTTATGTGGAGGCGATAGAGCCGGGGACGATTGAGTTTTATACGGCCTATCAGGCGCCGCAGGACGCAAACGGACACTGGCAGCTGACCGGGAAAGATGATTTTGATGTGGATTGGGGAGAAAATCCAGAGGGATCTACTGCAAAAATTCAAGATCTGGTGACAAAGGCCAATGAAAACCACGATAAGACTTTGAAAATTACCGGAATAGATGAAAACAATTTAATCAAGACATTCACCTGGTTTAATGACGGCATTTACTGGGTTTCCGATGCGGGCGAACCGGGAGAAACCGAAACCCCGGCGGCCTCTCCGTCGCAAACAGCGGAGCCGCAGCCCTCTGCCTCCGCTGCGGCTGGGCAGGACGAAACCAATCAGCCGCAAACCGGCGATGCGGCAAACCCGGTGCTGTGGATTTGCGTGATGGTGTTGGCGTTGGGTGGCTTGGCATTTGGATTCTGGCGTTTGAAAAAACAAAAGAAGAATTGAGATAAAAGAAAAGAGAAATGAAAAACCGATCCGTTTGGGTCGGTTTTTTTGTATAGGGAGAATCCAAAGGTTTGTTTGGAAATTAGAAAGGGCGTTGTGTTTGATAAAATGATAGTAAATGAAAATGGGTAAAAAGATGTAAATATAAAAAATGTTATGGTTGACTATTTGAGATTAAATGGGAAACGCTGAATGATAAAATTGTTTACAATGGATATAAGAGGCATAAAAAAGATGAGAAAACGAAAAAGAGGCAGTTTATTTTTAGAATAGAACGGCAACGGGAAATCATTACAGCAATGGAACGCAATAGGAGGTGAAAGATTAAATTTTATCGGCGATGAAATTCCGTAGGCAGTGCCGGACAATATTACGAAAATGGTGTTCATATTCTGAATTAAGGGAAAATAGAACGATATGGCGGGAAAGTGCATGTAAAAAAGGAAAATGAAAAGGCGGATGTATAGAAGTGAATTGCAGACAAGGGAGAGTATAAAAACAAGAAATTATGAGGTTGCGTAAAACAGCAGGGGCCGGGCTAAGAGGGGCAGAGAGATGATTTTGCGAACGTGATAAGCGGAGATTGTATAAAAAGGCGCATTGGCGAGTAGGATAGAATCCGGGTGATGATATGCAACCGGAAGAGAGACGGATGATAAAAGAACTGCAAAAGACGCTCTGGAAAATCCAAATTACACTGAATGAGATGGATCCTACGTTACTGGATTCTACGCACAGATGGCGGAGGATGCGCAGGCTGTTTGCCCAAGGGTTGATCAAAGGGCTGGGCGGCGCGGTTGGGTTTACCATTTTAGGCGCGGTTGTGATGGCCATCTTAACGTCTTTGGCAACGCACAATATCCCGGTGATCGGGCACTTTATTGCAAGGATTATAGAAATTGTAAATTCTGTTCCCAAATAAGCGATAATGACGAACCTCTATTTCCATGGTATAATTAAATTTATCCTTGGGAGGTTATTTATGTTAGAAGCTATCATTGTTTTTGCCGCGGTTTTATTGGACAGGCTCACAAAACTATGGGCGGTCGGTCCGTTGAAGGCTGCCGGCCGGATGGATTTTATCCCCGGCGTTATGGAATTTAACTATGTGGAAAATAAAGGGGCGGCTTTCTCGATGTTTTGGGGAAAGACGTGGCTGTTTGTTTTGCTGACGATTTTAATCGTGGCGTTTCTTACCGGGTATCTGATTAAATTTCGCGCCACGGAGAGTGTGTGGGCGCGCGTTGCGATAGCCAGCATCATCGGCGGGGCCATCGGCAATTTGATTGACAGAATCTTGTATGGATATGTAATTGATTTTTTGAGGCCTACGTTTATTCGTTTTGCGGTGTTTAACGTGGCGGATATCTTTGTTACCTGCGGCGCGATTTTATTCATCTTTATTCTTTTGATTTTCCCCAAGGAGAAAAAAACAGATGGAACGGTTTGAAGCCGCTGTGCCGCCATCCCTTGCCGGGATGCGGCTGGATGCCTGTTTGGCTCAGATGAGCGGATTGACCCGCTCCCGCTGCGGACAGCTGATTGAAAAGGGCGATGTATGGCTGGAGGGAAAAACCGCAAAGGGCAAGATAAAAGTAAAGGCGGGCCAGCTTGTTTGTTGGCAGATCCCGGAGCCGGAGCAGCTGGATCTCGTGCCGGAGCCGCTGCCGATTGATATTTTGTATCAGGATGAAGATTTGGCTGTAATCAACAAGCCGAGGGGCATGGTGGTGCATCCCGGCGCGGGGGTGGACAATGGAACGCTGGTCAACGCGCTGCTGTATCATCTGGATCATCTTTCCGGCATCAACGGCACGCTGCGGCCCGGCATTGTGCACCGTTTGGATAAGGATACATCCGGTGTGCTGCTGGTTGCCAAAAACGATGAGGCGCACCAGAGCCTTTCCCGCCAGATTGCGGAAAAGACGGCGCAGCGCGAATATTTGTGCGTTGTTCTGGGAAATATCAAACAGGACAGCGGGCTTGTGGATGCGCCGATCGGGCGGCATAAGACGCAGCGCAAAAAGATGGCAGTGGTGCCGGGCGGAAGGGAAGCCAGAACCAACTATACTGTGGTGCATCGCTTTGGCGATATGAGTTTGGTAAGATGTTGCCTGGAAACGGGACGGACGCACCAGATCCGCGTGCATATGAGCCATATCGGCCACCCGATTGTGGGGGACCCGGTCTATGGGCCGAAAAACATGCGCGATGAGCAAAACGGACAGCTTTTGCATGCTGCCAAAATTTCTTTTACCCACCCGAAAACCGGCGAGCGGCTCAGTTTTTATGCGCCGTTGGATGAATATTTCAAAAGCTTTTTAAAAAAACGTCAAATTAACACGGAAGAACTATACAAACAAATTTGGGCATGATATAGTATTTTCCCGGCATAAGATTCAACAGGGGGTGTACGATATGGCTGAAACCCGCATTAAATTGATGGATGCAGAACAGATTGATCGCTCACTCAAGCGCATGGCGCACGAAATCATTGAGAAAAACAAAGATTTATCCGATGTGGCCCTGGTGGGTATTCATACCCGCGGCGTGCCGCTTTCAAAGCGCCTGGCTGAGCGTATCGCGCAGTTTAGCGGGAAATGGGTAGATTGGGGCAGCCTTGATATTACGCGTTACAGAGATGATTTTACGCCTGTTTCCGCGGATGCTGTGATTCAAAGCACAAATATTCTCTTTCCGCTGTTGGGAAGAACGGTAATTTTGGTAGATGATGTTTTATATACAGGGCGCACGGCGCGGGCGGCGATGGATGCCGTGATGGATATAGACCGGCCGCGGGCCATTCGTTTGGCCGTTTTGATAGACAGAGGACACAGGGAATTGCCCATTCGTGCGGACTATGTCGGCAAAAATGTGCCGTCTGAATATAACCAGGTGGTACGCGTAAGGTTAACGGAGACAGACGAAGCAGAGGAAGTATTGCTCATTACAAAGTAAAGGAAGGCAACAGCCTTCCTTTTTTGAGAACGGAAACTATATTTTTGCAAAAAAACAAAAATGCCTGTATAAGATTTGGCAAGGGGGACAAGATAATAACGACCTCACAATAACCCCCTTGAAAGGGCCTCGCGGAATGCGGGGCTTTTTTTCTTATTTGGAAGACATGGAAAGGACGCAGAGGACTATAGGGCGTAGCCTCCGGTTCATCCTATTTGCCGGATAGGCGGACGATAAAAGCGTATGCAGTGCCGACAGATTGTTTTATAAACCAGGGAAGAATTGGACTTTGAAAATCTTACTGGGAGAACAGTTGCCGAAAAAAGAAAAATAGAAAAAGCCAAGGAATGAAAACCCGGCTTTTAGATTGCAGAAAAAAGAACAGGAAAAGCAGTGAAAAGGCAATAGATTGCACAGCATTTCTATTCTTCGGGATTGTCTATTGTGTAGACAATGCAGGCGATGCCGGCAATCATGGAACACAAAATCGCGCCGCCGAACGACTGATTCATGCTTGCGCCGATGAAAAAACCGGCAAGCCCTGCAACGGCCATAAGAAGAACGGATACTGCGGTTCTGAGTTTTTTCATGAAACCCCTCCTGATTGCTTTTTGCTGATTTTGTTTTATCGTTGATCGGCGCATGAGAGGCCGAAACCATCGTGGTTATGACATTATAACATAAACACGATTGTTTTTTAAAATGGAAGCTGGCGGTTTTGGATTTTGGCTTGGCAGTGAATGCAGGAGCCGTCTTTAAGCTGCTTGATGATTGATA
Source organism: uncultured Bacillota bacterium (assembly GCA_905188085.1). Lineage (GTDB taxonomy): Bacteria > Bacillota > Clostridia > Christensenellales > QAND01 > UMGS1975. The sequence goes on from CAJJKN010000002.1 coordinate 206,023, forward strand.
GGAATGAAAAGACGCTTTTAAAGCAAAGGAAAAGTGTTAAGCGCTATGGGATGAAAACGGGGAAAAGAAGAAACGTTTGATAGAGGAATAGTGGGAGCGGAGGAAGTTTTGCCTTCTTATAGAGAGGCAAATCAAATGGCTTGGCAGGGACGTTCATACCCGCCAAAAAGAACGATTGAAGGCTGCTGCGTCTGTATGCCGATGAACGGGGGAACCTGAGCCATTTTAGCAAAGGAGAAGAGGGGACACGAACAAATTTTTTAGATAAAATCATGGAAAACGATAAAACTTGCTCCGACTTATTTATGGCTGCAAAGTATTGCCTCTGTTTTGCGTATGCCGTAATCCTTCGCATCATTATTGCAGTTTCGCACGGCATTTCAACGTCTCTTTCGCAGCTAAAACAGCCTTCTCTTTGGTATCATACAATCCCGCCGGCAAAGTATTTATCGCAGGAGACCAATAGTACATATCAAAAAAATCATCAAAATCCAGTTCCATGATGGTATAGGTATATACGTTGCGATTGCAGAAAATTTCAATATAACAATCATCGCTGACATCAATGGTTTCAATCGCATTGGGATCCGCGCATTTTGGCAGTCTTGTCGTGAACACGCCTTTGGAAGTATCATACTGCCAGGTTGTGGAATGACTCGTTTTTTTGCCAAAAGGGCGAAAGAACCTCGCAAAAGCAAACCGAGTGTTTCCGATGCATTCATTCTCTTTTTCGTCGTCGCATAACAAAAAATATTTTTCGGAGGACAAAGCGTTTCCTTTGTAATATTCATCGTGTCGAATTTTAGATTGAAATATTTTTTTTAAAAAGGATATTGTCCGCTCGATATAACTATTTTCTTCGTCTTGAAGATTTGAGGAGCAATCCTCGAAAAGATGACGGGCCGTAAAATAGGACACAATGATTCTGTTTTCAAACACTTCAAAGCCAACATGCTTTCCGGCCTCTATATTCACAAGGTCAGACCGATGGCTGTGCTTGCGGCAATTTTTGCTTCCGGTTGTAATGGTTACAGCTGAATTTTCAATATAGGGTTGTATCGCTTGTAAGACTATGGAAGTCGTTTTAAAGTTCATTGTATCCACCACCTTGCCGGTATAGTATATCAAATTATTGGCGCAGGAAGCCCACTTCTTAGAGAGCAGGTTTCCATGATGTGATGATGTTAGGATAAGGGCAGGGGGCGGGCCTTGCCGGTGCTTAACGAAATAAAAAGAACACCGAAGATTCGGTGTTCTTATTTGGTGCGAGAAACAGGACTTGAACCTGCACGTCCTTGCGAACACTAGCACCTGAAGCTAGCGCGTCTGCCAATTCCGCCATTCTCGCAGATATAGGTAAATGTGGTGGATGGGGGTGGATTCGAACCACCGAAGTCTGAGACGGCAGATTTACAGTCTGCTCCCTTTGGCCACTCGGGAACCCATCCATGATAAAGTATGTAATTGGTGGAGCTGGTGATGGGACTTGAACCCGCAACCTTCTGATTACAAATCAGATGCTCTGCCAATTGAGCTACACCAGCAAGAGGGGAAGAAGTGGCGACCCGGATGGGTTTCGAACCCACGACCTCCAGCGTGACAGGCTGGCATTCTAACCATCTGAACTACCGGGCCAAGTATGGTGGGCCCTCAGGGACTTGAACCCCGGACCAATCGGTTATGAGCCGACCGCTCTGACCAACTGAGCTAAGGGCCCAAGGCAAAGAAAATGGTGACCCCTAGGAGACTCGAACTCCTGTTACCGCCGTGAAAGGGCGGTGTCTTAACCGCTTGACCAAGGGGCCATATAAATAAGTGTGGTCGGGGCGGAGGGATTCGAACCCGCGGCCTCCTGCTCCCAAAGCAGGCGCGCTACCAAACTGCGCCACACCCCGTTCTCAGAGCCGCACCCCGCGCGACAAGTGATAATATACAGCAAAAAAACGGCAATGTCAATAGAAAAATCAAAAAAACTTTTTAAGTTCTTAAAATTCCGTTTTTACAACCGGTTTAGTATTTCGTCTGTTTCTGCTATAATAAATTGTTACTAGACAATTTTCAACAGGAGGCTTTCCCGTGTCTGAACAAAACAGGACTTTGTCCCACCGCACTTTTTACATACATACCTTTGGCTGCCAGATGAATGTCCGCGAAAGCCAGACGGCCCAGGGCATTTTGGAAAAGGAAGGGCTTTTCCAGGCGCTTTCCGAAGAGTCTGCAGATGTAATCCTTTTTAACACCTGCTGTATTCGTGAACTGGCTGAACAAAAAGCCTGGACGGCCATCGGTGCTACCAAAAAAATTAAAGAACAGCGCCCGCATGTAATCGTCGGCGTGTTTGGCTGCATGATGGCGGAAGAAGGCAATGTAAAGGAATTAAAACAGCGCTTTCCGTTTGTGGATTTTGCGCTGGGCACCAATTCTTTGCATGAATTGCCTGCCAAGCTGTGGATGGCGGCGCAGGGCTTTAAATCCAGAACGGCGGAAATCGGCGATGCCGCAGAAGAATTTGATCTGCCGGCCCACCACAACGCACCGCCGCTTGCGTTTATCAACATCATTCACGGCTGCAACAATTTTTGCACATATTGCATTGTGCCCTATGTGCGCGGCAGGGAGAAATCCCGCCCGTTGCAGTTGATTTTGGATGAGGCTGCTATGCTGCGCGAAAAGGGCTATAAAGAAATTGCCCTATTGGGCCAAAACGTAAACAGCTACGGAAACGACAGCGAAGATGATTTGAGCTTTGCAAAGCTGCTGCGCGCGTTGGACAAGACCGGGATAGAACGGATTCGTTTTATGACAAGCCATCCCAAAGATCTGTCCGATGAGATGATTGAAGCGATGGCAGAATGCGATCATGTTTGTAAACAGATTCACCTGCCGGTGCAAAGCGGCAGCAACGAAATTTTGCGGGCGATGAACAGAAAATATACCAGAGAGCATTATCTGTCTTTGGTGGAAAAGCTGCGCTGCGCGATGCCGGACGTCGGCATTACGACGGATTTGATCGCAGGGTTTCCGGGCGAAAGCGAAAAGGATCATCAGGATACGCTGGAATTGATGCAGCAGGTGCGGTTTGATGCTTCGTTTACCTTTGCTTTTTCGCCCAGAAAAGGGACGCCCGCGGCAAAAATGGAAGACGCTGTGCCGCAGGAAGTGAAACAGCGGCGGCTGACGGAATTGATTGAACAGCAGAAAAAGGATTCCCAGGCGCTGTATCAAACCCTTTTGAATACAACACAGCGTGTGCTGGTGGAGGGAGCCGGCAAAAAGGACAGCCACCAGGCCACCGGCAAAATCGACCGGGGCCGCACGGTGAATTTTGATAATACGGATCAAACGGCAAAGCCGGGCGATTTTGTAGAAGTGAAAATTACGGAGGCCAAGGCCAACACGCTGTTGGGCGAACGTTGTTAACCGGAGGATTTTATGGCAAAGCTTTCTCCTATGATGCAGCAATATCTGCTGTTAAAAGAATCATATAAAGACTGCATTTTGATGTTCCGTTTGGGCGATTTTTACGAAATGTTTTTTGAAGACGCCAAAACGGCCAGCAGAGAATTGGAACTGGTGTTAACCGGGCGGGACTGCGGCCTGGAAGAGCGGGCGCCGATGTGCGGCGTGCCGTATCACAGTGTAAACAACTATATAAAAAAGCTGGTGGAAAACGGCTATAAGGTGGCGATCTGCGAGCAGATGACAGACCCTGCCACCTCCAAGGGCCTGGTGGAACGGGAAATTGTGCGCGTGATTACCCCCGGCACGGTGATTGAAGAAAACATGCTGGAGCGGGAAAGCTGCCGCTATATTCTTTCCGTTTATTGGAAAAAGCCGATTTTGGGCTGCGCATGGTGCGATGTTTCCACCGGCGAATTTGTGGTGGACGAAATAAAATCCGCAGACATTGCCCAGGCTCTGGACCAGATTACCGGCCGATTGGATCCTGCGGAAATCATTACCGACGATGCAACGTATCTGGCGGCGCTGACGACGTTGTCTCATTTAAAAGCGATGGTGACAACCCAGGGCGCCTGGAATTTTTCCAAACAGAGCGCGGAAGAATCGCTGCTAAAACAATTTCATCAGCCGGATTTAAAGGCGCTGGGCCTTGAAAAGCGGCCGGTGGGCGTGCTGGCGGCCGGCGCGCTGAGCACCTATTTGATTCAAACGCAAAAGGTATCGCTGCTGCATATCAATCATCTGCAAAAGGCGGATGATTCCGAAGTGATGCAGCTGGATAAAAGCACAAAGCGAAACCTGGAATTGACGCAGCCCATGATGGGCACCGGCAAAAAGGGAACGCTGTTTGGCGTGTTGGATAAAACGCGCACGGCGCAGGGAAGCAGGCTATTGAAACGATGGATTGAGCAGCCCTTGCAGAGCCTTTCCGCAATAGAACAGCGGCAAAACGGCGTGGCTTGTTTTTATGATAATTTTGCCTTGCGTGAACAGATCCGGACTTTGCTGGATAAGGTATACGATTTAGAGCGGCTTTGCAGCAAAATTTCTTATCAAACGCTGAACGCAAGAGACGCCAAAGCGATTTGCCAATCGCTCTCGGTCATTCCGGAGATGAAAAAGGTTTTAGCCGAGGTCGATTGCCCGGAAATCAACGCCATTGCAGAGCGGCTGGATCCTATGGAGGCGCTGGTTTTACGGATAGACAGCGAATTGGTGGATGATCCGCCGATTTCCGTAAAAGAGGGCGGCTTGATAAAGCCCGGCTATCATGAAGAAGTGGACATGCTGAAAAGCGCGACCACAGACGGCAAGCAGTGGTTGGCCGAACTGGAGGCCAAAGAAAAAGAAGAAACCGGCATTAAAACTTTAAAAATCGGGTTTAACAAGGTTTTCGGCTATTATATTGAGGTGAGCAAAGGGCAGACGGACCAGGTGCCGTTTCGTTATGTGCGCAAGCAAACGCTGGTTAATGCCGAGCGGTATATCACAGATGAACTAAAACAGATGGAAGAGACGCTTTTGGGCGCACAGGAGAAATGTATACGCCTGGAATATGCCCTGTTTACAGAGCTTCGGCAGGAGATCAGCAAGCATATTTTGGCTTTGCAGCGCACCTCTAAGGCGTTGGCGCAGCTGGATGTGCTGCAGGCGCTGGCCTATGCCGCGCAGGAAAACCAATATATACGCCCGAAGATGAACCAAAACGGCAGCATTTCCATTGCCGAAGGGCGGCACCCCGTGGTGGAAAAAACCGTATCCGGGTTTGTGCCAAACAACGTTTCCATCAACCAGGATGATCAGCGGCTGTTGATCATCACAGGACCGAACATGTCCGGGAAAAGCACATATATGCGCCAGGTGGCGGTGATTGTGCTGATGGCGCACATAGGCTCTTTTGTACCGGCGGACAAAGCAGACATTTGCCTGGTGGATCAGATTTTCACCCGCGTGGGCGCATCGGATGATTTGGCATCCGGCAGAAGCACGTTTATGGTGGAGATGACGGAAACGGCAAACATTTTGAACCATGCCACCAAAAACAGCTTGGTTTTGCTGGACGAAATCGGCCGGGGCACCAGCACGTTTGACGGCCTGTCCATTGCCTGGGCGGTTTCGGAATACCTTTGCAACCCGCAGACCCTGGGCGCCAAAACGCTGTTTGCCACGCATTATCATGAATTGGCCGGGCTTGAAAACACGCTGCCGGGCGTGAAAAACTATTGTGTATTGGCCAGGGAAATCGGCGATGAAATTGCGTTTTTGCACCGCATTTCTCCCGGCGCTACGGATAAGAGCTTTGGCATTGAAGTGGCCAAATTGGCCGGCGTGCCGAAACAGGTGGTAAAACGCGCGCGGGAAGTGCTGAATAATTTGCAGGATGTGAGCCTGGATCAGCATTTGGCGCCGGAAGAACCGCATGAAAACGGGCAAATGGGGTTCACCGTCGGCAACGACCATACACAGGAGATTATGAAGCAACTGCGCGGTATGGATATGACGCAAATTACCCCCATGCAGGCATTTGCCATTTTGCATGAGATGACATTACAGGCAAACGGAGTCAAATAAAATGCGTATACAATTATTGGATGAATCCACAAGCAACCGCATTGCCGCCGGCGAAGTGGTGGAGCGGCCTGCTTCCGTGGTAAAAGAGCTTGTGGAAAACGCCCTGGATGCAGGGGCCGGTTCCATCAGCGTTGAAATAGCAAGCGGCGGGCTGTCGCTCATTCGCATTGTGGATAACGGTTCCGGGATACACCCGGATGATTTGTCGCTGGCGTTTATGCGGCATGCCACCGGGAAAATACGCAGCGGAGATTCGCTTATGGGCATTGAAACCATGGGCTTTCGCGGCGAAGCGCTTTCCAGCATTGCCGCAGTTTCCAGAGTTACGCTATCCTCCCGCCAAAAGGGAGCGGAACTCGGCTCCTCCATTTCTTTAGAGGGCGGCAAGGTGAAAGACCAAGGGCCGGCAGGCTGCCCGGAAGGCACCAGCATTACCGTGCAGGATTTGTTTTTCAATACGCCGGCCAGGTTGAAATTTGTAAAGTCCGCTTCTGTTGAGGCGGCTAGAGTTTCGGATGTTATTTTGCGCACGATTTTGGCGCATCCGGAGGTATCCATCCGGTTTGTGAACAACCATAAGATGATTTATCATAGCCCCGGCAGCGGACTGAAAGACGCGATTCTTTCCGTATACGGAACGCAAATTGCAAACCAGCTGCTGCCGGTGGAAATGGAAAAGGATTCTATTTTCGTAAACGGCTATATCGGCGCGCAGGAGCTTTCCAGGCAATCGCATGCGGGGCAAACGCTGATTGTAAATGGGCGCGTGATTCAAAGTAAACTTTTGTCCGAAGCGGTGCAAAAGGGCTATGGGCAGTCTCTTATGATCGGCCGCTTCCCGTTTTTTGTATTGAACATCGGGCTGCCGTTTGCCAGCGTGGATGTGAATGTGCATCCGCAGAAAACAGAGGTTCGTTTTGCAGATCCGCTGGCGATCGGTCAGTGTATAACGGAGGCTGTTTCCCGGGCGGTTTCGGCAAAACAGCCGGCGCAAACGAAGGCGTTTGCATATCAACCGCCACAGCCGCAGGCAGAAAACAGCCCGGGCGAACCCCCCATAAAAACGCCGGAGCAGGTGGAATTTTCCGCGCCGAAACCGGAGCCCTTGCCCCAAGAGGAAACGATTGATTATACCAAGCAAACTTTGCAGCAGTCCGATCGATTGCATACGGACAGTGTGAGTTTTCGCCTGTCTTCGCAGCAGGATGTGTTTCGGGAAGATGCAGGCGTTTGGACGCCAAAACTTGGCAATGCCAAAAAACAGGAGCAACAGGCAGCACCGGAAAAACTGCCGTTGCAGGCAGAGCGGCATTCGCTGGGACAAGCGCCGCTTGTGTTGGGGCAGTTGTTTGAAACGTATTTATTGGTGCAATCCCAAAACGATTTTTATATCCTGGATCAGCATGCCGGCCACGAACGGCTGACCTATGATGCGTACAAGCAGCAGATTTTGCAAAGCGAAATCGCTTCGCAGCCGCTTTTGGTGCCGGATATTTTACAGCTGACTTTTGCGGAGATGGAGGCGTTTTCCGATCATCAGGAAACGTTTTCCCAATTGGGCTTTGATGTGGCCGCGTTCGGGGAACGGGAAGTGATTGTGCGCGCCTATCCGCTGGTGCTTGGCAAAGTGGCGCTGGCACAGTTTTTCACCGATGTTTTGGACCATATTTTCAACGGGCAGAATGTAAAGATGACCGATATGATTATGGATAAACTCATTCGCTCCGCCTGCCGCCACAGCATAAAAGCAGGCGATGCGTTGGAGGCCAAAGAGATGGAAAGCCTGGTGGCGATGCTGCAAAACAACGATCAGCTGACCTGCCCGCACGGTAGGCCGATTGCCATCAAAATTTCAAAAACGGAATTGGAAAAAAGGTTTGGAAGATTGGTATGAACGAGCGCAAAAAGAAAAAGCCGCTGATTGCGGTTGTAGGGCCGACGGCCTCGGGGAAAACATCCCTTGCCATTGAGCTTGCCAAAAAATTCAACGGCGAAATTATCAGCGCGGATTCCATGCAGGTGTATAAAGAGATGAACATCGGCACGGCCAAACCCAGCATGGAAGAGCGGCAGGGCATTGCCCATTATATGATGGATGTCGTTTCCGTTTGCCAAGAATATACCGTAGGGCAATATCAAAAACAGGCAACTCAATGTATTGACGATGTTTACAATGCGGGTAAACAACCCATTCTTTGCGGAGGAACAGGACTTTACATTCGTTCAATTCTTCATCCGATGCAATTTTCAAATGCTGAGGGAAATCCGAAGATTCGTCAAAATCTACAAGAATTTGTCAATCAATATGGAAATAAAGCTTTACATTTAAAACTGAAAAAAGTTGATCCGGAGTCGGCACAAAGATTGCATGAAAACGACGTAAAAAGGGTGATTCGCGCGCTGGAAATCTTTGAATTGACGGGGCAGCCTTATAGCAGCTATAACCGTGATTTTCAATCGCTGAAAAAAGATGATAGATACCAAACACTTATCCTTGGCTTACAATGGCCGCGGGATGTTTTGGTGGAACGAATCCGAAAACGCATAGATATTATGGTTGACAATGGATTGATTGAAGAAGCAAAAATGATTTACAATCTGCATTTGCCGGCCAATATTCCCTCTTTGCAGGGCATTGGATACAGGCAGCTGTTTCCTTATTTTGAAGGCACAGGCAGCAAGGAAAAAGCGCTGGAAGATATTTTTATCCAAAGCAGGCAATATGCAAAACGCCAGATGACCTGGTTTCGCAACCAGGAAAAGGTGTGCTGGATAGATGCCTATTCGGCCGATCCTTATCCCGAAGCGCAGGTGCTGGTGGAAAAGTTTTTATCAGAGCATGGCGAATGAATTGTACACACCGTACCGGCCGGCATATCGGCCATAAAAATATACAAAAGAGAATGTATCAAAGGGGATCATGAAAATGAACACGATTTCTTCGTTGCTGGGCATTTCCGATGAGGCGGAAGCCCTGATTTTACAATGCGAAGCACAGCTTACCAAAGAGTTTGCCGCCGTGGAAGAGATGGCACGCTATAACCAGGCAAAGGTGCTCAAGGCCTTTGCGGATTGCGGGATTCAGGCCGCGCATTTTGTTTGCAGCAGCGGCTATGGCTATGACGATATCGGCAGAGACACGTTAGAGCGCCTTTTTGCCAAAGCTTTTGGCTGCGAAGACGCGATTGTGCGTCCGCAGATTGTTTCCGGCACGCATGCCTTGGCCATTGCGCTGCAAGGCCTGTTGGCGCCCGGCGATACGCTGTGCTATGTGACCGGCAAGCCTTACGATACGCTGGAACAGGTCATCGGCCTGGAGGATACGCCCGGTTCTTTGATGCGCAGCGGCGTTTCCTATAAGCAAATTGAACTGACGGAAGAAAGCGGCTTGGATTTTGCGGCGATTGAAAAAGCGTTGAAGGAAGATCCGTCCATCCGCGTGATTGCGGCCCAGCGCAGCGCCGGCTATGCATGGCGAAAAAGCTTGCCTGTGGAGGAGATTGCGCGCCTTTGCGAACTGGTACACAGCATAAACCCAGATACGATGGTGTTTGTGGACAACTGCTATGGCGAATTTACCCAGGAAAAAGAGCCTGTGGCGGTGGGGGCAGACGCTATGGCCGGTTCATTGATCAAAAACCCCGGCGGCGGCATTGCGCCCACTGGCGGATACATCGCAGGCACAAAGGCGGCCATTGAAAAGATGGAGCATGCGCTCACAGCGCCCGGGATTGGGCGGGCCTGCGGCTCGTATGAGGCTTCGTATCGGCCGTTTTACCAGGGCTTTTTCCTGGCGCCCACGGTTACGGCCAGCGCAGTGAAAACCGCTATTTTGTTTGCCAAGGTTTTTGAAACGTTGAATTATAAAGTGAATCCGCCATCCTGTGCCGAGCGAAGCGACATCATTCAGTCCATTGCTTTTGAAAAGCCGGAACCGCTTTTGGCTTTTTGCCGCTCCATCCAAAAGGCGTCTCCGGTGGATTCCATGGCAACGCCGGAACCGTGGGCTATGCCCGGTTATACGCATGAGGTCGTGATGGCGGCCGGCGCCTTTGTGCAGGGCTCATCCATTGAATTATCGGCGGACGCGCCGATGGTAGACCCCTATATCTGCTATTTCCAGGGCGGGCTCACCTATGAACACGGGCGCATCGGCTGTTTGTATGCGGCGGACGCAGTGCTCAAACAGCGATAAAAAGAGATAAAAAAGGGCTTTCTTGGATGAAAGCTCTTTTTTTCTTGGAAAAAACACATGGAAACGTGGTACAAGCGTTGATCTAATTTTGACAGATACGAGGCGTATGCTAAAACAAACTCCGCCTATGCACACTCTCGGCTTACCTGGATGACATAAGGGAAGGACGGCCGTGAAATTGTCGAAGGGGATGTGGTTATCACAGGCCGGATAATGGCGGTGCTAAGCGCCTTTTTGTATGGAAACGTGGTACAAAGCGTTGATCCAATTTCGGCAGATACGGCGAAATTCAAAGCGCAGATCGGGCAGCAATTTTCAAAGGCAAAAGCGCGCATTGCGATAGGGGAGCTGATATAAAAGGGAAGCCATTGGGAAAAAACAACCCCCTCCGCCAACAAACCAGCGAAGGGGGTAAACCAATTTGCAAAAATCAGTAATTGCGAATTAACCCGATGACTTTGCCTAAAATTTGCACATTATCAAAATACATCGGTTCCATCAAATCATTTTCAGGCTGAAGGCGAATGCGGTCTTTTTCTTTGAAAAAGCGTTTACAGGTAGCCTCGTTTTCGATCATCGCCACAATGATATCGCCGTTTTCGGCAACCTGCGTTTGGCGCACAATGATCTTATCTCCGTTTAAAATGCCGGCCTTGATCATGCTTTCGCCTCGGATTTCCAGAGCAAAGGTGTTTTTATCATCATACGGCACCATGCTTTTGGGCATGGGCAGATATTCTTCCAGATTTTCCTCTGCCAAAATGGGCTGCCCGGCCGCCACTTGCCCCAACAGCGGCACATTGACTGCCGAAACAAAGGATTCCTCCGGTAAGCCGTTGTCCTCTTCAATTAACTCGATGGCGCGTGTTTTGGAAGGATCGCGGCGAATATAGCCGTTTTTCTCCAGGCGCTCTAAATAACCATGCGCCGTGGAGGTGGATTTTAGCCCCAGCCCCTGACAAATATCACGCACTGCCGGGGGATAGCCGTGCTCTCTGGTAAACGACCGAATATACTCTAAAACACGTTGTTGTTTTGCGCTGATTGCCATATAAAGAAACTCCTTTCCTTGGCGTTCCTAGGGATAGTATATCACACGAACATTCGTTCCTCAATACTTTTTGAAACCTTTTTTACAATATGGTATACTAACAAAAGAAAGGGAGGATGAATCTATGCCGGAATGCACCTTGTATGAAAAAGAGTGTGATTTGTGCGGGCAGTGCGATGATTATTGCCCTACAAAGCATAAGCTTTGCGATAATTGTTTTGAATGTCTGGAGGAGCCGTCGGAGGATTTTGCGAAAATTCAAATTGACGCCATCATCATGGACGACAAAACCCAAAAGGGAACAGAGCCTAAAAAAAGCTGATCAATCCCTTAATTTTACTTTGCCGGCGGCCATTCTGCGCTTTTCATCGCTCATGGCCGCATAGTGTTTTCGCGTGGTGTTTACGTCTTTGTTGCCCAATACATCCGCCACAAGATAGATATCCCCGGTTTCGTAATTGAGCATGGTGCCGTAGGTGGATCTGAATTTATGCGGCGAAATTTTCTTTAAGGGCGTAACGATGTTCGCATATTTTTTTACCAACAACTGGATGGCCCGCTGGCTCATCCTTTTTTTCTGCATGGATAAAAACAGCGCATGCTCCGAGTCTTCGGCAGGCACAATCGTGCGCCGTACTTCCAGATAATCCAAAATGGCTTTTTCAATTTCTTCGCCGAAATATAGGATGACCTTGGCGCCGCCTTTTCTGGTGATTAAAAAGCTGTCGGTAGAAAAATCAAAATCTTCGATATCCAGCCCGACCAATTCTGAAATTCGTATGCCGGTGCCCAATAAAAGGGTGAAAATAGCGACGTCGCGCAGCTTTGTGGTTTTGTGAAATTGCTGCTGGCGTTTTGTCAGGTCCGTACCGGATTCCACTTCGTCTAATATTTTGGCTACTTCATCCGGCTCCAGGCGAATGATCGGCTTTTCTTTGATTTTCGGCAGCGCCACTTTTTCCGCCATGTTGGCCGGAATTCGCTCCATTTTATACAGATATTTGAAATAGGATTTTAAGGTGGCAATCTTTCGTTTTTTGCCGGTATTGGCGTTTTCCATTTCGCGCCCGTCATCCGCTTTATAATAGTTTAGATATTCCAGATACCGCTCTAAAACGATGGGTTTCATTTGGGATAAAACATCATCCGTAAAATCGCGAGCAGTAAAATGAAGATAATCCGACTCTTCACGGCTTAGGTATCCAAAAAACAGACGCAGATCATAGGCATAGTTTAGCCGGGTTAAAACCGTTGTGGTAGGCTCAATGCCGCGGAAAAAATCTTCACACGAAGGCGGCAGCTCTTTGGTTAAAGCACGCAGGCGTTCGGTACGCTGGCGCGCAATTTTGGTATGATACGATACAACGGTGGTTTCAGGCATGGTTTTCTCCTAAAGACAATTTGCAGATACTTTTTATATATACAGCATAACAAAATCCGGATTTTTGTCAATATCTTTTCGTAAAACATGAGTTTTGCGCATAGATATAAATGTGTAAAAAAGGAAGAAGCAACCCTTCTCCCTCTTTTTGCTTATTTTTTTTTGGCGTTTGCAATGGCGCCTGTGGCCAAAGCATCGGCCCGGTTGTTGTATGGGTTTTCCGCATGGCCTTTTACTTTGTGAAATTTCACTTTGTGAAAAGCGGTCAGCTCCAACAGGCGTTTCCAATATTCCACATTTTCAACCGGCTTCTTATCGGCTTTTTTCCATCCTCTGGATTGCCAGCTGCCAAGCCAGTTTTTGGTAAATGCGTTATACAGATAGGCACTGTCGGTATAGACATCCACTTCGCAAGGCTCTTTTAAAATGGCCAGGCATTCAATGCAAGCCTGCAATTCCATCCGGTTGTTTGTAGTTTGCGGATGATAGCCGCTTAATTCTTTTTTAAACGACTGATACATCAAAATACCGCCCCAGCCTCCGGGCCCGGGATTGCCGCTGCATGCGCCGTCGCAATAAATCGTTACCTTTTTCACAGGACAAAACTCCACCGACTTAAAGCTGATTGAATTTTTCCGTGCAGCGGTCCACACAATCCATCACAGCGGCGCGGAAGCCTCTGTCTTCCAAAGCCTGCACGGCTACGATGGTGGTGCCTGCGGGCGAACACACTGCATCTTTCAAAGCACCCGGATGTTCTCCGGTATCGCGCACCATCTTGCCGGCGCCCAAAACGGCCTGCGCTGCTACGCGATAAGCGATATGCCTCGGCAGCCCCCATTTGCAGGCGGCATCGCCCAGCGCTTCGATATACATATAGGTATAGGCCGGGCTGCTTCCTGCAATGCCGGAGAAGATGGCTATTTGCTTTTCATCCAACACTTCCACCTGGCCCATCTGCGCAAACACGCTTTGGATATAGATAAATTCTTCTTCCGTTAAGTCGTTTTCCGAGCACAGGCAGCTCATTCCTTCGCCGACAAGCAAAGGCGTGTTCGGCATTACGCGCAAAACTCGCCCTTCATTGCCCAGAGACGCTTTCAGTTTTACATTGGTCCATCCTGCCACGATGGAAACAAACGCCTTAGAAGCGTTTACGGCAGGCCGGATGTCCACCATAACATCGCCGAGATATTGCGGTTTTACAGCAAGAAAAATGATATCGCTCTTCTCGACTACTTCTCTGTTGGATTTTGCGGCCGTAAACCCGATTTCCTCCGCTTTTTTGGCCAGTTTGTTTGGATCCAGCGCCGATACAATGATATTTTCCGGTTTGGCAAGGCCGGAAACCAGCATTCCTTTATAAATCGCACTGGCCATGTTGCCGTTGCCGATAAAGCCGATCTTTTTATCGATACTCATGCCTTTGGTTTCTTCGCTCATTTCATTCCCTCTCCTTTTGGTTTGTCGTTGGCTCGTCGTAAGAATCTGTTTTTATTATATCGGCTTGCTGTTTGTCATGCAAGGCAGAAAAATATTCTTGACGACGAAACAAAAAAATGGTATTCTTTATAGGTATCATATAGGGGTATGGTGTAAAGGTAGCACAAAGGTCTCCAAAACCTTTTGCGAGGGTTCGAATCCTTCTACCCCTGCCATCATCGTCGCAGATTCTATATCTCACGGCGATTTTTCTTTTGTATTATATTTTTTTGAATAAACCACGATGATACATATCTAAAAATAGGCAAAACGAGAAAAACAAAAAGCGCAGCAAATTTTCTGCGCTTTTTGTTTTATGGTTAGAATTTAATACACCACGGCGTCGTTTTCTGTGAAGCCGCCAAGCGAATTTTCCTTTACCTGAATACATACATAAGCGATGCCTTCGTCTACTGCTGCAAAAAACTGCCGCTTTGCTGCGGGCGCAATTTTCAGCCAATCCCCTGCGGAAAGTATGATTTCTTCGCCATCGACCACGGCTTTGCCTTTGCCGGAAAGAATGCCGTAAATCTCTTCATTGTTTTTGTGGGAATGAACAAACGGTACGCTGGCGCCTGCGGGAAACTGGTTGATGCTGATTTCTGCTCCGGTTAAACAGAGTGTTTCATGCAACTCTACCCTGCCTTCATTTCCGATGTTTGTTTTCGTGTAGTTTTTCATAATAAAGACCCTCCAAAAATTTTTTGCAATTTCTCTTTGCTTGCTTATAGCTTATTGCCCCGGAACTACGCCCACAAGTACGCACCTTTTTATAACTGTGTATTCTTTTTTGAATGTATACTATACTATGGTTGTGAGGTGATTTTGAAATGAAAACAAAGAGCGAACTGCCGGAGTGCCCGGTGGCAACTACTGTATCTCTGATCGGCGGAAAATGGAAATTGTTGATTTTGCGCAACTTGAAAGCGCGCCCTTGGCGGTTTAACGAACTGCAAAGGGATTTGGAGGGCATTTCTCAAAAGGTATTGACGGACAGCCTGCGGCAAATGATAGACGACGGCCTTTGCCTACCGGCATGATTATCAGCAAATGCCGCCCAAGGTGGAATACGGGTTGACAGAACTTGGTCGGGAGATGCTGCCTATTATCGATGCGCTGGCCGATTTTGGAAACTACTATAAAACAACGTTAAAATAATAAGCATGGTTGCGAAAAGCGCAGGTACGACCGCAAGACAAAGGAGCGTAGCGGTTTTGGGGGCTTAGCTGCGTTTTGCGCCCGCATTATGCCTTCTGCAAACGCGCTTTCTGCGCAAGCTCCACACCGTAACGAAAACCAGCGAAACGAGGATCAGCAAAAGGCCGGTTGTTATGTTCTCTAAGGTGTCAAACAGCGCGATGTTTTTACTCCCTTCCAAGAGGACTGCGGTTTCCGAAACGACGGCAACGGCAGGAATGCAAATAAACTGAATGCCCAGTTTTTTAAGCCGCCGGGCGTCTTTTCGGTAAAGGCAGGTTCGGATTTTAGATTAACGGTGTACAAGCCAAAAAACAATGGCCTGTGCAACGAAGAAAAGCGCGACAGACAACAATTCCACGTATTTTTTTATCAGATAGGTGCTGTCTGCAAATGCAAGCAACTCCGGCAGCTCTGCTCTATGGTAGGCAGTTTCATTTTTGCAATCGGATTGCTGACAGTATGCAATCATACGCCTGCATGTTTTCACTTGACAGGATTTTGATGGATATTCCGTTTTGCGCAATGGTTCTCCCGTTCTTTTATTTATCCATGGCGGCAGCTTAGCTTTGGCAATGAACATGCTTTTGAATCCGCTCAGGGAGGTATTGTTTGAGGCATTGTTTCTCTCCCATACTTGGCCCTGCTCAAAGGAAATAAAAAAGGACTGCCTTGGCAGTCCTTTTAAAGGCGGAAATTAAAAGTTGTTATCGTATCCGTCATCGGCATCCACCGGGCCATAGAACACGGCCTGGTTGTCATCTTCTTCCTGCGGAGCAGCCGGTTCTTCTTCCGGCTCGGTTTCTTCTTCGGCCTGCTGTTTGCTGCGCTCCACACCGTTGACATATTGCGCTACATAATCAACCTTTTCCTGCTGTTCATCCTGCTTTTTCAAATCGTTTACCAGAGAATCTACCACTTCGTTGGCAGACATCCCTTCCGGGTTTGCAGGCTCCTGCGCGGGTTCTTCTTCGGTTTCCTCGGCAGGGGCATCTTCCTCGGCAAAGGTCGGCAAGATGGCCTGAATGGGCTCAGGATCGTTGATCTTATCGGCAAACGTGATCAATTCTTCGGCATAGTCTTTCACGCCTGTTTTGAATTCGGACAAAAGCTCATGAAGCTCCACAATGGCTTCCTGTTTTTCTTTGAGCTCTTTGCGGGCATCGCGCACAATGCGGTCTGCCTCTGCGCTGGCCGTATTGAGAATCTGGTCGTATTCTTTTTGTGCACGGTCTGCCATAGCGTCGGCCTGCTGGCGCGTTTTGGCATACATTTCCTCAGCGTCTTTTTTGGCCTTTTCTTCAATTTCTTCGGCCGCTTTATGCACGGTGACCATCGTATGCATCATGGAATTTTCCATGCCGCGATAGGATTCCACCTGCTTATTCAAAGCCTCGATTCTGGCTTTCAGCTCCTGGTTTTCTCTGGAGAGCTTATCAAAATCGACAATCACTTCATCCAAAAAGAGATCGACTTCATCAATGTTATATCCCTTTTTATCGCGGGAAAAACTCTTTTCATGAATTTGCTGTGCAGTTAACATCTTGTATCCCTCCTAATTGGGTGAAGATTAGTAGTCTCTACGTTGGTTGTTCAGTGTATAAAAGCTTTTCCCTTTCAAATCATCGGGAATGTTGCCGGAAATATCCACATTGGCGGGCACCAAAACAAACACCGCGCTGTTGATCTTCTGAATATCGCCGTTGATGGCATAGATAGCGCCGGAGATGAAATCCAGCGTGCGCTGGGCTTCCTGTTTTTCCACCGCTTCCAGGTTTACAATCACCGGTTTGTTGCGTTTGAGGTTATCCACGATATTCTGCGTATCATCATAGCTCATCGGCTGATATACGATCATTTTCATCTTCGGGTTAAAGCCTACGACTTTGCTGCTCTGGTCCAAATCTCTGTCCCTTTCCCTGGTGCGCACCGGCGCGGCCGTCGGCACGCTGCGTTTGTTGGATTTGCTGCCTAACAGGCCGTTGCGGCCAAGATTACCAAATTCTTCCTCTTCATCTTCGGCAAAATCGTTGTCCAAATCCAAATCATACTCGTCTTTACGGGCACGACGATTGTTTTTCTCTTTGCGTTTATTGGCCTTATTGTTTTTTCGGCCGATTCTGGATGATTCTTTTTTATTATAAGACAAATCTTCAAATTCGTCTTCATCCTCATAGTTGTCATAATCATCTTGATAATCATCATCTTGATAATCATCAAAATCGTCGTAGTTATCCTCTTCATCAATGGCAGATTCTTCGAGCCCGATCAAATCGAGTACCTTACCGAAAATCTTCTTTTGTGCCATTGCACACCTCCGAAATTTTAATTCTTATTTGGTTGAAACAATGCGGAACCGATCCGCACCAAGGTTGCGCCATGTTTAATGGCCAGTGGATAATCATGGCTCATTCCCATGGACAACACCTCCATCGAAGCGTTATCCGGGCAAACGCGGGAAAGCCCGTCAAACAGATCTTTCATTTTTGCAAAGCAGGCTTCCGTTTCGGCTGGCGCAGCGCCCAACGGCGCCACACACATCAGCCCTTTGATGTGTATACGCTCAAATAAGGCGCATTCGGATAAAAAGGCTTCCAGCCGCTCCGGCAAAATGCCGCCGCGCTGTTCTCTGTCATCCAAACACACTTCTATGAGCGCGTTGACGGAAGTTTGTTTTGCCAAAGCTCTCTTTTGCAGCTCGGTTGCCAGAGAGAGCCTGTCTAACGAATGGATTAAATCCACATTATCAATAATGTATTTTACCTTATTCGTTTGCAATTGTCCAATAAAATGCCAACAAATGTCATTCGGAAGGGAATCTTTTTTGGATAAAAGACCCTCAGAACGGTTTTCTCCAAAAAAACGGAGCCCTAAATCGTAGGCTTTTTGCACCTGAGAAACATCAGCATACTTGCTGGCAGCCAGCAGCGTAATGTCCTCCGGCTTGCGGCCTGCCTTTTCAGCCGATTGTTGAATCGTCTGTAAAATGTTTGCCAGTTGTTCTTTCATTTTACTACCTCAACAGCACCTTTTGGTTGGCGGAAAGTGTTGTATCCGCGTCCAAAGATTTGATAATACAGTTTTCCCCATCGGAGATCAAAACATCCACGGGAATCAGATTGGCCGTATCTCCCTGTACGAGCTTGATCAGCTTTTGATCATCCTGGGTAAAGATGGCTTTTTCCGGCACCATCATCCCGGTAAAATCCAAATGCATCTGCGCATCGGCCGTGCGAACGCTGAGCAAGGGGCCGATGTCTTCCGTCATTTCCAAAATATAGAGCTTATCGCCGCTGTCTAAGGTGCGTACGGACGTGACCTTGGCAGAATACGGGCGCTCGAAATAGCCTTCAAAGGTCATATTCGCGCTGCCGCCCTCCCTAAGCTCCGGAATTTCATGCTTTTTATCCAACAAAATCAGGCAATACCATTTATAGTTGTTTACCAGGCGATACAGCGGGCGCGTGGTGCTCTCGTCAGAAGTTTTGCTGGTAACCACGCCTTTTTTTGCCGCTTCAATGTCTGCCTTTGTCAGGCTGTCCAAGTTATAAGGGGTCAGCTGGGTTTCCCAACCGTCCATATAAAAACTGACGATGCCGGCATCTTCGGCCTGCACATCCTGCCGCCAGTTTGCCAATTTGTTCAATTGTTCCTGCTCTTTGGTATACAGGCCGGTCAACTTATCATCCGCCTGCACATTGGTTTTCAAAAACTGCTGCTTTTTCTCCATATTCTCGCGCAGCTTGCGTTCCAAAACGACAAGGTCGCTGGTGCTGTTCCCCTGCACTACATCCACAATTTCCTGGATGGTGTTGTTGATTTTGCCGTTGTTGGTGTTCAGGTCTTTATTTACCACCTCGCGCCAGATGGTGTTTTCCTGATAATCCTGGATTTCCTGCTGCGTTGTCAGATAATCCGTCATGAGCTTTTCGTTATAGCCCCATTTGTATACCTGAGCGATCGTGGCGCCCTTGGTCACGTTTTGCCCCTCGGAGGCAAAGAAAGTGGCGGTGGAATAGTTATCCGAATTGTATACTTTTTCATCGCGGACAATCAGCGTTTCCACGCTCTTATCCACAAAAAGATTGCCCTCTGTAATCAAAGCTTCGCTGGGCCCCTGCAGCAACAAAAATACAACCAGCATAACAACGCAGGCCAAGACAGCAATGGTTATAAAAAAACGTTTTGTAGGCCTTCTACGCTTCCTACGAGCCATATACGCATTCCTACTTTCCTTCAAATTGTTAAAACCCAATTTTGCTTATTATACCATAGGAAAGAGAAAATACGCAAAAATTGTCAAAAGGCGCAGCAGATTGCCGCGCCTTTTTGGAAAAAAGCTATTCTCTCGGTGATTTTGCAGCCGCCGGCCGCGGGATTTTCAGCACTTTTTCCCCGAACGGGAAGGACAGCAAAAACAAAACGATGCCGACCAGCATGGTTGAGGAGGTAAGCGTGTAAAACGCGCGCACGCCGGAGGCCTGGATGATCATGCCGCCCAACAGACTGGCACAGATGGCGCCAAGAGACATGCTCATCCCTAAAAAGGACTGTGCAGAGGCGGTGAGCTCTTTAGGGGCCAGCCGGTAGGCGTATTGTACGGAGGTGGTTAGATACAGGCCGCTTGCCAAACCGCCAAACAGCTGGATGGAAATGACGGACCAACTGCCAAGTGCTTGAACAAACGACGCCAATAAAGGCGTACCGAGCATGGTATAGAGAAAATGTTCAAACGCATAGATACAGCCTACTGCAGCGATCATGGGAGGCAGTTTGAACCTGGTAAGCAGATAACCTCCCGCCAGCAAAAACGGCACTTCCATCAAAGCCTTGATGCCGGTGGCTGCGCCGCTAATGTTGGGGTCTACACCGATGGAACGAAACACATACGGCAAAAACAACATGGAGGAGTTACCCATCATTTGAATGAGAAAATGGAAAACGAGCAGCACCACAAAATAATAGTTTTTGAACAGCAGCGCCGGGTTGATTTTTTGTTTTTCCTCTGCTTTGGGCGCGTCTTGCGCATCATCATCTTCTACCATCGGCACTTTGCGGTTGAGCCGAATGCTGTATAAACAGACCACAACGCTCATAATGCCGCAGGATACAAAAACGGCATAAATGCCCAGCGCATCCGCCAAAAACGATAAACTGACACAGGCAACGGCCCAGCCAATGGATCCCCACAAGCGCACCATGCCGAAGGATACACGACGCACATGGGTCACGGAGTGAATGGTCCAGGCATCTATTAAGCTCATAGACGGCGTGCGCACAAAATTGGAAAGCGGTAGCGCCACGGCCAGAAAGGAAAACCCCCAAAACTTCAGCATGCCGAAAACGGGCATAAAGCCGATGATTACCGCATGTATGGCATAAACGATGAGATACGCTTTGGGAATGGAATGCATCTTATCTGCCAAATAACCCCAGATAGGCGGTGCAATGATACCGATGGAAGAATAAATTGCCATGATAACACCGACTTGTGCGCTGGTAAACTGCTGGCTATCCAACAGCAGTACGTTGTACGCAGAAGAGGCCATCGCCATCCAAAACAATCCGATGATGGTAGAAAACCCGATGCGGACATTTTTACTGCGCTGTAACTCATTGGCTAACGTTTGTTTTTCCAAAAAAATCCCTCCCTATGAAAAACCGCTCTTCAGTTGGCGGCTAATGGATCACGCACGAAACGCAGTGGGATGATAAAGTCTATGCAAAGGATACTAATTTTACGAAAACAAATAGGCAACCCAATTCTAACACCGAGTTGCCTATATGACAATGATATTTCCAACAATATTTTTTGTTA
The DNA here is from genome assembly GCA_905188085.1 of uncultured Bacillota bacterium. GTDB lineage: Bacteria > Bacillota > Clostridia > Christensenellales > QAND01 > UMGS1975. The sequence continues at coordinate 227,180 of CAJJKN010000002.1, forward strand.
CTTCAGCTTTTTAGGCGATAAAGACGCCGCCGGCCGCGGGATTTTCAGTACCTTTTCCCCAAACGGGAAGGACAGTACAAACAGCACAAACCCGGCTAAAACGATAAAGGAATTGACGCGACACAGTCCGGAAGCGCCGATGGCGGCAATCAGCCAGCCGCCGGTTAGGTTGCTCAGCACTGTGCCTACGGCATTGGACATCCACATGAAAGACTGCGCAGACGCGGTTAGGGATTTGGGTGCCAACTTGTACGCATAATCCACAGAACAGGAAACATACAGTCCATAGGCCAGACCCTGGATTAGCTGTATGCCGAAAATCATTGTAGCGGACGTAGCCATGGTGTATAGGGTCTGCTCGATAAAATACAACAGACCAACGGTGGCGATCATGGATGGCATGCTGAATTTTCTTACCAAGTATACGCCGGCAAACATCAGTGGTACTTCCATCAAGGCCTTTAGCCCAACGGAGGCTGCGGCCAAATTTGGATCAGCGCCGATGCTGGTAAACAGATACGGCATAAAGACAAACGAGCCGTTGGAAGAAACGGTCAAAATCAGGTTAAACACGAGCATAACGACAAAATAATAATTGCGGAATAATAGGAACGGGTTCACATGATCTACAGGCTCTGCGCTTTCCTCCTTGGGCTCGCGTAGTGGCAGACGTTTTACCAATGCCCCAAACCAAAAACAAATGGAGATACAGACTGCGCCTGCGATGTAAAACGGTACAACGACGCTGGTCCAGTCTGCGATTTTGGTCATAATCAGACAAGCGACTGCCCAACCGATGGAACCCCAAAGACGGATGGAACCAAAGGCCACGCGGCCGTCTGTAGTATTGACGGCCTTGATCAGCCAAGCATCTGCCAGCGACAACGATGGCTGGCGGAAAAAGTTTGAAATGGGCATGGTGATAGCCAAAAGTGACAGACCCCCGATTTTGATCATGCCGCTGATCGGCAAAAACGCCACCATGATGCCTTGCAGGATCATCACCATCATAAATGCTTTGGGAATGGATTTCATTCTATCCGCCAAATATCCCCAAAACGGCGGAGAGACAATGCCGATTACGGAAAACACGGCCAAAATCAGCCCGACTTCCGTGCTGGAAAATCCCTCGTTTTGCAGCAGCAACGTGTTAAACGCTGCTGAGGTGTAGGCTACCTCAAACAAGATGCTGACCCAGGAAAAATTGATGCGAATTTTCCTGTCATAGATCTGGTCTTCGGTGAGCGCAGTTCTCTCCCTCATACAAAAACCCCCTAAAGATAAAAATGAAACAGGCTCTCTTCCCTGTTTGATTCATAAAAAAGCAGATAGCCCCCTTCCCTTGGTTGAGGGCTGAAAAAATGCAAAGGAAAAAACAACGAAAAATCTATACAGTTAATAACAAAGGTTGAAAAAGCTTATTTTAAGGTTTCCAGGGCCAGGGCCGGTTGGTTGGTAATCACGGCGTGCACCCCTGCTTTGGCCAAACGCTTCATGAGATCAGGATCGTCTACCGTCCACGGGTTGGCCTGTATGTTGTGTTTGAGACATCCTTCCATGACACCGGGTGCGAAGCAGCTCGGGTAAAAAGGATGAATAGCCTGCGCATCTATATGCGCTGCATAGAAAGCGGGATCCACCAAGGCCGCGGAATACAACAGGCCGATTTGCGTGGATTTTTCCAGCTGCTTTAACGTCATCAGAGAAAAATGGTTAAAAGAAGAAAAGAGAATGCGATCCTGCATGCCAAAATCGCGTATCATGGCCAGCGCCTTTTTTTCTATATCCGGATAAAGCACAACGCCGGATTTGATTTCGATGTTGATCACGGCATTAGTGGGTTTTACCAATTCCAACACTTCAGACAAAAGCGGGATTTTGGCGTCCGGCGCAGAATCCGGATGCGTTTTGTTAAACGCAAGGCTGCGAAGATGGGCAAAAGACTGGTCTTTCACAAAGCCCGTTCCGTTTGAAACGCGCTCTATGCTTTCATCATGCGTCACAACGATTTGGTCATCGCTTGTTAAATGAATGTCGATTTCCAAGCCGTCTGCGCCGAGGGACAAAGCAGAAGAAAATGCCTCCATCGTGTTTTCGGGAAATTGAGAACTGTTGCCACGATGGGCCCAAACCTGTACCGCCATACTGCACCGCCTTAAAAAAGATAAACTATGCTTCGGGATTCTCTATGCAGAGCAAAAGCACAGTGCCTTGATGTACTTGAATGGTTACGCGATCATGGATTGCCTGGTTGCTGATGCCCAATGTTTTTCCCATCGGCAACGGATGATGATCCAGCGGATATTTTGCTCCTAAGATGGTTATACAACAATTATGCTCAAACGGCAAGAGAGAAAATGTCTGCCCGGGCGCGGTTTTTAAGGTATATTCCGTGGAAAAGGCCACGGCAAAGGTGTTTTCGGCATACAGAGCATGCGGAATTTTTTTTTGGCACAGGTCATACAAAATCTGAATCTGCCCCATGGAATGATCCATGCGTTTGCCAAGCCCGCCGCAAAACGTCAATTCCGTGCAGCCTTTTTCCAGCGCGTAGGAAACGGCATATTCGGTATCGGTCCAGTCCTTTTCCACGGGAAGCGTTAAAATTTCCGGCGGATTGGGAAGCGATTGATAAAACTGCAAAACGGCAGGGTCGATGGAATCCATATCGCCCACCAGCGCATCCATCGGCAGATTGTATTTTTGCGCCTGCACGGCGGCGCCATCGCAGCAGACAACAAAATCCGCCTGTTCATACAGGCGCCGGGCCGTTTGCCTGTCCGGCCAATCGCCGCCGGTGTAGATTAAGCCGTTCATCCGCGTCTTAAGGCGTTGATGGCCAGCGCTTTGTTTTTCGCGTTAAACACCGTGCTGCCTGCGATGATAACATCTGCGCCATCGTGGATCACGCTTTTTACGTTTTCCAGATTGATCCCGCCGTCCACGCCGATGCGAAGCTCCGGATTGATCTGCATACGCCGAATGGCCTGCACTTTTTTCGCCGCTTCCGGCATGAATTTCTGGCCGCCAAAGCCGGGGTTTACCGTCATCACCAAAACAAGCTCCACCTGGTTTAGCATGTTCATCAAAATCAGCTCCGGCGTGTTGGGAGAGATGGCAACGCCGGCCTTTAGGCCATAATGGTGAATTAAATCCACACTCTTTTTCACATCGCGTTCTGCTTCCATATGCACAGTGATGATGTCTGCCCCGGCCTCTGCAAAGGCGGGAATATAGCGAATGGCGTCATCCACCATCAGATGCACATCCAGCGGCAGATCCGTATGCGGGCGGCAGGCAGCCAATACGCAGGGGCCAAAGGTGATATTCGGCACAAAATTGCCATCCATCACGTCTACATGAATCCAATCTGCCCCGGCCTGCTCTAACGAAGCAACCTCCGAGCCAAGGCGGGAAAAATCCGCCGATAAAATAGACGGGCTGACCAATACTTTATTCATAGCGTTTCCTCCATTTTTCCTGTACTTGCTGCAAAATTTGCAGATAGCGCTGATAGCGCGGTTCATCCAATTTCCCCTGCGCTACAGCTTGTTTTACGGCGCAATCCGGCTCTGCATGGTGCAGGCAGCCGTCAAACCGGCATTGGTTTTGATAGGCATCAAATTCCGGATAGAGCGAGCAGAGCGATTCCGGCTCCATCAAGGGCAGCTCCATCAAGCTGAACCCCGGCGTATCCACCAACGTGCCGCCTTGGGGCAAGGGGAGCAATTCGGCATGGCGGGTAGTGTGTTTGCCGCGGCTTGTTTTTTTGCTCAGTTCTCCGGTTTGAAAGGCGTGCCCCGGCAAAAGCGCATTGGTAATGCTGGTTTTGCCCACGCCGCTTTGCCCGGAAAGGCAGATGGTTTTGCCCCGGGTTTGCTGTTTTAATTGCTCTATGCCCTCGTTTGTAAGGGCGGAAACAAGCAAAGGATCAAACGCGCGATAGCTTTGCAAAAAGCTGTCTTTTTGCGCAGGGGTTGCCAGATCGCATTTATTGAGCACCACACGCACGGGAATATGCTCCCGCCGGCAGTTTGCCAAAAGCTTATCCAGCAAAAGAAAATCCCCCTTGGGCTTTTTCATGCAAATGACGGCCCATAAAAGATCTATATTGGCCACAGCGGGGCGGATCATTTGATTTTTGCGCGGCAAAATCTCATCAAACGCGCCTTCTTTGCCCTCTTCCGGCTCTTGAAAGAGCACATGATCGCCGGGCAAAGGGCGGATTTCGTTATGGCGAAATTTCCCCCTGGGCTTTAATATGCACTGTTTGTCTGTTTCGTATAGGACGGTATAGTATCCGCCTACGCCTTTTAAAATGGTTCCCTGCTGCATTTATTCTCCCGGTACGGCGGTACCCGCCGGTGTTTGGTTGGATACGACGACAAGATTTACCTCCGAGCCTTTGGCCACGGTTTCCCCCGCTGCGGGCACCTGACGAATCACAGTGCCTTCGATTTCCTCTGTATTTGGCTGAAAGCTGGTAGTGCCAAGCTCAAGCCCCATCTCATCCAGCCTTGCCTGCGCCTCGGCAATGGATATATTGCAAACGGACGGCACATTGATCTTTTCCGGGCCGGAGCTGACATACACCGTGACCAGCGTTTTGGGCGCTACCGGCGTATCCGGCGAAACGGATTGGCCGTATACCACGCCCTCGGCCACGGTGTCGTTCGGCTGATAGGAAAAGGAGACGGAGATGCTGAGATTGGCCAGCTCTATTTCCGCTTCGGCGCTGGTTTTTCCTGTTAGATTCGGGACCGCCACCATATCGTCTTTGGAAAACTGCCAAATGGCGCGGCCGATCATAAACAACGTAACCAGCACCGCAATGCAGGCAAACAACAACAGCAAGATGCGGCGAATGTTTTTTTGCGGTTTTGTGTTTTTTTCAGCCTCCGTACGCCCGGAACGCCGCAGCGCAGGCTCTTCGTAAGGCTGGTTTTGCGTGTCCTCCGGCAAATCGGCAAACCGGCCGTCCGGGTCGTTGACGGCGCGTACCAAATCCCTTGCAAAATCGCCAGGGGTTTGATAGCGCAGCGCCAGATCTTTGGCACAGGCCTTCATCACGCACGCGGCCAGGCTGTGAGAAATCTCGGGATTCTTTTTCTGCGGGGAGGGCACGGACTGCTGGATGTGTTTGATGGCCACGGAAACGGTGTTGTCTCCATCAAAGGGCAAAGTGCCTGTCAACAGTTCATACATGGTGATGCCCAGCGAATAGATGTCTGTTTTTTCATCCGTTTCGCCGCCGCTGGCCTGCTCCGGCGCAATATAGTGCACAGAGCCCAGCACGTTTTCGCTGGCCATTGTCATGGTGGAGGAACCGACAAATTTGGCGATACCAAAATCCGTAATTTTCACTTCCCCATCCGGCGTAACCAGAATGTTGTGCGGCTTTAAATCGCGATGAATCACGCCGTTGTCATGCGCGGTTTGAATCGCTTCGCAGAGGTTTAGCATGATCTGCACGCTTTGCATAATGGGAATCTTGCCGCGAAGGCGCAAAAGGTCTTTTAAGGTGGGGCCGTCTATATATTCCATGGCGATATACGGCCGGCCCTGGCTGCGGCCCAGGGCATAAACCTCCACAATGCTGCTGTGGCGCACGCGCTGCATGGCCCTGGCTTCCCTGTCAAACCGGGCGACAAACTCCTTATCGCGGGCATATTCCTCCCGCAAAATTTTGATGGCCACAATGCGGTCTGTTTGCAGATCCTTTGCTTTATAAATAACAGCCATGCCGCCGGAGCCGATTTGCTCCAGCAACTGATAACGACGGGAAAGAACCTGGTTCATCGATGATCCGCCTCCCTTCTGGCAAGGCAGAGGGTGATGTTGTCCTGTCCGCCGTTTTCAAGCGCCAGATTTAACAGCGCATGCCCCTGTTCTTCCAAGGAAGCTTTACGGGAAAGCTGAGATTGAATTTGTTCATCGGTCACCATATTGGTAAGCCCGTCGCTGCAGATTAGAAGCGTATCGCCCAAAGTCCAATGCGCTTCGAAAAAATCTACTTCCAAAAACTGCTCTATACCTACTGCGCGTGTGATAACATGCCGATAAGGATGAGACAACGCGGCCTTTTCCGTAAGCTGCCCGCTTTGAATGAGGTTTTGCACAAAGGTATGGTCGGTGGTAATCTGCACCAAGCCTTCCTTTGTCTGCAAATACGCGCGGCTGTCGCCGACATGGGCCAAATAAATATATTTTTGCGTGCAGACGGCAGCAGTCAACGTGGTGCCCATGCCGTAGAGCTTTTCGCTTTCGCCGGCCAGCATATGGATTTTGTCGTTGGTCTGAAAAAACAATTGCTGCATGGTTTCAAAGGGATGATCCAACATGGCGTTTTTCCCTTCCATGGTTTGCATGGAAGTTACCAGCGTGCGCACGGCCAGCTGACTTGCAATTTCCCCGGCGTTATGACCGCCTAGGCCATCTGCCACGCACATGAAAAACTGCGGATCTTTGCCCATGCCCTTGCCCGGCGCATAGTAGGAATCCTCGTTGCCGGTGCGGACAAGGCCCACATGGCTCTGTGCAAAATATTGAATCATGGGGTCTGCTCCTCTCTTTGCCGTTGCAGCCGAAGCTGCCCGCAAGCGCCGGCCACATCATCACCCTGGCGGCGGCGCACGGTAGCGGAGACGCCAAGGTCTGTCAACGTTTTCAAAAAGGCCTGTACCCTTTGCGGCGAGGGGGGACGAAACGTGCCCACGCCCCGGTTGAGCGGAATTAAATTGATATGTTTTCGAATGCCTTTTGTCAGATGCGCCAATTCCCTGGCATGGGCCGGTGTATCGTTTAAGGAATGAATCAGCGTGTATTCAAACGCCACGCGGCGGGACGTGACCTGTTCGTAGCGCTTCATGGCGGACACGGTTTCGGCAATGCTGTATTTTCTGGAAATCGGCATGATTTGGCGGCGAATTTCATCGTTTGGCGCATGCAGGCTTAAACACAACGTGATCGGCAGCTTTTCCGTGGCCAACTGATCTATTTTCGGCACGAGGCCGCAGGTGGAAAGCGAAACATTGCGCAGCGAAAGCCCCAGGCCCCTTTCATCCGAAACAAGGCGCAAAAAGGAAACCACATGCTCGTAATTATCCAAAGGCTCCCCGCAGCCCATCAGCACAACGTGGGTAAAGCTGTCCACGCCCTCTTGGCTGCGAACGGCATACAATTGCCCGCATAATTCGCCGATGGTAAGGTTCCTGGCAAGCCCCAGCTGTGTGCTGGCGCAAAACGCACAGCCCATGCGGCAGCCCGCCTGCGTGGAAATGCACAGCGTGCCGCCGTGATGGTTTTTCATCAAGACGCCCTCCACGGCGTTGCCGTCTTCACAGCGGAAAAGAAACTTTTTTGTGCCGTCTTTGGAAACATGCGTCTGTTCGATCTTCATGCCGCCCAGCCCAATTTGCTTTAGCTTTTCCCGAAGTGGCTTTGGCAAATTGCCCATATTGTCGATCTCCACGCCCTTGGCCAGCCAGGAAAACACCTGGCCCGCTCTAAAGGCAGGCTCGTTCCATTGTTTTAATTGACAGCAAAGCTGATCAAATGTCATATCGTATAGTTTCAAGATTGCTTCTCCATGGTGCAGATAAAAAATCCGTCGGTATGGTGGATCTGCGGCCAAAGGCGCACAAAGCCTTCCTGTGTAACAGCGGAGGCAAATGCCTTTGGCAGATCCGGTGCGCACAGGCGGAAATCACGGTTTTTTTGCAGAAAACCGGCAACGACGGCTTCGTTTTCCTGCCGGGTGAAGGTGCAGGTGCAATAGATCAATTTTCCGCCCGGCTTTACCGCTTTGGCGGCGGACGGAAGAATCTGGCTTTGCAAAGCGCTAAGGCTCTGCACATCTTCGGCTTTTTTATTCCATTTTACATCCGGCCGGTGGTTGGCGGTGCCAAGGCCGCTGCAGGGCGCATCTACCAGCACGCGGTCTGCCAGGTTTTGATATTGGGAAAACGGCTGTGTAGCATCGTGCCGGGCAACGGTAATGTTGGAAAGCCCCAGTCTTTTGGCCTGCGCTTTGATCAGTGATACGCGGTGCGCATGCAGATCAAACGCATGCACCTCGGCCCCCGGGCATTGCTCGGCAATGTTGCAGCTCTTGCCGCCCGGTGCTGCGCAAACATCCAACACCAGCCCCGTTTTGCAAAACGCCTGCCTGGCCGCCAGCATGCTGGCCTGGCCCTGAAGGCTGAAAAGCCCGTCTTGATAGGCGGCAAGGCCGGTTAAATCCTGCGCGTTGCTTACGGACAGCGCCCTTTCATCCGCGGGCGCCGGCGCTGTTTGCATGCCCTGTTCGGCGAAAAGCGCTGAAAGAGCCGTTGCGGAAATCTTATTCGGATTTGCACGCAACACCACGGGTTGCGGCGTCGTATAGGAGACAAACGCTTTGGCGCCATCACCCAACAGATCAAACGCTTCGGAAACGGCAAACTCCGGCCAGCTGTATCGTACGCTGTAAAACGCAAGCGAATCAGCCTTTTCATCCGGCCAGGGAATCTGCATTTTGTTGCGCGCCACATTGCGCAACACGGCGTTGACAAACTTGCTCTGCGCGCCTTTGCCCACGGCTTTGCACAATTCCACACTGCCGTGCACGGCCTGCGCGTCTGCGCCGTTGCCGAATAAAATTCTGGCAGCGCCCAGGCGCAAAATGTTGCGCACGGTTCTGCCTGCTTTGTTTAATTTTGTATGTTGACCAAGCGCAAAATCCACCGCCTGGCGGTTTTCCACTACTAGCTTGGCATACGCCACGGCCGCGGAACGGTCTGCCCCGTTTAGCTGCTGCTGATGCAGGGCCTTGGCCAGCGCCTGACCCATATAGGCCTGCTCGGTATCCATGGCTTCCAGCACGGAAAGCGCGGCTTTTTCTCCGGCGCGCGCACTCATTGGCCGAATCTCCCGGTTGTATCCAGGGCATGGCCGCGCAAAAAGTCCGCAACGGGCATCATCTTTTTGCCGGGGGCCTGAATTTTGCCAAAGCCAACCGCATCTTTCCCGCAAGCGATGACAAATCCTTTTTTGGCATCGGCTAAAAGAATCTGCCCCGGTTCGCCGCTACCTTTTGCAAGATACGGTTCGGTAAATTTATACGTTTGCCCGGCCAGGGTGGAAAATGCGCCCGGCCAAGGCGTAACGCCGCGTGTTTTGTTGAATACTGCCTGTGCGGGCAAAGAAAAATCCAACAGGCCATCCTGTTTTGAAAGCATGGGATGGCGGGAGGCTTCTTCGCTGTTTTGCGGGGTGCGCGGCGCGCGGCCCTGTTCAACCAGACAAAGCGTATGCACCATCAGCGGCGCGGCAATTTCGGACAGGCGGGCCAACAGGCTTTCCGTGGTGTCCTCCGGCCGGATGGGCTCTTTTTGCTGCAAGATGATATCGCCGTCATCCACACCGATATCGGTAAACATGGTGGTAACGCCGGTTTCCTGTTCGCCGTTGATCAAACACCAGTTTACAGGCGCAGGGCCGCGATAGCCCGGCAAAAGCGAAGCGTGCGCATTGATCACGCCGTATTTCGGCAAAGACAAAAGTTGCTTGGATAAAATCTGCCCGTAAGCGGCCGTAACCCAGCAATCCGCTTGTAAATCGGAAAGCGCCTGCACCGCTTCGGGAGATTTGATCTTTTCAAACTGCAAAACAGGCAGCCCCAGCGTTTCGGCACACACCTTAACTTCCGGCGGGCAAAGCGTTTTTTTGCGGCCTTTGGGCCTGTCCGGCTGGGTAACAACGGCCAAAACGGTATGCCCTGCTTCATAGACCGCGCGCAGCACAGGCACGGCAAAAGCGGGCGTTCCAAAAAATACGAGTTTCAAAGGATCAATCCTCCTCGGGTTCTACTTCGTATTCCATAATATCCAAAAATACCTGGCCTTTTAAGTGGTCGATTTCATGGCAAAATGCGCGGGCCAGCAGCCCTTCGCCGGTGTATTCCACCGTTTCGCCGTTTCGGTTTGTGGCGCGCACCGTCACTTTATTGGGGCGTTTGACCATGGCAAACCGGCCGGGTGCAGACAAGCAGCCCTCCAGATCTTCCTGTTCGCCGGAAGCTTCGATGATTTCGGGGTTGATGAGTTCAAACTGTTCGCCATCCACATCCACCACGCAAACGCGGCGCAGCACCCCTACCTGGGGCGCGGCCAGGCCCACGCCGTTGGCATGGTGCATGGTTTCCATCATATCGTCTAAAAGACGCAAAATATAAGCGTCTACCTGTTTTACAGGCTTGCATTGTTTATGCAGGTTTTCATTTTCTACTGTAATAATCTCGCGAATTGCCATGGCAAATCACGCTCCTCTCTAATTTATAAAGTATATCATATCTTTTATGTTTTGCCCATTACAGCAGGTTTGGCGGATCGGTTTCCAAAATCATGGCGCAGTTTTCAAAATAACAGCCGTCAAACAGGCGATAGATTTTTTCCACCAGGCCGTTTTTCAGCTGCGGCAGGTCTAATTTTAACAAAATCTGCATCCGGCTTTCCCCTTTGATTTTGGCAATCGGCGCCGAGCCGTAATCAAACTGCAAAGGGGTAACGGCGTGGTTTTCAAAATAGGCGGATAAGGTAGCGACGCTGTCCAAACAGGCCTTTTGCACGGCCTCGTGCGGGCCGCGAAACAAAAAGCGGATAAACTGCGCATACGGCGGAAACTGCGCCGCTTTGCGATGCAAAATTTCCTGCGCGTAAAACTGGCGATAATCCTGCTGTATGGCGGACTGCACGGCAAAATGATCCGGATGATAGGTTTGCACCACCACCTTGCCGGCCAAAGCCCCGCGGCCTGCCCGCCCTGCCACCTGGGTAATCAATTGAAAGGTGCGCTCTGCGCTTCTGTAATCCGGCACATACAAAGAGCTGTCCGCCGCCAGCACGCCCACCAGCGTCACGTTTTCAAAATCATGGCCTTTGGCAATCATCTGTGTGCCGATGAGCACATCGGCCTGCTTTTGGGAAAACGCCTGAAGAATTTTCAAATGCGCGTCTTTGCCCTTTGTGGTATCGGCGTCCATACGCAGCACCCGCGCATCGGGAAAATGCAGCTTTACCTGCTCTTCCACCTGTTGGGTGCCGATGCCGAACTGCTTTAAATAGGGCTTGCCGCAAACCGGGCAAAGGGCCGGCGGCTGCATGGTTTTCCCGCAATAATGACAGCGGAGCTCTTCGAGGTAGGCGGATCTATGGTATGTCATGGAGACATCGCAATCCGGGCATTGCACCACATACCCGCAGCCGCGGCACATGAGAAACGTGGCATAGCCCCGGCGGTTGATAAAGAGCATCATCTGCTCTTTTTGATCCAGACAGGTTTCCATGGCGTGATACAGCGCGGCGCTGAAAATAGAGCGGTTGCCGCGCTTTAATTCATCGCGCATGTCCGAAACATACACCTTCGGCATGGCCTGGCCGGTGGCCCGGTTTGGCAAAGACAGGTAGGTATATTCTCCCTCCATACAGCGATGGTAGGTTACAACCGACGGCGTGGCGCTGCCCAAAACCAGCGTGGCTCCGGAAAGCGCACAGCGTTTTTCCGCCACTTCGTGCGCGGTATATTGCGGCTTATGTTCGCTTCGGTAGGATTGTTCGTGCTCTTCGTCGATGATGATCAGCCCCAGGTTTTGTATGGGGGCAAACACCGCCGAGCGCGGGCCGATGACAACCCGGGCTTTGCCGGTTAGGATGCGCTTCCATTCATCATAGCGCTCGCCTGCGGAAAGCCTGCTGTGCAAAACGGCCACGTTTTCCCCCAGAAAAGCGCGAAAGCGCGCCACCATCTGCGGGGTTAAGGAAATTTCCGGCACCAGAACGATGCAGCCCTTGTTTTGCAAAAGCGTTTGGCGGATGATTTGTAAATACACTTCGGTTTTGCCGCTGCCCGTTACGCCGTGCAAAAGATAACGGCCGCCGTGAGAGGCAAGAGACGGCAGCACGGCCTCCACGGCCTTTTGCTGATCCGGCGTTAGGGTATGCTCTTTTTTCTGCAAACGGGCCAGCGCCTGATAGGGCGCCCGGCGCACCGCCACTTTTTCCGTTTGCACCAGCGCTTTTTTCCTAAGCTGCGGCAGAGCGGATTTGGCAGAGGGCAAAAACTCATACAATTCTTTGACGGAAATCTTGCCGACCTCGGCAATCAAAGACAGCGTTTCCGCCTGAGCGGGAGCTTTTCTGCCGCCCAAAGCGCCGTTTAATTCCTCCAGCGCCTTTTCCAAATCTGCGTTTGGGGAAACCGATACCACCTCGACGGTCTTTTCCTTTACGCGCCCGCCGCGCATTTGGGAAGGAATCATCAGCCGCAGCGCATCCACCAGAAAACAGTGGTAGGCTTTGGCCATCCATTGCGCCAACGCAACCTGCTCCGGCAAAATGGCGGAAAAGGCGTCCTCTTTTTGCAGGATGGGTTTTATCTTTTCCGGTTCATAGGCGGTTTGCTCGCAAAAAGAGACGACATAGCCTTCCTTCGGGTGGTTGCCCGCGCCGAAAGGAACAACAACGCGGTCCCCAATGCAAAGCTGCATATCTTCCGGCACACGGTAGGAAAACACACGGTCTATCTTGGCGTGTGCGATGTCTATAATCACCTCGGCAAACATGGCGTTTCCCTCCTTTTCGCTTCCAAGAAAAAAGCACCCGCGGTGCTTTTCCCGGCTCTGCCGGATGGTTTATTGAAAATATTCTTTGGCCTGGTCCAGGATAAAGCCGGCAATGGCTTCCTTGGAGGCCAAATCGTGCGGCATTACCCGCCCGTCTTTATGCACAACGGTGATGATGTTGGTATCGGTGCCAAAGCCTGCGCCTTTTTGCGTAACGTCGTTGGCAACGATCATATCCATCTTTTTTCGCTTTAATTTATCCTCGGCATAGGCCTGCACGTTTTGTGTTTCCGCAGCAAAGCCCACCACCACCTGGTGCTGTTTTTCCTGCGTTACCGTGCCCAAAATATCCCGGGTTTGTTTCAATTGCCAACACACGGGCTCGTCGCCAGTTTTTTTGATCTTGTGTTCGCTTTGCTCCTGCATGGTAAAATCCGCAGGCGCAGCCGCCATGATAAGAAGATCGCACCCGGCAAAGGCATCTTTCACGGCCTCCAGCATATCCTGCGTGCTGGTAATTTGCCGCTCCGTAACGCCAAAGGGCACAGGCAAATTCACCGGCCCGTGGATCAACATAACCTTAGCGCCCCGGCGTTTGGCCGCCTGCGCTATGGCATAGCCCATCTTGCCGCTGCTGTGGTTTGTAATGTAGCGAACAGGATCCACCGCTTCGCGCGTGGGGCCCGCCGTTACCACAACCCTTTTGCCCAAAAGATCTTTTTCCGTTAAAGCATCGTGTACGGCTTCCACAATTTCGCAAGGCTCGCTCATGCGCCCGGAGCCTACATCGCCGCAGGCCAAAAAGCCGCTGCCCGGGCCCACCATCGTAACGCCGTATTGCTGTAAGGTCTGCACATTTTTTTGCACAATGGGGTTGGCCCACATGTTTGTATTCATCGCAGGAGCCAAAACCACCGGCGCTTTGGTGGCCAAAACGGTAGTGGAAAGCATATCGTCGGCAATGCCGTTGGCATATTTGCCAAGGAAATTGGCGCTGGCCGGCGCTACCACAAACACATCCGCCCGTTTGGCCAGAGAAATATGCTCCACTTCCCACGGCGTTTGCCGATTGAACATATCTACAACAACTGGATGGTTTGTCAGCGTTTCAAAGGTAAGCGGCGCGATAAATTCCGTGGCATGGCGTGTCATGATGACAAATACATCATGCCCGGCCTTTCGCAATTGAGAGGCTAGCTCGGCGCTTTTATAAGCGGCAATGCCGCCTGTTACGCCCAAAACAACGCTTGCCATGATCAGTATTCCTCATACCCGCTGTCTACCGTGAGCTTATCGGCATACATTTCTTTGGCGGCAATGGAAACCGGCTTTTCATCCAGGTCGATATCAATCAACGGAGCGTCGCCGGAAACGATCTGACGGGCTCTTTTGGAAACCACAACGACCAGGGAATATCTGCATTCCACTTTGTCTAACAATTCATTGATCGGCGGATCTACTATCATTTTTCTTCCTCCCAATGCGCAAGAAGCGCCTGTTTTCTGTCTCCCACACGCAAATGGCTGACGGCCAGCACGTTTTCCAACTGCTGCGCGGCCGTTTGAACCATATCGTTGAGAATGCAATAGTCATATTCATCTATATATTGTATTTCATTTTGCGCCGTCTGTAAACGGCGTTCAATTTGTTCCTGTGTTTCGGTGCCTCTGTCTGTCAGCCGCTGGCGCAAAACCTGATAAGAAGGCGGCAAAATAAACACAAGCACCGCAGAGGGCATGGCCTTTTTGATGTTCATGGCGCCCTGCACATCAATATCCAAAATGACATCCACGCCTTCTTGCAGCTTTTTCTCCACAAAGGCACGCGGCGTGCCGTAATAGGTGGTGCCAAAGACATGCGCATATTCCAAAAAGGCGTTTTCCGCAATCATCTGTTCAAATTTTTCCAGCGAAACATAGAAATAATGTACGCCTTCGCTTTCGCCGGGCCGCGGCGCGCGCGTTGTAGCCGAAACGGACAGCATGACATCCGGATGATGCAGCAGCGTTTGAATCAAAGTGCCTTTCCCGGCACCAGAAGGGCCGGATATGACCAGAAGCGTTCCTTGCTTATTCATGTTAATCCTCCAAATCCCCTTCACGGTCTGCCAAGCGGTTGGCCACCGTTTCCGGCTGCACGGCTGACAGAATGATATGCCCGCTGTCCATCACAACTACGGCACGGGTGCGCCGGCCGTAGGTAGCGTCTATCAGAAAGCCGCGGTCTCGCGCATCCTGGATGATGCGTTTGATCGGCGCGCTTTCGGGAGAGACAATCGAAACAATTCGGTTGGCGGAAACAATATTCCCAAATCCAATGTTTATCAGACGAATGGCCATTGCATTTCCCCCGTTTTATTCGACGTTTTGTACCTGCTCACGCATTTTTTCCAGTTCGCTTTTGGCCGCGATGACCAATTTTGTAATCTCTGCATCGTTGGCCTTGCTGCCGATGGTGTTCACTTCCCGGTTCATTTCCTGGACAATAAAATCCATTTTTCTGCCAACCGGGCCGTCCGCCCGGGTAGTTTGACGGAATTGGTCGATATGGCTGTGCAGCCGGACCAACTCTTCATCAATGGCGTGTTTATCCGCCAAAATGGCGGCTTCCATGACAACGCGCTGTTTGAGCGTTTCATCCGCCTGATAATATTCCTGCATTTTGGCCAGCAGCTTTTCTTTGGAAGCGGATTCCACTTCGGGCGCCAGCGCATCTATCCTTTGCACAATCTGCTCTACCAGATCGGTTTTCAGGCCAAGATCCTGCTGTAATTTTTCCCCTTCCTTTTGCCGCATGGACACAAGATGCGAAAGCGCCTGCTCCATGGCGCCGCCTACCACCTGCCAAACGGCCTGCTCATCTTCTTCGCTTTCGGAAAGCTGCATCACCTGCGGGCAGGACGCGATTTGCCATAACGTGACATCCGGCTTTACGCCGATGGCCTGCGCGATGTTTTGCGCAGCCGCCCGGTACGATTGCGCAAGCGCGGTATCGGCCAAAACCTCTGCCCTGTCCTCCCGGGTGTTTTTATAGGAAACGTAAATATCCACTTTGCCGCGCTGAATGGCATCGGACAGCGCCTGGCGCAATTTGGGCTCCAAAAAGCCGACGTTGCGGCTCATACGAAAATTGGGATCCAAATAGCGGGAATTTACTGCTTTTATTTCGATGGTGGCTTCCCGGCCCTCAAATTGAAACGAGCCGCGGCCAAATCCTGTCATGCTTTGCATTGAAAGGTTCCTCCCTTGATGGATTATTATAACATAAAAATCAGCCTTGATTCAACGAAACGACAGAGTCCGCCATACGTTGGGTAAAGCGATACAGTTCATCCGGCCCGGGCGGCGCCATTTCCCTTGTCATGCCGTCTGCGCATTGGATTTTCATGCCGCTGTCCGCCCATTTCAGTTGGCCGATGATGGCGGCCGGCACGTTTTTGGCCTGCAAATCGCGCACCATTTTTTTGCCGTTTTCCGCAGCGATCAGCATGCACCCGGAAGAAACCAGCCGCATGGGGTCCAGCGTGAAAGCGTGGCACAGGCGGTCGGTTTCCGGCAAAACGGGAATGTTTTTTTCGATAAGATAAACCCCGCAGCCGCTGGCACGGCACAGTTCATATACGGCACCAAGAACACCGCCCTCTGTTACATCATGCATGGCATGCGCACCGGATTTAGCTGCCGTAACGCCGTCCGTTACGGCGGAAAGCGATTGATTCAGCGCCAAACACTGCTGATACCCATCCATCCCGACCTGCTGGATCACGGGAGTGGCATAGTCGCTTGCCATAATCAGCGTGCCTTCCAGCCCGGCCCATTTGGTTAAAACAAGATCATCGCCCGCCTTTGCGCCGCCGGTGGTAACAAGCCGGCCGTCCGGGCAGCTGCCGATGACGGTGCCGGAGGCCACTATGCGCGTTACAGCGTCTGTAATTTCGGTATGGCCGCCTAAAATTTCAACCTGAAGCTGTTCGGCGGTTTCGGAAATCTGCTGCATGATGGCGTCTATCTTTTCCTGCTTTGTTTCGGGCGGGGCCATCAGCGAAATCAAAAGCCCGACCGGCTCTGCCCCGCAGGCCGCAACGTCGTTGCAGCACACATGCACCAGCAAACGGCCCATTTCCTTGCCCGCTGCGGTGATGGGGTCTGTGGAAACCACGCAGAGATTGGCGCCAAGGCGCAAAGCGCCGCAATCTTCGCCGACGCCCGGGCGCAAAACAACTTCGTCCCGAACGGGTTTTAATTTTGAAAATACGCTTTGTTCCAATTGCTCTGTTGTCAATTTTCCTATTTTCATTCTCATACCCCTTTACTGGAGGTTATCCCGGCCGATCAGGTCTATATATGCCTGCTCGGTAATCACTTTAATGCCCAGTTTTTCGGCTTTGGCCAATTTGCTGCCGGCATTTTCCCCGGCCACAACCAGCGTTGTTTTTTTGCTGACGCTGTCTGTGGTTTGCGCGCCCAGCGCTTCCGCGCTTTCGCGGGCCTGGCTGCGCGTCATAACGGAAAGCGCGCCGGTAAACACGATGGTTTCGCCGCTTAAAATGCCCTGTGCCTGCGCCGCGCTGCCCACTTCGGATTGCGGCAAAACGCCGCGCTGCAAAAGATCGTTGATATGCTGTTTGTTTTTCTCATCCGCCAAAAAATTTACAATGGACTGCGCCACAATATCGCCGATATCGTCCATGGCGGCCAATTCTTCCGCGGTGGCGTTGGAAAGCGCCTGAATATCCGGATATACCGAGGCCAGATCCTTAGCGGTTTTGCGGCCGATATTGGGAATGCCAAGGCCGGATAAAAAGCGGGAAAACCCGCAATGCTTGCTGTTTTCAATGGCGGAAATGATGTTGCCGGCCCGCTTTTCCTTAAAGCCCTCCAAAGAGAGAATCTGCTCTTTGGTAAGGGCATACAGATCTGCCGGGTACCGCACATGCAGCTGATCCATAAAGGTTTCCAGCGTTTTTTCGTTGAGCCCCTGAATATCCATACAGCCCTTGGAGGCAAAATGGGACAGCGCCGCCAAAAGCTGGGGTTTGCAGTCTATGGTGTTGCTGCAAAACAGGTGTGCGCCGCGCTGAATAACCTCTGCCCCGCAAAACGGACATTGCGCCGGCACGGGCACTTCCTGCCCCTGATCATCCACGCTGCCCATGATTTCCGGGATAACATCGTTAGAGCGGCGAATCCACACCTTGCCGCCGATTTTCACCTGTTTGCGCCGGATGTCGCCCATGTTGTTCAGCGTGGCGCGCTTGACGGTAGCGCCGCAAATTTCCACCGGAGACAACAGCGCCAGCGGCGTTAATTTGCCGGTACGCCCCACTTGCCATTGCACATCCAGCACGGTGGTTACCGCTTCCTCCGCTTCAAACTTTATCGCCATGGCCCAGCGGGGAAAGCGCTCGGTATGCCCCAAAACGGCACGGGTGGCAAAATCGCAAACCTTGATGACCATGCCGTCTGTTAAAAAGTCCTCTTGTTTACGGCTCTGGGCCTGCGCCATGGCCGCGTCATACGCTTCCAGGGCACTGTGAAAATATTGCACCTTGGGAGAAATCTTGATGCCGTTTTCCTGCAAAAACTCCAGCATTTCCGGCAGGCTGTGCAGGGTTTTCCCTTCGATATAGCCCACGTTGTAGAAAAAGGCGTCCAGCTTTCTGGAGGCGGTAACAGCAGGGTCTAAATTTCTCAGCGCGCCTGCCGCTGCGTTTCTTGCGTTTTTCAGCGGCTCTGCCGCCGTTTTGTTATAGGCGTCAAACGAGGACAACGGCATAAACCCCTCGCCCTGCACTTCCATCCGGCCGGTAAACGGAATGGTAAGCGGGATGGAGCGAATGGTATGCACCTGCGGCAAAATGCCCTCGCCCACAAGGCCGTTGCCCCGCGTGGCGGCCTGCACAAGACGGCCGTTGTCGTAGGTTAAATTGATGGTCAGCCCGTCAATTTTATATTCCAATGCATACAGCAGCGGCGGCAGGTTTGTCTGCTGGTCGTAAATTTTATGAATGCGCTGTTCCCAGGCGGCCACTTCTTCTTTGGCGCGGCATTTATCCAAACTCCAAAGCTGGCCTAAATGCGTATGCTGGGAAAAGCCCTGCACCGGCGCGCCGCCCACCCTGCGCGAGGGCGAATCCGGCAGCACAAGGCCGGTTTGCTTTTCCAAAGACAACAATTCATCAAACAACGCATCGTATTCCCCGTCCGTTACGGTGGGGTTATCGTGCCTGTAATATTGATCTGCATATTCATTGAGCTTATCCACGATGGCTCGTAAACGCTGTTCCATCAATCTTCCTTCTTCATCGCCGCATATTTCAATGCGATGCGTTTGATGCCTTTGCCGCCGAAATCAATCTCCGCCACAAGCCCATCGCCCTTGCCGGACAAAGAAAGCACCTTGCCGCCGCCAAAGGCGGGATGATGCACCCTGTCGCCGGCTTTTAGATCCATCAAGGCGGGGTTTGGTTTGGTGACAACGGTTTTGGAGGCCTGGCGCGTGAGCACCGGCGCTTTCATCACACTTTGCCGGGGCAGATCGGCATACGGCGTAACAACGCCGCTGGCGGTATCGTTTCGCTCCACAT
Organism: uncultured Bacillota bacterium; assembly: GCA_905188085.1. Taxonomy (GTDB): domain Bacteria; phylum Bacillota; class Clostridia; order Christensenellales; family QAND01; genus UMGS1975. The sequence continues at coordinate 246,364 of CAJJKN010000002.1, forward strand.
CCGCCGGCAATTCGTCCAAAAAGCGGGAGGGCGGGTTGTGGTTGGTGGTGCCAAACAGGCCGCGGCTCATGGCGTAGGTCATAAACAGCCTGTCCATCGCGCGAGTGATGCCCACATAGCAAAGGCGCCGTTCTTCTTCGATGCCCTCTTCGGTTTGCATAGAGCGGATATGCGGGCAAATGCCCTCCTCCAGGCCGATGAAAAACACAACGGGAAACTCCAGGCCCTTGGCGCTGTGTAGCGTCATCAGGGTTACGGTGTTTGTTTCGGTTTGCTCGTCGCTGTCTGTTACCAGGGCCACATTGGCCAGAAAATCCGACAGGGTAGCGTCCGGATTTCCGTGCATAAATTCCTGAATGGCGGTGATAAACTCCAGCATGTTTTCCGCGCGGGCCAGCGCTTCTTCGGTGCCCTCTTCCTGATATTGCATCAAAAGGCCGGTATCATCCAGCACTTTACGCACATATTCCTCCGGCGCCAGCAGCACGCCGGCCGCCATCAACTGCATCATCTGGTTGCCGAAATCTTCCAGCTTGTCCGCCGTGCGCTTCGGCGTGATGTATTGCCCGGCGTTCATCACAATATCCCAGGCGTAGACGCCGTTTTCCAGCGCGGCGGCTTGAATTTTTTCCACCGTGGTAGCGCCGATGCCGCGCTTTGGCACGTTTAAAATGCGAAACAGGCTGATGCTGTCCTGCGGGTTTTGCAAAAAGCGCAGATAGGCCACCAGGTCTTTTACTTCTTTGCGGTCGTAAAACTTGATGCCCCCCACCACGCGGTAGGCAATCTGCTTTTTCATAAATTCTTCTTCCAGCGCGCGGCTCTGCGCGTTGGTGCGGTATAAAACGGCAAAATCCGAAAGCTTATAGGTGGCCAAAAGGTCGTCTATGGTGTCCGCCACATACATGGCCTCTTCGCGCTCGGAAATACAGCGTTTTAGCTGAATGGGTTCCCCGCCTTTGCGGGTAGTAAACAGCGTTTTGCCCTTTCGGCCGCTGTTATGGCTGATCACGGCATTGGCTGCTTGCAAAATCGGCGTGGTGGAGCGGTAGTTTTGCTCCAAACGAATGAGCTTTGCGCCGGGAAAATCCTTTTCAAAATCCAAAATATTGCGGATATCCGCGCCGCGCCAGCCGTAGATGGATTGGTCGTCATCGCCCACAACGCAGATATTCCCATGCGCAGCGATGGCACGCACCAACAGATATTGTGCCCGGTTGGTATCCTGATACTCATCCACGTGCACATAGCGAAAGCGGTTTTGGTAATAGGATAAAACATCCGGGTGTTTTTCAAACAATTCAACGGTTTTACACAGAAGGTTATCAAAATCAAAGGCGTTGTTGGCCAGCAGCCTTTTTTCATATTCGAGATACACTTCCGCAATGGTCTGTTTCCAAATATCGCCGGCGGCGCGCTCGGCATATTCTTTGGGGCCGATCATTTTGTTTTTGGCGTCCGAAATGGCGGAAGCCACGGCCTTGGCCGGGCAGAATTTTTCGTCGATATCCAAATCCCGTTCGATTTGCTTTACTAAGCGCAGCACATCGTCCGTATCGTAGATGGTAAAGGCTTTGCTGTATCCCAGCGCATCGGCATTCATGCGCAAAATGCGCACGCACATGCTGTGAAACGTGCAGATCCACATGCCCTGCGCCGCCGCGCCCACCATTTCCTCCACGCGCTGTTTCATTTCGTTGGCGGCCTTATTGGTAAATGTGATACACAAAATAGCGCTGGGGTATACGCCCAGCTCCAACAGGTGCGCGGTGCGCATGGTCAGCGTTCTGGTTTTGCCGCTGCCGGCGCCTGCCAAAATCAAAAGCGGCCCCTCTGTTTGCTCCACGGCGGCGCGCTGGTTTTGGTTTAATGCGGATAGATCCATAATGCCTCCTTATATCAAGAAAAAAGCGCACAAAGCTGGCCTTTGTACGCCAATGAATGCGCGGTACGGTTTATTTTTCCCCGCGTTCGGTCAGCCTGTCTAAAATCAATTCATACCCGCCGCTGCCGTAGGTAACACAGCGGTTTACGCGGCTGATGGTTGCGGTGGATGCGCCGGTCTGCTTGCTGATTTCCTGATAGGTTGCCTTTTCGCGCAGCATCTGCGCCACCTGCAATCGCTGACTTAACGCATGCATCTCCGCCATGGTGCAGAGATCTTCAAAAAGCTGATAACACTCGTCCTGTGTTTTTAAACACAAAAGCGCGTCACACAGCATGTCCATTTCCTTGGATTTTATTTTGGAATTGGCAGGCATACCGTTCCTCCCCGATGCTTTTTCAAGTATTATAGCATGTTACGTTAGTTTATTAAAGCAAGAAACGAAAATTTCATTCCGGGAGCACTTCCAATTGCGCAATGGAAATTTCATAGGCGGTTTTCAGCGCGGTTTCTCCGGTGGGGTATGTTTTTTCGTAGGCTCTGGACTGCATGCGCCCTTTGATGCGGATATGCGCCCCCACTTTCAAATGCGAAGCAAAGCGCGCGGTTTTCCCCCAGGCAATGCACGGCAGATAATCGCTTTTATGATACGCCCTGTTTACCGCCAGCAAAAGGTCTGTAATTTCCCGCTCGAAGGGGGTTTTGCGGTAAGTGGGGGGTTTACAGACATAGCCGGAAAGCAAAATTTCGTTGTGGCAGGGCGTTTGCGCGGATAAAAACTCCAGGCGCTTTGCAAAGACGGTGACGATTAAGCGGCTGGCGCCGTCGATCAGCTTATTATAGCTGCGCACTTGGCCGGTAACGCGCACGATCTGCCCGGAACAGGCCAGGTGCAGCCCATGGCCGGAAACGGTGACGGGCAACACATCCGCCGTTTGGCTCAGGCGTTTTACATGCAGGGCAAACGTATAAAAATCTTCCCCGTAAAGGGTATGGTCGTAAACGGGGTCCTGTACGATGGTGCCCAAAAGCTGCGCATGATTGTCATAGGTAAAATTCACTGGCCTTCCCTCCTTATCCGATTATTTCAAAGTATGAGAAAAGGCGCGGTTTTATGTATGCGCTTTGGGCGGACAAAAACAAAAGCAGCCCGAAGGCTGCTTTTTAAGGCGGTTATTTTTTGTGGAACGTCAGCGGATCCGGGCCGGTGCGGTGGTTTTTATTCAGCATATCGATTTCGATCATGTCCTCTGCGGAAAGGACAAAATCAAACACCTGAATGTTTTCCTCAATGCGCTTGGGATTGATGGATTTCGGAATGGTGATAATCCCGCGCTGCAATTCCCAGCGGATGACAACCTGTGCGATGTTTTTGCCGTATTTATCGGCGATCTTTTGCAGGGTTTGGTCGCCAAACACTTCCCCGTGCGCCAGCGGGCTCCAAGCCGTCATGGCAATTTGGTTTTGGAACAAAAACGACTGCATTTCCACCTGCGTTAAATACGGATGGCATTCAATCTGGTTGACCATCGGCTTGATTTCGCAGCTGTCCAGCAGGGTTTGGATGTTTTCCTTGGTAAAATTGCTAAGGCCGATGGCGCGTACGCGGCCCTGTTTATACAGGGTTTCAAAGGCTTTCCAGGTTTCCACAAACAAGCCGTCATTCGGGCACGGCCAGTGGATTAAATATAAATCCAACACATCCAGGCCCAGGCGCTCCATGGTTTTGTCAAACGCGCGCAGGGTGTTATCGTATCCCTGGTCGCTGTTCCAAAGCTTGGAGGTGATAAACAATTCGTTTCGATCCAGGCCGCATTCGCGAATGCCCTGGCCCACGCCGTCTTCGTTTTCATAGGCGGCGGCCGTGTCAATAGCGCGATAGCCCGCTTTTACGGCCGCTTTCACGGCGTCGATCACCTGTTGGCCGTTTTCCGTTTGCCAAACGCCCAAGCCGAATTGAGGCATTTTTACACCGTTGTTCAGCACAATCCAGCTCTGTCCTGCAGTATTCATAGAAAAACTCCTTTCCATAGGGAAATTTTGTATAATTTATTATTTCACAGCATGGAAGACGCTGTCAATTTTATTTGTGTAAAATTTTTATTTAGCAGGCGAATCAAGGCTCATCCCTTCGTAAAATTTTAATCTGTCCTGTATTTTTTGCTATGTATGCGCGCGGGATACAGAAAACAAAACCGGTATTTTCGTTTTCCCTTTGCCTGCGCACATGGATATTTTAATAGAAAATGCGCACAGATATAGTAAACAAAATTAAAAGCACTGTCAATTTTACAGGGCGAGGGGCGGGATGGATTCCCTTTGGCCTCGGTTGCTTTTGCGGCGCAAAATCGGTATAATAAAAAAGCAAAGTTTTGCGGCAGATGTGCCTTTCGGGTGCGTTGCGTTTTTCGTGTATGGTGGGTTTCGGCCCTTGTATTTTGGAGAGAAATGAGGTGGCAAAATGATTTCGTTTTTCCGGACGGATGATGAAAAGATTTTTTTGCTAGACGCGATTGAACCCGGCTGTTGGGTGCATGTGGTAAACCCCACGCAGGAGGAACTGAATCAGCTGTTGGAGGCCACCCATGTGGATCGGGATTTTCTTGTGGCCGCGCTGGACGAAGAGGAGCGCTCGCGTGTGGAGACCGAAAACGGACAAACCCTCATCGTGGTAGACACCCCTACCATCGAGCTTTCCGAAAAAGAAGGGGTTATCAACTCCACCTTTCCGCTGGGCATCATTTTAACCGAAGATAACATCTTCACCGTATGCCTGAAGGATTCTTCCGTTTTGCAGGATTTTACCAACAACCGCGTGAAGAGCTTTTCCACCAAAAAGAAAAGCCGGTTTATTTTGCAGATTCTGTATCGCAACGCGGCTAAATTCCTGGTGTATCTGCGCCAGATTGATAAAAAAAGCACGGAAATTGAAGGCGAACTGCATAAATCCATGAAAAACAAAGAGCTGATCGCCATGCTGAACCTGGAAAAGAGCTTGGTGTATTTTTCCACTTCGCTAAAGAGCAACGAAGCGGTGCTGGAGCGGCTGATGCGCATGGAATTTATCCGCCGCTATCCGGACGATACGGATTTGTTGGAAGACGTTATCATCGAAAACAAGCAGGCCATCGAGATGTGTACCATCTACCGCGACATTCTTTCCGGCACGATGGACGCCTTTGCCTCTGTAATTTCCAACAACCTAAACATCGTAATGAAGCTTTTGACCTCCATCACCATCATTTTAACCATCCCCACCCTGTTTGCCAGCCTATGGGGCATGAATGTGCCGGTGCCGTTTCAAAATGCGCCCTGGGGGTTTGCCGTGGTCTGCGGCCTTTCCGCGCTGACGTCCATCATCACGGCGATTGTGATGTTCCGAAAAAAACTGTTTTAACGGCGCTTTCCCCGGTCTTGCCGGGGATTTTTTATTTTTGAAAAAACAGTGTTTTCGCTCCTTTTGGCCAGGCCGGTCCTTTTCATGGGCCGCCGCGATTGTCAATTAAAAAATATAAATGGTTTACTTTTGAAAAGCAGGCTTGGCGCGCGCAAATATTTCTGTATTTCTACGCAATTCCTCCCTTGGGCGGCCCGCTTTGGAACGGGTGTGTTTCCCAAAAGAAAAAGAGCCAAACGCGGCTCTTTTTTAGTTTGCGATTTATCAGCCTTGCACAAACGAACGCTGCACCTGGGTTACGACATCATCAAACAGCGCCAAAACCAGCGGACTTCCCTTGCCCTGCCTGGTTTCTTTGGGAATCTGCACGGCCTCCACGGTGGTTTGCGTGCCGTGGAACTGGGTGAGAATAAAGCTTTCCTGCAGCTGTACCCAGCAGACAAACACAAGTTCGTTTCCATTGGCCCCGTCTTTGGGCAGGGTTAGGACTTTTTGCCCTTTACCGTTGCGCTTTTGCGGCTCTATCTCCTCGATGGGCAGGCGCTTTGCATAGCCGCGGTCTGTAAACAGCGCCATCTCTTTTTGCTCATGCAGCAGATCGGCAAACAGCACTTCGTCCCCCGCTTCCAGCACGATGGCCTTTACGCCGGCAGCCGTGCGGCCCTGCTGCGGGATGGAATCTGTCTGAAAGCGAATGGCGTTTGTCTTTTTGGCCACCAGAATCAATTCGCAATTCTGCGGCAAAAGCACCGCTTTCATCACGCTGTCCGTTCCCTTTAAGCCGCAGGCCAAAAGCTTTCCGCGTGTTTTTTGATATTCGGAAACGGCTGTGCGCTTAACCATGCCCTGCTTAGTGAAAAACAAGACATCGCAGTCTTTTTCCGGCAGAACCAAAAGCGACACCACCTGCTCATCTTTGCCAAGGCCGGACAGCAGCGCCGCAGCATTGACCCCGCGGTCTTTAAGCTTACATTCGGCAATTTCCTCTGCGGCAATGGAAAATACATTGCCATGGTCTGTGAAAAAGCGCAGCTTATCATCCGTCATACAGCGCAATTGGGTTAAGGTATCGTCGCCGCCCTCCTGGACGGATTTTTGATTGCCCTTTAGCGAAATACGCTTAATATAGCCTGTTTGGGTAAAGAGAATATCGCAGGGCTCTGCCTGCTTTTTTACCTGCAATTCCGAAGCATGCGCCGTTTCCAGCCGGCAAAGCTGTGTGCGGCGCGGCACGGCGTATTTTTCCTTGATCTCCCAAAGCTCTTTTTCGATCACGCCGACCAGCTTTTTCTCGCTGGATAAAATGCCTTTGAGCCGGGCGATGAGCTTTACCACCTGCTCATAATCGCGTTTGAGTTCGCCAAGCTCCAGCGCGGTTAACCGGCGCAGCCGTAAATCCAAAATGGCCTGCGCCTGTACGGAGGTAATGTCAAACGCTTCCATCAGGCGTTTGCGTGCCTCGTTGGCGTTTTTGGAAATGCGGATCAGGCGAATCACTTCGTCGATGTTTTGCACGGCGATCATCAAGCCCGCCAGAATATGCTCGCGCTTTTCAGCCTCTTCCAATTCATACCGGGTACGCCGCCGCACGATCACCTTTTGATATTCGGCATAATAATGAATCATTTGCAGCAGGCTCAGCTGCTGCGGTTTGCCCTCGGCAATGGCCACCATATTGATGCCGAAGGTAACCTGCAAATCGCTGTATTTATACAGATATTGCAAGATTTTTTGCAGATTGGCGTCCTTTTTTAATTCGATCACGGCACGCGTGCCTTCCCGGTCGGATTCGTCGCGGATGTCCGAAATGCCCAAAAGGTATCCCTTTTTCTCTTCGCGCAGCTTTTGAATTTTTTCCAGCAGAGTGGCTTTGTTCACCTGATACGGCAGCTCCGTAATAACAATGCGGCATTTGCCGTTTTTTTCCCGCTCTATCTCCGTTTTGGCGCGCACTTTGATTTTGCTGCGCCCGGTAAGATAGGCCTGTTCCAATTCTTCCCCACAGCTGCAATAACCACCGGTGGGAAAATCCGGGCCTTTGATGTATTGCATCATCTCTTGCAAAGAGATGTTCGGGTTTTTATAATAGGCCACCACGCCGTCTATCGTTTCGCCTAGGTTATGCGGCGGAATGTTGGTGGCCAAAGCGACGGCAATGCCGCTGGCGCCGTTTACCAGAAGGTTGGGATAACGGCTGGGCAGCATATCCGGCTCTTTCATGGTATCGTCAAAGTTTAGGGAAAACGGCACGGTGTCCTTGTCTAAATCGCGCAGCATTTCCAGGGCCAGCGGCGTCATCCTAGCTTCGGTATAACGCATGGCGGCGGCGGAATCGCCATCCATGCTGCCGAAGTTTCCGTGGCCGTCTACCAGCGGCGCGGACATATTAAACGGCTGCGCCAGGCGCACCATGGCATCGTAAACCGAAGTATCGCCATGGGGGTGATATTTGCCCAGACAATCCCCTACGATACGCGCGGATTTGCGGTGTGGCTTGTCCGGCGTTAGCCCCAACTCCATCATGGTATACAATATACGGCGCTGCACGGGCTTTAGCCCATCTTCCACGCGCGGCAAGGAACGGTCCATAATCACATATTCGGCATACGGCATCATGGATTGATGCATTACCTGATCTAAAGACTGTACAAAGATCTTTTTGGCCACGGGCATGTCCGGCTGTTTGCTTTTACCTGCCATTTTCCAATACCCCTCCCAGCTGCATAAAATGATCTTCTTTATTAAAATTGGAATGCGAGAAAATATATTCCCGCCGCGGATCGGCCTTTTCGCCCATCAATACGCGCACAAGGTGTTCCGCTTCGGCAGCGTTTTCAATGCTCACGCGCACCAACGCTCTTTTTTCGGGGTCCATCGTGGTTTCCCATAGCTGCTCCGGGTTCATTTCGCCCAGGCCCTTATAGCGCTGCAAGGTGTAGCCCCGCCCCATTTTTTTGATCAGCGCATCCAGCGCTTCATCGTCATAGGCGTATTCATGCTTGTTGCCCTTGCTGACGCGATACAGCGGCGGCATACCCATATACACATGCCCCTCTGTGATCAGTGGTTTCATATAGCGATAGAAAAACGTAAGCAAAATCGCCCGGATATGCGCGCCGTCCTGGTCGGCATCCGACAGGATGATCACGCGATTGTATTTGAGCTGCTCAATGTTAAAATCCTCGTCAATCCCGGTGCCGAGCGCTGTGATGATAGAGCGGAATTCGTCGTTTGCCAACACCTGCTCCAGGCGTTTTTTCTCGCAGTTCAGCGGCTTTCCTCTAAGCGGTAGGATGGCCTGAAAGCGGCGGTTGCGGCCCTGTTTGGCGCTGCCGCCGGCAGAATCGCCCTCCACGATAAACAGTTCGTTTTGCGCGGCGTTGCGGCCGGTGCAGGCGGAAAGCTTGCCGACCAGGGGCGCAGCATCCAGTTTATTCAGCGCACGGGCTTTCTTTTTGGCAGAGCGCTCCGCCTCGCGTACTTTGGCGGCCTGAGCGGCTTTTTCCATGATGGCCAGCGCAATTTTCTGGTTGCGTAGATCCTCCAAAAACATGGTAAGCTGCTCGGTTACCACGCTTTCCACGCCGGTGCGGGCTTCGCTGTTACCAAGGCGCGTTTTGGTCTGTCCTTCAAACTGCGGGTTTTTCAATTTTAAGGAGATAACCGCCGTCATGCCTTCACGATAATCTTCGCCGATAAAGGGCGCGTCTTTCTCCTTCAAAATGCCGTTTTTCCGGGCATATTCGTTCATGCATTTTGTAAAGGCCGCCTTAAAGCCGGTTTCGTGCATGCCGCCGTCGGTGGTGGAAATGTTGTTGACATAGGAATAGATGGATTCGTTGTAGCCGTCGTTGCTTTGGATGGCCACGGACACCAGCATATCCCCGCTTTTGCCCTCCAACAGAATGGGCGTATCAAACAGGGTATCCCGGTCTTGATTTAAGTATTTGACAAAATCGATCAGCCCGCCTTCGGAATAATATTCCACGGTCTGCTCGCTTTTATCGCCCTTGATGCGCTCATCGGTCAAAATAATGTGTACGCCGCGGTTCAAAAACGACAACTCGCGCAGGCGGCGCGCGATCATATCATAATGAAAATTGGTGGTTTCAAACACCGCTTCATCCGGCCAAAAGGTAACGCGCGTGCCTTTTCGGCGCGTTCTGCCGACGTTTTCCAGCGGCGATTCCGCTTTGCCGGGAATGAGCTTTCCGGTTTTTTCATCCACCTGCGGGGAAAACGCAATGCGGTATAACGAGCCGTTATGGCCCACCTCCACCACCACACGCTTGCTCAGCGCGTTGACAACGCTGGCACCTACGCCGTGCAGCCCGCCGGAATATTGATATTGGCCGGAGGAAAATTTGCCGCCGGCATGCAGCTGGGTATACACGACTTCCACGCCGGAGACGCCCATTTGCGGATGAATATCCACAGGAATGCCGCGCCCGTTGTCTTCCACGGTGGCGCCGCCGTCTTTATGCAGGGTGATTTTCACCTGATCGGCATAGCCGTTGGCCGCTTCATCGATGGCGTTATCCACAATTTCCCAGAGCATATGGTGCAGGCCGCGCACCTCGGTGGAACCTATATACATGCCGGGGCGCATCCGAACCGCTTCCAGCCCTTCCAGCACCTTGATATCCTTGGATTGATAGCTATTTGTATTCACCCTTGTCCTCCTTATGGGATGATGTGCACGGTGGAAAACGCGCCCAACAGCTTCACCGTTACAATATTTTCTCCGTTGCCCGTGACAAATTGTTTGGAGCCGTAGGAAATACCCTGTTTATGGCCTTCCACCTCCACGCTGCAAAACACCGCCTGGGCCTCTACTTTCAACACACAGTTTTCCGGCATTTGGATATAGACATCCGAAAACGCGATATTCACCTCCGCATTGCCCTGCTTGTCCCGAATATAGGGAGCCACATCCAGTTCGCCTTGGGTAAACACGCCCAAATACAGCCCGGTGCCGTCCTCTTGCACGCTGAGGCTTGGCTTTCCGATGTTGTGCAGGGTCTGCTGTATGCCGCCTGTGACAAAGCCGTAAATCAGCCAAAGCACAAACAGCACCGCCAGAATTTTGAGCACAGAGAAAGAGAGTTTCAAAATGCTTTTCAATAAAAATAAGATTAAACCGATAACCGGGATAATCAATAAAACCACAATGACAGGGATCAAAAGGAATCCTCCTTGCAAAATACAATTTCTCTTATCATATCATATTTATTCTAGGGGGAATCATCGAAGTTTTCAAATTTTGCGTTTTCTGCGCTTATAAAATGAGCCGGGCATACGCTCCCAACAGGCGGCAAAGGGCAAGCTGGGCCTTGGCATTGCGGGCGCCGTCGGTTGCCTCAAGAGCTGCTTTCGTATCGGTTTCGGCTTGAGAAATCAGCGAAATCAACGAAGAAGCAAATGAATGATTCTCGTCCGTAAAGGCATTTTGCAGCGTTTCCCGCGCCTTTTGCAGGCCGGTTTGCGCAGTTTGCAAAGATTGTTGGCACGTTTCGGCCGTGTCCACCTGCTTATTGGCTTGATACAGGCTGTCTATGGCGCGGTTTAACGCCTGAGTGGCCTGCGATAAGGCCTCCGCCTGCGCTTTGTTTTCCACCGGCACGGTCTTTTCCGCGGCCTGAATGGGCAAAACCTTTGTCTGCATGCTCTCCGAAAGGCGGGTTTTCACGGCCTCCGCCTCTTTTTCCTGCGCATAGGCGGCTATGATCGTACGAAAATCCTCCTGATCCTGATAGACATAGCCGGCGCCGCCCTGGTCTTGCAGCTTTTTGGCCTCCGTTTCGGCATTTTCCTTGGAGGCAAACACGCCGCTTTGCAGAAAATAGGCAGTCAGCCCCGGCACCGTGCAGGAAACAGATTCTGTCTGCCCTTGCGGCGCTTCGGACTGCGCCGGTGATTTTTCGGCGAACACGCCCATTTGGCGAAACACAGGCTGGATCACCTTTTCCGCAAGAAAAGAGCCGGCCTTGGTGGCGGCGCCCAGATAGGCAAACGCCAACAGCGCCAGCGCTGTGATGAAAAACGAAAGCCGGTTACCGGCATGCTCCGGCGCATGTTTGCGCCTGGGCGGCGTAACGCGTCTTCTATGAACGGGCATAAAAATTCCCCCTTTCCCTGCTATACATATATGTGCAAAAGGAGAAATTTTATGTAATTTGCTGAAAAAAACACGAGATTGAAAGAATTTTCTCTTTATCGTGAAGTTTCGGCCAGTTTAGCAAAAAGCGCATACGGCCGTTTAACGGATTTTGTCTGCCATAGGGGGCGCCTTTTGCCCGCGTGTTGAAGTTTGATTTTGGCTATGGCCTATCAAAAAGGGACGTTGCAGGGCGCGCCAAGGGATATATAAAAAAACTGCCGGCGCAGCGGCCGGCAGCAAAACGTAATTTTTATTTGTGGACCAGCGTGCCGACCTGTTCGCCAGACACTGCGCGCACGATGCTGTTTTTCTCGTTCATGGCGAAAACCAGAATCGGGATGTTGTTTTCCATGCACAGCGCAATGGCCGGGGAATCCATCACGGTTAAGTCATCGGCCAACACCTGTTTATAGGTGATGTCGTTATATTTTTTCGCATCGGGATTGAGTTTTGGATCGCTATCGTAAATGCCGTCCACGTTTTTGGCCAGCAGGATCATCTCTGCGCCCATCTCGGCCGCGCGCAGGGCCGCAGCGGTATCGGTGGAGAAATAGGGGTTGCCGGTGCCGCAGGCAAAGATGACAATACGCCCTTTTTCCAGATGGCGCACAGCACGGCGGCGGATATACGGCTCTGCCATTTGGCGCATTTCAATGGCAGTTTGGCAACGCACCTGGGCGCCTTTTTGCTCCAAAGCGTCCTGCAGGGCCAAAGCGTTCATCGTCGTGGCCAGCATGCCCATATAGTCTGCCGTGGTACGATCCATATCCGTGCCCTGACGGCCGCGCCAGAAGTTGCCGCCGCCTACCACAATGCAGATTTCGCAGCCGGTTTCCTTGGCTTGAAGAATCTGGTCGCTGATGGAAGAGAGCACATCGTTGTTCAGGCCAAAGCGATCGTTTCCGGCCAGGGCTTCACCACTCATTTTAATGATTACACGTTTATATTTCGGTTCCAATTTTTTTCCTCCGCACAGAGTGTTTGTTTTCGTAAGCGTATCAGAAAGCGGGCAAGCCCGTCAACGGCAAACCCGGTACCTTTTTATGGTTCTTTCGATTTCCTGCATAAAAAAAGGGCCAAAGGCCCTTTTCTCACGCTTTTGCCTGGTTCATAACTTCTTCCACGAAATTATCTTCCCGCTTTTGCAGCCCTTCGCCCATTTCATAACGGGTGAAACGACGAATGGTAATGTTTTCGCCCAAAGCAGCGATCTGTTCTTTTACATAATCGGCAATGGTTTTGTCAGAATCTTTTACAAAAGGCTGTTCGAGCAAGCAAACTTCCTTAAAGTATTTTTTGATTCGGCCTTCCACCATGTTGTTGACGATTTTTTCCGGCTTGCCTTCGTTGAGGGCCTGGATGCGCAAAATTTCCTTTTCCTTTTCGATGGTGTCTTTCGGCACATCTTCGGAAGAGAGGTATTGCGGGTTGGCAGCGGCAATCTGCATTGCCACGTCGCGCACGAAGCTCTGGAATTGATCGGTCTTTGCAACAAAGTCCGTTTCGCAGTTTACTTCTACGAGCACGCCGATTCTGCCGCCCATATGGATATAGCTGGCAACCACGCCTTCCGCGGCAATACGGCCGGATTTTTTGGCCGCCGCAGCCAAACCTTTTTCACGAAGGATTTCGGTAGCTTTTTCAATGTTGCCGTCCGCTTCGGTCAGGGCTTTTTTACAATCCATCATGCCTGCGCCAGTTGCTTCGCGCAGCGCTTTTACATCACTTGCACTAATTGCCATGATATTGCTTCCTCCTAAAGTTTGTTACGCTTCTACGGTTTCCTGTTCGTCCGGCTGTTCCGCGGTTTCGATCTGTTCAGCTTCGGCTTCGGCGCCTTCCACTTCTTCCTGTTCGCCCTGGCGGCCTTCGATAACGGCGTCCGCCATTTTGCCGGCGATGAGTTTTACGGCGCGGATGGCGTCGTCATTGCCGGGGATTACATAATCCAGTTCATCCGGATCGCAGTTGGTATCGCAGATGCCGACGATCGGAATGCCCAGCTTGTGTGCTTCGGAAATGGCGATGTGCTCTTTGCGCGGGTCTACGATAAACAACGCGCTCGGCAGCTGACGCATATCTTTGATACCGCCCAGGTTTTTTTCCAATTTTTCGCGTTCGAGCATGAGCTTGCTGACTTCTTTTTTGGTCAGCGCTTCAAAGTCGCCGTTTTTCTCCATGTTGTTGATGCGGGTCAAACGGGCAATGCTCTGGCGGATGGTCTTAAAGTTGGTGAGCATGCCGCCCAGCCAACGGTTGTTTACATAAAACATGTTGCAGCGTTTGGCTTCCTGTTCGATGCTTTCGCGCGCCTGTTTTTTGGTGCCTACGAACAGAATCGTGCCGCCTTCGGCTGCGATATCGCGCACAAACATATACGCTTCTTCGGCTTTGCGAACGGTTTTCTGCAGGTCGATGATGTAGATACCGTTACGTTCGGTGAAGATGTATTTTGCCATCTTCGGGTTCCAGCGGCGGGTCTGATGACCGAAATGTACGCCGGCTTCCAACAGTTGTTTCATGGAAATTACAGACATTTTTTGTCCTCCTTGTTTTCCTCCCTGCGGCTTTTCTCCGTCAAACCAAAAAGGCACAAGGCCGGAGCGGACGCCGACAGGTGTGTTTTAAATCCGAACTATTATATCATAAACAAACAGCGCCGTGCAACGGTTAATTTTCCCCGTCTTCCAGCAATTTTTCCTCCTGCTGTTCGTGATAAATCTTCATGCATTCGATGGCCACTTCGTTTTCGGGATCCAACGCCAACACCTTTTCGCAATAGGCCTTGGCCGTTTCATCCGGTAACGGGAACGGGCGCACCAGATATAATTGATCCAGCATGGTCTGCATATACGGCACATTTTCAGGGAAATGCTCCAACGCTTCCAGGCCCAGGGCCATGCTTTCGTTTAAGATGGCTTCGTTTTCGCGCAAATCGCTGTGCCAAACGGCGGAGGCGATATAGAAAGCGTCCGTGGGGTCGTTGGTGGTTTGATACAAACAGCATCCCAGGCGATAAAACGTTTCCGCATCTTTCCAGTTGCCGGTAACGCCGCGCGTGGCGATTCTGCGCGGCAGATCCCTGCTCTGCTCCAATAAGGTATCGACAGCCTGCTGCAATTCGCCGGCATCGATCAGCGGGCGCACGCCACCCAGCGCCACCATATCCGTGCGATACAGCGCCATTTCCGCTTTGCGGGCAGCCGGGCTTTTGGGGTTTATCTCTTTAACCTGCGCGATAAATTTGGCGCAACGCTCGATATCCACCTTGCAGTTGCCGCGCTCAAACACGGAAAGCGCGCGCTCAAGATGGGGCAGCTTTTCACGGATTTTATCGGTGGAATCCACCATTTGCTGCAAAAGATCCAACGCCTGGTCGTAGGCGGGCGGGCAGTCCGGCAGGCATTCAAGCAGCATATTGACCACCTGATCCAGCTCATCTATATCCTCTTTATCTTCCAGATATTTCCAGTAGACGGTAAAACAGTTATAGTTGCTGGTTTTATCGGCCAGATCCACCAAAACCTGCTTTAAATCGCTGCGGGTATACATATCCGAAGCGTCCATCTCTGCCACGGCCTTATCCACGGCATCAAAATCGCCTTCGATCACGGCCTGGCGAAAACGATTCCAAACCTCCAGATATTCGGAAAAATCGCGGGCGGCTGCCCGGTCTTTTTTTTGCAGGGCCTGCAAATCTTCTTCGCATTCGTCTTCGTTGACCAGATAATGTTGAAACGCCTCATAAAACTGATATTGTTTTACGGCGGAGATAAACGGATTTTTACGAAACAGTGCCATATGATTTCCTCCTTAATGAATCATGGTATTTGCGCCAAAAACGCGATGCAGCACATCGGTAAAGGGCATAAGATCCTCCACAACGGAGAGCCTGTGCGCCCGGTTTTCCGGCTGCACCTCCAGCATCATCAGCCCGTCTGCCAGGGCGTAGGGGGTTTGTGCCTGCATAAGCAGGTATTGTTTTTCCTGATGCTGTAAAACGGCTTTGAGTTTATAGGTTATACATCGGTTTTTGCCATCTGCTTTTTTCACGACAAACGCCTGTTTCATCCACAGATTCAATGCGCGCCTCCCTGTAAATCCAAATAGTTTTGTAAAATCAGCTGCGCGGCCAATTTATCCACCACGCCTTTGCGCTTTTTTCGGGACACGTTGGCGCCGATCAGTGCGCGCTGTGCCTGAACGGTGGTCAGCCGCTCATCGGAAAAGACCTGTTCGCAGGGCAAAAATTCCTTGAGCGCAGCGCCGAATGCCCGGCATTTTTCCGCTGCGGGTCCCTCGGTGCCGTTCATGTTTTTCGCAAGGCCGATGACCACTTTTTTTGTGCCCAGCGCCTGTAATTTTTCGGCTACGGCCGCGGCGTCTTTTTGTAAATCGCCCTTGCAATGGTAGCTTTCTACGCTGCTGGCCAAAATTTCCATTTCATCCGAAATGGCAATGCCGATGCGGGCCTGGCCCACATCCAATCCTGCAATTTTCATTTAAAACACCTTAATACAAAATTCCGGGCAGGAGCCCGCACAATAGCCGCAAAGCACGCAGCGCGAAAGATCCGGCACGGCTTTGCCGTTGATAACATGAATGGCGTTTGCCTGGCAGCGTCTTTCGCATGTGCCGCAGCCAAGGCACCAATCCGCCACATGAAGCCGGCGGCTTTGCCGCTTAACTGCCTGCAAAAGCGAAGGCGTGCATCTGTTTTCAAACAGCGCGGTGTTGCATAAAATTTCGTCCCGGCTTTGCATGCCCACGGCCAGGCAATCTACAAAGGGCTTGTCCAGCACATAGCGGATGCTTTCGGCAGGAGAAGAAGAAAAATGCCCGCCGGCCAGCGCTTTGATGGCCACCACGCCTTTGCCGAAATCGTGTGCTTTGCAAAGGGCGGCCTCCATATCCTGTTCGCTGCCGTCTATAATGCCCACGCCGGCGCGGTTGCAAATGGCTTCCACGACATCGATCAGCGGATGGGTGGAGGCGGCATCGGCACAGTCCACAAAATGGGTGGACACCCCGATGGCGCGAATCACGCCTTTTTCTTTCAGCGCTGCAAAGGTTTGCAGCGCCTCGGCATGGCCTTTTAGGGTGTAGCGGCTTTCCTGTTCGTGCAGCATCATCACATCCAGCGTTTTGCGGCCAAGGCCGGTTAAGGCTTTGTCCACGCTTTCCAGCGCGCCTGCCCTGTCATAGGCATGGCATTTTGTCATCACGATTATATCCGGATGGCGGATAAGCGCCTTTTGAATGTGCGGATAATTTTGATAATACTCCGCCGTATCCAGGCAATTGATGCCTTGCAAAAAGCCCTCTGCCAACAGCTCAGCGCCGGTTTCCGGCGAAAAGTTCCGTTGCAAAGGGCCCATCGTCAACGTGCCAAAGCAAAGCCGTGATACGTTCAAACCGCTTTGTCCCAGTTTACGAATTTCCATTTATCTGGTTTTACGCGTAATGTAATAACGCACGACCTCTTCTAAAAGCTCATCACGTTCAAAGCGGCAAATCAGGCTTCTGGCATTTTGATAGCTGGTGATGTAGGTAGGATCGCCGGAAATTAAATAGCCGACCAATTGGTTAACGGGATCATACCCTTTTGTTTTCAATGCCTCGTATACACGCAGGAGGATCTGTTCACAGGACTCATCGCGTACAGGGGCGAAAGCCATCGTACGATCGTCTCTATCCATGTTTTTTACCTCAATTCTGAAAATTGCGCTAATGCGGTTGATATAAGTATACCTGAAATCCGGCCATATTTCAAATATTTTACAAAAGAAAAAAGACAGCGGATTCGCTGCCTTTTTCAAAAGGAACTTATAGTTGAATTCCCATTTGTTTTGCGCCGCGCTCCACGCGCTTGGAAATCTTTTTCATGCCGTTGGCGTTCAGATCTCCCGTGATGGCCAACGCCGCCGTGGCGCCCAGAATCGTGCTGACTGCCATGCCCGCTACCCAATACTTGCTTTTCATTTGCCGCGTCCCCTTTCTTTAGATGTTCTATCCCTAGTATGAACAAACGCACGCGCGCTCATGAATGCGTTATTTGGCAGCATTGACACTTTCAGCCAATTGTTATTTTTCGTTACGGTCGCGATAATCTTTCAGCGCGGCTTTCACGGCCTGTTCGGCCAGCACGCTGCAATGGATTTTGGCCGGCGGCAACCCATCCAGCGCTTCGATGACGGCTTTGTTGGAAAGATTTTCCGCTTCGTCGATGGTTTTGCCTTTGATCATTTCGGTGGCAATGCTGGAAGTGGCCACGGCCGCGCCGCAGCCGAAGGTTTTGAATTTTACATCTTCAATAACGCCGTCGTCGTTGATCTTCATGGAAATTTTCATAATATCGCCGCATTTGGCATTGCCCACTTCGCCAACGGCGTTGGCATCCGGCACATCGCCGACATTTCTGGGGTTCATAAAATGATCCATTACTTTTTCGCTATACATAGAGTTTACCCCTCCTTATGCTTTGTGATACAGCGGAGACATCTGCCGCAGCCGCTCTACAATGGTTTTTAAAGTTTCGATGGTATACAAAACGTCTTCTTCGGTGGTGCAGGCGCCCAACGTCAGCCGCAAAGAGCCGTGCGCAATTTCATGCGGCAGGCCGATGGCCAGCAGCACATGCGACGGATCCAACGAACCGGAGGTGCAGGCGCTGCCGCTGGAAGCTGCGATGCCCGCCCGATCCAGCAACAACAAAAGCGATTCGCCTTCGATATATCGAAAGCAAATGTTTACGTTGTTGGGAAGGCGCTTGGTTCTGTGGCCGTTTAGACGGGTTTCCGGAATCTGCTGCAAAATGCCGTCGATCAGCTTGTCACGAAGAGCGGTAAGCCGCGCGGCGTTTTCTTCCATATGCTCGTTTGCCAATTCCGCCGCTTTACCAAGGCCCACAATGCCGGCAATGTTTTCCGTGCCGGGGCGCTTGCCGCGCTCCTGCGCGCCGCCTTCAATGAGGTTTTTCAAGATAACGCCTTTGCGGATATACAACGCGCCCGTGCCCTTGGGGCCGTAGAGCTTATGCCCCGTGATGGAAAGAAGATCGATATTCATCTTGTTTACATCAATGGGCACCGCGCCGAAAGCCTGCACGGCATCGGTATGAAACACAACGCCCTTTTCCTTGCACACCGCGCCGATTTGCTCAATGGGCTCGATGGTGCCGATTTCGTTGTTGGCAAACATGACGGAAACCAGGATGGTCTTGTCCGTAATGGCGTTTTTCACCTGCTCCGGCGTTACCAGGCCATTTTCGTCTACCTCAAGATACGTTACCTCAAAGCCCTGTTTTTCCAGCGCCTGGCAGGTATGCAAAATGGCGTGGTGCTCAATGGCGGTGGTGATGATATGGTTTCCTTTGTTTTTATGCTGATAGGCCATGCCGCGCAGCGCCCAGTTGTCGCTTTCGGTGGCGCCGGAGGTGAAGAAAATTTCGCTCGGCGTGGCGCCGATGGCGTTTGCCACCTGCTCTCTGGCATGGTCGATGGCTTTTTTGGTCTCCCTGGCGAAACTGTGTATGCTGGAGGGGTTCCCAAAATGCTCGGTAAAATACGGCGTCATGGCGTCTAACACTTCCGGCTTTACATAGGTTGTAGCCGCATGATCCATATAAATTCTCTTTTGTTCCATTTAGATTGCCTCCCATGCGCCGCAGGCGTGGTTGGGCCGCTGCAGCGCCAATTCTTTTTCTTTTTCCAGCATATCCCAAAGCGTAACGGAATCGATTACATCATCCACGCTTTGCCGTATTTTACGATACAGATATGCTTCGATACAACGATTGCTCTGGCAGCCGGTAAAATCCTGCTCGGCACAGGCGGCCGGTGCCATGCTGCCTTCCAGCGGGCGGATCACATCGCCCACGGAGATGTGTTTTAACGGCTTTGCCAACGCATAGCCGCCCTGCGCGCCTCTGGAGGATTCGATCACGCCGGCTGCGCGCAGCTTTTTGAAAAGCTGTTCCAAATAAGGGGCGGAAATGCCGATGCTTTCGGCCAGATCCCGCATGGGAACGGGGCCTTGTCCTTCCCTTCTGGCCAGCTCCATCACGGCTTTGAGGCCATACCGGCCCCGTGTTGAAAACTTCATGCCGCGCCTCCATTTCCAAGTGTTTTGCTCTGGATTGATTAGAAAATATCATATCCTATTATTTTTGTCAACTTTATTTTCCCATATTCCTATAAAATTGGTATGTTTTTGTATTTTCCCTGAAAAAACCGGCCGATGGGCAGTTAAAACGATGGGATTTTGGGGTGCAAGAAACCCGCCCTCTGCCCGCCTGCACTTTTTGGACACATAAACATAAGCGAAAAAAATGCGGCTTAAAATACGCTTGGCCCGCAGCGTTAGTGTTGCCTGTTTCGCCGTTTCTTACCGGCGAATTTTAACAGTCATGCTGTATTTTGAGTTTTTAGAAAAGTCAACCTAAAAATTAAAAGAGTTGTTCTTTTGCTAAATATGTAAACCTTTAATATTACGCCGTAAACAAATTGTTTTTGAGAGATTTGATGCCCCTATGCCGCTTTTCCTTTTTGCAGCCGAAGCCGGGGTTGGGTTGCGTTTTTCCATAAAGTAAGCGATGTTTATAAAAAAAGAGACGCCGTTGTTTGGCGTCTCTTTGTGTTTTGCGGAAAGGATCAGTCTTCATACAGCGGGAAGTTTTTGCACAGCGCGATGACCTGTTCTTTCACTTCCGGCACGGCTTGTTCGCCCTGCTGGATTACCTTGGCGATAAACGCGGCGATCTGCTTCATCTCGTCCTCTTTCATGCCGCGGGTAGTCACGGCCGGTGTGCCGATGCGGATGCCGCTTGTGACAAACGGTTTTTCCGGATCGAACGGAATGGCGTTTTTATTGGTGGTAATGTTGGCCGCATGCAACAGCTTTTCCGCCTCTTTGCCGGTTTTGCCGGTGCCGCGCAGGTCGATCAGCATCAAATGGTTGTCCGTGCCGCCGGAAACCAGGCGGATGCCGTTTTCCGTTAAGCCGGCGCTTAAAGCTTTGGCGTTTTTCACGATCTGCTCGCAATAGGTTTTAAATTCCGGCTGCAAGGCCAGTTCAAAGGCCACGGCTTTGGCGGCGATGATATGCATCAGCGGGCCGCCCTGCGTGCCGGGGAAAATGGCTTTGTCGATCTGCTTTGCATATTGTTCTTTGCAAAGGATCATGCCGCCTCTGGGGCCGCGCAGGGTTTTGTGCGTGGTGGTGGTTACAAAATCCGCCACGGGCACGGGGCTGGGGTGCACGCCGGTGGCCACAAGGCCGGCGATGTGCGCGATATCCACCATCAAATACGCACCGACTTCATCGGCGATTTGGCGGAATTTATCAAAATCCAGCACGCGGGTATAGGCGGAATATCCGGCCACGATCATCTTCGGTTTATGCTTGAGGGCCTGTTCGCGCACCTGATCGTAATCAATATAGCCGGTTTCGGCGGATACGCCGTAGGAAACGAAATGATAGTTTTTCCCGGAGAAATTGACCGGGCTGCCATGGGTCAGATGGCCGCCATGATCCAGGCTCATGCCGAGGATGGTATCGCCCGGCTGCAGCATGGCAAAATACACCGCCGCGTTGGCCTGCGAACCGCTGTGCGGCTGCACATTGGCATGCTCTGCCCCGAACAGCTTTTTGGCGCGCTCGATGGCCAGGTTTTCTGCAACGTCCACATATTCGCAGCCGCCGTAATACCGTCTGGCCGGATAGCCTTCGGCGTATTTGTTGGTTAAAATGGAGCCGGCCGCTTCCAGCACGCCTTCATCCACAAAGTTTTCACTGGCGATGAGCTCTAAATGCGTGCGTTGGCGGTTGAGTTCCTGTTGGAACACTTCATAGATGGCAGGGTCAATCTGTTGGATTCTTTCATAGTGCAACATGTCGGTTTCCCCTTTCAAAAAAGTTAAGCTATTTACAAAATAGCGCTGGCAAAAAGCAAGGCGTTATTTTAGTATCTCACAAATCTGCGGCTGTAAGGTGACATCCTTTTCAAAGCGCTTATTGTTCATCCGCAAAAGGACATACGCCAAGCCCGCTCCGATGAGGCCGGCAAAGGCCGCAATGAGCTCCCGGCTGTTTTCAGGTGCTAGCCAATAGCCAAGGCCCACGCCCGCAAACAGCATGGCAAGCGGGAAAATATAGGCAAGCCACGTGGCGCGCAGCATGCTCTTTGCGCCCAGCTCCACGCGGACTTTATCGCCCACCTGCGCATTTTTCTCGTTGGGCAGCCAAACCTGCATCTGTGCGCCGTCTGCCCGCTGGCAAGCGCCGCAATGCTGGCAGGCGGAGCTGCGCTCAAACACAACCAGCGCCCGCTTTTTTTCCAGCTGCACCACAGTTCCGATTTCTTTCATTGCTTGCTCCTCAGTTGTTCTACCGTATATTGGGCCAACAACAGCCCCATCGCGGACGGCACAAACATCATGCTGCCCGTGGGGCGGCCCTTTTTCAGCGGTGTTTCTTCGGAATATACCACAGGATGCCGAAAAACGCCACGTTTTTTTAATTCTCTGCGCAAAATACGGCATACCGGGTCGCCGGCGGTTTGGTATAGGTCTGCCAATTTTAATTTTTGCAGGTCCAGCCGATTGCCGGCGCCGGTGGCGGAGACGATGTTGATCTTTTTCTCATGCGCCATGGCAATTAAGCAGAGCTTATCTTCCATGCTGTCTATGGCGTCGATGATAAAATCCGGCGCGTGGCCCAGCAGCGCTTCGGCGTTTTGCACGGTAAAATGCGTATCCACCGCCATAATACGGCATTGCGGCGCGATGGCGCGCATTCTTCGCGCCAACGACAGCGCCTTATTTTGCCCAAGGGTGGCTCGCTCCGCC
Organism: uncultured Bacillota bacterium; assembly: GCA_905188085.1. Taxonomy (GTDB): domain Bacteria; phylum Bacillota; class Clostridia; order Christensenellales; family QAND01; genus UMGS1975. The sequence goes on from CAJJKN010000002.1 coordinate 268,653, forward strand.
ACGATCTGCCGGTTTAGATTGGAAAGCGCTACGGTATCGCCGTCTACCAAGGTCAGCATGCCGATGCCGCTGCGGCAAAGCGCCTCGGCGGCCGTGCCCCCCACGCCGCCAAGGCCTACGACCATCACATGCGCACGCCGCAACGCTTCCACACCGTCTTGGCCGATGAGAAGCTGCGTGCGCGCCTGCATGGTTTCTTCGTTATAGCTGTTCATCGCGCACGGTTTCAATGTGCAGTTCATCCAGCTGCTTTTGCTCCACATAATACGGAGCGCCCGTCAGCGGGCAGGTGCCGGACTGCACTTTCGGGAACGCGATTACGTCGCGGATGGATTTACTCTTGGTTAAAATCATCACCAGGCGGTCCAGCCCATAGGCCATGCCGCCGTGCGGCGGGGTGCCATACTGGAAGCCTTCGATCAAGAAACCGAATTTGTCGTTTGCTTCCTCTTTGGAAAGGCCCAGCACATCAAACATCTTGGCCTGCAGATCCGGGTTGTAGATACGGCAGCTGCCGCCGCCTGCTTCCATGCCGTTGATAACAAGGTCATAGGCTTTGGCGCGCACGCGGCCGGGCTCGCTATCCAGATATTGAATGTCTTCATCCATCGGCATGGTGAAGGGATGGTGTTTGGCAACAAAGCGTTTTTCTTCGGCGCTGTACTCCAACAGCGGGAATTCCGTGACCCACAATACATCCAGCTTATCATGATCAATCAAGCCGAGCTTTTCGCCCAGGTGCAGGCGCAGATGGCCCAAAGCATCGAACACGATGTCTTCATCGGTATCCGAAACGAACATCAAAACGTCGCCCACTTCGGCACCCATGCGATCCAAAATGGCCTGGGTTTCCTCTTCGGTGAAGAATTTGACGATCGGGCTTTGCAGTTCGTTTTCCTTGACGGAAATCCACGCCATGCCCTTTGCGCCGTATTGTTTTACATATTCTACCAGGGCATCCAGTTCTCTGCGGGCAAATTTATCTACCCCGCCCTTTACGTTGATGCCGCGGACCGTGCCGCCGTTTTTCACGATGGAGGCAAACACTTTAAAGTTTGTATTGGCCACAAGGTCGCTGATTTCGCACAGTTCCAGGCCAAAGCGTGTATCGGGCTTGTCCGAACCGAAACGGTCCATCGCCTCTTTATACGTCAGCCGGCGGAACGGCACGGGCAGATCCAGCCCCCAGGTTTCGTTGAAAATGCGCTTTACCAGCTTTTCGTTTACGCTCATCACATCATCCGGGGAGACAAAGGACATTTCAAGGTCCACCTGGGTGAATTCCGGCTGGCGGTCTGCGCGCAGGTCTTCATCTCTAAAGCAGCGGACGATCTGGAAATAACGATCCAGCCCGGAGACCATCAAAAGCTGTTTGAACATCTGCGGAGATTGCGGCAGCGCATAGAATTTATTCGGCTGAATGCGGCTGGGCACCAGATATTCGCGCGCGCCTTCCGGCGTGCTCTTGGCCAGCATCGGTGTTTCGATTTCTAAAAAGCCGTTTTCGGAGAAATAGTTGCGCACGATCTGCATCACCTGATGACGCAATTTCATCTTGGCCTGCATTTCCGGGCGCCGCAAATCCAGATAGCGATATTTTAACCGCAGTTCTTCACGAACATTCACGCCGTCTTCAATGTAAAACGGCGTGGTTTTGGCAACGGAGAGAATTTTCAAATCCGTAGCGCGCACCTCGATGGTGCCGGTGGCGATGTTGGGGTTGATGGTTTCTTCATCGCGCAGCAGCACTTTGCCGCGCACCGCCACGACATATTCGTTGCGCAGGCTTTCCACCTTGGCAAAATCCTGATATTCGGCGGAATCAAACACGCATTGAATTACGCCGGACGTATCACGGACGTCGATAAAGATCAGCCCGCCCAAATCGCGCCGGGTGTCCACCCAGCCCATCACGGTTACCTGTTGTCCTACGTTTGCTTCGGTCAGCTGAGCGCAGCGGCAGTCGCGGCTCCAGTCTCCCATCATTTCTGCTTTCATGTTGGTTTCTCCTTTTGCTTATGCCCAGGTAAATTGAGCCAAAATTTTCTGTAAACGATCCAGCGCTTCGCCAAACGGATAGGCCTTTTGTTCGCCGTCTGCCATGGCGCGGATCAACACTTCGCCCTTGGCGCGCTCGTCTTCCCCTTCAAACAATATGCAGGCGGGGCCCAGCTTTTCAGCATAGCGCATGGCACTTTTCATGCTTCGTTTGTTGGGATCAAAATCCGCCTTTACGCCCCTGGCGCGCAGCAGCGTGCAGATTTCCAGCGCGCGCTCGGTATCGCCAAAGGTATTGACAAACACATCGCACCGGGAAGGCACGGGCGGCTCTGCGCCCTGGGCCTGCATGACAAGCAACAGGCGCTCCATGCCGATGCCAAAGCCGATGCCCGGCGTTTTAGGGCCGCCCAGTGTCTCCACCAGACCGTCATAGCGGCCGCCGCCACAGATGGTGCCCTGCGCGCCGATCTTATTGGAAATGACCTCAAAGACGGTTTTTGTATAATAATCCAGCCCGCGGACGATGCCGGGGTCGATTTCAAAGGGAATGTGCAGCGTTTTCAAAGCGCTTTGCAGGCTTTCAAAATGCGCTTTGCAATCATCGCACAGGCAGTCGATCATGCGGGGCGCGTCTTTGGCGATGGCCTTGCAGGCTTCTTCTTTGCAATCCAAAAGGCGGAGCGGGTTTCTCTCAAACCTGTCCTGGCAATCGCGGCACATCTGTTTGATATGCGGCGCAAAATATTCTTTGAGCTTTTGCTGATAGGCGGGCCGGCAATTTGGGCAGCCGATGCTGTTGATATGCACGATCAGCCCTTCTAAGCCCAACGTTTGAAACAGCGCCAGCGCCAGGGAGATAACCTCCGCATCGGTATAGGGCGAAGCGGAACCAAACACCTCCACGCCAAACTGATGATGCTCGCGCAAACGGCCTGCCTGCGGCTTTTCATAGCGAAACACCGGGCAGTTTAGATAATACATCTTTGTGGGCTGCGGGTCGTTGAAAAGCCCGGCCTCCACAAACGCGCGCACAGCGCCGCCCGTGCCCTCCGGCTTTAGCGTAATGCTGCGGCCGCCGCGGTCATCAAAGGTATAGGTTTCTTTTTGCACGATGTCCGTCGTATCGCCGACGCCGCGCAAAAACAATTCCGTATGCTCGATTACCGGCGTACGGATTTCCCGAAAGCCGTAAAGCGAGGTGAGAAAACGCATGTGGTATTCCAGCGCATGCCAGAGATGGCTCTCTGCCGGCAATACGTCTTTGGTACCTTTGAGCGCGGTATATTTCATCAAAACTCCTCCTTATATACAAAAAAGGCGGCCGCCGATAAGGGACGAACAAAGTCCGCGGTGCCACCCTTGTTGAACAAAATCTGTTCCGCTTTCCGCCGATAACGCAGGCGCTGCGTCCCGTTTTGCGGGCTGCTCGGGGAGCGTCTTTGGCAAACGAACCGATGGGCAGCTTGCAGTCTGGGCTGCCCTCCCTGAAAACGGCGCTGTTTGTTACTCTTTCCCGTCCACGCATTTTATTTACTTATTATACCCACCGGCGACAACGCCTGTCAACCATGGAAAAAGGCGGATTTTTGCTCGCAGATTTCCTCTATGCGCTGAATATACAGCGCAATATCGCGCGGGTTGGGCCGGCGAAGAATTTGGCTGCCGACAATGCGCTTGCTTACCGCGCCCACGCCCAGGGCCAACACATCCATCATTTCATCCATCATGGCCACATTGTACAGGCAGGCATCGCCGGGCTTGGCATAGCCCACGTTTTCCAAATTGCCGGCCATGTGCTTTTGCCGGTATAGATAATACGGCTGCATGCCCATTTCATAGGCGGTTTGGCGCGCCAGATCCACCATGGCGGCCACGTCCGCCGCGTTTTCGTGCAGATATTGCTCTTCAATCAGCTTGCTGCCCCGCTTGATGGAAAGCGTATGGCAGGTTAAAGAGCTGGGGGCTAGCGCTTTGATTTGCAAAAGCGTATCGGCAAAATCCGCCGGCGATTCGCCGGGCAGGCCGGCGATGATGTCCGCATTGATATGCGAAAAGCCTAATTTTCGCGCCAGGGTATAGCAATCTACAATCTCCGCCGCGGTATGCCGGCGGCCGATGCGCTGCAAGGTGCGGTCCTGCATGGTTTGCGGGTTGATGCAAAGGCGGTTTACGCCGAATTTTCGGGCCAAGGAAAGCTTTTCTTCCGTGATGGTGTCCGGCCGCCCGGCCTCAAGGGTATATTCATACCCCGTGCCAAAGGCGTCTTGAATGGCCTGCATTACGGTGAAAAGCTGCTCATCCGTCAGCGCTGTGGGCGTGCCGCCGCCCAAATACACGGCGCAGACCTGCTTTTGTTCGTCTTTCAAAAGCCGGCCCGTGGCGGATATTTCCTTTACCAGCGCCGATACATACGCTTCCCTCTGCCCTTTTTTGGCCACAACGGCGGGAAACGAGCAATAGCTGCACCGGGTTACGCAAAAGGGAATGCCCACATAAACGCAAACGCTGTTTTTGTCCGCCTTGGCCATCATATCATCCTGCACGCGGATGATCTCTTCAGACAGCGCCGCCTTTTCCGGCTTTACGCCCAAAACATCGGTAAACTGCGTTTCATTATGTTCCCGCTTTAGCTGGCGCAGCATGCTCACAGGGCGCACGCCGGTTAAGCTACCCCACGGCTGGCCGTGCCCGCAAAGGGTTTCGAGGCAGCGGTAGGTGGCCAATTTAGCCGCGCGCTTATCCAGGCGCTTTTGTATCATGGGTGGCTGGTCCTCCGCTGCGCCCTGGAGGGTGCATTGGGCGTGTTTTCCCTCTGCCTGCACCAAAACGCGGTGCATGGTATGCTCGTTTTCGCAAAACGCCGTATGCTGCACAGATACTTTGGCCTGCTCCGTTTCCGGGAAAAACATGCGCACTTCCTCTGCCAGCTCGTTTTTCATAAACTCTTTTTCCGTCTGTATTTCCAACACTGTCTTTTCCGCCTAAAACAATTTTTTGCTGTCCAGCAAAAGGGTGGTGGGGCCATCGTTTACAAGATGCACCTGCATATGGGTTTGAAACCGGCCTTTTTCCACCGTGAGCCCCTCTTCTTCCAAGAGTTTGCAGACGAGATTGTACAATTCATCCGCGCGCTCCGGCGCTTCGGCGCGGGTGAACCCCGGCCGCCGGCCCTTTCTGGCGTCTCCCAAGAGGGTGAATTGCGAAACCACCAGCACGCTGCCCCCTGCCTGTTGGATGGAGCGGTTCATCTTTTCCGCTTCGTCCTCAAAAATGCGCAGCCCTGCAATCTTTTGCGCGATATAGCGGGCGTCCGTTTCGTCGTCTCCGGTTTCCACGCCCAGCAAGACAACCAGCCCGGCGCCGATTTTTCCTACGGTTTGTTGATCTACGGTTACATAAGCCTCGGTAACCCGCTGCAAAACGGCGCGCATGTTACATCGTCCCCCTGTATGCCTGCAAGACATACGGCATTCTTTGAAACTGCTTGATGATGCGTTCCAGCTGCTCGATGTCTTGAATCATAATTTCAAATTCGGTATAAAAATCGCGGTTTTTGCCCCGGCGGCCCTGCACGCTGGTGATGGGCACGCCCATGTTGGAAAGAATCTGCGTCATCTCCGCCATCACGCCGGTTTTATCCAGGGTAACCACGTTCAAACTGGCGCGATAGCCCTCCGGCGCTTCCTCTGCCCAGGCCACGTCGATGATGCGGTCGTCCCCCTGGTCTAAAAGAGAAGTGAGGTTTGAACAGTCTGCCCTGTGTACGCTCACGCCGCGGCCGCGGGTGATAAAGCCGACGATCGGGTCGCCCGGCACGGGCCGGCAGCAATGCGCCATGCGCACCAGCATATTTTCCTGGCCCTTTACAATTACGCCGTGCGAAGGCATTTTTTTGCGGCTTTCCCTAGCCTTATCAGCGGCCTGCTTGGCCTCTTCCAAAAGCCGGGCCGCACGCTCCTGCTTGTGTTTTTTCTGGCATTCTTCAATCAGCCGCTGCAAGATCTGGTTTGTGGAAACCCCACCGCAGCCCACCGCGGCGTAAAGGTCGTCGACATCATGGAAGGTATAGCGCTTATAAATGGCGTCCAGCCATTCGGGCGCAAACAGGTCTTTGTATAGATCAAAGCCCTGGCGCTTGGCCTCTTTTTCCAGCATATCCTTCCCTTTGGCGATGTTTTCCTCTTTCATCTCCCGCTTAAACCAGCCGCGGATACGGTTTTTCGCGTTGTTGGTTTTGGCAATCAGCAGCCAATCGCGACTGGGGTGGCCGTCTTTGCGGGTTTGAATCTGCACCACGTCGCCGGTGTTGAGTTCGGTATCCAGCGGCACGATGCGGCCGTTTACCTTGGCGCCCACGCAGGTATCGCCCACGCGGGAATGAATGCGGTAGGCAAAATCTATCGGCGTGGAGCCGCGCTTTAACGTGATCACTTCGCCTTTGGGCGTAAAGACAAACACTTCGTCCGTAAACATATCCAGCCGGGTTACGTCTATGGTTTCTTCGGGATCTGGTTCGTCGTCTTTTACGTTTTTCAAATCCCTAAACCAGGCGATTTTTTCATCAAAGGATTTATCCTCTTTGCCCTCTTTATATTTCCAGTGCGCCGCCACGCCGTATTCCGCCGTGCGGTGCATTTCAAATGTGCGGATCTGCACTTCAAACAAGATGCCGGCAGAGTTGATCACCGTGGTATGCAGCGATTGATACATGTTGGATTTCGGCATGGCGATAAAATCCTTAAACCGGCCGGGGATGGGCTTATACAGCGTGTGGACCATGCCCAGCGCGGCATAGCAGTCTCTCACGGTGTTTACGATGATGCGCATGGCCATCAAATCGTAAATTTCGTTTGGCTCTCTGCCCTGGTTTACCATCTTTTTATAGATGGAATACACATGCTTTTCCCGGCCTTCGATTTCGCATTCGATGCCCATCTGGCTTAGCTGGGCTTTGAAAAAATCCATCTGCGTTTGCAGAAAATCCGTCTGCCGCGGGCGCAGCTTTGCCACCTCGGCCACGATATATTCGTATTTTTCCGGCTCTAAATATTTCAGCGCCAGATCTTCCAATTCGCTTCTGATGGCATAGATGCCCAGCCTATGCGCAATGGGGGCGTAAATATCCAGCGTTTCCTTGGCAATGCGCTGGCGCTTATCCTCCCTTAAGGCATAGAGGGTGCGCATGTTGTGCAGGCGGTCTGCCAGTTTGATGATGATCACCCGCACATCTTTTACCATGGCCATCAGCATTTTGCGCATGCTTTCCGCCTGGCGTTCCTGACGGCTGACGATGTTGATTTTATCCAGCTTTGTTACGCCGTCTACCAGTTGCGCCACAACGGGGCCGAAGCGCTCTGTAATATCCTCCCGGGAATTGTCCGTGTCCTCCACGACATCGTGCAAAAGCGCGGCGGCAATGGTTTCATAATCCATGCCGTAATCCAGCAAAATTTTGGCTACGGCGCAGGGGTGCGCGATATACGGGTCGCCGGATTTGCGAAACTGGCCGTCGTGGGCTTTGGTTGCAAAGTCAAGCACGCGATCCACCAGCTCATATTGTTCGGCGGGCCAGGTTTGTTTCAGCTGCGCCATCCACGGCGCATATTTTTCTTTTTGTTCACGGAATTTTTCCTCTTCCAACCCTTGACTTTGCATTTGGTTCACCTTCCTTTTTGCAGCGTTTGATAAATGGCGCTTTGCGCTAAATCGCTTTTTTGCGGGCGAGGATCCACCCAGAGGGTCTGCTGCTCGATGGCAAGAAAGCCCAGCTGTTCAAACACGGCCAGCGCCGCGGCTGCCTGTTCCGGCAAAACGCCGGCGGCATGGGCCAAATTTTCGCAGCGGGCCTGAAACGCCATGGCGCCGGAGCCCATCTTTTTACACTGTAAGTATACACGAATCATCTCGTTTCGGTGCAGTGTCATTTGTGAAATTGCAGATTGTATTACTTCTGTTTCATCCAAAACCGGCACATCGTCCTGATAGGCCATAGCGCCGATCAATAGCGAATTGAGCCGATGTTTGCCGGCGGGATATTGCCCCAGCGCCAGATCCACCAGCGGCAAAAGGCCGTCTTTTTCCAGGCGGGTCAGGATCTTTTGCGCGGTATTCGGCGTAAGGCAGGCGGCATAGCTGCCAAACGGATGGCGGGTGATGGATTTTACAAACGCCTCGTATGAAATAAATTTTGCCTGTAGCCCGGGTGCCGATTTGGCAAGGCCGTAGGCCATTTCGCACTGCATGGTGCAAAGCAGGCTTTCCGGCGATTCAAAATGCACGCTGTGCTGTTTATACAGACATTTTGCGCGTTTTACCTGGCGAAATTCATCCAGCTCCACCACGGCGGAAACGTCGATTTTCTGGTTGGGCCGCGGCATATCCTTGCCTTGGATCCTAAACGCCACCATATCCACGGTGTGCTGGTCTTTTTCCAAAACGTATTTGGCGTGTTCGCCGGTTTTGCCCAGCGGCGAAGAGGAGATGACCCGCACGTTGTTCAAAAGCACGGTGGGGGTGGGGTTGCCCATGCCAAACGGCGCCATGGCCGAAAAGCTTTCCGCCATCGGCACGGTTATCTCCTCCGGAGAGAGCGCCAGATCGCAAGTTACCTTGGGTATCCAGGTTTGGATGGGATAGTGTTGGCAGAAAAACGCATTGTATTTTTCCATAAACGCAGGCAGGTTTTCTTCCAGAAGCGAAAAGCCGCCGGCCTGGGCGTGCCCGCCGTACTTGATAAGAAGATCTTTACAGGCATCCAGCGCGGAAAAAATATGCACGCCCGGAATGCCGCGGGCAGAGCCTGTGGCCTTGCCGTTTTCAATGCAAATCACGGCGCTGGGGCGCTGATAGATTTCCACCAGCCGCGAAGCCACAATGCCGGCCACGCCGCTGTGCCAATTTTCATGGGCCACCACCGCCACGCGCTTTTCCGTTACGGTTTGTTCCAGCAACGTGCAGGCCTCAGCGACCATGGCCTGCTCTGTTTGCTGGCGGCGCTTGTTTTCTTCATCCAACTCCGCGGCCATAATAAGGGCTTGCTTTTTCTCCGTGCACAGAAGCAAGCGCAGTGCGCGCATGGCATCGCCCAGGCGCCCGGCCGCATTGAGTCTGGGGCCAAAGCCAAAGCCGATATGCCCGGCGCCGATCTCTTTGCCGGAAAGGCCGCATACCTTGGCCAACGCCGCAATTGCGGGCCGCGGGGATTGATTCATCTTCAAAAGCCCTTGCTTTACAATGGCGCGGTTTTCATCCAGCAGCGGCACAATATCCGCCACGGTGGCAAGGGCCACAAGGTCTATGGCTTCCATCGCCTTTTCCCGGCCAAACAGCGCACAGCACAGCTTAAACGCCACGCCCGCGCCGCACAGCATATGAAACGGATAATCCGGTGAAAGATGCGGGTTTAGGAGGATGGCGTCCGGCAACTGAGAAAGCGGCTCGTGATGGTCGGTGATGATTAAGGGAAGGCCCAGTTCTTTTGCAAGCGCCGCTTCGTTTAAGTTTGTGATGCCGCAGTCCACCGTGATTAAAAGATCACTGGTTTTGGCAATGCGGCGCACGGCTTCGGTGTTTAAGCCGTAGCCATCCAGCTTTCTGTCCGGGATGACAATCTCCACCTCTGCGCCTGCGCTTTGCAGCATGGGCGCCAGCACCGCGCAGCTGCACACGCCGTCGCAATCATAATCGCCATAGACGGTGATGCGCTTTTTTTCGCGGATGGCCTGTTCGATGCAATCCACCGCCTGCTCCATATGCTCCAAAAAGAAAGGATCATGAAACCGATTGCCCTGCAAAAACGCCTCTGCATCGTCCACATTGCAAATGCCGCGGTTGTATAAAATGGAAGCCGCCGGCTTTGTCAGCCCGGTGCGGCGGGCGATGCGCGCTATCTCATCGTTTTGCGCCTGGGTGTAGGTAGGAATTTCAAATTTCAGCAAGGCCGTTCTCCTTTCTTTGTGGTATAGGAAAAGCCTTTCGCAAGACCGAAAGGCTTTTACGCATTATCTGGCTTTGTTTTTCCCTTTCGCCTTTTGCGTATTTTTGTTCTTTTCATAGGCCGCCTTTTTAGCTTGCTTATCCATCTGCATGCCGGATTGCGAAGCCTTGCCGCTCTTTTGCACCATCAAATCCCAAATCGGCGCTGCCAGGAACAAGCTGGAATAGGTGCCGGCCAACAGGCCCACGATGATGGGGAATGCAAATTCCTTAATCGAGGACGGGCCCAAAATATACAGCGCCAAAATCGTGATCAGCGTGGTCAGCGAAGTGTAGATGCTACGGGTTAAGGTTTGGTGCAAGGAGGTATCGACCAATTCATCCAGGGCAAGATCCGGCAGAGCGGCTCTGTTTTCACGCATGCGGTCAAACACGACGATGGTATTGTTGATGCTGTAACCCACAATGGTCAGCACCGCCGCGATAAACGAACTGTTGATTTCCACGCGGAAAATGCAGACAAACGCCATCATCATCAATACGTCATGCAACAAGCAAAGCAGTGCCGAAACGCCGAAATGAAATTCAAAGCGGATGGAGATATAAATCAAAATCAACACGCCGGCAATGCCAACGGCCAACAGCGCATTTTTAATCAGCGATGAACTGGCCACGGCGCCGATGCGCTCTACATTGCTCAGTTCCGCTTCGGGATATACTTCGTGCAGCTTTGCCATGATGGCATCGCGCTGGGCAATGTCCGCGGCTTCATCCGCCTGCGGACGAATGCGCATTTGCACCTGCGTGCCTTCGCCTGTTTTATCCAGGCGGAACACGGTAAACCCGGTTTCACCGGCGTTGGAAAGGCAGGTTTGCACATCCGGGATTTCATAGGTCTGTTTTAAATCCACCGTGATGATGGAACCGCCGGTAAAGTCTATCCCAAGGTTAAACCCGCCCATAAAAATGCCGCAGACAAGGCCGATGAGCAAAACGGCGGCGGAAACAATCATAAATTTTTTGCTGTGCTTTGTAAAAGAAAATTTCATCACCGTCACCTCATTTCACTTTGATCATCCATTTAGGATCGTTCATGCCGATTTTTACAATCTGACGCAAAAGGAAATGGGTGATGAAAATGGCGGAAATCATCGAGCAGCCGATGCCGATGGCCAGCGTGTACGCAAAGCCCTGGATGCTGCCGGCGCCGAAGATCATCAGCACAACAGCGGCGATCAACGTGGTAACGTTGGAATCCAAAATGGCGGAAAAGGCGCGCTGAAAGCCGTTTTCCATGGCGGTATACATGGATTTGTCGGCGCGCAGCTCTTCTTTTATGCGCTCAAAGATGATGACGTTGGCGTCCACCGCCATCCCGATGGACAGCAGCACGCCTGCAATGCCCGGCAGGGTAAGCTGCACTTTGGGCATGGTTAAAATGCAGAAGAACATGGCCACGATGTAAAACAGCAGCGCAATGCAGCTCATCAGCCCCGGCAAGCGATACACCGCAACCATGCAGATCATAATCACGGCAATGCCGATGATGCCGGCGATGATGCCTTTTTGCAGGGCATCATACCCCAGCGTGGCGCTGATCATGCGCACTTCCTGCTCTTGCAGGGTCAGCGGCAGGGCGCCGGATTCAATCTGCGTTGCCAAATCCTGTGCGCTTTCGGAGGTAAAGTTTCCTTCGATCACGCCGCTGCCGCCGGTGATGGCGGTGTTGACCGTGGGGTTTGAAATCAATTCATCATCCACATAAATGCCCAGCTGTTTGCCGATGTTGTTGGCGGTGGCCTCTCCAAAGGCCTTGGTGCCTTCGCTGTCTAAGGTAAAGGAAACCACCCATTTGCCGTTCATATTGCCGGCCTTTGCCTGGGTAATATGTTCGCCTTCCACCACAACGTTGCCGTCGGCATCTTTCCATTCCAATTTGGCAGGCGAACTTAAATATTCGCTGATGGTGGACGGGTCTTCCGCGGCGGAAGGAATTTCCACGCGGATGCCGCTGTCTCCTTGGCGGGTTACGGTAGCTTCCGTCATCCCCTTGTCCGCCAAACGCGCTTGCAAGATGCTGATGGTGCCTTCCATCTTGCTGTCAAAATCCTCTACGCCCTCGCTGCTGGCTTCATACACCGCGGAAAACCCGCCGGTTAAATCCAGGCCCAGCTTGGTTTGCTTGAGCTGCGTGGCCATCGGCAAAATCTCTTTTACGCCAAAGGACACCCCAAACAGAGAAACGTAGAGCATCACAGCCAGAATGACCAGAAAAACCGTCAATCTGACGACGCCTTGTTTTTTCATCGACACAACCTCCCGGCTTGTACCATACATAAAGCTTATTATATTATTATATGGATTTGCCAAACTTCCGTCAATAATCAAACGCCGGAAAACCGGCCGATTGCGCACGCAAACGCGGCGTTTGTTTTTATTTTTCGCCTTGGCTTTTCCCGGTTTTCCTTTATGAGCAAAGCATTTTGCAAAAAAGCTGCGTTTTCACCGTTTCCCCCGCTTTTGTTTTGCGGCGAAACGGCTTTGTTTTGGATAAATAAAAACGGCCGGGCGGCCTGTTCCTTTTCCGGCAAGATGTTTTTGATAAATCTATCTTTTCCTCTGTGGTTTGCATAGGCCCCCTTGCAAATGGATAAGGACACTGCGGGCCAAATTTTTACCGCAGCTTTCCCCTGCAAAGCCCGGGGAAACCAAGAGATTGGGCTATGTGAGGTTGAATTTTCTGCATGATGCTTTTTGCCTTTGGCCCGTTCATTTTCAGCTGCTTTATCCTCCGCAAAACAAAAAAGAGCACACCCAAAGGTTTGCTCTTTTACGGATTGTCAGGCTCTTTTATGCGCGGTTTGTTTCGGCTTTTTCAAAATCGTGCGAAACAGCAGCCCGCCGATGAGGCCCACCAGCGCGCCGGTCAGCGCATCGGAGAGCAGAATCTGCCAAAGGCCCAGCCCGCCATCCAGCAGAGAAAAGACAAAAAACCCGGCGGCCATATACACAACGCCGCTGACAGCGCCAATGAGCCAGGGCGGCCCTGTTGGCTTTTTCGTGGCCAGATAGGCAGTGAGCAACACGGCCGCCAGCTTGATGCCCTCGTTTACCGGGGCAATGACGCCGTCTGCCAGCGCCATGGATTTCAACAGAAAAGCAAACAGCAGCACCATCACAATGGTAAACACAATGCCGCCGATGCAGCCTTTGACAATCTGCGCCGCGGCGCCGGGCAGCGCGCTCCCCTTTTCGCCCGCTTTTCTTTGCTTTGTTCCCTTTTTTGCCATATACGTTCACCTCGCACTCTCTGTTAGTAAGCTATGAGGCAACGGGCGGTTGTATGAATGGCAAAACAACCGCTTATGTATATCCTTGCCGCGAAATAGATCGGATGGATACCCTTACCCTGCTTTTTTCCAAAGAAAACGACCTATTTCGCTACGCTTTGGGAAGACGAAGGCGATAAAACACGGGCGCTGTTAGGGGCTGATAAAGCCCTGCAAAGCCGTTTCCCCTGCCAACCCGATTAATTTGCGGGAGCGCGTTTTTCGCTAATTTACAAGCAATTCCGGAAAATAAAAAAACAGCAGCCGGAATTTCCGGCTGCCGTACAAGGCTTGCAATTACAGGCAGGCTTTGTAGATTTTTACGATGTCTTCTTTGGTCAGCGGCACATACGCATTTTCCAAACCACGGGTAGATTTCTCCGCCATGATTTCGAAGTTTTCTTCGCCGATGCCCAATTCGGACAATTTGGACGGGATGCCCATCTGTTTGAAATAGTCGCGGGTCTTGTCAATCGCCTGATGCGCAATGTCGTATTTATCCTGATTCTTATCGATATCCCAGACATTCACGCCGAATTCCGCGAATTTATCCACGGTTTCGTCGCTCAAAACATATTCCATCCAGGCCGGGGTCAAAATGGCCAGGCCAACGCCGTGGGTGATGTCGTAATAAGCGCTCAATTCGTGTTCGATGCCGTGCACCGTCCAGGCCACTTCCTTGCCCAGGGTCAGCAAGCCGTTGATGGCCCAGGAGGACGTCCACATCAGGTTGGCGCGCGCTTCGTAGTTATCCGGCTCGTTTACGGCGATGACGCCGTATTTGATGCAGGTTTTCAACAGCGCTTCTGCCATACGATCCTGCAGGAAGCCGTCTTTCACTCTGGAGAAATACACTTCAAAGATATGGCTCATGATGTCTGCCGTGCCGGCCGCCGTCTGCTTTTTGGAAACGGAGAACGTGTAGGTCGGATCCAAAACAGAGGCTTTCGGGCGCATATCCGGATGGCCGATGCCTTCTTTGTCGTTGGTTTCCATGTTGGAAATAACAGCCATCGGGTCCATTTCAGAACCGGTGGCAGACAAGGTCAAAATGCTGAATACCGGCAGCACTTTGGTAATCTGGGCTTTGCCGGTTACAATGTCCCAAGCATCGCCGGGATAGTCTACGCTACCCGCAATCACCTTAGAGCAGTCGATCGTGCTGCCGCCGCCGACGGCCAGAATCGCTTCTACGCCGTTTTCGCGGCACAGGCGCACGCCTTCGTTTACGGAGGTTACGCGCGGATTGGGCTCAACACCGCTGAGCTCCACCCATTCGATATCGTTTTCTTTGAACAGGGAAACGACCTTATCATACAGGCCCATCTTTTTAATGCTGCCGCCGCCATATACCATCAATACTTTTTTTGCATACGGTTTGATAGCCGCCGGCAAATTTTCCACCTGGTCTTTGCCAAAGAAGATGGTGGTAGGAATGGAATACGTAAAGTTGTTCATATTCATGCTCCTTTAGTTTTTATTTATCCGAACCACGCTTGCCAAAAGGCCCAAAGCCCCCGGCCATGCATTCGGCGGATCGTCTTATTTTTTGCTGGGTTTTACGTCTTTCACGTCGGATTCCGTGAGCCCTTCGGCTTCCACTTCGGCATCGCCCACCGTGGCAATGGCGCCGCGCGTGAAGGTCACTTTCACTTTATCCGGGCCGGTTTCCAAGACAACGTTGTCCCCTTTGATGGAATATACCTTGCCCACAACGCCGCCGACCGTGCGCACCCAGTCTCCTTTTTTCATTTCGTCCAACATTTGTTTTACCTGCTTATCGCGCTTTCTCTGCGGCAGAAAGGTAGCAACCACAACTACCGTAATCAACAGCAGCAACGGCACGATCTGCATGATCATTTCTCCAACGTTTTGATTCATAATGATTCCTCCATAAATAAGCTAATGTATATCGTACAGGAAACGGGACAAACCGTCAAGCATCCGGCATGTTTTCCTGGACAAATTCCGCCATCCTATCCTGCAAAATCGCTTCGCGCATACGGCGCATTAAATCGATGGTAAACCAGATATTGTGCATGCTGATCAGCCGCGCGGCCAAGATTTCCTGGGCATAGATCAAATGGCGGATATAGGCTTTGGTAAACCCGCCTTTGCAGGCCGGGCAGCCGCAGGTTGGATCAATGGGGGTAAAATCATGGGCATATTGGGCGTTTCTAAGGTTGATCCGGCGCTTTTTGGTAAAGGCGGCGCCGGTGCGGCCCATGCGGGTTTGCATGACGCAGTCGAACATATCCACCCCGCGCAGCACGCCTTCCAACAGGCAATCCGGGCTGCCCACGCCCATTAGATAGCGCGGCTTTTCCGGCGCCAGGTGCGGCGTGGTCACTTCCAACAGCTTATACATCAGCGGCTTTTCTTCGCCGACGCTGAGGCCGCCGATGGCATTGCCGGGAAAATCCAGCTTGTCGATGGTTTTGGCGCTGGTGACGCGCAGATCTTCAAACATGCCGCCCTGCACAATGCCGAAAAGCGACTGCTTGTCCGTATTGGTATGCGCGGCCTTGCAGCGCTCTGCCCAGTTGTGCGTGCGGCGCATGGCAGATAGGGCATATTTTTTATCCACATCATGGTGCGCGCATTCGTCAAACGCCATGATGATATCCGCCCCCAGCTCGTTTTCCGTCTGCATCACGCTTTCCGGCGTAAAAAAGTGTTTGCTGCCGTCTATATGCGAGCGAAACTCCACGCCCTCCTCGGTAATCTTGCGCGTGCCGGACAGGGAGAACACCTGAAACCCGCCGCTGTCCGTTAAAACAGCGCCCGGCCAACGCATAAATTCATGCAGGCCGCCCGCCTCCTGCACCAGCTTGCTGCCGGGGCGCATGGCCAAATGATAGGTGTTGGAAAGGATGATCCCGGCGCCCATATCGCGCAATTCCCACGGGGCCAGGGATTTTACCGTTGCCTGCGTGCCCACCGGCATGAAAACCGGGGTGTTGATGTCCCCATGCGGGGTATGCAAAACGCCGGCCCTGGCGCCGGTGTGTTTATCCTGATGAACCAAGGTAAAAGAAATCGGCATAACTGCCTCCTTATGATTAGAATCATGATTGTATGAGCAGTAAATTGTACCATACAAGCCGGGCACTGCGCAACGGGCGGCAAGATAATGCCAACGGGGCATGGGAAAGCGGCGCGCTTTTCAGCTCAGGATAAGCAAAGGGGATGATGATAGGGAGCGAAAGATTGTCATCCTGTGAAAACAGCTTGGGTTACGATATAGGTGCTTTGCCTACTCGTTTGCCTACATTGCAAAACACAAGGGGTGCTTTGCGTTTTTCTATGATTAAATCGCAAAACGCAGGGGCAAATTTTCAAACGATGCCTGCGGGATTGGGGAAGAGGGTTGCGAAAATGCGCGGAGATGCAATGGATTGTAAATGAATATAGATAAATCGGTAGCGAATTTTGCAATAAATTGTCAACGAAATAATAATTTGTATTGTTGATTTAATTGTAAAAGATTCGGATATTTTGAATTGTTGTTTTCTTTTGCGATGATTGTTTTCACAGCGTGGTATCGTTTTGCAAAGCGCTGTTTCAAATGCGATGGGAACTGTTTCTATGAAGGCCGCATTCTTCCCTTTTTAAAGCTGTTTTCAGGGCAAAAGCTGAATTTGTGGCATTTATGTTTTCTTGGCTCTTTGCCTGCTTAGCCGGGTTTTAGCGGGGCTGTTTCTTTTGTATTGCTTTGTAAACTTATTAGTTGCTTTTGTGGAATAATTCAAAGTGTTAAGAATCGTTTTAGAGCAGCGTCGCCCATCTTTCTCTTCTGACTGTTTACCCGTATTTCTTGAAAAGTATTCGATTTGCAATTTGATTGTTTACCCATCTATTTTAAAAGCGATACAATGTCGTCTGTTTTATTTTTTTTGTTTACAATGCAAAGTGTTTTCCATTTAGGCAAAAATGCGCTTTTCTCTGTTTCCTTTGGCCGAAAAAGGAGCTTTATCGCCATTTCTGGCTTCCCTTCTCTATAAAAATTGGCGGGAATAAAAAAACAGCGCAAACTGCGCCGTTTTCTTTTTCTGCGTTATAACAGCAGCATGGCGTCGCCAAAGCTGAAAAAGCGGTATTTCTGCTCTACGGCAATGCGGTAGGCTTCCATGATGCGTTCCCGCCCTGCAAACGCGCTGACCAGCATCATCAGCGTGGATTCCGGCAGATGAAAATTGGTGATGATGCTGTCTACGGTATGAAAGGTGAAGCCGGGATAGATGAAAATATCCGTCCAGCCGCTTTGCGCCGTCAGCGTGCCGGAAACAGAGGCGGTTTCCAACACGCGCACGCTGGTGGTGCCCACGGCAAACACCTTATGCCCCGCTGCCTTGGCTTTGCCGATGGCGTCCACCACGGGCTGGGTAATTTCGTAATATTCGGAATGCATGGTATGCTCCTGCACATTTTCCACCGAGACCGGGCGAAATGTGCCCAGCCCCACATGCAGCAGCACCTTTTGCACCACCACGCCTTTTTCTTCCAGCCTTTTCAAAAGCTCCGGCGTGAAATGCAGCCCGGCTGTGGGCGCGGCGGCGCTGCCGATTGTTTTGGCATACACGGTTTGGTAGCGGGATTTATCCTCCAATTTTTCATGGATATAGGGCGGCAACGGCATTTGGCCCAGCTCATCCAGCACTTCCAAAAACACGCCCTCGTAGGCAAAACGCACAATGCGCCCGCCGGCCTCGGTGCGGCTTTCCACAAAGGCGCGCAGTTTGCCGTTGCCAAAATTCAGCCATTCCCCTTCCTTTACCCGCCGCCCGGGGCGCACCAGCGTTTCCCAGCGGTCGTTTTCCAGCTGTTTTAACAGCAGCACCTCGATATGCGCGCCGGTGGTTTCCCGAAGGCCCAAAAGGCGCGCCGGCAGCACAGCCGTTTCGTTGACCACCAGCACATCGCCGGCGGAAAGGTAAGATTCAATATCGGTAAAAACGCGGTGCTGCACAGGCCCTGTTTTGGGCAGCACCATCAAGCGCGCCTGATCGCGGCGGAGAATCGGCGTTTGCGCGATCAATTCCTCCGGCAGATCATAGCGGTAATCGGATGTTTTCATCCCCTGTTGCATTTGTTTTTTCTCCATTCACCGCAAAACAGACCCTGCGGCCTGTTTTTGCGCGTTTTATTTATTTAACAGCGACGTCTGCTCCGGCTGCGGACGCAGGCTTTCCGGCATTTCCGCCCCCAAATGCCGGTAGGCCAGGGCCGTGGCCATGCGGCCGCGCGGCGTTTTTTGCAAAAAGCCCAATTGCAGCAAAAACGGCTCGTATACATCTTCAATCGTGCCTGCTTCTTCGCCGGTGGTGGCGGCCAGGGTTTCCAGGCCCACCGGCCCGCCGGAAAATTTATAGATGATGGCCTCTAAGATGTTGCGGTCTGTCTGGTCCAGCCCCAATTCATCCACTTCCAACAAGCGCAGGGCCAAATCCGCCACTTGTTTTGTAATCACGCCGCCCGCTTTGATTTCCGCATAATCGCGCACACGGCGCAGCAGCCTGTTTGCAATACGCGGCGTGCCCCGGCTGCGGCGCGCAATTTCCAAAGCGCCCTGGGGTTCAATCTGCACTTTCATAATTCTGGCGCTGCGCTCCACGATCTTTTGCAGTTCGTCATCGTGATACAGTTCCAGCCGGTTGATTACGCCAAACCTGTCGCGCAAAGGGCTTGAGAGCATACCGGCGCGGGTGGTAGCGCCCACCAGGGTAAACGGATTCAGCGGCAGGCGCATGGTCTGCGCGCTGGGGCCTTTGCCGATGATGATATCCAGCGTAAAATCCTCCATGGCGGTGTAAAGTTTTTCCTCCACCACGTTGTTCAGCCTGTGGATTTCATCGATAAACAGCACATCGCCCTCTTGCAAATTGGACAATACGCTGGCAAGATCGCCCTGGTGTTCAAACGCGGGGCCGGTGGTTTGCCGCATATTCACGCCCATTTCGTTGGCGATGATGGAGGCCAGAGTGGTTTTCCCCAGGCCCGGCGGCCCGTAAAACAGCACATGATCCAGCGGTTCGCCCCGGTTTTTGGCGGCCTGGATGAAGATTTTCAGCTGCTCTTTTACCTTCTCCTGGCCGATGTATTCCTCCATGGATTTCGGCCGCAACGATTGGTCTATTTCAAAATCCTCCGTGCGCATGGTGGAGGTTAAAATTCTATCTTCGTCCATGCCCTGCCCCTCACTTCATTCTGTCTAATTTTCTAAGCGCAGAAACGGCCATCTCCTCGGCTGTGCCGCCGTCCGCTTTGATCAGCGCCACGGCTGCCGCCGCATCCTGGGCCTGGAAGCCCATGGCAGTTAAAATGGCAATGGCGTCTGCCACCGGCTTTTCTTCGCCGGCCATGGTTTGCGCCGGCAAATGCGAAACAAGCGCCTGGTTTTCAATGGAGCCCTTTAATTCCAGCACCAGGCGCTGGGCGGTTTTTTTGCCGATGCCCGGCACCTTGGCAAGCGCTTTATCATCGCCGGAAACAATGGCAATGGCGGCTTCCCTGGCGGACATGGTGGATAAAATCGAAAGCCCCACCTTCGGCCCCACGCCGGAAACGCCGATCAGCCGCAAAAACATCTCTTTTTCGTCCTTTTGCAAAAAGCCGTAAAGGGTCAGCGCGTCCTCGCGCACGGCAAGGTAGGTATAAAATTTAGCCGCCTGCCCCACGGCGCATTTGCCGATGGCGATGTTGGTGGTTAAAATTTCGTAGCCCACGCCGCCGCAATTGACGCTCACGCGGTCCTGTTCTATATCTTCCACGGTGCCCTGTATAAAAGCATACATCCCGGTTTTCCCCTTATTCTATCTTGAAATTTTGCGGCATTTTGCAGGAATTGGCATGGCAAATGGCCAGCGCTAACCCGTCCGCAGCATCGTCTGGCTTTGGAATTTCCTTTAGATTCAGCATGGTTTTCACCATAAACTGCACCTGCTGCTTTTCCGCCCGACCATAGCCAACCACCGCCTGTTTTACCTGAAGCGGCGTATATTCGTACAATTCCCGCGTGCGCCTGGCACAGCCCTCCAGCGCCACGCCGCGCGCCTGCGCCACCATGATGCCGGTCTTTACGTTTTTGGCGAAAAACAGTTCTTCCATGGCCACGGCGTCGGGCTTGAAGACATCAAACAGCTGGCCGATGCCGTCGGAAATTTTCATCAGCCTGTCCGGCAGGGGGGTGTGCGCCTCGGTATACACGCAGCCGTAATCCACGGCGCGCATTTTTTTGCCGGGCAGCACTTCAATCACCCCGTAGCCCAAAATGGCGAGCCCGGGGTCTAAGCCTAGGATAATCAACGCCGCGCCCCTTAGCCCCGCACCTGGCCGGTGCCGGAGATGACGTATTTATAGCTGGTGAGCGCCGGCAGGCCCATGGGACCTCTGGCATGCAGCTTTTGCGTGCTGATGCCGATTTCCGCGCCAAAGCCAAATTCAAAGCCGTCGGTAAAGCGCGTGGACGCGTTCCAGTATACGGCAGCGGCGTCCACCTGGTTTTGGAACTGCCTGGCGGCCTTTTCGTTTTGCGTGATGATGCATTCGCTGTGCCCCGTGCCGTAGCGGGCGATGTGCATAATGGCGTCTTGCTCTGTGGGCACGATTTTCACGGCCAAAATTAAATCGTTGTATTCCGTTTTATAATCCTCTTCGGTGGCGGGCTGCATTGTGGGCACAAGGGCGCGGCATTTTTCACAGCCGCGCAAAGATACGCCGCGCTCGGTCAGCTGCTTTGCCATTTCGGGCAAAAACGCGCCGGCGATGGCTTCATGCACCAAAAGCGTCTCCAAAGCGTTGCACACGGAGGGGCGCTGGCATTTTCCGTTGATTACAATGTTTTGCGCCATGGCAAACTCCGCGTCTTTATCCACATAGGCATGGCAGTTGCCCACCCCGGTTTCGATGACGGGCACGCTGGCGTTTTCCACAACGGAGCGGATCAGCCCTGCGCCGCCGCGGGGAATGAGCACATCGATAAATTCGTTGCATTTCATCAAATCCATTGAGGATTGGCGGGTGGTATCCTCTACCAACTGCACAGCGCCTTCCGGCATGCCGCATTGCTGGGCGGCCTCTGCCATGCAAAGGGCAATCTGCCGGTTGCTTAAAAACGCTTCCTTGCCGCCGCGCAGCACGCAGGCGTTGCCGCTTTTGATGCAAAGGGCAATGGCGTCCGCGGTTACGTTGGGGCGCGCTTCAAAGATGATGCCCACCACGCCCATCGGCACGGAGCGCTTTTCAATGACAAGGCCGTTGGGCCGGGTAAAAGTATCCAGCACAAGGCCGATGGGATCGGGCAGCTGCGCTACCTGCTCCACGCCGTGCGCCATATCCGCAATGCGCTGCGGGGTTAGCGCCAGGCGATCCATCATCACCTGTTTTACGCCGTTTTCCTTTGCGTGCGCCAAATCTTCCCGGTTGGCCTGTAAAATCTGTTCCTGTCCGTCTATCAAAGCCTGCGCCATGGCGCGCAGCATCTGGTTTTTGCTTTCCGTATCCGCCAGCCCCATAAACGGCGCGGCAGCCTTGGCCAGGGCAGCCTGTTCCAATACGCTCAGCATTTGTATCAGCCCCTTTCAATCTATGGGTCATTGTATCCTGTTTTGGCCGTTTGCGCAACAAAACAGCCGCGGCATACGGGCAAAACCCACAAATTTCTCCTTTCCAAAGGGCAAAAGGAAAGGGAAACGCCCGTTCTCTTTCTTTGCCGGCCGGTTTTTTTGCAAAATAAAAAACACACGGTCTTTTACGGCCATGCGTTTTTTATCTTTTCGGATTTTCAGCTTTCCAGATTTTCCAGATAGCTTTCCACCTGCTCTAAGGAATCGAACACCACGCCCTCTTCCAGCGCGGGGTCGGCGATGGTATCCATCTCAATGCTTTTATACAGCTTTGGCCGGGCGTCCTCGCCCTGGGGCTGATAGATGTTTAGCTTTCCCTCTTCGTATTTTACGATGAAATGCAGCGTGCAGATGCTGGGCGTTTCCACGACAAGCACCGCCTTATCCTTGGAAAAGGACTGCAATTTGGCATTGGAAAATTCGTCCTCTATATCCTGCTTTGTCATGCCGATATATTCTTTGTCCGTCACGTCGGTTTCCACGGTATGGCCGCATTTTGTATAGTGTACCTGCAAATACACTTTGCCCTCCGGCCCCAGGCGCTCCGGCTCGGCAGCAGCGGGCAAGGCTGCGGGAGAAGGCGAAACGCCGCCTGCCTGCGGCAAGTCTGTCTGCCGGTTTTGCCGGCTGCGCGCCGCCATCACGCCGTATGCGCAGGCACACACCAGCAGCGCACACACGGCAATCGCAATTTTCAGCGCGGTATGCCGGGCAGTATCCACCCGTTTTTTCCCCTGTAAATTCAAAACTGATCCCTCCGCCTCTTTTGGCTTTGGAATCAGTTTTTCCCAAAAAGATATTTTTATGTATGGGCGATGCGTTAGGCCATTTCGCCGTTATGGAAGACGTTTTGCACGTCGTCCAGCTCTTCCAGATTATCCACCAGTTTTTCCAGCTTGTCCGCATCTGCGCCGGACACGGCTACCATGGTCTGCGGCACCCATTCGATTTCGGCGGAGGTAAAGGTATAGCCGTTTTTCTCCAATTCTTCGCGCACCTGGGAGAAAGAAGCGATCTGCGTGTAGACGATAAATTCGTCGTCTGTGGCTTCAAAGTTATCCGCGCCGGCATCCAGCGCCGCCATCATCACTTCGTCTTCATCCATATCGTCTTGCTTTTCCATGGCAATGACGCCCTGGTGTTCAAACATATACGACACACAGCCCGTGGTACCCAGTCCGTTGCCGAATTTATCAAACAGATGGCGCACATCGCTGGCCGTGCGGTTGCGGTTGTCCGTCAAGGTTTCAACGATCAGCGCCACGCCGCCGTTGCCATAGCCTTCATAGGTAATCTCTTCATAGCTTACATTGCCCAGTTCGCCGGAGGCTTTGGCAATGCTGCGGGAGATATTATCGTTCGGCATGTTGTTGGCCTTGGCTTTGGCCACCACATCGCGCAGTTTGCTGTTTGTGTTCGGGTCTGAACCGCCCTCTTTTACCGCAATGGCAATTTCACGGCCGATTTTGGTAAACACACGCGCGCGCTGCGAATCTGTCTTTTCTTTCTTATGCTTTATATTGTTCCATTTGCTATGCCCGGACATCGGTAATTCCACCCCACAATTTAAATTGACAGGCTATTATATCACTTTTTTCCCACTCCTGCAACGCAAGCTAGGGCACCAGATACAACAGATCCTTTTGCGTGCCGGTTTGTAAATAGGTGTTGGGCACGCTGCCGACGATGACGGTTTCATACATGGGCAGGGTGTTTTCATAGCGCACCACCACGCTTTGCCCGGGCAGGGTGTAGCGCAGAAAGATATGGATGGTGGCAGTGATGCGGTGTTTGGTCTGGTTGATGCCGGCGGAGATAAATTCGCTGTCTACCGAAACACTGGCCTCGGCAAAGGGAGAGGCATACAGGCGGAGCACCGGGCCTGTAGTGGAAAAGATCTGGCTGTTCATCACCGAGCCAAACGGCACGGACAGCGGCACTTCCCCGCTGTTCATCAGCCTGTCCTCGCAGGTTTCCACGATTTCGCAGGTCAATTCATTGAGCACATAACCGTTGATTTTTACCATGGTAATGTTGCCGATGTCGTCTTTTTCCAGCGACACCAATTCGTTGTATTGATGCAAACTGCCGCTTTGGCCGACCGCATAGTTCACCGCCTCCGCCGCCAGGCTTTCCCCCTGGGCCACGGCCATTTCGGCAGCCAGGGTTCTAACGGACAATTCAAAGCAGACAGACAGCGCCAAAACCGCCAACACCGCCCAGACAATTACGGCCCACCGCCCCGAAAACGGCCGCTTTGCCGGGAAAATATGGTTTGGCTCCCTCTTTTTTTCCTGCAAGATTTGTTTCCTCCCTCAATTATGGTATAATATGCAAAATAAGTAAAAGGTTTGCCAAGGAGGCAATATTATATGGCCAAAGACAAGAAGGAAAAACGCAGAAATCAAAACCGCGCTGAAAGAAAACACGGCTTTTTAAAAGCCGTGCATACCTGGTTTGACGATAGGACGGATTATGCCGGGGATAAGCCGCAGGCCATCTTTGTGCCGCGCACGCAGCCGCCGGCGTTTGCCCTGTCCGTTGCGGCAACGACGTTTAAATTGCTGCTCATTACCATGCTTGTTATCGGCTTTATCGGCATGGGCGCTGTTTTCGGCGTGGCGCGCGCGTTTATTTCCACCGCGCCGGATCTGGATGTAACGGAGATTTCCGCCATCAGCCTTTCCAGCTATATCTACGATGCCAACGGCGAACTGATTTCCATGTATTCCGGTTCGCAAAACCGCATGTGGGCCAGCATTGATGAAATTCCGGATAATTTGAAAAACGCCTTTATTGCCACCGAGGACGCCCGCTTTTATACCCACGGCGGCGTGGATATAAAGCGCATTGTGGGCGCGTTTATCAGCAACTTTACCTCCTCCGGCACGCAGGGCGGCAGTACCATTACCCAGCAATTGATCAAAAACCGGATGCTGACCAGCGAACGAAGCTATAAGCGTAAAATCCAGGAGGCGTATTTGGCGCTGCAACTGGAGCGCAAATATTCCAAAGATCAGATTTTGGAAGCCTACCTAAACGACGTGAACATGGGCGAGGGCAACTACGGCGTGAAAAGCGCCGCGCGGGACTATTTCGGTAAATCGCTGGATCAACTGACCATCCGCGAATGCGCGATGCTGGCCGGCATTGTAAACGCGCCGACCACCTATAACCCCCGCCGCAACTATTATGTGAAAAACCGCCCGGAAGTGACGGACGAGCGCACAAACCTGGTGCTCAGCCGCATGCAGAGAAACGGCTATATCACCGTGGAAGAATACAACCAAGCCAAGGCGGAAAAAGTGGCGATTCAGCCAAACCGCACCAACACCGCCACCGGCATTGCCCCGGAATTTGTGGAATACGCGGTAAGCACCGTGATTGATGATTTCATCGCCCAGCGGGGATTGGAAAACACCAAGCAAAACCGAAGCGCCATTGAAACCGAACTGCGCACCGGCGGCTATCATATTTACACAACGCTGGATCAGCAGATGCAAAGCGCCGTGGAGGACGCGGTGTATAATTCCACCTCCTACCCCAAAATGGCCAAAGCGTCCGATTCCGTAAAGCGGACGACAAACCCGGACGGCTCTATCACGGAGACCATCTATCCGCAGGCGGCCGCCACCGTGATTGATTACCACGCGGGCGAAGTGAAAGCCATGGTCGGCGGTCGGACGGCGCCCACGGGCCTAAAAATGCTAAACCGCGCGACGGCGAAAATGGCGGTCGGTTCTTCCATTAAGCCCATTACGGTATACGGTCCGGCGCTGGATACAGGGCTTGGCGCCGGCACGATCATACAAAACATCAAAGGACCGGTAACGGGCTGGGCCTCTTCCAGCAGCGAAAAATCCTATCCCACGGCGGGCGGCGTAAACGGCCCTGTGACCATGCGCACCGCCATTCAAAAATCTTTGAACCTTTCCGCAGCCCGGACGCTGATGGAGCTTTCCGGCCCCGACCCCACGGAAAACATCAACAATTCCGTTTCCTACCTGGCTAAGATGGGCGTGGATGTGGATTCGCCAAACACCACCATTCGCCGCACGGGTTCCGGCATTGCGCTGGGCGCTTCGAACTATTCCACGGTGGAAATGGCGTCTATGTTCGGCACGATTGCCAACAAGGGCGTATACATTTCGCCGACGGCGTATACCAAGGTGGTGGATGCCCAGGGCAACGTGGTGCTGGACGGCAAAGCCATGCAGCAGACCACGCAGGTGTATCAGGAGAGCACGGCATGGATGCTGGTAGATATGCTGACAGACGCCGTGCAGGGCGGCACAGGCCATCGCGCCAAGGTAAGCGGGATGACCATTGCCGGCAAAACCGGTACGCATGAAAACAAGGCGTTTTATTTCACCGGCATAAGCCCGTATTATTCCGCGGCGGTTTGGATTGGGCATGATGATTACAAGTCGATGCGCGGCGGCGCGGGCGGCACCTATGCTGCGCCGATTTTCTCCAAATTTATGACGACGATTCATCAGCAAAAGGCGCTGGCCAATAAATCCATCATTGCGGACAGCCCGGAATCTCTCGGCCTTGTGAAAGCCACGGTATGCCAGGTTTCCGGCATGAAAGCCACGGATGCCTGCGCACGCGATGCCGGCGGGCTGACCCCTGTGACGGATTGGTTCAAATCCGGCACCGTGCCCACGGAGGACTGCAACTATCATATGTCGCTGCCGATCTGCTCGGAATCCGGCAAATTTGCAACGCCGTATTGCCCGCTTACCTCCGGCAGCGCCTCGCATGTGTTTATCCCGGAAGATTCCGTTTTGCGCAAATGCGAATTGGCAGGCTTCAGCTGGTATCACACCACCAGCGCCGCATCGTTTAACTACACAAACAACGCGGACCAGTTCTGCCCGCTGCACACCCTGCCGGGGGCTACGATTGCGCCCAGCATTACGCCGTCGGCCGACCCCTCCGCTTCGCCGGACACGCGGCCTTCGCCCTCCTATTCCAGAATTCCCATCAGAACGCCGGACACCGACGACGACGATTGATCGCACGCGAGAATGCATACACACATACATAAAACAGGCATAGCCGACCGGGATATCGGCTATGCCGTTTTTTTATTTGGCCGGGGCTTTAGGCGAAAATGCAAACCAAAGCTTGCGGCGCATCGGCCGGATAAAATTGACTTGCCGTGCCGGTTGAAAATGCTTTTGAAGAGCGCAAATTTAAGCGATAAAAGCACCTTTCTTCCCCGTGTCCCGTGTTTGGAAAAAGAAAGCATGGCATTTTTATGCTGTGGCGGTGCGTTTGGGAGGGCGGAACGGCAAGATGGATACGGCGCGCATACGTTTCGCAGAGGACGTCAAGGTGTTTGGGTTGCGCTTTGGACAATTCCAGGCTTCCCTCTTTCATGGACTATGCACATGATAACGCCAAAGCCCGGTCGGAAGCGCTACGGACGCGGGACGCGTGCAGCAAAACAAAAACAGCAAGGCGGAAAAGCAGCGTAGGTTTCGTGCAAAAGGCCGTGCGTTTTTAAACACTTTGGCGGTTTTGAGAAAAGGGCCGCTTCTTTACGCTTCACAAGGGACTACAGGCCGAAGTAAAAACCGGTGGTTTGGAAGAACGGTCCTCATGAGAAAACGCAAAAGCCAACACAGAAAAACGAAGCGGCTAGTTGCAGGAAAATTCCTCACGAAAGAACATAAATGCCCGGACTGAAGGCGGCAGTGGTTTATTTCCGCAAAAGAGCGTAAAAGCATGGGGGAAAGCACTGCTGTCATGGGATGTGCGCAGCGGCGGCAATCGTTTGCCCTGTCGGCTGTTTTGCATTGGGAGAGCTCCTTTGTACAGACGTTTTTGAAAGCAGCTCTTTTCCCTTTTGAGCACTGCTCTGCTCCCACGTTTAGGCGAAAACACAGCGGCAGTTTTGCGCTTTTGTGTGATTGCAGCTACGCAAAAAGCCCTCCGCGGCATCGTTCGGGGATGCAACGGAGGGCGGATTGTCCGGTTATTTTTTTGTTTTTGGGTTAAAGATTAAAGCATTTAGATAGCCGAAAAACACAGCGGCCGCAATGCCGCCGGCCGTGGCCGTGACCCCGCCCGCCAAAACGCCGGCAAAGCCTTTTTCCAAAATCATTTTCCGGGTGCCGGTGGCCAGCGAATGGCCAAAGCCGGTAAGCGGCACGGTGGCGCCTGCGCCGGCAAAATCCACCAGCGGCTGATACAGCCCCAGCGCAGAGAGAATCACGCCCGCCACCACATAGATCACCAAAATGCGGGCAAAGGTCAGCTTGGTTTTGGCCAGAAGAACCTGGCCGATTACGCAGATCAGCCCGCCTATGACAAAGGCTTTTACAAACATCATCGCACAGTCCCCCTTTCAAAGCGCACGGCATGGGCAATGCCTGGAATGGAATTGCCCTGCATGGCGCTGGTGGTGCTTAAAAGCGCGCCCGTCGGCACAAACAGCAGCCGCTGCCAGCGCCCTTCCCACAGGTTTGGCAATAATTTGGCGGAAAGCGTAATCGCCGCGCACCCGCAGCCGCTGCCGCCCATATGGGTGTCCTGTTCGGGAAAATAGAGCTCTGCCCCGCAATCGTGAAATTTTGTCATGTCCTCTGCGCCGTCATTTGCCATCATATCCCGCAGGATGGAAAGGCCGAGTTTGCCAAGGTCGCCGGTGTAGATGGCGTCAAAATCCGCCTCGGTGGTATGGGTGTCCTTAAAATGGGTTTTGATGGTGTCGTATGCGGCGGGGGCCATGGCGGCGCCCATGTTGTTGGCGTCCGCAACGCCGTAATCCACCACTTTGCCCGGCGTAACATGGGTGATAAACACGCCTTTATCCTCGCAATTGGAAAGGATTGTGGCGCCGGCGCCGGTGGCGGTGCGCTGCTGGCTGGGCGTTTTCTGCGTGCCCATTTCCAAAGGAAAGCGGTATTGCCGCTCGGCCGTGGAAAAATGCGAAGACGCGCAGCACACCAGATACTCTGCAAACCCGCCTTCCAGCAGCATGCTGCCCACCACCAGCGATTCTGCCATGGTGCTGCATGCGCCGTAGAGCCCCAAAAAGGGCACAGCGATTTCCCGGGCGGCAAAGGTGGCGGCGATGAGCTGATTTAACAGATCGCCCCCCAGCAAAAAGCCCATCTCGCTGCTTTCCCGGCCGCTTTTTTCAATGGCCTTGCGCACGGCCTCGTAAAACAGTTTGCTCTCTGCCATTTCCCAGCTTTTCTGGTCCCAAAGGTCGTCTTGTATGGTATGGTCAAACAAGCCGCGCAGTTGGCCCCTGGCCTCGGCCGGGCCTGCGATGCTGGCGGCGGCAATGGGCGCAATGCGGCTGTCTAAAATCATGGTCTGTCCGTTTCGCTTGCCCATTTGTTACCTCCCTAACAGATAAAAGATCAACCCGTAGACGATGGCGGCGCTGATGCCGTTGACAAGCACAGGGCCTGCGATTTTGAATAGATTGGCCCCGATGCCCACAATGCCTTCGCGCTTAAATTCCATAGCCGGAGAGACGATGGAATTGGAAAAGCCCGTGATGGGCACTACGGAGCCAGCGCCCGCATATTTGCCGATGACATCATACACGCCAAGGCCGGTGAATGTGGCGGCGATGATGACGAGAATGATGGAGGCAAAGCCCGCGGCCTGCACAAACTCTGCGCCCAAATAGGTTTCAAACAGCCAGATGAGCACCTGGCCGATCGTGCAGATCAGCCCGCCTGTCCAAAACGCACGAAAACAGCCCTGGAAAAGGTTGGTGGGCGGCGTTTTCTGCTCTACATATTCGTTATAGGTTTTGTCGCGCGTGCTGCGCGCGCGTTTGTTTTGCGCCTGATCAAATGAATCCAAAATGCCGTTCCTCCTTATGCATGGCGCTTTTTCTGCGCTCTTCGTTTTCTTCCCGGTTTGCCCCATCCAGATACAAAGCCTCCGGCAGGGGGTTTTTCTTTGGTTGATGGTTAACGAAATTCAACTTGCTCACTCCAAACCTGTTTGACGCCGGATACGCTGTTTTCGCTTTTCAGCTGCCAAAGGTTGGCGGCCAGCAGGATGCAGACGACAATCAGCCCCACGCCCGCCGTAATCCAAAACCGTTTGTGCCCGGCTGTCTTTTGTTTCATTGCGTTTCCTCCTTTTGAGGGATTGTGGTTAGTGTGCGCAAAAGCGGCAAAAGCATACGCGGCGTTTTGTTTTGCGTTTGTTTTTTGCGGGAATTTTCTCTATAAGGCAAAGCCGTAGGTTTTTGCGCTATAAAAAAAGAGCGCAGAGATTCTGCGTTCTTTATCCGTTTTCGGCGGTTTGGCGCATGGATTTTAAAATTTTGCTTTCCAACCTTGACACCTGCACCTGCGAAATGCCCAGCACGCCCGCCACCTCGGTTTGGGTTTTGTCCATAAAATAGCGCAGGAGAATGACCTGCCGTTCGCGCGGGGCCAGGTGAAAGATCAATTCGCGGAGCAAAACGCGGTCTATGGCCATTTCGTCCTCTTTTGCTGAGGCGCCCAGGCAGTGTTCCAAAGAAAGCGGCCGCCCGTTTTCATCGTTGAGCGGCGCTTGCAGCGAGGCGGGCTGCCTTGCCGCCTCCATGGCCAGCGAAATATCCTCCGGCGTGCAGCCCAGCGCACCGGCAATTTCGGCAATGCCGGGTTCCCGACCGGTTTGGGCCGCAATTTCCCGGCGGTATTTGATGGCCTTGGCGTATAGCTGTTTTACCGGGCGCGCCACTTTTACCGCGCCGTCATCCCGCAAAAAGCGGCGGATTTCCCCCATGATCAGCGGCACGGCATAGGTGGAAAACCGCACGTTATACGCCGTTTGATAGCCGTTGATGGCCTTCACCAGGCCCATGCACCCCAGCTGAAACAGATCGTCATATTCATAGCCGCGGTGCAAAAAGCGCTTGACCACGCTTTTGACAAGCGCGGTATGCTCATACACCAGCGCCTCGCGCGCGGTTTCGTCGCCCGCCTGCGCTTTTTGGAGAAGCGATAGGGTCTTTTCATGCAGGGCCAGGTTTTTTTCTGCCCGGTCAGTCATCATCCGCAACATCTGCGCCAAAAGCGCGCTTTTTCATCGTAACGCGCGTGCCTTTTCCCGGGGCGCTTTCCACGGTAAGCGAATCCATAAACGCCTCCATCACGGCAAAGCCCATGCCGCTGCGCTCTTCTCTGGGGCCGGTGGTATAAAAGGGCTGGCGCGCCTTTTCCACATCCGCAATGCCGACGCCGCTGTCTTCGATGACAACGGTCATCTCGTCGTTTTGCAAAATGCAGGTCATTTTCACCCGGCCGCCGTTTTCCCGATAGCCGTGGACGATGGCGTTGGTAACGGCCTCGGAAACGGCGGTTTTCACATCCGCCATGGTTTCCAGCGTCGGGTTCAGCTGGGAAAAGAAGGCGCCGGCGGTTACCCTGGCAAACGCTTCGTTTTGGCTCTGTGCCTCAAAGATCAGTTCCATTTTGTTTTTCATCCCACTTGCCCCCGTTTCCCATCCGCACGTTTCAAAATTTGAAACAGGCCGGACAACTGCATCACCTTTTCTATGCTCTTGTTCATATGACATACGCTGACAACCCCACCTTTTGCTTTCATTCGCTTATACCGCCCCATCAATACGCCAATGCCGCTGGAATCCATCATCGTCAAATCCTTTAGATCCAGCCGCAATTCCTTGATTTCGGCATTGTTCAAATACTGATCCAGTTCTTTGGCCAGTTTGGGCGCGGCGGCATGGTCCAGTTCGCCGATTAAACGAACAACGGTAACCCCGCCCCGCCGTTTGGCTGTTGTTTTCATTTGCTTGCCCCCTTTTAGGTTCCTTCCGTTATAGTTTCTGTTTGCCCTATGGGTTTCCCTTTGACGAAATTTGTCTTGTTTTCTGTAAGTATTGCCAATTTTGTCGAATGTATACATAAAATAAAAAAGTTGGCAAATTTGCCTTATTTTGCCTGCGGCCTGTTATAACAAGCCCGCCGCCCGGGCATACTGGTTGTATGGCAAACAAACGAGAAAAAACGCGTGCGCCAAAACCGCGCACCCCATCCCAACACACAAAAACGGTGCTGTTGTTTTTGCTGATCGCGCTGTTGTGCACAGGCGCGTTTGCAGCGTCGTATCTTTGCAGTTTGGACATCGCTTCCAAGCTAGATCCGCAAAAGATTTACGGCGTGGCGCAATCCACCCTGGTATACGACAAAGACGGCAATGTGGCGGCCAACATACACGGCACGGAGGACCGCGTGTGGCTTTCGCTGGATCAGATTCCGGAGAATATGAAAAACGCCGTCATCGCCGCGGAGGACGTGCGGTTTTATTCGCATAACGGGGTGGACGTCAAGCGCATCTTCGGCGCGCTTTGGCAGGATTTAAAGGCAGGCTCGCTGGACCAGGGGGCCTCCACGCTGACCCAGCAGCTGATCAAAAACAGCATGCTGAGCCGGGAAAAGACCTTTTCCCGCAAAATTGAAGAGGCGCTGTTGTCCATTGAATTGGAACGGCGCTACACCAAAGACGAGATTTTGGAAATGTATTTAAACTATAACTATTTCGGCGCGGGCGCTTACGGCATTGAGGCCGCGGCGCAGACGTATTTCGGCGTTTCCGCCCGGGCCTTATCGCTGGATCAATGCGCGCTGCTGGCCGGGATTTTAAAATCCTCCGCCAACTATGCCCCGCACCGAAAGCCGGAAAACGCGCTAAAGCGCAGAAACCTCGTGCTTTCGCAGATGGAAAAATACGGCTATATTACAGCCGAGCAGGCGGCAAATGCCAAAGCGCAGCCGCTCACCCTGCATATGGCGCAGCAGACAAACGCCTACGGCTGGTATGTGGACCAAAGCCTGGAGGAAGCGGCGGAAAAGCTCGGCATTTCGTATGATGATTTGCACAAGGGCGGCTACCGCATTTATACGGCGATGGACAGCAAGCTGCAATCCACCGCGGAGGCGCTGTTTTCCGAAGAGGCAAACTTTCCCAAAGCCGCAAAAGACGGCACCCTGCCCCAGGCGGCGCTGTGCGTGGTGCGCCCCGGCACAGGGCAAATCTGCGCGATGGTGGGCGGGCGCAAATATGAAGTGCAGCGCGGGCTGAACCGGGCGGCCAACGTGCGCAGGCAGCCGGGCAGCGTGACAAAGCCGCTGATCGTCTACGCCCCGGCGCTGGAAAGCGGGCTGTATACCGCGGCCAGCGTGTTAAACGACGAGCCCATGGACTTTGACGGCTATAAACCAAAAAACTTTGGCAATAAATATTACGGCAAAGTGACGCTGCGCACGGCGGTGGCAAAATCGTTGAATGTGCCGGCGGTCAGCATTGTAAACACGCTGGGCGTTGAAACGGTGCAGGCGTTTGCGCAAAAGGCGGGCCTGCCGCTTACCGACAGCGACGCGGGGCTGAGCATGGCGCTGGGCGGGCTGAAAAGCGGGTTTTCGCCGTTGGAAATTGCAAGCGGGTATGCCATGGTGGCCGACGGCGGGATGTACCATGCGCCGCACACCGTTTTGCGCATAGAAAACAGCGCGGGAACCCTTTTATACCAGACCGAAGAAACCGGTACCCGCGCCATGAGCGAAGACAACAGCTTTATTTTAAGCGATATTTTGCGCAGCACCGTGGAGGAAGGAACGGGCAAAAAGCTGGCTGTGCCCCATGTGCCGCTGGCCGGGAAAACCGGCACCAACGACTATGAAGGCGTGGGCAACCGTGACATCTGGTGTGCGGCGTATAATCCGGATTTTGCCGCCGTGGTTTGGATGGGGTATGACGAAACGGACAAAGCGCATTGCCTGCCCGCCTCCGCTACGGGCGGCAGCTATCCGGCAAAGCTGCTGCAGGCGCTGTATGCCGCCTATTATGACGGGCAGACAGGGCCGTGGTTTGCCCAGCCGCCAACGGTGGAAAAGGTGAATTTTGTAAAATCCGCGCTAAACAAGGGCGAAACGGTGCTAGCCAACAGCCCGGACGAAAAGGATGTTTACAGCGAATACATCGCCCAAAAGCAGGCAGCGGCCATGAAGCAGACCACCTACGGCGCGGCCGTGCTGCAATTTTCCGTATCCTGCAACGCCGAAGGCAAGCCGGTATTGACCTTTTTGCCCAGCAGCGCCATTGCCCGCTATCAGGTGATCCGCCAAACCGGGCAAACCGAAACCGTGCTGGATACCCTTTCCTACGCCATGCAGATTTCCTATATCGACCGCACAGCGCCGATGGAACAGCCCGTGCAATATTACATTCGGCCGGTGGACAGCGAAGGCCGCCCCACCGGCACGCCCTCGCAGCGGCTGTATATCCGCCCGATGGTGCCGCAGCCGTAATAACGGCGCCCCGCGGCAAACGCAAACAGAGGCTCTGCAAAACGCAGGGCCTTTTTTGTTTGGTATAGCAGGGCGGAAAGTGTGCTATAAACTACGGAGGAAATTTAGCACGCCGAATTTGGACAGGCAAGACGGACGGAACCGGCGCCTGCCTTCTGCGGGCGCCCGGACAACAACAGTGTTTTTCTCTTACAAAAAACCGCTTCGTAAAATAAGGACGTCGGCGCGGTGATTTGGCGCGGCATATCTGAACAGACGCTTTGCAAGGCAATGCAAAAGGATGAAACAGAGGCTTTCCCTAGGAGACGTGTGGAAAAACGATGGCCCGGCGGGATAAGCGCCGATGCGGCGGCGTGTTTTTCCGGCACAGCATATGCGCCAATGATCTGCGGCAGAACGCGACAGGCTTTTTGTCCATAGGTCAACGGGCTTTGGAGCAAAAGCGCCGCGGTTTGCCAAAGGCTGCCTCTCTTCCTGCAAAAAGAAATGATGGGAACAAGCCTCTTGTATGGATGCGCCGTTGCCAAAAAAGGGCCATGGGGGTGCACTAAGGGGTTTGGCAGCGCGAAAAAAGCAGCCGTGGGCACGATGTATTGAACTTGGGCGTGTGTGCCTGTGCCCCGGCCTGTTTTGCGGGCGGCGTTTTTTCTATAAAACAGGGCAGCGCAAGTCTCCGCTCTGCGGTTTGCCAAAAGATGAAAAAGGCACAACCTCACAAAGAGATTGTGCCGAAAGAATTTCAGTTGGTATGGCCGCGGCTGCGGCCTTTTCTTCGTTTGAACGGATTAAAAATGATCTGCCATATACACGGCTTTTTCCGGGAAAACGACTTGAAATTGAGAGAGTTTTTCCGGCGCGTGCAGCGTTACCGTCGGCCGATACAGCATACAGGGCAGCGGCAATACGCCCAACACCAGCTGGGTAAAATCCGCAATATCGAGGGACAAATCAGCTTTTTCCTGCGTTTTTTCCACCGAAACAGCTCGGCCGTCTTGGTATGCCACGCGGTATACGCCGCTGTTTTCCGTGAGAAATTCATCACGAACGGCGATGGTAAACGCGCCTTTTTCCTGCGGCATTTTACAAAGCGACAGCGCCTTTTCCACATGCAGCACGCGCGCCATATCGTGGGTGATCATCTCTGCCTTTGCCAAATCAGAATTGGGCAGATAGAGATGAAACTTGGCCTCGGCCGGCATTTTCAGCGTGACGTTGCGCACCTGCGCGCGCAGGCCGGAGAGAAACGACAGCATGCCAAACAGCGCATTTTGATCCAGATAATCCAGGTCCGTTACGGTAATGTCGAGGGGCTCTCCGCCATTGGGACTGAAGATGAGGTAGCCTACGGGCTTGTCCTGCGCATCGTAAAACACATAGCGATAATCTTTATGGATATACGGATCGCCGCCCATCATCTTTTTCCATTGGCGCGGCGTACGCATCAGCGCCATGTTATACCGGCGGGAAGCGGCGTTGTGCACGGCGTCAAAGGCGTCCACGCCGTCTTCAAGCTGGTGCAGGCGGGCGCAAAACGGCGCTTTGGCATAGGGCATCAGCTGCTCCAGCGCTACGGTATGGCGGCAAACGCGGTTTGCCTTGGCATAGCCAAACTGCTGATAATACGGCTGGGAAAACGGGCTTAATACGGAAAACACCTTGCCCTGTTCCCTGCTTTCGGACAAAATGGCCCGCAAAATCTCCCGCACGCGGCCTTTGCCCCGGGCTTCCGGGAGGGAGGAAACGGCGGAAATGCCGCACATGCCCACCGCGTGCCCATCGAAAAACATGGTGTAAGCAATGTCGCGCACGCGGGCGGTCATCTTATTGTTTTCATCAAAATAGGCCCATAAAGAATGGTAGATTTCCTCCGGCGCATCGGCGTCGTTTTTTTGTTCTTCGCGCACGGTGCGCAAAAACGCCACGCGCTTGATGTTGTCTGCCTCGGCATATTCTTCCGGGCGGATCCGTCTGATCGTCATAAGCGGCCTCCTTTATTCTGTTTCTTCCGTTGTGCTCCGATAGCCCTGCGGGTTTTTCGTTTGCCAGCGGAAGCTGTCTACACAGCACTGGCGAATGGTTCTTTTGGTGGCAAAGCCCAGTTCGCGCCGGGCCTTTTCGGCATCGGCATAGCAAACCGGCACATCGCCTGCGCGGCGGGGCGCAAATTCGTAGGGGATGTTTTGTCCGGTGGCGTCTATAAAGGCGTTTACCAATTCCAGCACGGAAACGCCGTGGCCGGTGCCGATGTTAAACACCTCCACGCCCTTATTTCTCAGCGCATAATCCACCGCCGCCACATGCGCCTCGGCCAGATCCATCACATGGATAAAATCGCGGATGCAGGTGCCGTCCGGCGTGGGATAATCGTGCCCAAAGACGGAGAGCTTTTCCCGTTTGCCCACCGCCACCTGGGAAATATACGGCATGAGGTTGTTGGGAATGCCCTCCGGGTCTTCGCCGATCAGGCCGCTTTCATGCGCGCCCACGGGGTTAAAATAGCGCAGCAGCACCAAAGACACGGAAGGATCTGCCACAGCAACGTCCTGCAAGATCTGTTCGCCCATGAGCTTTGTCCACCCGTATGGATTCGTGCAGGCCAAAGGCGCAGTTTCACACAGCGGCATTTTTGCGCGCGTGGTGTCGTACACGGTGGCGGAAGAGGAAAACACAAACGCCTTGGTGCCGAATTCCTCCATCACCTTTAACAAGCTCAGCGTGCACCCCAGGTTGTTTTGATAATAGGCCAGCGGCTTTTGCACCGATTCGCCCACGGCCTTAAACCCGGCCCAATGAATCACGGCGTCTATCTTGTGCCGGGCAAAGAGCACGGCCAATGCCCTTTCGTCTTTGATATCCATTTGATAAAACGGAATTTCGCAGCCGGTGATGTGTTCCACCCGTTTCAGCGCGGTTTGATTGCTGTTGGAAAGATCATCCGCCACAATCACTTTATGCCCGGCGGCCAATAAAGAGATACAAGTATGCGTACCGATATAGCCGGCCCCGCCGGAGCATAAAATCGTCGCCATTGTATCCGCCTCCCTTCAATATATAGATGTATTATAGCATAGAAGACAAAGCGGATATAGGGGCGAAACAAAGAGAAAAAAAGAATTTAGGGTTGCTTTATTCTCAATTTTGTAATACAATCGTAATAAATAAGGGGTTTGGAACGCTAAATTTTTAAAATTTGGTGTTCCAATTGACACAATATATAGTATAATAGCTTGTGTTAAAAACCTGAAGAGAAGAAAGGGAGTACCAATGAAACGTTTTCGATCTTTTGGTATGGGGCTTTTGGCCTTATCGATGACCGTAATGCCCGTACTTGAATTTGCAGCGGCTGCGCCTACGGAAAACAACAACCCGTTTTCCGTTCAGATTCAGACCGCCATCATTCAAAGCATAACAAACTCTATGACCACCGGCGGCGAAGTGGAAGAGGATGTGACCATCGGCAACGACGGCAGCGATGTGCCTGTGACGGCCGAACCTGCCGCCACGGCAGAGCCCACAGCCGAACCTGCGCAGACCGCAGAGCCCGCTGCTACCGCAGAACCGGAACCGACCCCCGCTACCGACGATGCGGACAAAGCCGAGGAAGCCACGACCAAGATCCAAAGCAACGTGTTGACCCCGGGCACCACGAGCGCCGAGGTTAAGATCTTGCAGCAGCGTTTGATGGATCTAAACTATATGGATGGCGACGAACCGACAGGGTTCTACGGCTCTATCACCAAAGAAGCCATTCAGTTTTTCCAACGTACACACAAGATGAAAATCGACGGCATTGCCGGCGAAGACACCTTGAAGCTTCTGTTCTCCGGCGATGCGAAAAAATACACCATCTTCCCGGGAGACAGCGGCTCTGACGTTTCCAGCGCACAGCGCCGGTTGAAAGAGCTGAACTATTTTGACGGCAAGATTACCGGCCTGTACGGCAGCGGCACCACCTCGGCCGTAAAAGCCTTCCAGAAAGCCAATAAACTGACGGTAGATGGCGTGATCGGCACCCGCACTCGCGAATGCCTGTATTCCGACGATGCCGTAGAAGGCGTGAAAAAGGCAACCCCGGCGCCCACCAAAAAGCCTGAGGCCACCAAAAAGCCGACGAAGACCACTAAGCCGACCAAAACGCCGAAAGCTACCAAGAAACCCACGACCACACAAAAGCCCACCACAAACGATAAGGACGACGACAAAGTGTCCTCCAATGTTTCCGGCTTTTTGAAAGTGGCGTATGCACAGCAGGGCAAACGCTATGTGCGCGGCGCAGAAGGCCCGAACTCGTTTGACTGCTCCGGTTTTGTATACTACTGCCTGCGGAAAGCCGGCGTTTCCACCGGCCGCTTGAGCGCGCAGGGCTATGCCAACAGCTCCCGCTGGTCCAGCGTGAGCACCTCCAGCCTGAAAGCCGGCGACCTGCTGTTCTTCAGCAGCGGCAGCGGCAGCACGCGCATTACCCACACCGGCATCTACATCGGCGGCGGCAAGATGATTCATGCTTCCTCCGGCCAGGGCAAGGTAATTATCAGCAGCATCAACACCACCTACTGGAAAGGCGCTTTGCGCTCTGCCCGCCGCGTATTCTAAAAAACGCTTAGAGCAGGAGTTTTACATGATTACAACCATTACACTGAACCCCGCCATCGACGCGACCTGGTTTTTGGACACGTTTGATGAAGAGGAGATCAACCGCCTGCAAGGCAAGAAAATCGACGCAGGCGGCAAAGGAATCAATATTTCCCGTTTTCTTACGATGATGGGCTGCCCCACTTTGGCCATGGGCTTTTGCGGGGGCGACAACGGCGCCCGGCTCTCTTCCCTTTTGGATGAGGCCGGCGTTCGCCATAATTTGACCCCCATCCAGGGCG
Source organism: uncultured Bacillota bacterium (assembly GCA_905188085.1). Taxonomy (GTDB): domain Bacteria; phylum Bacillota; class Clostridia; order Christensenellales; family QAND01; genus UMGS1975. Next base: position 307,718 of record CAJJKN010000002.1, read on the forward strand.
AAACCCGGCAAAATATGACGGTGTTTGTGGAAGAGGGCAAAAAGACCATCAAGATCAACGAGGCAGGCCCCGAAATTTCCCCGGCCGAATGCGAGGCGTTTGAAAAAGCGCTGACCGAACAGGCCAAGCAAGGCGGCTTTATCGTGCTGGCAGGCAAAAACCCGCCCGGCATAGACGGCAAGACCACGATAGACCTTTTGTCCCGCGCGAAAGCGGCCGGCGCAAAAGTGGTAGTGGATTCCGAATCTCTGACGCTGGAAGAAGTGATTGCTTTAGGGCCTACGCTCATTAAGCCCAATGAATTGGAATTTTCCAAAATGCTTGGCCGCCCGCTCGAAACCGACAAGGCGCTGATTCAAGCGGCGCGTGAAGTGGTGGCCAAAGGCGTGGAATACGTTGTGATTTCCATGGGCGGCGATGGGCTGCTCGGCATCAGCGCGGACAAGGCGTACAAAGTGGAAGTGCCGAAAATTGCGGTGCGCTCCACCGTGGGCGCCGGCGACAGCGTTGTGGCCGGCACGCTGATGGCGCTATCCTCCGGCGAACCGTTTGAAAAGGCCATCTGCATGGGCGCGGCGTTTGGTTCCGCCATGGCCTCTACCGACGGCACGGAGATTCCGCCCAAAGCACTGGTGGAAGAGATTCATTCCAAGATCACCTGCCACAGCGTAGACGCATAACCTTACAACAAACCAACCAAGCGGCATAGCATCGGCTGTGCCGCTTTTGTTATGCGTAAAAAGAAAGGCGCAAGCGCGGCAGGGGCCTACAAAGGCGTGCGATTCAGCAGCCCTGCTACGATCAGCTTGCGCACCGGAAAACCCGGCCGGTGTTAATGTGTAATGGATGCGAAAGGCCGCCCCGAGGCAAGCAGGCAACATACAAGCGGCTGCGTAGAAAACACAACGGCAGACAATGCTTATATCAACAGATTCGCGGCGAAAAAACCTGGGCATACCCCTGCGGCAAAGAGATTTTGCGCCGCTTCCCTGCTTACCGGTTGCCCAAAAAGATTGTTTTACCGTTGCGCAATGATACAGCCGCCTGTTTTACCCGGGTTTTGCGCATAAAAAACAGACACCCAAAGGCCGGGTGTCTGTCTATTTATGTGTACGGCGGTTTTGGATTACAGCAGCAAGCCGCCGGTACAGTCCACAATGGAGCCTGCCATCTGCGATGCTTTATCCGAGAGCAAAAACGCCGTTACATAGCCCATTTCAATGGGGGTGCCGTATTTTTGCGTCGGGATGAGCAGGCGCTTTTTCTCCGCCTCTTCGGTGCCCTTGTCAAAATCCGTGCCGTGGGAGATGACGTAGCCGGGCAGGATGGCGTTAAAATAAATGCCGTATTTGGTCACTTCGTTGGCAAAGCCTTTGGTGAGCATCAGCCCGCCGCCCTTGCTGGCCATATAGTGCACATTGCCGGTGCTGTTGGTGGAAACGGCGGATTTGCTCAAAACGTTGACGCAGCGGCCGCCCTTTTTCTCCCTCAAGCAATGGCGCACAAAGGTCTGCCCGGTTAAAAACAGTGCGGAAAGGTTGGTATCGATAAACCTGTCCCATTCGCTTTTGGGCATATCCTCCACCGGCACTTTGCCCATCACCCCGGCGTTGTTTACCAACAAATCCACGCCGCCAAACGCGTCGATCGCGGCGGCAAAGACCTTATCAATCTCCTCCTGATAGCGAATGTCCGCCTGCACGGCGATGGCTTTCACGCCGTATTGCTCCGCCATTTTGCGGGCAAAGGCCTCGCATTCCTCCGGCGCGGAATGGTAGTTGATGACCAGGTTTGCCCCCTCCTGGGCCAAAACCTCGCTGATGCCGGCGCCAATGCCGCGCGCGCCGCCGGTGACGATTGCCGTTTTTCCCCGTAAACCAAGATCCATGAGCAGTTTCCCCTTTCGCGGAAGATGAATAATGTAATGTTAGTATAGCACAGTTTTGTGCAATACAGAAAACCAAAACCGGAAAGGAGCAAAAATGATGGACCATTCGACCTCTACACAGGCGCTGCCTCCCTATCCGCCGATACATCCGCAGAAAAACCCCTGCTACGCCCGCCTGTTGGCCGAGGACTATGCCGGCGTGCAAAGCGAATTGACCGCCATTGCGCAATATCTGTATCAATCCGTGCTGACGCAAACGGAGCCGGCGTTGGCCAAAACGCTGGCGCGCATCGCACAGGACGAAATGCACCATTTGCAGATTTTGGCCAAACTGATCCACGCCCTCGGCGGCGATCCGCAATACCGCGCGCGCACCAACCCCACCATGGGGCATTTTTGGAGCGGGCAAAACGTTTGCTACCAGACCTCTGTGCCGGACCTGCTTTTTCAGGATATCCAGGGGGAAAAGGCCGCCATTGAAGGCTACCGGCGGCGCATTGCCTGCATTTTGGACGAATCCGTCAGGCAAAATTTGCAGCGCATCCTCCTGGATGAAGAGCGACACCTGGCATTGTTGACCCGGCTTTTACAAGATCGGCAGCAGCGGCCATGCGGCGAGCGTTAAATGATTCCATACTAAACATCGCCATCTCCCCTTGTCTGCAAAGCGGCGCACTTTGTCTGTGGGCCGCTTTGTACAAAGGGGCTTGGACATCAGCAAGCAAAAAACCGGCGTTTTTATGCCCGTGCTGTTCGGCATGGGCGGGCCGGATAACGGATACAAGGGGCTCGGCTCGCGTGATGATCACAGCGTTGCCGCGGGCTGTTAGGGCGCTTTTCCCTCATATAGCCGTCGTTGTCTAGACGATAACGGGCGGTGAAAGACAAGCCGAACCATTGCGGCCTTTTCCGGTGCATGGCGGGAACCTTTTCGCAGAGGCGCTGCAAACGGCGCGGGCAAAATGCTCTATATCGCGTTGAAAAAATAGTGTATAATAGTGCGCAAAAAGGAGGCCGATCCCATGATGAGACGAAAGGACAGGCAGATTACAGACCCGGCGCGTATTCGGGAAATCTTTACCGAAAGCATGGCGTGCCGCGTGGCGTTTTGCGGTGAAACGGGGCCGTACATTGTGCCGCTGAGCTTTGGGGTACACTATAACGAAAACGGCGAAGCGGACAGATTGTACTTCCACGGCGCGGCCGAAGGGCGCAAGATGACGCTTTTATCCAAAGACCCTGTTGTGGGCTTTGAATTGGACAAGGCGCTGAATGTAAAACAGGCCGAGACGGCGTGCGGGTATTCCATGCGCTATCAAAGCATCATCGGCACGGGCACGGCCCGGCTGCTGACGGATTTTGCGGACAAACGCGCGGCGCTTGACTGCATCATGGCGCAATACACCCCCGGCCAAAGCTGGACGTATCCGGACGCTATGCTGGCGCAAACGGCGGCATGGTGCATTGAAATTCAAACCCTTTGCTGCAAAGCCAACGCATAAGCCCCGCAAAGCAGTGGAAAAACGGCGGGAAATATGGTAAAATATATAGAATTTTGTATTGAATCGAGCGGGGCCTGAAAATGCCTCGGGGGAAGGGTTTGCATGAAGGAAAAGGATCTGCTGGTGTTTATTCCCGCGCATAACGAGCGGGACAACATTCCAAAGGTGGCCAACGATTTGCGCACGCATTGCCCGGAGGTGGATTTTGTCGTGATAGACGACGGCTCTACCGACGATACGGTGGACGTCTGCCGGGCGCACGGGGTGCCGGTAATGCCGCTGCCCGTAAATTTGGGGCTGGACGGTGTTTTCCAAACGGGCAACAAATATGCCTACCTGCACGGCTACCGCCGCACGCTTCAGTTTGACGGCGATGGGCAGCACTGCGCAGCGTATATTCACGCCATGATGGAACGGATGGACCAGGGCTATGATATTGTCGTGGGTTCGCGGTTTGTCACAAAGAAAAAACCGGCCAGCTTGCGCATGGCGGGCTCCCGGCTGTTGAGCTTTGTGTTTCGGCTGACCACCGGCAAAACCCTCAAAGACCCGACCAGCGGCATGCGCATGGTAAACCGCACGATTATGAAGCAGGTGGCGTTTGATTTAAACTGCGGCGAAGAGCCGGACACCTGGGCCTATTTTGCGCGCCGGGGCGCCACGATTTCCGAAGTGCAGGTGGAAATGCGCGAACGCGAAGCCGGGACAAGCTATTTAACCCTTGGCCGCTCCATTTCCTATATGTGCCGGATGATGGTGTCCATGGTGTTTATCAACCTGTTTCGCGGACGAGGAGGCAGCAAAGCATGATCACATTAAAATTAAGAATCATCTTACTGGTCATTTCCCTGCTGGTGCTGTTTTATGTGGTGCATAAAATCCGCAAATCCAAACTGGAGATTGCCGATTCGATTTACTGGGTGATCTTTGCGTGCATTTTGCTGCTGCTCAGCGTTTTTCCCCGCCTTGCGTATTGGTGCGCCAAGCTTTTGGGCATCGAAGCGCCGTTTAGCTTTTTGGTGGTGTTCTTCATCGGCGCCATTTCCATCAAGCAGTTTTTGCTGTCTATCCGCCTTTCGGAATTGAAGCAGAAAAACAAACACCTGGCGCAAAAGATCGCCTTTGATGAATTTGATGAAAAACAGGAGCAGGACAATGGCTGAATTTTCCCATACCTTTGCCGTGTGCGCCTATAAGGAAAGCCCGTATTTGCGGGCTTGTCTGCTTTCTTTGAAAAACCAGAGCGTGCCGGCGCGCATTTTCATTGCCACCTCCACGCCCAACGACCATATCCGCGCCGTGGCGGAGGAATTTGATGTGCCGCTGTACATTTCCCCGCGCAAAAGCGGCATCGGCCGGGACTGGAACTTTGCCGTTTCCTGCGCAAAAACAGACTATGTGACCATCGCGCATCAGGACGATCTTTACCAGCCGGATTATTTGGCCCGCCTGATTGCGTACAGCCAAAAGGCCAAAGACCCGCTGATTTTCTTTACCGACTATGCAGAGCTGCGCGGCGAAACCGCCAATGCAAACACGCGCAACTTGAATATCAAGCGCAAGATCAACGCGCTTATCCGCCCGAAATTATTTTGGCGCAGCAAATTTATGCGCAAACGGGCGCTGAGCGTGGGCAACGCGATCTGCTGCCCGTCGGTCTGTTTACACATGGCCGCGTTTCCGGATTTCACCTTTGACGAAACCATGGGCAGCAACCTCGATTGGGACGCCTGGAGCCGCCTGGCGGAAAAGACGGGCTCGTTTGTGTATATCCCGGAGGTGCTGATGATGCACCGCATTCATCAGGATAGCGAAACCACCAAACAGCTGGATGACGGGCACCGCTTTGAAGAGGATTACGCCATCATCCGCCGCTATTGGCCGGCGTTTATCGCAAAGCGCCTTATGAAACACTACGCCAAAAGCGCAGACAGCAACCATGTTTAATCCCTGCCGCGCCAAGCGCCCGGCTTTTGTTTTGTAAACCGGAAATTTCTGGGCATTGACATAAAAAACACCCCGCGATTGCACGGTAAAAGTCAAGCGAGGCGTGTTAAAAATTCGCACAAGGCAATCGCTCAGCCGCCGGAAACGTCCTGCAATGCGCAAACGCTGCGGGGGTATCCCCGGATAGCCCTGCGCCGTGGCCACGCATAAGCATTTTGAAAAGTCAGACAGAATTGCCGCGGCAATCTATGGTGTGCCGGAGGATTTTAAAGCAGGAGTGCCGCAAACGGTTGACGCCGGCGCTAGGGAAAATACTCCAAGAGTGTAAAATGTGCTTTTCAGCGGTAAAAATTATTGCAAACTGTAGAAATAAAGGAAAGAGGGTAGTTACCATGGCAATTTTAAACTTTTCCGATGTGTTGAAGAATGTGGGGCTTGACCCGAAAGAGGTCAAGCTGATACGCCACGCATTGTCTGAAGAACGATTCAGGGAATGTAACAAGGCTGGTATGGTGTACGAATACACACAGCACCAAAAAACAGGTTTCAGCGAAGGATATTCCTACTGGGTCACTTTTATCAGCGACGGCGGTACATACGCAAGACTGCATTCCTGCTACCGTGTCAATGGCTTTGTGCCGGATACACCGGATGTATGTCCCGCCGGATTGCCGGACTGTGAAGCAGAGGAATACCGGGGAGAGAACGCCTTTTTTAACTTGGAATGTATTGATTTGCTAAAAGAGTACGAAGGGAAGCTGGTCATTGACTGGGGTGGTGCGGCTCGGATGTGGCATCAGAAAGGCACAACCGAAAAGCCCATCATAGCGATTGAGTCGAAGAACCAAAAGCCGTTTGTGGGCTTTGAACAGCTCATTTTGCCTTTTGATGAGCTGAAAGAAGTAATCGAAAATGATATGGACTATAAACTGTGGCACGCGGCCATGTCTTCTGTCAACGCAGTCTATCTGATCGTGAATACCAAGACCGGTGATCGGTATGTTGGGTCAACCTATGGCTACGACGGACTTCTGGGGCGTTGGTCCGTCTATGTGTCCACTGGTGGACACGGAAATAACAAGGGCATGATCAGCCATTTGAAGTCTGCGAACCAAAGTCATGATTTGCAGTTTTCTGTGCTGCAAGTTTTGTCAAAATCGATTCCGGATCATCAGATCATAGAGGCTGAAACGCTCTGGAAGAAAAAGCTGTTGACCTATGAGCCGTTTGGCATGAACCAAAACTAAGCGTTTTGCGATATTTTCGGAGGATACCGCAACTCTCTGACGGGATGGCAAATCCCTATCAGGTACCCTCTGAAACGCTGTGAGAAGGCAAAAAAACAGTCTAAATCAACCTTAAAACCGGCGAAAACGAAGGGGTATGTACCATTAAGGCACATACCCCTTTTGTCAGCAACCCTCGCTCGGCAACTGCCATGGTATTTGTTTCTCAAAACCTGTTTTATGGCCAACTGCCAAGGCTTTTTTGTATTGCGTTATTCTTCCCCGTCTGCAAACTGGCTGTTATACAGTTCGGCGTAAAAGCCGTTTTGCGCAAGCAGCTGCGCGTGGGTACCCTGCTCGATGATGTTGCCCTCTTTCATGACCAAAATCAGGTCCGCATCGCGGATGGTGGAAAGCCGGTGCGCGATGATAAAGCTGGTGCGTCCTTTCATCAGATTGTCCATGGCCTGCTGAATGAGCACCTCCGTACGGGTGTCTACCGAGCTTGTGGCTTCGTCCAAAATGAGGATCGGCGGGTCTGCCAAAAGCGCGCGGGCGATGGTCAAAAGCTGGCGCTGGCCCTGGGAGATGTTGGAGGCATCTTCATTGAGCACGGTATCGTAGCCCTCGGAGAGCGTGCGCACGAAATGATCCACATGCGCCGCCCTGGCCGCGCTTTGCATCTCTTCTTCGGTGGCGTCCAGCTTGCCGTATACGATGTTTTCCCGGATCGTGCCGGAAAACAGCCAGGTATCCTGCAATACCATGCCAAACAGCGCGCGCAATTCCTCCCGGCGCATTTGCCTTATGTCCACGCCGTCCACGCGGATGGCGCCGCTGTCCACATCGTAAAAGCGCATCAAGAGGTTTACCATGGTGGTTTTGCCCGCGCCCGTGGGGCCGACGATGGCCACCTTCTGCTCCGGCCGGATGTTGGCGGTAAAGTCTTTGATCACCTGCTTATCCGCCCGGTAGCCAAAGGCCACATGGTCAAATTCCACAGCGCCGCGCACATGGTCAATCGTTTTAGGCGTTTTACTTTCCGGCACCTCTTCCTCTTCTTCCAAAAACACAAACACGCGCTCTGCCGCCGCCATGGTGGATTGCAAAAGGTTTGCCATGTTGGCCGTCTGGGTGATGGGCTGGTTAAAGTTTCGCACATACTGGATAAACGCCTGAATATCGCCGATTTCCACCAGCTTTCCGTTTGCCAGATAGCCGCCCAAAACGCACACGCCCACATAGCCCAAGTTGCTGATAAAATTCAAAATCGGCATCATCAGCCCGGACAAAAACTGGGCCTTGCGCGCGTTTTCGTACAGTTCGTCGTTCACCTTTTTAAATTGACTCAGCGACGCTTCTTCGCCGTTAAACGCCTTCATCACAAGGTGCCCGCCGTACATTTCCTCCACATGGCCGTTGAGCGCGCCCAGCGCGTTTTGCTGGTCCACAAAGTTTTTCTGCGAGCGTTTTACCACGCTTTTTACCACCAGCAGCGACAGCGGCAGCACCAACAGCGCCACCAGCGTCATCGGCAGAGAAATGCTAATCATCATCACCAAAATGCCCACCAGCGTTGTGGCGGCCGAGACCAATTGCGAAATGGATTGGTTCAGCGATTGCGAAACCGTGTCCACATCGTTGGTAATTCTGCTCAGCACATCGCCGTGGCTGGTTCTGTCAAAATATTTGAGCGGCATGCGGTTGATCTTTTGCGAAATATCCCGCCGCAGCCGGTAGGCCACCTTTTGCGAGATGCCGGTGGTGATGTATCCCTGAATGTATTGAAACAGCGCGCTGAGCGCATACAGGCCCATCAGCCAGATAAGAATGTGCCCAATGCCGGAAAAATCGATCTCCGGGCGCTTTGAAATATCCATCTGCGAAAGGGTTTCCAGCTGGCTTTGGGAAAGCTGCTCTTTGGCCTCATCGGGCATGGCGGAAAGCACCGCTTCGCCCTTGGTGCCCTCCGGCAGCACAACCCCTTCGGGCAGCTGGCTTTGGATTTTATCATACATCATCTGCCCTGAAATGCCCTCCACCAGCTTGTTGGTGGCGCTGCCCAAAATTTTCGGCCCTACGATGGTAAATACCGTGCTGGCCACGGCAAAAACGATCATCAGCACCAATGGCAGCCAATAGGCCCTTAGATACGCCATCAGCTTTTTAAACGTGCCTTTAAAGTCCTTGGCTTTTTCTGCCGGCCGCATGGCAGCGGGGCCGCCCCCCATCGGGCCGCGGCGCTTCGGCTGTTGTTTTTCGCTCATGCCAATTCCTCCTCCGAAAGCTGCGAAAGCGCAATTTCGCGATACACCTGGCAGGTTTGCATCAGTTCTTTATGCGTGCCGATGCCCGCGATCTTTCCTTCCTCCAGCACGATGATCTGCTCTGCATCCACCACGGTGGAAATGCGCTGGGCCACCAAAAGGCAGGTGGCCTGCCCCATGTTTTGCTTCAGCGCTGCACGCAAAGCGGCGTCGGTTTTAAAATCCAGCGCGGAAAAGCTGTCGTCAAACACATAGATCTCCGGCTTTTTGGCCAGCGCCCTGGCGATAGAAAGGCGCTGCTTTTGCCCGCCGGAAACGTTTGTGCCGCCCTGGGCAATGGGGGTATCCAGCCCTTCGGGCAAATTTGAGATAAATTCCGTGGCCTGGGCAATGTCTGCCGCTTTATAAATTTCCTCTTCCGAAATGCCGGGTGCGCCGTAGGCGATGTTGGAACGAATCGTCCCGGTAAACAATACGCCCTTTTGCGGCACAAAGCCGATCTTTTCCCGCAGCGCATGCTGGCTCATCTGTTTTACGGATACGCCGTCGATGAGAATATCGCCGCCTGTTACATCGTAAAACCGGGGCAAAAGGTTTACAATCGTGCTCTTGCCGCTGCCCGTGCTGCCGATGATGGCGGTGGTTTGCCCGGGCCTGGCGGTAAAGCTGATATGTTCCAGCGCCGGGGCCTCAGCGCCCGGGTAAGCAAAGGTTACGTCTTTAAATTCCACAAGGCCGTTTGCCTGCGCGGCAGTTTTGGGCGTTTTGGGGTCTGTAATGGTGGGCACGGTTTCCAACACATCCGCAATGCGCCCGGCAGACACCGAGGCCCGCGGAATCATGATAAAGATCATGGACACCATCAAAAACGAAAACATGATCTGCATGGCATACTGCATAAACGCCATCATATCCCCCACCTGCATGGTGCCGGCGCCCACGGCGTTGGCCCCCACCCAGATGATCAGCACCGTGGTGGCGTTCATCAACAGCATCATCATCGGCTGCATAATCGTCATCAGCCGGTTGACAAATAAGCTGGTTTTCGTCAAATCCCGGTTGGCTTTATCCAGCCGCTGCTCTTCGTAATTCTCCGTGTTAAACGCGCGGATGACCCGCATGCCCGTCAGATTTTCGCGGGTCACGAGGTTTAACCGGTCTACCAATTTCTGCATGATCTTCATCTTCGGCATGCCAAGGGTAAACAACAGCCCCATCAATACAAACAAACACGCTACCGCGGCCGCTACAATCCACGTCATGGAGGGGTTGGTTTCCACCGCCTTTAAAATGCCGCCCACCGCCATGATGGGGGCCATCACGATCATCCGCAAAAAGATGATCATCACCATCATCACCTGCTGCACATCGTTTGTGCTGCGCGTAATCAAAGACGCCGTGGAAAATTTATTGAATTCCGTCAGCGAAAACTGCTCCACCCTGTCAAACACCGCGGCGCGCAAATCCCGCGCATAGGCCGTGGCCACGCGGCTGGCCAGATACCCGGACGCGATGGTGCATACCGAGCCCAACAGCGTAATGCCGATCATCTTCAGCCCGGTGGCTAAAATTGCGCCGGTATCCCCCGCCAAAACGCCCTGGTTTACAATCTGCGACATATAATCCGGCAACTGCAAATCCGTCATCGCCTGCACAAACACAAGCGCCAGCACCGCCGCAATCTGCCAAAGATACGGCTTTAAATATTTTGCGATTCTTCGCATAAGGGCAGCTCTCCTTCCTGCTTTGAAATTTCATGCGCCACATGCATCGCCCGCTGCAACAGCGATAACAGCTGCGCCGCGTCCGTTTCTCCCAGCGCGCGCACAATGGGCAGCACGCGCTCCAGCGTGTTTTGCTGCACCTTTTCCAGCCCCGCCTTCCCTTTATTGGAAAGCGAAACCAGCACCCGCCTTTTGTCCAAATGGTCCATCGTGCGCAAGATCAGCCCCTTTTCCTCCAGGCTGTTTAATATGGCGGTCATCGCCGGGCGGGACACGCCCAGCGTCTTGCCGATTTCAGACGGCGTCATCTCCGGCTTGCCCTGCTCATACGCATGGCACAAACAGCCCAGCGTCATCATCTCGTTTCTGCGCAGCGCTTGCGGCACACAGCGCGGCCGCAAATACATATCCAAATGCCGGATGGTGTGTATCACGGCAAATGCGTTTTCCCTTTCTGTTGACATGCTCCTGGTCTCCTTTTGTATATAATTCACTTTTGTAATTATTCATTTGCTTCACTATTTTACCCGCTTTCCCCCAAAAGTCAACCGTTTTTTTGTGCCGTTGCCGTTTTGTCACGCTTTTGCCATATTGCCGCATACGCGCGTTGATGGCGGCCGCAAATCCAACACTCTCATCCTCCTCGCAAGGCCTGTCCTCTTTCGCGCAACGCCCGGCTGCCGCCCGCATTTCCTCCCGGCGCCGTCCCCCTTCGGACAATCCTATCTCCCGCTTTTCTTTCCCCCTTATCTTCTTTCTCTCCTGTGCCGCTTGCATTTTTCTTGTCCTGTTCCATTGCCGCCTGCGTTCTCTCCCCCTATGCTTTGGCCAACAGGATTGTTTCCCCTGCCAAAGGCCGATAAAAAAAGCCGCGCAGGCATTTTCACTTGCACGGCTTTTTTCTATTTGCGTATCGGGTTGTTTTACGCGCCCACGATTGCGTCGCTCCAGGCAAACACGCCGGAGAGCATCTCGTCCGCCTCGGCCTTGGTGTCGGCCTTGGCTCCGCCGTAAAACTTGATCTTCGGCTCCGTTCCGGACGGCCGCACGCACACCCATTGGTCATTTTCCAGCGTGTAATACAGCACATCCGAAGAGGGGAAACCGTCTATCCCCGGGGCATAGTCCTTTTGTTCCAGCACCTTCAGGCCCGCAATTTCCTTGGGCGGCTCTGCCCGCAGCTGCTGCATGATGGTTTTAATCTTCTCCGCCCCTTCCAGGCCCTGGAGGGTGTAGCTTTTCACCCGCTCGGTATGCACGCCGTAACGGGCCAGCAGCGCATCCAGCTGCGCCAATAGGGTTTTGCCCTCCGCCTTGGCCCGGGCCGCCGCCTGGCACAGCAAAAGAGAGGCGATCACGGCGTCTTTATCGCGCACAAACGTGCCGGCCAAAAAGCCATAGCTTTCCTCAAAGCCAAAGAGGAAATGCCCCGCTTTGCCGTCGTATTGCTCTATCTTTTCGCCGATGTATTTAAACCCGGTCAAAACGTTATACAGCTTCACGCCGAAATCGTCCGCAATGGCCTTGGCCAATTGGGTGGTCACAATGCTTTTCACCACAAAATCGTCTGCGGTCAGCTTGTTTTGCGCCTGCAAATCCAAAAGGCGGTTATACAACAATAAACAGCCGATCTGGTTGCCGGTCAGCGGCACATAGCGCCCGTTTTCATCGCGCACCGCCGTGCCCATCCGGTCTGCATCCGGGTCGGTGGCGATGACAAGATCCGCCCCGCATTCTTCCGCCTGGGCGATGGCCATGCTCAGCGCGTCTACCTCTTCCGGGTTTGGCAAGCGCAGGGTGGAAAATTCCGTATCCGGCACGCACTGTTTTTCCACAGGGCGCACATCGGTAAACCCGGCTTTTTTCAATACGATCTGCACCGGCTTTGCCCCGGTGCCGTGCAGCGGGGAATACACCACGCGCAGGCTTTCGCGCTCTTTATCGGTGCAGGAATCTTTCAGCGTCATCACCTGTTCGGTATATACGGACAATACATCATCGCCGATCAGGCGAATTAAGCCCTGTGCCACGCCCTGTTCAAACGGCATTTTTTCCACCGTCAGCGCGTCTGCCTCCTGCATTTTTGCCGCAATAGCCGCGGCCATTTCATCGGTAATCTGCCCGCCCTGGGCGTTGTATACCTTATAGCCGTTGTATTCTTTGGGGTTGTGGCTGGCGGTAACAACGATCCCCGCGTCACACCCCAAATGCCGCACGGTAAACGACAGCACCGGCGTCGGCATAATCTGATCAAACAGATACGCCTTCAGCCCGTTTTGCGCCAACACACACGCCGCGATCTTGGCAAACTCGGTGGATTTGCGCCTGGAATCGCACGCAATGGCCACGCCGTTTGTCTGCCCCTGGCTTTTTAAATACTGCGCCACGCCCTGTGTGGCCCTGGCCACGGTATACACGTTCATCCGCGCGCTGCCGGCGCCCACTTCGGCCCGCAGCCCGGCCGTGCCGAATTTCAGCGGCTGATAAAACCGCGCCCGGATCTGTTCTTCATCGCCCGCAATTTCTGCCAGCTCCTGTTTTAAATCCGGCTCCTGCACGCTGTCTGCCCATGCCCGGTACAATTGCTCTACGCTCATACACGACACCTCAAACTGATAGATTTTACTTTGCACATTCGTTTTTTTTGCTAGGGCTACTATACCATTTTTGCCGCTTTCCCGCAACAAAAGGGCGCATGGGCCGGGCGGTTTACGGCGTTTATGCGGCAAAACGCATCAATATTGCACCAGGCCGTTCAATTCTCCCTGCTCTGCCGGCTTTCGCTGTTCGTAGCAAAGGTGCGGGTTTGCGTGCCGGGCCTGGGCCTGTCTGGCCTTTTCCCGGCCTTCCCAGGTCTGCAAAGCGGCCTGCCAATCCACCATGTCATTGGGCCCCACTTTCCAGCCGCAGGCCTCGTAGTAGTAGAAAAACTGCTCCGGCTCTAAGGCCATGTGCTTTTCCGTGCAATAGGCCGTCACCTGTTCCAGCGTCGGCGGGGCAAAGGAAATCTCTTGTTTATTTCTCTCCCCTTGTTTTGTTTGGTTTTTGTTTTGTTTTTGTTTAGGAAAGGGGTTGGCCGTGTGTATGAGCTTGGGCATCGTTTGTGTCAACGTTTGTGTATCGGTTTGTGTATCAAAACGAACAATCAAATATTGCCCGGGCCGGTTTCCGTTTCCCTTTTGGTATCGGATCAATCCCCGGTTGATCAGCTCGTTGCGCGCTTTATCCAGCTGTTGGCGGGATAAGCATGCCTGGCTTTGCAATGTGATGTTTGAAACCGTAAACTGCCGTTTCCATCCGCAGCGGTTGTTGATATGCAGCAGATTTACATACAACGATTGTGCGTTTGAGGATAGGGTGTTTGTTTGTTTAAACTCAAAAAAGCAGTTGAGCTGGGCTATGTAGTTCATGATGCTCCTTTCTCCCGGAAAACCGCCGGGCTATTTGATTCGCTTTTATTATACTGCGGCAAAAGTATCAAAAGGTATCCATTTTTTTGCGGTGTTTTTGAGTATGGTGTTTTGAAAAATTTTCCCGAAAAGCCGCACGTTCCATAGGCCGTTTTTCATAGATAAATACAGAGATTTTTCTATAAAGGAGCGTGGGCCGTATGCCACAAAACACCACAGCCTTCAGCGAGGTTTCCAAGCAATACCTCTGCCGGTACTATGCAATTTTTGATGAGATGACCGAACAGATGCTTTCCGCCAAAACAACGGACAGCATTTCGCATAATTTTATCATGCGCATGATTCCCCATCACAACGCCGCCGTTTTGATGAGCAAAAATCTTTTGCAATATACCACCTGCCTGCCCCTGCAGCGCATCGCCCATGAAATCGTGCAAACCCAAACCGAGGGCATCCGCCAAATGCAGCAAATACTGCCCGCGTGCAGCGAAAAGACCAACGCGCCGTGCGATCTTTGCCTCTATACCCGAGCCTATCAGGCCGTGTTTGACGCCATGGTGCGTCAAATGCAAAGCGCCCCCGCCGAAAACAATTTGGACAAAAGCTTTATCCTGGAGATGATTCCGCATCACCTGGGCGCCGTTCGTATGAGCGAAAACGCCCTGCGCTTTCCCGTTTGCCCCGCGCTGCACCCGCTTTTACATACCATCATCACCACCCAGCGCCAGGGCATTTTGGAAATGCAGCGGCTTTTGCAAACCCTCTGCCGCTGACAGGTTTTCATCCCCCCGGGGCGCTTGGCTGCGTTTGGGCCGAGTGCTGTTTCTCGGCAGCATAGGCCTAGTATCGCAGGGCCGCTTGCCGGGCGGTTGGCTTTGGGCACTCTGCCGTGGACAGGTTGGGCTTTCTGCCGCTCTTTTTGCGCCGCTTTACCCCAGTTCTTTGCCGGAAAAATCACGCCCAATAAGACCCCCTGATAGGGGCTTAGCTCTTTGCCGAGGCGGTTTTTGCGCACCAAAGCAACAGCTTTTCGCAACAAGCAAAACCTCTGGCATAAAAAAAGAAACCCTTTGGGGGTTCGTTTGTTGTTTGTTTCTACTGTGCCCGGCCTGGGCGTCCCATATGGGATGTTCTCCTTGGCTATAAACTCGTTGTTTGCCCTCATATGAGGAACTTCCGCCCATTTCTGCCCCGCAAACGCGCGTATACAGCCCGGCAATGCAGCCTGCCTAAAGAATCGCCTCCCCGGCTTTTATAAGCTTGCTTGTCAACCAGCCTTGCGTAAACTGCTTTTTGCGTTGTTTGCTCCCGCATGGGGAAATCCTCTCTGCCCGTGCTTTGCCTGCCGCAAAGCCGTATCCCTTTTATAACAGGCCGTTTCCCGTGCTGTGCCTTTGCCGGGCACGCCGGGCAAGCGCGGTTTGCCGTTTGCTGTTTACCGATTCGGCTTTTGCAAAACCCGCCCGCTTGCAGGCCGCCTGCCGTCTGCGCTTGCTATTTTATATAGCGCCTTGGCCCGCGGTTTTACGGGATAAAAAAATAAGCACGACAGCATAAAACCGTCGTGCTTTTCTGGTACCCCCTCAGGGACTCGAACCCTGGACACCCTGATTAAGAGTCAGGTGCTCTAGCCAACTGAGCTAAGGAGGCTCAAACAGCTTTTGTAGTATAGCACCAACCGCAATTTTTTGCAAGGGTTGCGGGCAAAATTTTTTCTCTGCCCGCAAACCCTGCAAAAATACCGCTCGCCACATCTCTCATTCTCCTCCTGTTGCCCATCGGGCAGCCTTGCAAAATTCTCCTGTCTCATTTCATGCCGCAAACCGTCTCTTTTTCACTTCTGCTTTTTCTCCCGGCAGGCTGTTTCGGCCGTTTCGGTTTGCTTACGGTTTCGCCCTCGCCTTGCAAAATCCGCCAGCATTTCTCCAACCCCCTCGCCCGGCGGGTATTCTTTTCGCTCAGGGAAAATGCTCCCTGCCGTTTTTCTCACCGTTTCTCTCATCCCCGCCTGCATTCCGCCCGCCGGTTTTCGCATTCCCATCTGCTGTCCATCGGGTGGCCTTGTAAAATCCCCTTTGCCTACCAACCCGCTCACCGTTTCTCTCATTCTCCTCCTGTTGCCCATCGGGCAGCCTTGCAAAATTCTCCTGTCTCATTTCACGCCGTAAGCCGTTGTTTTTCCTGCGTGGGAAAACGCCCTCCGCCTCTTTCTCCCGCGCAAAACGGCATACACAGCCGCAGAACGCATCCTAATAAAACCGCATTGGCCCACCTAAAATGCTTGCCTCTCCCCATGCAAACCCCTGCCCTTTCCCCTTTGCCTCTTGCCCCCGCGCCGCCCTATTTTCAGGCCGGGCGGCTTTATTTTTTCTCCCGCTTTCAGGGCCGTTTTCAGGCCCATTTTTGCCGTGCCGCCTGCTTTCTACAAAACAAGACAGCCTTCGCCAAACATAGTACATATTCGCCCCCATTTTCCAAAAATCGACAGCGCCGCCCTTGCTCTTTGTCATTTCCCGTGCAATACACGCGCGATTTTTAGGGGTTTACCCTATTTTTCCGTTGTTTTGCGGCCGCGGTTTTGCAAAATACGGCCTTCGCCGTTTGCCAAGCCTCCGTTTGTTATTTTACACTGCTCGCACCAAAGGGCGGCAGCAGGCGTTTGCTGCATGGCGCTTTTGCTTTTTGCATAAGCTAGCATACGTCCGCCCTGTGCGGCGTTTTACAGCCCTTACGGCTTTCTTGTAAAGCCTGTCTCGCAGCCGGAGCATTTCCGGCGCGGCATCATCCCATAGGAGGCGTATGACCGATGAAACCCGGGTTTTTGCCAAAATATAAAACCATGGCCCCTGCCCGCCGCTCAAAACGGCGTTGGCGGGCGGCGCTGATTGTCCTGCTGGCCGCGGTGCTGTGTTCCGCGGCGTTTTCCCCTGCTGTTGCGGAAAACAACGGCAGCGTCGGCGCGCATGTCCACACAAGCGCCTGTAAACGCCAAACCGGCGCGCTTGCCTGTCCGTATTTAGATGCGCGTTTGAGCGGCAGCGCCGCAGCCACGGTGCAAAACGACGATGGCGCGCGCGTGGAAACCGTCACCGCTTTGATAGACAGCCTGCCCGCCGAAGAAGAGGCGGAAGCCGCCCTGTCTGCCCTGTCCGCAGAAAAGCAGGCGGCGTATCGGCGCACGCTGTCCGCCCGGGTGTCGCTTGTCTATTCGTATTATGAAGATTTGGGCAAAGCGCTGCAAAGCAAGGTTTCAAACGGCGAAAAGCTCTTGCCTTTGCTGTATCTCTGCCCGGTAAACACGCAGGCCGTCTCCGCAAAGCTTACGGTGTATCAGGTAAACCAATATACCCTTTCGGAAACCGCGCTGGCATACAGCGGAAAAAGCGGCGTTACGGTGGGCAGCGCGCTAAACGGCAGCATGTCCTATACCTATTGGCAGGCCATCGTCGTGGAAAACAAAAACGGCACGCTGCAAGTTTCCGCCCTTCATACCGACCAAACGCCCAAAAAGGACATCCGCATTCCGCAAAACGGCTTTGTGCTGCTCACCCGCCAGGCCGTGTCCGTTTCGGTAGGAAATTATGTTACGGCGGATTTTGACTATACCGCCAAAGCCTCAAGCGCAAACGGCCTTGGCAGCGTCAGTTTTTCAATCGCCGCCCCGGTAAAAGCCGAAAAGGACAACAGCCGCTCGCTTACCGTCGTCCCCGGCGCGGACACGCGGTCTTTAATTGAAGTAAACCTGTACGACTATAACGAAAAGGTAAACGCCCGCTATAACCGAGACCATAACTACCCCGGCTTTCAGCAGGATAACGGCCAAATTACCGTAAACAACACCTACGACAGCAACTTTGGCAACAACATCACAAAAGACCTATCGGCCGGGCAATACCCCGTTACCAAAAAAGACGGCGGCAACATCAACGCCACCGTGGACGCCGGTGCCGGCCTTGCCAACAGCCCGATCGCGGGCGCCATGCAGCCCACCCTCTCCCAAGACGGCTACCCCGTTTTATCCAACGGCATCAAGCTGGATTATCTTTGGAAAAACAGCGACTGCGCGCAAAAGCAAAACACGCAGAGCATCAACGGCCTGTTTCGCTACCATGAGGACACCGGCGCCTATACCTTTAACAGCCGGGAAAACCATGCGCAGTTTAACAAAACAGACGACACCTTTACCCTATACCGCCAGATTTTAACGGCGAATTTTCTCTGGTATCCGTTTGGCAATTTTCTGCCGTTCAACGATATTGTGCACCAAAGCGCGCAGGTTTCAAAAATAGACAGGGCGTATCTTCAGTCCATCGCCGCCACGGCTTTGCAAAAATACAACAACGGCCGGGGAAAAGCGTATCAAACGCTGTCAAGTTCCCTAACCGCCTGGATCGCCAAGATGGACGCTAAATACCCCGCCGGCTGGTCCTCTGCCGACGCCATGAACGAATATTTTAACACCCACCCCTACGGCCCCGGCAAAAAGACCGGGCAGACGTTTGATTTCCATACACAGTCCGCCCTGTTGCAAAACCTCTATTCTCTGGATTTTGACGACCCTACCGATTTTTATTTCGGCATGGAAATGAAGATGAATTTCATGCAGCCAAAACAGGGCCTTACCGGCAAAGACGGCAAACACCCCATGGTCTTTGAGTTTTACGGGGATGACGATGTCTGGGTGTATATAGACGGCAAACTGGCGCTGGACCTTTCCGGCATCCACCGCCATGTGGGCGGCAAGATAGACTTTACCACCGGCAAAATCTACACCCAATCGTTAAACGTGGCCACCGGCGAAGTGGGCGGCTATACCGAACAAACCAGCTTTCGTCGCCTGGGGCTTTCGGTGGACCAAAACGGCCGCTTAAAGGATTATTCCACCCATTCGTTCCATTTTTACTATATGGAGCGCGGCGCGGGCTCCGGCGTGTGCCGGATGAATTTCAATTTCCCGCTGTTGAAGAAAAACACGCTGTCCGTTACCAAAAAGCTTACGGCAGACGATACCGCCTCCGCCCTTTTGGGCAACCCGGATTTCAGATTTCAGGCGCTGTGCGAAGACGGCAAAACGCTGTTTATCGGCGCGGATACACCGTACAAACTATTAAACGACGCGGGCGAAACGCTGGGCCAGGGCAAAACCGACGCAAACGGCGTCTTTACCCTAAAGGCCGGGCAAACCGCGCAGTTTTCCGGCATTCCGGAAAACGCCGGGAAATATTTTGTCCGCGAATTGCTAGATCCCGATTTCTTTGCCCAGTATGGCTCCATCACCGTCAGCGGCGAAGTGCAAACCACCGGCTACGACGTCACCGTCGGCACCGCCCGCTTCACCGGCGTAAACAGCCCCGTTCAAGACATGGCGGACGGCGCCACCGCCTTTTTGTTTGAAAACCGGGCGGACAGCCAAAAGCTTTCCTCCCTTTCCATCGGCAAAACCTATTCCGCGCACACAGCGCCCGCCAAAGATGCGTTTGCGTTTGCCGTCTCTTTAGACGGCGCGCCGCTGCCTAAAAACACGCCCTACACCGTAAACGGCCAAACCCGCCACACCGAAACGGAGGGCCTAATTCTCCTGGCCCCGGGGGAAACAGCGGTGTTTTCCAATCTTTTGGCCGGCACGCACTACACCGTGGAGGAAACCGCAGCTTCCGCCGAAGGGTATGTCGTTTCCTATACCGTAAACGGCGAAAAGGCTAAAGGCCCCGTGTCCGGCACGCTGGGGCTGGCCGAAAGCGTGGCCGTTTTGGTGGATAACGGCGAAGAGGGCGCCTCCGTTGCCATCCCGGTGCGCAAAGTGCTGCTTTCGCCGGACGGCCATAAACACGCCTACACGCTGTCTTTACAGCAGGTTTCAGACAGGACCGGCCAAACGCCCGCCCCTTCCGGCTACACCGCCACGCTGCCGATCGAGATTATAGACGATCCTGTAAACAGCGCGTTTACTCTCTTTTATCCCAAAAAAGAGCTGTCCTCTTTGCCCGGCGTTTTCTATTACAAAATTTCGGAGCATATCGTCCAAGACGATGCCGAAACCAAATACGACCCCGCCGTCTATATCGTGGAAATTACCGTAGCATATGAAAACGACGCGCTTTTGGCTCGCGTTTCCGCCGTTTGGAAAGACGGCAAAGCGCTTACAGATCTATCCGGCGAGCCCGCCGTCCGCTTTACAAACCAACGCCTGTATGCCGTGCTGCCCGAAACCGGCGGCCCAGGCACCGGCGTATACACTGCCCTGGGCGCGCTTACGGTCTTTTTGGCCGCGGGCCTTTGGGCCGTTTCAAAACCGCGCAAAAGGGGGGATGCGCGCCCGTAAGCCGTGTTTGAACCCCTTCTATGAAAATTTTTAAAAGAAAGGACCATAAACCCATGAAACGCACAAAAAAACCGGCCTGCTTTTTGCTGGCGCTGCTGATGGTGTTTGCCCTGGCCGCCCCGGCGCTGGCCGCGGAAAACTACACCATCACCGTGAAAAACAACAACCCCGCCGTTTCCATAGGTCAGAACACCTACACGGCCTACCGGCTGTTTGGCGTAACCTACGGGCAGGATAAATCCTCCTATGCGTATACCGTAACAAAGGAATTTGAAGGATTTTCCTATACCGCAGGCGGCACCGTATACAGCGGCGAAGCGCTGATCGACTATTTATCCCATCAGCAAACCGACAGCGAAACGATGAACGCCGTGGCCAAAGCCGCGCTTGCCTATATCAACGCGCAAAACATCCAGCCTTCCGGCACGGCCAAAGCTTCCGGGGAAACGGCCGTCATCCGCCTGTCATCGCCCGGGTATTATCTTGTCTTTGGCACCGCCACTGCGCCCGAAGGGCAGACGATCACGGCGGCCTGCTCGCTTACCACCACAGACCCTGCCGCCGAAATCAACGTAAAGGCAGACGCGCCCAGCCTGGATAAAAAGATAGACCAGGGCACCGCAGCAGGCGTGTATGACGAAAAAGACCCCGCCAAAAACCAGGGCAGCGTGGGCGATACCGTGCCGTTTGTTTTGCACAGCACCGTGCCGCAGATGACGGGCTATGAAAAATATTATTTTGTCGTCCGCGACACGCTTTCAAAAGGGCTCACGTTCAATGAAGATGTGAAAATCACCCTCGGCCAAACCGCGCTTTCTTCCGATGCGTATACCGTAACGCACAGCCGGGCGCAGGATGGCAGCACGGAAATTTCCATCGTTTTCCGTAATTTTATCCAATACAAACAAAACGCCGGGCAGGACATTACCCTTTGCTATTCTGCCACCATCAACCAAAACGCCGTGTTCGGCAACCTCGGCAACCCAAATACCGCCTCTCTTACCTATTCCAACAACCCCAACGTTACCGACAGCGGCACCCCGGAAAACCCGGACCTTCCCACGCCGAACAGCCCCGTCGGCCAGACGCCCGAAAGCCGCACCGTCACCTACGTTGCAGGGGTTCGGCTGACAAAGATCGACAATTCGCCCGAAGGCAAAATCCTTACCGGCGCAAAGTTTGAGCTCAAGGGCACATCCATTAACGTGGTTTTGGTAAACGGCGAAATCTTCCGTCAAAGCGAAAGCGGCTCTTTTTACCGCTTAAAAGACGGCACCTACACCCAAACGCCGCCCGTAACCTCCGGCGACGAAGCGGACACCTCCGCCCTTTACGACAGCACTACCATCACCTATGAAAAGATCAACACCGTTACCAAAAACACCGAAACAAAGGCCATCGCCACCGAAGGCTGGGTAAACAGCCGCGGCGAACTGACCTTCTCCGGCCTTGGCGCAGGCACCTACACCATCACGGAGCTTGTTTCCCCCGCCGGGTATAACCTGTTAAAACAGCCCATCACCATCACCCTTTCCTGGACGGATACGCCCACGCAAGACGGGCAATATTGGTCCGCCCAAAAGGGCAGCGGGGATGAGGCGGAGCCTTTATCCATCGACGGCGAAACGTTCCATTTTGCGTTTGAAGTTGTCAACAACACCGGCACCATGCTCCCCTCCACCGGCGGCATGGGCACGGCGCTGTTCTATGCGCTGGGCGCCGCTATGGTCTTGGGCGCTGCGGGCTGGCTTGTCTATAAAAAGCGCATGAATGCGAAAAACCAAAAAGCAAACTAAACAAAACGCCAATGTACGCGCGGGGGCCTTCCCCCGCGTATACAACGGCAAGGAGAACCCCACATGAAACACAAACGCAACAAACGGAGCCTACTCCTGCCGGTGCTGGTGCTGCTTGTGGGCTTGTCCTTGCTGCTGTATCCCGTGGTAAGCAACGCTTGGAATGCCCGCCATCAATCCAGATCCATCGCCGTGTATACAAAGCAGGTAGAGGAAATGAGCCCCTCCGCCCGCCAACAGCTTTTGGACGCGGCCCACTTGCACAACCGTGCGCTTTCCGGCCAACCGTTTACCCAAACCCCTGCGCAGGCCGCATCTTACGCCGGGCTGCTAAACCCTTCCGGCCTTGGCATTATGGGCTATGTAGACATTCCGTCCCTTGCCGTTCGCCTGCCCATCTATCACGGCACGGACGACGCCGTTTTGCAAATCGGCGTGGGGCATGTGCCCTGGTCCAGCCTGCCGGTGGGCGGCGAAACCACCCATTGCGTGCTCTTAGGCCATAGGGGCCTGCCCAGCGCCAAGCTGTTTTCCGATTTGGATCGGCTTTCCTTGGGCGACACCTTTCGCCTTTGCGTGCTAAACGAAATGTATACCTATCAGGTAGACCAAATTTTAACCGTTTTGCCCAGCGACACCGCCGCTCTTTCCATAGAACCCGGCAAGGAATATTGCACGCTTGTCACCTGCACGCCCTACGGCATCAACACCCACCGCCTTTTGGTGCGCGGGCATCGAATCCAACCCCCCGAGGACGTACCCGTTGCCGCCGCGCAAAGCGCCGCGTTTGAGCCGCTGCTTTTCCTGCCGCTGATCGCGCTGCCGCCGCTTGTTGTTTGCCTTGTTGTGCTTTTGCTAAAACGCCGAAACAAAACCCTGGGAGGGAACCGTCAATGAAACCCTGTAAACCTCTTGCCGCCTGGCTGCTGGCCCTTTTATCGCTGTTCTGTTTTCCGCTTTCCGCCCTGGCCGCCGGAAAGATAGACACCGAAAAAGACGTTTGTCTGACCGTTTGTTATCAATCTTCCTCCGCCCCGCTTGTTGGCGCGCCGTTTTCGCTGTATCTGGTGGCCACTGTGGATGCCTATGCCGAATTGACCGTGGCGGACGGCTTTGCCCCCTATGCCGTAGATCTTTCGCTTCAAAACGAAACCGCCGCAAACGCCCTGGCCGAAACGCTGGAGGGCTATGTGCTCCGCGATCATATTCCCGCGCTGGATGATGGGCAGACGGATACAAACGGCCTTCTCCGCTTTCCCGCTTCCGGAAAATCCCTTATGCCCGGGCTGTATCTGGTGCTGGGCGGCCTGCATATGCAAAACGGCTCCGTTTACCGCAGCGCGCCGTGTTTGGTGCTGCTGCCGGCGCAAAACAGCCAAACAAACCAGTGGGACTACAGCCTTACGGCCTATCCAAAACACACCGCCACCCCCGTTCAGCCCGAACCTGCCTCCTATCAGGTTATCAAAATCTGGAACGACGAAGGCGCAAGCGCATCCCGGCCGCAGCAGATCACGGTCGATCTGTTAAAAGACGGCGCACTCTATGATTCCGTAACCCTCAGCGAACGCAACAACTGGCGGCACACTTGGCAAACGCTAGACCCTGCCGCCCTTTGGAGCGTGGCCGAGCAAACCCCCGCGGGCTACACCGTCTCCCTTTCCAAAGAGGGCACGGCCTTTGTGCTTACCAACACGCGCACCGCGCCCACGCCATCGGCCGCCCCGCCTGCAAAGCTCCCGCAAACCGGGCAGCTCTGGTGGCCGGTGCCGGCGCTTGTTTGCCTGGGCGTATTGTGTTTGATTTTGCACCTTGCTTTGAAAAAGGGAAAATCGGATGAAACGTAACCGCCGCGCGCTGCTAATTTTGGGGCTGTTGTGCTTTGCCGCCGCCTTTGGGCTTACGGGCTATAACCTATCGGAAAACAGCCGCGCCAAGGCCGACGCCGAAACTGCCATTTTGCAGCTGCAAACCCTTTTGCAAAGCGCCCCCGCGGAAAATACCCTACTGAATCCCGCCATGGAAATGCCGGTGCGGCGCATTGGCGGCCTGGATTATATCGGGATGGTGGAAATCCCCGCTTTGCAGCTAAGGCTGCCCGTTGTCAGCCGGTGGAGCTACCCAAATTTACGCCGCGCCCCCTGCCGATACAGCGGCTCTGTCTACCAAAACAATCTCGTCCTCGCAGGCCATAACTACCCTTCGCATTTCGGCCGCCTACGCGCCCTGCATATTGGCGATGCCGTCCTGTTTTCCGATGCGGACGGCCGCACCTTTTCCTATGCCGTTTCTTCCCTTGCAACCATCTCCCCCACAGAAACCGAAACCTTGCCCGCCTCCGGGCTC
The DNA here is from genome assembly GCA_905188085.1 of uncultured Bacillota bacterium. Lineage (GTDB taxonomy): Bacteria > Bacillota > Clostridia > Christensenellales > QAND01 > UMGS1975. The sequence continues at coordinate 332,146 of CAJJKN010000002.1, forward strand.
ACGCTGTTTACCTGCACCCCCGGCGGCCAACACCGCCTGATTGTGTGCTGCCGCCCGGCCGAATCCTGATCCGCAGCCGGGCAGACAGGCGGGTCTTTTCGGCCAAAACCCCTTTTGAAAAGCATCGTTTCCTCCTATTTCCCTTTCTAAACACAGTGTTTTCAAACTTGCAGCTTTGGCAACTCCCGCAGAAAAACACAGGCGCTGCAAAAATATCTGTAAAAATACGGGATCGGGAAAACAGCTCGGTCAAATCCGTTTTCCGCCCCTGTTTTGCCTGGGCCAATCCACACGCCGCCCGGCCATAGTCCCTAGCTTTTAGAAGGCGCAAGATGGCCTGCGCCTTTTCTGCCTTGCCCCCTCATCCAAACAATGCGTCTTTCTCCCCTTTGCACAGCGCGCCGCCGTCTGCCCGCTCATCGTCGTCCCCGCCTTTAAAAGGTGCAAGCTTACCAGCGCCCCAAACGTCTCGTCTGGCCGCGCAAATATGCCCGCAGCCCGGCCTTATGCTCGCCTACCGGCAAACCATTTCTCATGGCCAAGCTTCCTCTGCCATGCCGTAAAATCTTTGCCTGCGCCTGTTTGCCTGTGCTCTTCGCCTTTTCTTCCCCTTGGTTTTTCTCTTTCCCGCCTTTTCCCTCAACCTGCTTTTGCCAAATTCCGGAGGTTTTTTTATTTGCAAAGTTCTTGCCGCTTTTCATTGGTGCGCCGCAAAGCCGCTTTGTTTGCCCCGGCCGTTTTTCATGCGCCGCGTCCTTTCAAGCAAACCTATGCCCCCTTGTTTTCCCTTTTCCCTTATCGGGCTAAGCCAAGCGTATCCCAGTTTTAAACCATGCCGCGTTCCGGCCCCTGCCCATGCGCTGCCGCTTCTTGTTCTCATAATTCCCGTTGCCCTGCGTCCTTTTGGGGCGCTCCGCTTATTCCGGGCGAATGTCTTTTCGTTCCTCTGCCTTGCGCGTCTTTCCGCGTCATCTTTTCTCTTCTCCCTGTGCCTGCGCTGCCCTGCCGCTTATCGTCCGTTTCCGGCCCTGCCCGGCAATTTTTACACTTTCTTAACACAATTTTTCATTCTTTGCTTTATTATAAAAGCAGAATCTGTCCTCGGGAGGCGCGTGTTTTGAATTCGTTAAAATCTGCCCTTTGCCTCATCGTCCTGGGCAATGTGTTGTATCTGGCGTATATCTTTTTTGCAGACAGCTCCAACGGCCCGTTTGCGGATTTCACCAGCGGCCTGCTGCTTGGCCTGTCCATCGCCACAAACCTTGTCGGCATCGTGTTGGCCGCCGCCCACTGCAAAAAATCCGATCGCGAAAACAAACAAAAATAAGCCGCCTTGGTTTTCCCAAAACGGCTTTGCGCCCGCGGCTCCGGCCGCTTTTTTCTTTGCTAAATCGGCGTAAAATGCGCGCAAAACCCTTCCCCGTGCCCGGCCTTTTCAAAGCTTCTGTCGCTTTTGTTTTGCCCCGTCCATATCCCGGCCCTGCTTTTGCTCCCGGTTTATGCGCTCTCTTAGCGCCCATTTTTTCGGCCGGCTTTTCCACCCCGCCTATCATCAGTCGTTTTTCCCGCTTTTCCCTTCCTTCATCGTCCAAGCTCCTCTTCCCCCCCGCGCCTTCAAGCCCATCCGCAGCCCTTGCCCTGCGCCTCCTCCTATTTTGGAAATAAAAAAATGTCCTCTTATGTAGAGAACATCGCTGTATCTTTTTCTATCGCATCCCGCCCGCGTCAGCAAACGCACGGCTTTTTCCATGCCCGCTTTCTTGCCCGCGGTATTTCCCGTTAAATAAAACAGCGCTTTTTCCACCTTGGCAATCCTCCGCCAACACGGCTTTCCCTTTGCGCCGCTCCGCCCAAGCTCGCTTTGCCTTCTCTGAAAAAACCTCTGCCATAGCGCCCCATTATACTGCTTATCTTCTCGCTAGGTCTGTCTTGCCGTTTACCAGGCCTTATTTCTCTTCCTCCCCCCGCTTTGGCGGCCCCAGCCCCGCGCCCGGCGTTTTCGGGCAAAGAAAAAATGCTCTCTAAAAAGAGAACATCTCCGGATTTTTGGAGCGGGTGATGGGAATCGAACCCACGTAGCCAGCTTGGAAGGCTGGAGCTCTGCCATTGAGCTACACCCGCAATCAGTGGAGCGGTAGACGAGATTCGAACTCGCGACATCCACCTTGGCAAGGTGGCACTC
>CAJJKN010000003.1 GCA_905188085.1 uncultured Bacillota bacterium
GTTACCTCCACATTCTTTTTTATTTTGAATGTCCGCAAAATCCGTCCTACATCCGTGGGTCACATAGGTACCGCCCTGCACAGTGACCGTGCCGCCCCCTCTGTCGCTCCGGATGGCAGCGGCCGAGTTTCCTTTGGTGTCTATATCCAGGTTAGTCGCATTGGTGGTGCCCCCGCCGGCTGTTTCAATGCCGCCGGAATTGTTTTTCGTGGTGCGGATTTTGCTGTCGCTGATGGTAAGCGTGGTGCCGCTGCCGTAGCAAAATACGCCGTTGCCGCCCGCAACCGAAGTGTTGATCGTAGCGTTTTGAATGGTGGCCGTTGCACCGTCGCGCACCAGAATGCCTGCGTTCATGCCGTAAAAATCGCTGTTTCCAGTGTTGCTGCTTTCCCCGGCCGCTTTGGTCACGGTGATATTGTTCAGCGTAGCTTTAGCGCCGTTTTCCACCCGCAGCGCGTTTTCATCCGCGTTTTCCGAAGTGTAGGTTTTGTCCGCCTCCGTCGTGTCTTTGTCTATGGTATAGGCGCTGGTGCCGTTGGTTTCCGTCTGGCTGCCGCCGCCCGGGCCGCCACCAAGCATCACCGGCACCACCGTCACGCTTTGCACCGTTTGGTCTTTATTGAGCGTAATGCGAACCACATCGCCCACGGAAAGCGTTTTCGCCGTTTCTTCATCCACCGAAACCGTCATGCTTTCCTCGCCCGCTGTAAAGGTCTGCATGCCCTGCCCGCCCTCGGCGTTTGCCGGCTCGCCTTCCGGTTTTGCCGGCGGCGCTTGCCCCGTCTGCGTATCGCTCTGCGGGGCGGCAGGGGCTGTACCGGTTCCGCCTTGCTGCGTTGAAGTATCGGTTTCGCCTTCCGGTTTTGCCGGCGGCGTTTGTCCCGTTTGCGTATTGCCCTGCGGGGCCGAGGGAGCTGCGCCGGTTCCGCCTTGCTGCGCAGAGGTATCGTTTTCGCCTTCCGGTTTTGCCGGCGGCGTGCCCTGTTGGTCTCCCTGTCCGTTGCTTGTATCCTGCGATAAGGTGCCCAGCTGCACTGTCACGCTCTGTCCTTCCAGAGCCGTAATTTGCCCCGTCAGCGTTTTTTGCCCGGAACAGCCGATAAAACAGCCCAGCATCAGCAGTATTCCTAAAAACAAGGCGAGTTTCTTTTTCATTTTTGTCCTCCTTTTGTTTTTACCACCTTGTATATTTCCCTTTTCTTAAAATAATAAAATTATTTTATTTTTTGGATTGGAATTATCTTAGCAGGCCAACTTGTGTTTCCCGTAGTAAAAATGTGAACTTGTGTAAACAAAATTTGTCCTTTGCCATACTTTCCTTTTCCCTCCGTTTTCAAGCCTGGCAAAACGGCGCATCAAAAAAGGACGCTCCCGCGTCCTTTTTCTTTTAGCCGATCTTTTTTACAAGATAGCGCTTTGCCTCTTTCGCTGTACCCTTTAAAAAGCCCGTTTTAAACAGAGGAACCGGATTGCCATGGTCAGGTTTTAGAGGCAGCGCATTTCCCGCTTTTATACACGCTGGCGGTTTAGCATGGCCGCACCGATGAGCCCTGCGTCGTTGCCCAGTTTGGCCAAAACCAGTTTGGCTGTGGCCTGCCCCGGGCGGCTGTATACCTGGTTTTGAACTGCCTTTTGCAGCGGCGCCATCAACACTTCTCCCGCGCCGCTGACGCCTCCGCCCAGGCAGACAATTTCCGGATCAAACGTGTTGATCACATTGCCCAGCCCAATGGCCAGCACCTTTACATAAAAATCCAACACGGCCTGCGCCGTTTCATCGCCGCGTTTTACCGCCTCAAACACCGTTTTGCCGGAAACCTGTGCCGGCGTGGGCGCTGCTTCCCATAATAAAGACGACGGATTTTCCTCCATGGCCCTTTGCGTTTGGCGAATCAGCGCCGGCGCGGAGGCATACGCTTCCCAGCAGCCTTGCCTGCCGCAGTTGCACGGTTCGCCCCCCATTTGGATGACCGTGTGCCCCAATTCTCCGCCTGCGTTGTGCACGCCGCCAAAGAGTTGTCCGTTTAAAACAATCCCGCTGCCCACGCCTGTGCCCAGCGTTATCGCCACCATGGATTGGCAGCCGCGCCCGGCGCCGATATAAAATTCGCCCAGCGCCGCAGCGTCTGCATCGTTTGCCACATACACAGGCACCTGCACCTGTTTTTGCACCATTTCGCCCAACGGCGTATTGTAAAAATTCAAATTATTGGCAAAGCCCACTACGCCGGTGTGGCGGTCTACCGTGCCGGGCGTGCCGATGCCCACGCTCTCCGGCGTGCCCTGCGCCACTTCCCGGATGCAGCCCACAATGTCCGCCGCAATCTCCTCTGCGCTGCGCGGCATGGCCGTCGGCCGCTGCGCCCTGGCTATAATGCGGCCTGCCTTGTCCACCCGGGCGGCCACAATGTTTGTGCCGCCCAGATCCACCCCAATGGTTTCTCCCATACAAACAACCCCCTTTGTTTTTAGTATATCATGTTTTCCTGCCCGCACACATCGCTTGACAGTTTTTAGGAAAATCGGTATGCTCAGAATCAGGTGGTTTTCCGCCTATTTATAAGGAGGGTTATTATGTCTCAAAACTGTGAAATCGGTTTGATTGGTCTTGCCGTCATGGGTCAAAACCTGGTGCGCAACATGGCGCGCAACGGGTTTAAAGTGGCTGTTTATAACCGCACGACCTCCAAAACCAAAGAGTTTGTAGAACATGTGCCGGAACAGGGCATCACCCCCGGCTATACATTGGAAGAATTTGTCGGCCTTTTGCAAAAACCGCGCCGCATTATGCTGATGGTGCAGGCCGGCAAAGCGGTAGACGCCGTAATTGACGAACTGCTGCCCCTGCTCTCCCCCGGAGATCTGATCATCGACGGCGGCAACTCGTTTTTCAAAGATACCATCCGCCGCACACAAAAGGTGGAAGCGGCCGGCCTGATGTATATGGGCGCCGGCGTATCCGGCGGCGAAGAAGGCGCGCTCAACGGCCCCAGCATTATGCCCGGCGGCACGCAGGAAGCCTGGAAAGCCATCGGCCCCATCTTCCGCACCATCTGCGCAAAATCCGATGGAGAGCCGTGCTGCGATTATGTCGGTGCCGACGGCGCCGGCCATTATGTGAAAATGACGCATAACGGCATTGAATACGGCGATATGCAGCTGATCTGCGAAGCCTATTTCTTAATGCGTGAACTGCTCGGCATGTCCGCCCAGGAGATGGCGCCCGTATTCCAAAAATGGAACAAAGGCGTGTTAGACAGCTATCTGATCGAAATTACCGCCGATATTTTAACCAAAACCGACGAAAAGACCGGCAAACCCATGGTGGATGTAATCTTGGATCGCGCCGGTCAGAAAGGCACCGGCAAATGGACCAGCCAGGAATCGCTGGAGCTGGGTGTTTCCGCGCCCACGGTGGCAGAGGCCGTGTTTGCACGCTGCATGTCCGCCGCCAAAGATAAGCGCGTGGAAGCCAGCGCCATTTTGCCCGCGCCCAACCATCCTTTCACCGGCGACAAGCAGGCCCTGATTGACGATATCGAACAGGCGCTTTACGCTTCCAAAATCTGCTCCTATGCCCAGGGGTTTGATCTGCTGCATCAGGCAGCCGAACAATACAACTGGCAGCTCAATTATGGCGATATCGCGCTGATGTGGCGCGGGGGCTGCATCATTCGCGCTCGTTTCTTGGGCGATATCAAGCGCGCTTATGATGAAAATCCCAACCTTTCCAACCTGTTGTTGGATCCTTACTTCACCAATGTCATCGAAAAAGGCCAGGCATCCTGGCGCCGCGTGGTAGCAGCCGCGGCTTTAAGCGGCATTCCCGTGCCCTGCTTTGCTTCCGCGCTGGCTTATTACGACAGCTTCCGCACGGCCAACCTGCCGGCCAACCTCTTGCAGGCACAGCGTGACTATTTCGGCGCGCATACCTATCAGCGGGTGGATGAGGAAGGCGTATTCCATACCAATTGGTTCTAAGCAAAAAAGCCGCTTTTGCGGCTTTTTCTTTAGGAGGACGGTTTTATGATCATTGAAAAAGCAACCCCCGGGGACGCCGAAGCCCTGGCGCCGCTGATGGAACAATTGATGAGCGAGCCCGCCCATCCGGATAAAATCGCGCAGACCCTGGCGCTGATTGAAAAAAATCCCGCGTACTATCTGTTGGTTGCCCGGGAAGAAGGGCGCATTTTTGGCACGATGATGGGTATTGTCTGCTATGACATCAGCGTAAATTGCGATCCGTTTATGGTGGTGGAAAACGTTGTAACGGACGCCGCCGCCCGCGGCAAAGGCGTTGCCAAAGCCCTGATGGCGGAATTGGAGCGCATCGCTTCGGAGCACCATTGCACCACCCTGATGCTCTGTTCCAGCATAGAGCGCACGGGCGCACATGATTTTTATCGCCGCCTCGGGTTTTCCGATACCATCACCAAAGGGTTTAAGAAAAAGGTCTCGGGCTGATTCTTTTGCAAAAAGCACGCAAATGCGTGCTTTTTTATTTTGTATACCGTTATATTTTATAGGATAACATTGGCAGTGTCCTTTCTCCCGCCGCCCATATCGGCGTTGTGTTTCCTTTGCCTGCCGAATACAAGGCCGCGGCCTTCCGCTTTTCGATTTCTGCGCCGCTATTTTTTTGCAGCCCGGCTATATTTATTGTCTGCTTACCAAACGCAGCCCAAAATGAGATGGTTTGTAAAAGCTTGTCGTCCGGTACGCCCCAAAGAATTTTTATCAAAAACAAAAAAATTTCTCTCCTTTTTCCCGTTTTTCCATCCGGTTTCTGCCCGTAATCCTCCGGATTTTATTGACTTCCCTTTCCGATTGCGCGTATAATAAATTTTTGTAGAATCCGTGCCGTCGGGCACGTTTCTTTTGTTACATCGACCGGTTTTCCCCCTCCGGGCGGCCGGTTGCAGATATAGAAAGTTTGAAGGGAATTGCATGATTAGAAACGATTTACGCAACATAGCCATCATTGCTCATGTTGACCATGGCAAAACCACCCTCGTGGACGAGCTGCTCAAACAGGGCGGCGTATACCGGGATAACCAGGTTGTGGAAGAGCGCGTGATGGACAATAATGACCTGGAACGCGAGCGCGGCATTACCATTTTGGCCAAAAACACCTCCGTGCATTACCACACCACCAAGATCAACATCGTGGACACCCCCGGTCATGCCGATTTTTCCGGCGAGGTGGAGCGTATTTTGAAAATGGTAAACGGCGTTTTGCTGCTGGTAGACGCGGCCGAAGGCCCCATGCCGCAGACGCGGTTTGTGCTGCAAAAAGCGCTGGAGTTAAACCATCCCATCATCATCGTAATCAACAAGATCGACCGCGCCGATGCCCGTATTGATGAAGTGGTGGATGAGGTTTTGGAGCTTTTGATGGATCTAAACGCTTCCGATGAACAGTTGGACAGCCCCATCCTCTATTGCTCCGGGCGCGCAGGCGCCGCTTCCGATCAGCCGGACGACGTGGAGGGCAAAGACCTGGAAGTGCTGTTCCACACCATTTTGGAGCACATTCCCGCCCCGGAAGGGGACGAAACAGGTCCGCTGCAAATGCTGGTTTCCTCCATCGATTATAACGACTATGTAGGCCGCATTGCCGTGGGGCGTGTGGAGCGCGGAAAAATCCATGCCAATCAGGAAGTGATGGTCTGCGATTATCACGAAAAGCACGCGCCGTATAAGGCCAAAGTGGTAAACCTCTATCAAATTGACGGATTAAAGCGCGTGCCTGCCGAAAGCGCCACCGTGGGCGATATTGTCTGCCTGTCCGGCATTACGGACATCAGCATCGGCGACACCATTACCGCCGTGGATACGCCGGAAGCGCTGAGCTTTGTGAAAATCGACGAACCCACCATAGAGATGACCTTTGCCGTCAACGACAGCCCGTTTGCCGGCCGGGAGGGCAAATTTGTCACTTCCCGCCAGCTGCGCGACAGACTCTTCCGCGAATTGTTAAAAGACGTTTCCCTGCGCGTGGAAGACGGGGAAACCACCGATACATTCCGCGTGGCCGGCCGGGGCGAAATGCACCTGTCTATCCTCATTGAAACCATGCGGCGCGAGGGGTATGAATTTTCCGTCAGCACGCCGAAGGTGTTGTATAAACAAATCGACGGCAAAACCTATGAGCCCGTAGAGCGCCTGCTCATTGATGTGCCGGAAGAAGCCGTGGGCACCATCATGCAAAAGATGAGCGCCCGCAAAGGCGAAATGCTACAAATGAACCAGCAAGGCAGCCGTATGCGCCTGGAATACTTAATTCCCTCGCGCGGGCTTTTGGGCTATCGAAACGAATTTCTAACCGATACCCGCGGCGAGGGCGTGCTCAATGCCGTGTTTGACAGCTATCAGCCCTTCAAAGGCGAAGTGACCCGCCGGTTCACCGGTTCTCTCGTGGCCTTTGAAACGGGAGATGCCGTGGGCTATGGCTTGTATAACGCACAGCAGCGCGGTGTGTTGTTTATCGATGCCGGCACGCAGGTATACGAAGGCATGGTGGTGGGTCTGTCTCCCAAGCAAGAGGATATCATTGTCAACGTCTGCAAAAGAAAGCAGCTTACCAACATGCGCGCTTCCGGCAGCGACGATGCGCTGCGTTTAACGCCGCCCAAGCAGATGAGCCTGGAAGCCTGTCTGGAATTTTTGGCCGATGATGAGCTTTTGGAGGTTACGCCCAAAAGCCTGCGCATTCGCAAGCGCATTTTGGACAAAGCCGCGCGTCTGCGGGCACAGAGCAAAAACAAATAAGTTTTGCTGTAAAGAAATCGCAAAAGCCGTCCTCCGTTTGGGGGGGCGGCTTTTTTACCTGTGTCTTACCTGTCTTCTATTTACCGTGCACAGAGACGGGCGGCTTCAATCACGCGCTTTTTTACGCTGCGCTGCCGCGGGGTTGGTCTTTGCCAAAAATCATCGGGCGTATTTGTATTTTTCAGCTCCTTTCCGCCCTGCTTGCCGGTTCTTCCCGGCGTTTATATCCACCGGCCTATACGCGCCGGTACGTTTTCTCCTTTGTCGCCTTTATTGTTTCCCGATCGCTAGCCCATCTTTGGCCTCCTTTCTTTCCATGGCCAAAGCATAACGGAAAATTATGGTATCCCCATGGCTGAAAATAAAATTTTTCCGTCAATTTTCAAAACCCACTCGGTAAAATTCTCCCTTCTTCCCCGGTTTTGCCCCAAAAACAGGCCGATTCCGCTTGCCATATTTTTGCCATAAACTCGCTGGTTTCCCATAAAACGGCCCTTTGTCTGCGCTCTGCCGTTCCCCTATCTGCCCAAAGCCGCAACAAAAAACCATCGGACAACCGATGGTTTTCTCCGATATTTTACGGCCCGTCGTTTTCCTCAAACGGATCGTAGCCGCCTTTGCCAAAATCCTCCAAAATGCCGGGGCCTGTGCCCATCACAAGAAAGTTTTTATAGTCGTAATAGGTCACCCGAACGTGCAAAAAGCTGTTTACCACCGCCAGCATAGGCTTTCCGTCTTTTTCCGCCTTGTGCTCCGAGCAGTAGGAAAACACAAGGCTCAGCAGCCACAGCCGCGCCGGCAGCACTATCAGACATACGCACAATACAATGCCGGCCCAGCACCCGGCTTTTTGGAAAACGGTCTTTTGCTGCCCTTTTGAATCTTTGCGGCCGGCTAAGCTTTTCAGCATGCTGATTACAAGGCACAGCGCTGCAATGAAAAGCATCGGCAGCACAACCAGGCCCGCCGTATATACCCAGGGGCGAAACGTCAGATCGAATAAGCCCAACACCGCGTTGGCCGCCCAGCCAAACAGGCACAGGCTCAACGCTATGCTCAAAACAATAATCAGCGCGCGTTTTCGCTTTTTCATGACGTTCTCCTTCCCTTGCTCTTTTTCTATCCGCCTTTTTCCATTTCCCCGTGTTTTGCAAAAGGCGTCTGCGTCTTTCTGCATGCCCGGCGTATGATTTTTCATACAACAAGGCGACAGGGGGTAAATCCTGTCGCCTTGTTTTTGCTATGGTTCTGCCTGTTATTTTAATTTGCGGCTGCCGGGTTTTACCAGCTCCAGCCCCTGTTCGCACAGCGGGCACTGCGAAGGCTCGTAGGATTGAATTTCCGTTTCGTAGGCAGCAAAGAACGGCACACCGAAATCGATCTTGCCGCCGCTGCGGTCCACCACAACACAAACGCCCACAACTTCCGCTTCGCTGTTGGCCACAATATCCATTACCTCGCGCACGCTGCCGCCGGTGGTCACAACATCCTCCACCACCAGCACCTTGGCGCCCTTGGGAATGGTAAAGCCGCGGCGCAGTGTCATGTTGCCGTTTTCGCGCTCTGCAAAGATATTCGGCACGTTGATCTGGCGCGCCATTTCATAGCTCATGATGATGCCGCCTACCGCCGGCCCCACCACCAGATCTATCTGCTGGCCTTCAAAGCGCTTTGCCAAATCTTTACAAATCATCTCGCTGTATACGGGATATTGAAACAACTTGGCACATTGCATATACCGGTTGCTGTGACGTCCGCTTGTCAAAAGGAAATGCCCTTCCAACATCAAGCCCGTTTCTTTAAAAATGCGTTCCATCTCTGCTCTATCCATGATTGCTGCCTCCTAAACTTGCAATTGGCCTACAATGTCCCTGACCGAATCGATGCCCTCTTTGGCCAGAATGGTTTCCATCTCCTGCGCAATGCGCACACAGGCATACGGATCATACAGGTTTGCCATGCCCACCTGCACAGCGCTGGCGCCACACAGCATAAATTCCAGCGCATCCAGCCCAGAATCTATCCCGCCCATGCCGATAACCGGCACGTTTACCGCCTGAGCTACCTGGTATACCATGCGAAGCGCCACCGGCTTTACCGCCGGGCCGGACAATCCGCCCGTTACATTTGCCAAAACAGGCTTTCTGGCATAAAAATCCACCGCCATGCCCGTCAGCGTGTTGATCAGCGAAATCGCATCTGCGCCGGCTTTTTCCGCCGCCAGGGCCGTTTGCACAATATCCGCCGTATTGGGCGTTAATTTTACCACCAACGGTTGGGTACAGTTTGCCTTGGCCGCGCGCACCACCTCGTATACCTTTTCCGGATATACGCCAAACGCCACGCCGCCCTCTTTCACATTGGGACAAGAGATGTTTAATTCTACCATATCTATCGGCTGATTGGCCAATTTTTCTGTCATCAAAGCATAGTCTTCCACGCTGCCGCCCGCCACATTCGCCAAAATGCGACAATCCAGCTGTGCAAGCCTGGGCAGTTCCACGGCGATAAACGCATCAATGCCGGGGTTTTGCAGGCCCACGCTGTTGAGCATGCCGCTGGCGGTTTCCGCAATGCGTGGGGACGGGTTTCCCAGGCGTTTTTGCGGCGTAAGCCCTTTCACGCTGATGCCGCCCAGGGCATTCAAATCCACATACGCCGCCATTTCCTCCCCAAAGCCAAAGCAACCGGACGCCGCTATGACCGGGTTTTTGAACCCCACGCCGCACAGTTCTACGGACATATCCGGTTTATTCATCCAGCATTACCTCCCGCAACAAAAACACCGGGCCGTCTTTGCAGACCCGCTTATACGTCCAGCTTCCGTCCTCCTGCGCAATTTTGCAATTGCACACCAGGCACGCGCCAATGCCGCAGCCCATGCGCTCCTCCAAAGAAGCATAGCAAGGGATCGGAGACGGCTCCAGCGTTTTTTTCAGCGCTTTCAGCATCGGGCTGGGGCCACAGGCATAAATCGCGTCATATTCGTTTTGTTTTAACAGCTGTTCTACCTTTTGCGTTACAAACCCGGTTTCCCCCAGGCTGCCGTCCTCGGTCATCACGGTTAAATCCTTGGCCAGGTGCTGAAAATACCAAAGGCGATAGCTCGCCCTTTTGTTGCGAAAGCCCAGCACGGCGTCAAATTCAACCTCTTTATGGTGCAGCAGCAGGTTTTCCAACGGCGCTGCGCCCATGCCGCCGCCCACCACCAGCGCGCGGTTTACATTTTTTACCGAAAACCCGTTGCCCAGCGGGCCCAGCACATCGATAAATTCGCCGGCACCCACATGGCTTAACAGCCGCGTGCCCGCGCCTTTGATTTGATAGATCAGCGTCAGCGTGCTTTCCTCGCTGCGCGCAATGCTGATCGGCCTGCGCAGCATATGCGCGCCGCCGCCCGGGATTTTTACATGCACAAACTGTCCCGGCTCTGCGCTGTCCGCAATGGGCGTAAATAAAGTCAGTTCATAAATTCCATGCGCAATCTGCTCATGGCTGACCACCCTGGCCATCGGTTGTTTCATTGTTTTTCCCCCTGTATCTCGTGTAAGCCCACCGGCGTTACTTCTTTTTCCGTAAGCCCCAGCTTCAGCCCGGCCACCAGCGCCGCCGCGGTATCCAGGCTGGTTAAACACGTGATTTTATATTCCGTGGCTGCCCGGCGCAGGCGGAAACCGTCCGTCTCGCTGTGCCGCCCTTTAGTCGGCGTGTTTAAGATCAGGCAAATTTCCCCGCTGTGAATCAAATCCATCATGTTCGGCGAAGGCTCTTTGATGCGCCGCACCATATTTGTCGGCACAAAGCTTTTATTCAATACCTGTGTTGTGCCTGCCGTGGCATAAAGCTTATAGCCCAGCGCAGCCAGGTCCTCTGCAATGGGCAGCACATCCTGCTTATCATTGTCCGCAATGGACAGCAGCACCCCGCCTTTTTGCGGAATGGTCATGCCCGCGCCCATCAGGCCCTTCAGTACCGCCCTGGTATAGTCTTTATCCACGCCCAGCACTTCGCCCGTGCTCTTCATTTCAGGCCCCAGGCTCACTTCCAGCTGCGGCAGTTTTTCAAACGAGAACACCGGCACTTTCACCGCATACGAGCCGCCCCAGGGCGCAAGGCCGGTTTGGTAGCCTTGGCTTTGCAGCGAAATGCCCAATACGGCGTTTGTGGCCAGCTGAATCAGCGGCACGCCCGTCACCTTGCTGATATACGGCACCGTTCTGGAGGAGCGGGGGTTCACCTCAATCAAATACAATTCATTGGCATACACGATATATTGAATGTTGATCATGCCCACCACATGCAGTTCGTGCGCCAATTTGATGGTGGTATCTATCATTTTCTGCTGCAAGCGCGGCGTCAGCGATACGGCAGGATACACCGAAATAGAGTCTCCGGAATGCACGCCGGCCCGCTCTATGTGTTCCATGATCCCGGGAATCAGCACGTCTTTGCCGTCGCAAATGGCGTCCACTTCAAATTCTTTGCCATATAAATATTTATCTACCAGAATGGGATGTTCCTGTTTGTTGATCTGAATGATAGACATGTATTCTTTCAAATCTTCATCATTCCAGGCAATTTCCATCCCCTGGCCACCCAACACATACGACGGGCGCACCAGCACCGGATACCCCAGTTGTTTGGCCGCTTTGATCGCTTCTTCGGTGGTAAACACCGTATGCCCGGCCGGGCGCGCCATATGCAGCCGCTCCAAAAGCGCGTCAAATTCTTCCCTGTCCTCGGCAGCGTTGATGTCTGCCAGCTGTGTGCCCAAAATCGGGAACCCGGCCGCCTCTACGTCTTTGGCCAGCTTGATGGCCGTTTGCCCGCCAAACTGTACCACCACGCCGTAGGGCTGCTCCACATCCAACACATTGAGCATTTCTTCGGTGGTCAGCGGCTCGAAATACAGCCGGTCGGAAGTATCAAAGTCCGTCGATACGGTCTCCGGGTTGTTATTGATGATCACGGTATCATAGCCCGCTTTTTTCAGCGCCCAGATGCAGTGTACCGAGCAATAGTCAAATTCCACGCCCTGGCCGATGCGGATCGGCCCGCTGCCCAACACCACCACGGTTTTCCGTTGGCTTTTGTGCGCTTCGTTTTCCTCATCATACGTCGAATAGTAATAGGGACTGACGGCGTCAAATTCCGCGCCGCAGGTATCCACCATTTTATAGGTCGGCAAAATGCCCCATTGCTTTCTCAGCGCGCGGATCTCCGCCTCGCTTTTGCCTACCCAGCCCGCAATGGCCTTGTCCGCCATGCCCATGCGCTTGAGCGTTTTCATTGTCTCCGGCGTAAGGTAGGCTTCGCCCTGCTGTTTTACCGCCTCTTCCAGCTGCACGATGTTGTGGATTTTATCCAAAAACCACAGGTCAATTTTGGTAATGTCGTGGATGGTTTGATAACTGATGCCGCGGCGCAGCGCTTCTGCCACGCAGAAAATGCGCTCATCATCCTGCACGTGCAGCGCGCAAAGCACCTCTTCATCGCTAAGCTGCGGGCCTTTCCGCCATTCCATCGAATGTACATTCAATTCCAAAGAGCGCACCGCCTTTTGCAGCGCCGCTTCAAAATTGCCGCCGATGCTCATCACTTCGCCGGTGGCCTTCATCTTTGTGCCCAACAGCTTATCCGCTTTGGTGAATTTATCAAACGGCCAGCGCGGGAATTTTACCACCACATAATCCAGCGTGGGCTCAAAGCAGGCAAAGGTTTTGCCTGTCACGGCGTTGGGAATTTCATCCAGCCCGTAGCCGATGGCAATTTTGGCCGAAACCTTGGCAATCGGATAGCCGGTCGCCTTGCTGGCCAGCGCCGATGAACGGCTTACGCGCGGGTTTACCTCAATCACCGCATATTCCATGCTGTTCGGGTTTAAGGCATATTGCACATTACAGCCGCCCTCAATGCCCAGCGCGCTGATGATGTTAATCGAAGCCGTGCGCAGCATCTGGTATTCCGCGTCGCGCAGCGTTTGCGACGGCGCCACCACGATGCTGTCCCCGGTGTGGATGCCCACAGGATCCACATTTTCCATATTACAAACGATGATGCAGGTTCCGTTTTTATCCCGCATCACTTCGTATTCAATTTCTTTCCAGCCCGCAATGCTCTTTTCAATCAAGCATTGATGCACGCGGGACAGATGCAGCCCGTCCGCGCAGATCTGCGCCAGCTGCTCGGCATTGTCCGCAATGCCGCCGCCCGTGCCGCCCAGGGTATACGCTGGGCGCACGATCACCGGATAGCCTACCTTTTGCGCAAACGCCAGCGCCTGTTCCACTTCGGTTACGATTTCGCTTTCAATGCATGGCTCCCCGATGGCTTCCATGGTTTCCTTAAACGCTTCCCTGTCCTCCGCTTTCCGGATGGAATCCACATTCGTGCCCAAAAGCTGCACGCCCATCTCTTCCAAAAAGCCGCTTTCCGCCAGCTCCATGGCCAGGTTTAGCCCGGTCTGCCCGCCCAGGGTCGGCAAAATGCTGTCCGGTCTTTCCTTGCGGATGATGTTTTGAATGACCTCTGCATGCAGCGGTTCCAAATACACCTTATCCGCAATGTCCGTATCCGTCATAATCGTCGCCGGATTGGAGTTTACCAGCACCACTTCGATCCCCTCTTCACGAAGCGCCCGGCAGGCCTGCGTGCCCGCATAGTCAAATTCCGCCGCTTGGCCGATGATGATGGGGCCGCTGCCTATCACCAATACCTTTTTAATCTCTTCCCGTTTTGGCATCGTTCGCCCTCCTCACATCATTTCCACAAATTTATCAAACAAATACGCCGTATCCTGCGGCCCCGGCGCCGCCTCCGGATGAAACTGCACGGTAAAGCTGGGATGGTTCAAATAGACAATCCCTTCAATGGTTCTGTCGTTCCAGTTTACATGGCTGATTTCCATATTCTCTTTCAGCGAGGCCGGGCTTACGGTATAGCCGTGATTTTGGCTGGTAATGCATACCCGCCCGCTTTGCAAATCCTTCACCGGGTGGTTGGCGCCGCGGTGTCCGTATTTCAATTTTTCCGTGTCCGCGCCGTTGGCCAGGGCCATCAGCTGGTGCCCCAGGCAGATTCCGAAAATCGGCCGCTGCCCCAAAAGCTTTTGCACCTGGGTGATAATCTCCTGATTGTCTTTCGGGTCTCCCGGGCCGTTGGTCAGCATAATTCCGTCCGGATTCCAGGCCAACACTTCCTCCGCCTTTGTAGCCGCCGGAAACACCCGCAAATAACAACCCCTGTTTTGCAGCGAGGTTAAAATAGAGCGCTTTAACCCAAAATCCATCACGGCCACCCGTTTGCCGGGGCCGGGCAGCTCGTAGGGCTGTTTACAGGTCACTTGCTGCACGGGGTTTTGTATTTTCAGCGCCGCAATCTCTTCAAAATCCTGTTCCGTGGGGGGCGCAAGGCAAAGCCGGCCGCGCATGGTGCCAAAATTTCTCAGTTTTTTGGTGAGCATGCGCGTATCTATCCCGCACAGCGCCATAATATTGTTTTGCTTTAGATAGTCATCCAGGCTGCCTTCGCATTTCCAGTTGCTGGGCAGCTGGCTGTATGAGCGCACGATAAACCCGCGCACCTGCGGTTTCGCGGATTCCGGGTCTGTCCCGTTTACGCCGTAGTTTCCGATCAACGGATATGTCATCGTTACAATCTGCCCGCAATACGAGGGATCCGTCAATACTTCCTGATACCCCGTCATCCCGGTGTTAAATACCACTTCGCCCTCTGTTTGGTGCAGCGCGCCAAACGCGGTTCCTTCATAGATGCTGTGATCTTCCAGCGCCAAATAAGCCTTTGCCATGGTTGTCTCCTCTTTACAGTGCCAGCTGTGCTGCCAAATCTTCCTGCATCCGCTTGGCCGCGTCCGTTGCCGCCTGCACGGCGGGCAGGCCCGTTTTCTGCCAGGCCGCCAAAATGCCGCGCGAATTGTTTACAATGGCGCCGCCGCCCTTTTCATCAAACATGCCTACGATGTCTTTGGCCGTGGCGCCCTGAGCGCCGTATCCCGGCAAAAGAAAAAACGTATGCGGCAGCCGTTTTCTCAACAGCGCGCCCTGGGCGGGGTGGGTGGCGCCCACCACTGCGCCGCAGTTGGAATAGCCGCAAACGCCCCGGTTTGCTTCGCCCCAGGTTTCCACCAAATCGCCCACCGCTTCATATACGGTGCGCCCGTCTGCCAGGCGCATATCCTGCACATCCACCGAGGAAGGGTTGCTGGTTTTCACCAGCGCAAACACGCCCTTTTCGCTGTTGGCCTGCAAAAACGGCAGCACGCCGTCTTCGCCCAAATACGGGTTGATGGTCAAAAGATCCACTTCCATCGGCGCATTTTCCGCCAAATACGCCGCTGCATACGCGCCCGCGGTGGAGGCGATGTCGTTTCGCTTGCAGTCTGCAATGGTAATCAGCCCCGCCTGTTTTGCCATTTGCAAGGTTTTTACAAACGCCTGCATGCCCGCCACGCCCAGCGTTTCATAATAGGCCACCTGAATTTTTACCGCCGGCACAAATTCGCACAGCGCTTCAATCAGCGCGCGGTTGTATTCCACAATCGCCTCTGCCGCGCCGGACAGCGTGTTCATATCATATTTTTTGGCAATCTCCTCCGGCACATGCCCTTTTTGCGTATCCAGCCCCACGCAGGTAGGGTTTTTCTTTTCCGTAATTTTCTGCGTCAATGTATCGAAAATCATAAGTTACTCCTTTACTATCTTTCCGTCTTGATATACATGCCGGCCGTCCACAAATGTATCCGTCACACAACCCGCCACGCTCCATCCGTCAAAGGGCGTGTTGCGGCCTTTGGAATAAAACGTCTCCTTTTGAATTTTGCCCGGTTTGTCCTCCGCTACCACGGTAATGTCTGCCGGCTTGCCTTCCGCCAGCACGCCGCCTTCCAGGCCTAGTATTTCATGCGGGCGCACGCTCATCTTTTCCACCAGCTGCGCCATGGTCATCCCCTGGCGTTTCACAAGCTCCGTATAACAAAGCGCAAACGAGGTTTCCAGTCCCACAATGCCGTTGGCGGCGCTGTTGTATTCCACATCTTTATCATCCGCATGGTGCGGCGCGTGGTCCGTTACGATACAATCCATCGTGCCGTCTTTTACGGCCTGAATCACCGCCAAACGGTCCTCTTCCTCCCTCAACGGCGGGTTTACCTTTGTGGAAGTATCCAGGCTTTCCACCAGCGCATCCGTTGCCACCAGGTAATGCGGCGCGGTCTCCGCCGTTACCTGTACGCCGCGCGCCTTGGCTTCACGGATCAGCTGGCAGCTGCCCTTGGTGGATACATGGGCAATGTGTACTTTGGTATGCAGCGTTTCCGCCAAAATCAATTCGCGCGCCACCATCACCTCTTCGCTGGCCCGTGTGATGCCCGGCAGCCCCAGCATCGTGCTGGTTTTGCCCAGGTTCATCACGCCCTGCTCGGCCAGGGATAAATCTTCGCAATGCGAAATGATCAGCGCATCAAAGCCCTTGGCATATTGCAGGGCCAATTTCATCATGCGGCTGTTTTCCACCGGCCGCCCGTCATCGGAAAACGCAATGGCGCCGGCCTGCTGCAAGAGCCCCATTTCCGTCAGCTCTTTGCCCTTTAATCCCTTGGTAATGCAGGCCACCGGATACACCTTTGCCAAATGGGCCATGCGCGCTTTTTCCAAAATATACCGCACCATGGCTTCATGGTCCACCACCGGGCTGGTGTTTGGCATGCAGGCCACGCTGGTGAACCCGCCTGCCACCGCCGCCATTGCGCCGGTCTCTATGGTTTCCTTATATTCCTGGCCCGGTTCTCTGAAATGCACATGCATATCGCAAAACCCGGGGCATATGGTTTTGCCCGTCATATCCAGCACTGCGGCGTCCTCCGCGTGGATGTGTTCTGCCAATTGTGCAATCTTTCCGTTTTCTATCAAAAGGTCCATCCGGCCCTGTTTGCCTTTGGGGTTCACAATCCGGCCGTTTTTCAAAAGCGTTTTCATCTCTGTTCCTCCCTTGTCAGCAGATACAACAATGCCATCCGCACGGCTACGCCGTTTGTCACCTGTTCTCGAATGTAGGATTGCGGCCCGTCCGCCACGGCGGTGGTCATTTCCACGCCGCGGTTCAGCGGCCCGGGATGCAGCACAATGGCATGGGGCTTTGCCAGCTGCATGGTCTGTTCGTTGACGCCGAAAAACCGGCTGTATTCCCGATAGCTCGGCACCAGCCCCGCCTGCTGCCGCTCTTTTTGCATTCTAAGGCCCATCACCACATCCGCATCTTTCAGCGCGTAGGAAAGATCGGAGGTAATGTCCACGCCCAGCGCGCGCATATCCGCCGGAATCAGCGTTCCCGGCGCCGCCATTTTTACCTTTGCGCCCATGGTCGTCAGCCCCCAATAGTTGCTGCGTGCCACGCGGCTGTGCTGCACATCGCCCACGATGGCCACCGTCAGCCCTTCCAGCGAGCCAAACACCTGTTTCATCGTCAGCATATCCAAAAGCGCCTGCGTGGGGTGTTCGTTCATGCCGTCGCCGGCGTTAATCACGCTGGCCCGCGTATGGCCGGCCAGCAGCCGCGCCGCGCCGCTCATCGGATGGCGGATGATGATCACATCCGTGCCCATCTGGTCCAGCGTACAGCCGGTATCTATCAGGGTTTCTCCCTTTTGTACAGAGCTTGCGCCGGCGGAAATATTCGCCGCCGAGGCAGACATATATTTGCTGGCCAGTTCAAAGCTCATGCGTGTGCGCGTGCTGTTTTCATAAAACAGCGTCACCACGCTTTTCCCGGCCAGATACGGCAATTTCTTTTCGTCGTTTTGCAGCTTTTGCTTCATTTCCGCTGCCGTTGCAAGGATCTGTTCTATCTCTTCTTTTTTTACGTTGCGTAGGCCAAGCACATCTTTTTTCATCTTCACACTTCCCTAAAAACGTATTTTCAACCGCTGGTTTTGCATAAAAAAACAACCGGTTCAGAAAATCCGGTTGTAAGAGAAAACACCAAGACCTGCCGGCGTTTCCATCGGCTGCGAAAACAGATCATGCCTGTAAGTTTTCGTATCAAACACAGAATACATGGGTCTTCTCCTTTTGCATTTTGGCTCAAAAAAACGCCCTGCCGGCAAATGGACAAGGCGCAACAAAACTACCCAATGCAAATTCTTGGTTCGTTCGTTTCCTTGCCGGCCTCGCTGGACCGATTTAAAGGGCATCTCATTGAATTTTGATTATTATATCACAGGCCCCTCTGCCTGTCTACCGTTTTTGCGCTTTGTCTTTTATTTCCTTTTGAAAAATCCGCCCTGTCTTTATATATAGGATTTATCCACATTCACCACCGCATAATAGGTGTGCCCTTCCATTTCCCGCACACCGCGCTGTATGGCCTCCACCACCTCATTATCCTTCATCTTAAAGTTAAACGGAATGACAACATCAAAAATCAAATTGGTATGCGTTGGCCCTTGCACCATGCGAAAATCGTGTACGGACAGGCTTTTGTCTATCTGCTGCACCAGCGCTATCACCCGCCTGTGCATTTTGTTTGTCACTTCGTCATCCGTCACAATCGGGTCCATATGAATCACGGCATTGCATTGAAATTTTTCGTGCAAACTGTGCTCTATCATATCGATAATATCATGCATTTTCAAAATATCCGCGTCGCACGGCACTTCGGCGTGCAGCGAAATCATACAGCGCCCCGGGCCATAATCATGCACCACCAAATCGTGTACGCCCACCACATCGTCATACGCCATCACGGTTTGATAGATTTCCTCTACAAATTCCCGGTCCGGTGCTTTGCCCAAAAGGGGGCGCAGCGTGTCTCCCGCTGTGGAAAAGCCGGTATACATGATAAACAGCGCCACTACAACGCCCAGATAGCCATCCAGCGCCCAGCCCGTACCGGCGCCGATGAGCGTGCCGATCAAGACGGCGGAAGTCGCCGCTACGTCGCTTAAACTATCCATGGCCGTGGCCTGCATCGCCGCAGAGCCGATCAGCCCGCCCAATTTTCTGTTAAATAAACACATCCACCCTTTCACGCAGATGGAAACAACCAAAATGATCACCGACAGCATATGAAACGCAACCGTCTCCGGCGTGATGATCTTTTCTATCGAGCTTTTCAACAGTTCAAAGCCCATCATGATGATAATCAGCGATACAATAAGCCCGCTGATATATTCAATGCGCCCATGGCCAAACGGATGCTCCGTGTCTGCCGGCGCGCCCGCCATTTTGAAGCCGACCAGCGTGATGATGGAGGAGCCCGCATCGGACAGGTTGTTAAATGCGTCCGCCGTGATAGCGATGGAAGCCGTCAGGGTTCCGGCCAAAAATTTGGCAGCAAACAGCACCAGGTTCAAAATAATCCCGGTAAACCCGCTCAACATCCCCACACGCTGGCGGCCTTTCGGCGTGTTTGGATCTGCTTTTATAAAATGCTTTACCAAAAAATTTGTCATTCTCTATCCCCCCGGTTTCCCCCTGCTTACAGTCTTATCATTATACGGCCATCTGTCCGTTCCTGGCAACGAAAATCCGTCTTTTCTCTTTTTTCAGCCCGAACCGTTGTCTTTTGCATTTTCCCGCCCCTATTTTCACCCAAAAAAAGAGGGCGCATTGCCCTCTTTCTTGTCTTGGTTTATTTGGCCAGCATATATACCTGATAAACATCTTCATGCGAAAGGTCCACATACACCGCATCCGCTTCAAACGCCTCTATGCGGTCTGCCAGCATCCTGCCGTCCTTTTCAATGTCGATGCCCACTTCGGAAAACGTGACCGGCACGCCCATGGAAGAGAAAAATTCTTTCATGCGTTTGAGGCCTTCCAGCGCCACCGCGCGGTCGTCCGTGCCCTCCACCTGCCATACTTCCTTGGCAAACCGCACCAGCCGCGGCAGGTATTCTTCCAGTTTATAGGTCAAAAGCGCCGGTTCCACAATCGCCAGCGTGGCGCCATGCGTTAAGTCATACAAGCCGCCAAAATCCTCGCCCAGGGTATGGCCATTTAAGCAGGTGATGCGGTCCACGCCCAGCAGGCCGCTCATTCCCAAGGTGCTGGCCCACATCAATTCTGCTCTGGCATGATAGTTTTCCGGCTCTTTCAGCGCAATCGGCGCAAATTCCACTACGGTTTTTAGCACCGCAAGGCTCATATTATCCGTCAAAACGCAATCCGGCGTCCGCGTGAAATACGAGTCCATCACATGCGCCATAATATCCACACAGCCGCAAGCCGTCTGGTAGGCGGGCTGTGTCATCGTCAGTTCCGGATTTAACACGGCAAATGCAGGGCGCAAACAGGCGCCGCCAATGTCCAGCTTTGCCATGTCCTTATCGTTGGTAATCACGGCCCATTCGCTGCATTCCGAGCCCGTGGCCGCCATCGTGGCCACCACGCCTATCGGCAGAGCCGTTTGCAGCTCCGCTTTGCCGATGGCAAAATCCCAAACATCGCCTTCATACGGCACACCGGCCGCAATGGCCTTGGCCGTATCCATCACGCTGCCGCCGCCGACGCCCATAATCAGGTCCGCCCCCATGGCGCGCGCTTTTTCAATGCCTTCGTGCACCTTGCTCAGCCGCGGGTTGGGCACCACGCCGCCTAAACATTCCGTTTCAAAGCCTTCGGCTTTCAGCGCCGCTTCCACACGGCCCAGCAAGCCGTCTTTTTTTACGCGATCGCTGCCATATACCAAAAGCGCCCGTTTTGCCTTGGAAAAATCCGCCGCCTGCGCGCCCAGGCCTTCTTCCGCGTTTTTGCCAAACAGAATCCGCGTGTAGTTGTTGTAAAAAAAGTCTTGCATGTTCGTGCCTCCTACAAAATAAATTTTTGCAACAGACCTCCGAAGCATCGGTATGCCCCTTATCCATCTGATGGCTCGGCACCTCCTGTTTGTATCATATAGGATAGTACCGTATGATATTTTTTATTATAGCAAACGTTTGTCCGGATTGCAACTGCCCGTTTGCTTGCTTGTTTGCAAAGAAAAATGCTACAATATTTATGTTGTTTTTCATTTTTCCTCTCATTGTTTTTTCTAAAGGAGATAAAGCCGTGGATTTACAATCGCAACGTAAAAGGTTTCAAGGCGGGCGCCTTCGCATTTTTGCCTCATACTATAAGCCGCACCTGCCCCTGTTTATTCTGGATATGACCTGCGCTTTTTTCATCGCCGGCATAGATCTTGCCTTTCCCATGCTCACCCGCTATGCTCTGCAAACCCTCATGCCAAACCTCATGTACGCCGCCTTTTTCCGCATGGTTTTGTGGATGGTCTTGGGCTATCTGCTGCGCTCTGTTATGCAGTTTATCGTTGCCTATTGGGGTCATCTTCTCGGCGTTCGGATGGAGGCGGATATGCGGCATGATCTGTTTGCCCAGCTCCAGCGGCAGTCTTTCACCTTTTTTGATCAAATCCGCACCGGCCATTTGATGAGCCGCGTTACAAACGATCTGTTTGAAATTACAGAACTGGCCCATCACGGCCCGGAGGACCTTTTTATTTCGCTGGTCACGTTAACCGGCGCGTTTATCGCTCTGTTTTTTGTGCAGTGGAAATTGGCGCTGATACTGCTTATCCTGGTGCCGCTTGTCATCGGGTTTACCGTCTTCCAGCGAAAGTTTATGACGCGCTCTTCCCGCGAAGTAAAGAAAAAAACCGCCGGCATCAATGCCGAGATCGAATCCTCCATCTCCGGGGTGCGCGTTTCCAAGGCCTTTGCCAACGAAGCGTTTGAAGCGGAAAAATTTGAAAACGCCAACAACCGCTACCGCGGCGCCAAAAATAAATTTTATCTGGCGATGGCTGTTTTTCACAGCGGTTTGGAGTTTGCCATTGTGTTGATGAATGTGCTGGTCATCGGCGTGGGCGGCTATTTTATCATGCAGGGCGAAATGGACTATGTCGGGCTTATGACCTTCACCCTCTATGTCAATTCCTTTTTGGCGCCCATCCGCCGCATCGGTGCGTTTATGGAAAGCTATGAAGGCGGCATGGCCGGGTTTGAGCGGTTTGTAGAGCTCATGCGCATGGAGCCGGATATCAAAGACGCGCCGGATGCCGTGCCGTTAAAAGACGTGCAGGGCGATATTCGGTTTGAACATGTGGATTTTTCCTACAACGGTAGCGGCACAAACGTGCTGCGCGATGTCAATTTACATATTCCCGCCGGCAAAACCGTGGCATTGGTGGGTCCCTCCGGCGGCGGCAAATCCACCCTGTGCCAGCTGATTCCACGTTTTTACGATGTCAACCGGGGCGAAATTCTCTTTGACGGCCTGGATGTCAAACACATTCAGCTTTCCTCTCTGCGGCAAAATATCGGCATTGTGCAGCAGGATGTGTTTTTGTTCGCCTCCACCATCCGGGAAAACATCCGCTACGGCAATATGACCGCCAGCGATGAGGAAGTGGAGCGCGCCGCCAAACTGGCGGATATTCACGATTTTATCATGACCCTGCCGGATGGATATGATTCCAACGTCGGTGAGCGCGGCGTGCTGCTCTCCGGCGGGCAAAAACAGCGCATTGCCATTGCGCGTATCTTTTTGAAAAACCCGCGCGTTTTAATTTTAGACGAGGCCACCTCCGCGCTGGATTCCACCACCGAAGCCCGCATACAGCAGGCGCTGGATCGCTTGGCCCACGGCCGCACCTGCCTTATCATTGCGCATAGGCTGTCCACCATTCAAAATGCAGACGAAATCATCGTCATCGACGAAGAAGGCATCCGCGAGCGCGGCACACACGAAGCTTTGATGGCGCAGCATGGCGTTTATGAAGAATTGTATCGCATACAGTTTCAACAGCAGCACTGATTCGCTTTTATCGCCATAAGGGGAACCGTTCGGTTCCCTTTTTTTTATTCTGCTATTTCCTCTCCTGTGTAAAACCCGCCTAAAACCCATGTTCTTTGGCAAGAGCATCGTTTCAATGCGTTCTTTTCGGCATAAAAAAACAGCTCGCGTTTTAGAAAAACGAAAGCTGCTCTGTTTTTGTATCCCGCTGTGATTGTTTGATGATTTCCGTCATCCGGTAGACAATCCCGTTTTTTTCGCATGCCGTTTGAAACACATCCATCAGCCTTTGCGCCTTTGGGCTTTGGTATACATAGTTGTTTCCCATCGCCAGATAACGCGCCTTTATGCCGGGAAACAGGCGGTCCAGCTGTTGATAAAAATACAGCTGCTGGGTATCGCGCAGCGTTACGCCAAACCCGGGATAGATAAACTTCACCCCGCAGTCCGCCGCCCTTTGCACAATGGCCAACACGTTTTCTTTCGTGTCGTTGATATACGGCAGCAGCGGCATAAGCAAAATCCCGCAATAGATCCCGGCCCGGGACAGCGCCTCCAAGGCCTCAAACCGCTTGCTTGTCGGCGCCACATACGGCTCAATCTTTTGGCACAGCGCATCTTCGGCCGTGGTAATTGTCATTTTCACAATCGCCGGCGCCTTTTCCCCAATGCGATTCAACACATCCGCATCCCGCTGCACCAGCGGACTTTTGGTGGCAATGGCCACGCCGAATTGATATCGTTCTATCAATTGCAGCGCGCCGCGCGTCAATGCCAGCGTTTTTTCCCAGGGGTTATACGGGTCGCTCATAGAACCCGTGCCAACCAGGCCCTTTTTCCGTTTGGCGCGCAGTTCGCGTTCCACCAGCAAAAGCGCGTTTTCCTTCACACGTACGCTGTCAAACGCTTCAATCTGATAGCATTCGCTGCGGCTGTCGCAATAAATACAGCCGTGGCAGCAGCCCCGGTATAGGTTCATCGTATAGTCCGTACCAAACCAAGCATTGTTTTTTGTGCGCGTCACAATGGTTTTGGCCGGCACCGTGGGCACACGATACTCCGTCATTTTGTGCCGGTAGAGCCAAAGCCCCCTGCGCCGCGCACCGTATCGCTCAGCGATGCCACCTGCTCAAACGCCGCTTGATACACCGGGGCTATCACCAGCTGTGCAATTCTTTCCCCCGGCTGAATCTCCCGCGCCTGCGCGCCATGGTTGTGCAGGGCCACCATCACTTCGCCCCTGTAATCGCTGTCTATCACGCCCACTTTGTTGGCCGGCGCCAGCCCCTGTTTTGAGGCAAGGCCGCTGCGCGCATACACAAGCCCGGCATAGCCCTCCGGCAGCTCCATGGCAAGGCCGGTCGGCAC
Organism: uncultured Bacillota bacterium; assembly: GCA_905188085.1. Taxonomy (GTDB): domain Bacteria; phylum Bacillota; class Clostridia; order Christensenellales; family QAND01; genus UMGS1975. Next base: position 23,946 of record CAJJKN010000003.1, read on the forward strand.
CATGGCCGTCTGCCCCGGCAAAATGGCAACGGGCGCCTCCAGGCAGGCAGATAAATCCGCCCCCGCCGCAAAGGCAGAGCCGTAGCTGGGCAATTTTGCGTTTTCCCGCAGTTTTTGAATTTTCACAGATAATGTCTGCATGTTTTTCTCCCTTTTGTATAAACTTTCTTTTCTTCTTATGCTACACATCCTGCCGCAAATTGCAAGCCCGGTTTTCTCCCGTTTTTACGCCTGTTTTCATTGACAAGCCCGTTTCTCTATGCTACCTTATCAAACAAAAGAAACGAGGGAGTAGTACGCGCAACAGCTGCGTGACAAGTCAACATACTGGCCGATGCGCCTGGCTTGCCTTTAAGAACGAGACTCATGTATGCCAAGGGGCTGCATGTGTCTTTTTTTATCCTGTTTTGAAAAAACAGATATGGGGGATTATCATGAGTTTTTGGGAAATCTGCGTCATCGCCGTAGGGCTGAGCATGGATGCTTTGGCCGTTTCCATCTGCAAAGGGCTGTCCGTGCGCCACGCCGGGCTGCGCCATTGCGCCGTTACCGGGCTGTATTTCGGCGGGTTTCAGGCGCTTATGCCGCTAACCGGCTATCTGTTGGGCCGGCAGTTTGAAGGCGCCATCAACCGTTTCGATCATTGGATCGCGTTTGTGCTATTATGTATCATCGGCATCAATATGGTGCGCGAATCCCGCAGCCGGGAGCCGGAAGAATGTTCTGCGGATTTCAGCGTGAAAGCCATGCTGCCTCTGGCCGTGGCCACCAGCATAGACGCCCTGGCCGTCGGCGTCACGTTTGCCTTTTTACAGGTGAATATCCTTTATGCCATCGTGCTAATCGGCAGCACCACGTTTATCCTGTCTTTTGTCGGCGTAAAAGTGGGACATATCCTGGGCCTAAAATATAAATCGCGCGCCGAACTTTTGGGCGGGCTTGTCCTGGTTTTCATGGGCATTAAAATTCTGGTAGAGCATCTCGGCCTTTTCGGTTGAGTTTTTCCAAAAACGAAAAAGAAAAACAAAAGCAGGCTTGTCCGCCTGCTTTTTGTTATTGTATGCCGTTTAGCATTTCTATGATCTGCTGTTTGGGTTTCACCCCCACGGAAGAAAGCACCTTTTCTCCGTTTTTAAATACCAGCAGCGTGGGGATTGTCATCACCCGAAACTGTTCTGCCAATTCCGGCTGCTCGTCCACGTTGATCTTGCCTACCTTTATCTCCGTCAGTTCCTCCGCCAATTGATCCACAATCGGGCTGAGCATCCGGCACGGGCCGCACCAGCTGGCCCAAAAATCCACCAATACAGGCTGTTTTGCCTGCAACACTTCCTGTTCAAAATTATCTTTGGTCAATGTAATCAATGCCATTTTTTTGCCTCCTCTTTGGTCTGTTTTTCTATCATGCCCCATGGCCGGCCAAACATGCCTGCTGCGTTTTGGGGCAGCATACCCGGCTTGCCACCTCCGCCAACGTCGTTTGTGCCAATCGGCAAAGGCAAAGTTCGTTCAATTCGCGGTAAAGGTTGTCCATCGCTTCTGCCATGCCGGCCGCCACACGGCAGGCATGCGCCGCATCGCCGCTTTGCCAGCCGGTACAGACAAACGAAGCCTCCAGCGCTTTTGCAATCTCTGCCAGCGTAATCTCTTCGGCCTTTTTCTCCATCAAATAGCCGCCCACAGCGCCCTCTTTGGTGGAAACCAACGCCGCCTTTTTCAATTTGCTCATCACCTTGCGCACCCGCGCCGGGTTTGTGCAGATGTTTTTTGCCAACATTTCGCTGGAAACCGTTTCCTGTTTGCAGTGTAAAAACACCAGCGCATGCACGGCTATGGTAAAATCGCTCGTCATCTTTTCTCCATCTGTAACTTTTTTTATTTCATTTCTATATCTGTTATTATAAATATTACAGTTTGTTTTGTCAACCCCTGCCGAAACACAAAAAAACACGGCCTTTCAAAGCCGTGCTTTTTCCGTTTTTCTCTATGCCAAGTGTAACAGCCTTGCCATTGTTGCCACCGCAAAACAAAGCAGCATGCCCACGCCCGTGGGCAGCGCTATGGCTGCCGCCGTCCATTTTCGGCTTTGCGTTTCCTTTTTTATCGTCATGCACGTTGTGGAACACGGCCAATGCATCAGCGAAAACAGCAGCGTGCACACCGCCGTCAGCCACGTCCATCCGTTTTGCACCAGCAGCGTTTTCAGCGCCGATAAACTCGGCAGCGGCATCAGGCTGCCCGTTGCCGTGTACGCCATGAGAATGATGGGAAATACAATTTCGTTGGCGGGAAACCCCAAAACAAACGCCAAAAGAATCACCCCATCCATGCCCAACAGCCGCGCAAACGGATCCAAAAACTGCGCACAGTGGGCCAGCAGCGTTGCATTCCCAATCGTCACATTCGCCATCACCCAAATCAACAGCCCAGCCGGCGCAGCAACGGCCGCCGCGCGCCCCAAAACAAACAGCGTTCTGTCAAACACGGAGCGGACAAGCACCTTGCCGATCTGCGGTTTTCTATACGGCGGCAATTCCAGCGTAAAAGAGGACGGCACCCCCTTTAGCACCGTACCGCTGAGCAGCCGCGACGTCCAAAACGTCATCACAATGCCAAGCACAATCACGGCCGTTAACATCAGCGTGGCGCACAGTGCCGCGCCCACGCCGCTTTGTGCGCTTCCCGTCACAAAAAACATCGAGATGATGGCAATCAACGTTGGGAAACCAACGTTTTCTTCAGGGCATTTTTCCCTTTGTCTTTTGCTGCCCGCTCGTCTGCAAAAAACACCTCCAGGGTTTGCCCGTCCCATACAATTTTCTCTATGATCTGCCGGTAGAGCCGTTGTCTTATGGAAATCTCCAGTGCGGAAAAAGTGCAGAGCATCTCTTGCTGCGCGCTTTTCGCTTCGCCCGCCGCCCTTTGGTCTATTTCATGAAAGATCATCCATTCCAGCGCATCGTCCGTTTCCCGCCCCGGCAAATTTAGGCATTGGCAGGCATTTTTGCCCGCTTGACGCTTTGTCCGGCAGATATAGTCAAATTTTTCCGCCGTCTCTCTCCGCTTTGCCTGTAATCTTGCGCCACATTTTTCGCATACAATCAGCCCGGAAAACAGCGCATATGTGTTTTTCTGTTTTCTCTCTGCCCGCGCATTTGGTTGCAGCAGCCGCTGTGCACGCACCCATTGCCGCCCTTCCATCAGTCCTTCATGGCAGCCTACGGCAAGCACCCATTGCGCCGCCGACCGCCAGGCGCCTGTTTTCTGCCGGGGCTGCCGTTTGTTGTAGGCCAAAAGCCCCCGTTTCCCATCCGTGTTCTTTTCCGCGCCGTACACGCGAAGGCCCTTTTGCGAAAAATAAGCCAGAGCTTGTTTATCCGCCCTGCAATACACGGGGTTTTGCAGCATGCTTTTTACCCCTGTCCGCGTATAAAAAACGCCGTTTTTCTCCAAACACCGCTGCGCCCTGCCGACAGACCCTGTAGCCAGCAGCGCGTTATACGCCTGCCGCACCATCTCCCCCTCTTCGGCCACGGCGCGCAGCACATACCGGCATTTTTCTCCGTGCCCGGCTCTGCTTGTAATCTTCTCGCTGCAATAGCCCAGCGGCGCCGGCCCGCCCAGCCATTGCCCGTTGCGGGAAAGAAGCTGCATGTTGTCCTGCACGCGCTCGGCTATGGTTTCGCGTTCCAGCTGCGCAAATACAGAGGCAATATACAGCATGGCTTTTCCCATCGGCGTTGTCGTATCAAACTGCTCGCGGAGGCAAACAAAATTCACCCGGTGTTTGTTCAGCTCTTCAATCAAGGCCGCAAAATCCGTTACGCTGCGGCTTACCCGGTCCAGCCGATAGCAGACCAGCGCATCCAATTTCCCCTGCCGTATATCCGCCAACAGCGCCAAAAGCTTAGGGCGCTGTATATTCGCCCCGGAAAACCCCTCGTCTTCATACACCGCAATTTTGGCATCCGGCCAGTGCGCTGCAATGTATGCCCGGCAAAGCTGTTCCTGGTTTTCCATGGAATCGCCCGTTTCGCTCTTTACAGATTTTCGGCTGTAAATGCCCACCCGCATCATGTTCACCCCCGGCTATGCATATGCTGTACAAATCTGTCCGATACGCCCAAAAGGAGACTTTTTATGGCCAAACGCGCTTTTCCCGCGGTGATGCTTCATTTATCTTATTCTCAATCTCAGCTCATTTTGCAAAAAATAAACGCCCTGGTTTTCGATAAAAAAAGCGTATCCTCCGCAAAGGATACGCCGTCGTGTTCTGTATTGCCCCAAACAAACCCGCGGTTAAGGTAATTCTGTCTGCACCGTTTTTTGTTTGGTTTGGCCACCGTTTTTCCGTATTTTTATCATGAAGAAACATATCGTACCCGCAAAGAGCAAATTCAGCATCACGATGATGCCAAAATAGCCCCAGGCCGCACCGTTGATGCCAAAATGCCGCACAAAATACGGCATGCTGACGATAGACGCCACAAACGCGAGGCCATAGCCGATCAACAGCGCATATTGTTTGCGCATGATGGTAATACAATAATAAAACACATTGTACATCGCCGAAACCCCGCCGGAGCCCAGCAAAATCAACATCGTGCCCCTGTATCCCGTAAGGTTCACTCCGTATATCCAACTCAACACCGGGATTCCCAGAAAATAACCGAGCGTCATACAGCCGATGGTAATCACCAATACATACAGCATCTGCCGCGCCATATTTTTGAAAAACGGCTTCATTTGCCCATTTTGAAACTGATTGGCCATCGTGGAAAGCTGCGGCTTTATCAAAAAGCTGGCAAACAGATTGATCACCGAGGCCGGCATAAACAAAATGTTAAAGTATGTCTGCGTTTTATAATCCATATATGCATCGATTGCGTATTTGGCCGCGTTGTTCACATAGCCGGAAATAAACAGGCATACACACAGCGGCAAGCACGCAATCAGCAGCCGCCGCAGATGGCCAAAGCGAAATTGCAGTTCAAACGGCTCAAACACGCCCACCAGCGACGCATCATACAGCAAAATGACCGCCAGATACGAAACGGTTAAAATACAGGTGGCCAAAATCAGGTTATGGCTGTAATACAGCGCGCAGATAAACGAGAGCACCGCAATGAAATATTTGAAAAACAGCCCCTTGGCAGACAGGTCATACCGCCCACGCTGCTGATACAAGCCCTCAAACACATCCGAAAACGCTTCACACGAACGATACAGGCAGAAAATCAGCGTTACCGCCGCTTTATACCAATCGTATCCGCTGATCACCACCCAGCCCACGCCGGCCAGCAGCATCAGCCCCACTGTGATGATTCTCGAAGCAAAATAATCCTTAAAGGCATACATGTTTTGCACATCCGAGGCTTGAAACGCCCGCATGCAATACCAGCCCAGCGACAGCATCTGCTGAGATACGGCAAAGGCAATGGAAAAAACGCCGCCCTCGTCCACGCCCACAATATGGGTAACGGCCCACAGCATAATCACGCTGCTGCCCGCAAACATAAGGCCGGAAACCACCGTCCATAAATAGGTTTTTCGTCCCAGGCTTTCTCCGTTGCCCAGAAACCGCGCACGCAATCTTTCTCTCAAAACAACGCTCCGTCCGTTTGCCGTCTTCGGCTCTTTTGGTTTACTTTTCCTCTTTTTCCGCAGGCGTATGCGTGCCCATTGCCGGCGAACCGTCGCCAAAATCCAGCCTGTACGGCGGATGATTGTGCCGCTTGTCCTCCGGCGGCAGCGTCATATAATCCCCAAACCTGTGAGACAGATACGCATCTATATTGCCGGGAAAGCGCATCATCAGCCCGTTAAAGGGCATTTTCTTTGTCGGGAAAATTTCGGATTTATCAATCACGCTGGTAAACGGCGTAGGATCAAAGAAAAAGGCCGCCCGTTTTGTCTGTTGGTTTTCATATCTGCGGCTGGCTTTCATCGCCTTTTTATACAGCCAGCGCGGCGAAATCCGAAACAGCCACAGGAAAAAATGCCCCACATAACACGCCACACGCACCACAAACGCCTTAAAGCCGCCGAAATACAGCGTGGGTTTGCCGATATGCCGTAAAATCAGCAGTTTTCCCCAAAACCAGGCCGTCTTCCCCTGTTTGCGCATGGCCTTATCATCGTCTGCAATGTTATCAAAAAAATAAAGATCCAGAAAAATGCCAAAGTTGCATTTGCAATGTTTCAGCGGCTCTTCATGAAACACCGTTCCCTTTTTCACCAAACGCGTGGTGGGCAGCGGATAGTTCGCGTCCTCCTCCACATTCAAAAGCTCATATTTATCCGAAAGCTCTTCTTTGGCCAGAAGCAAAAACCGATCGTAATCCTTTCGCAAAAAGCCGATGTCAATATCATCATCCCAGGGAATAAACCCCTGGTGGCGGATCGCCCCGATGGCAGTACCGCCCACGCCAAAGTAATCAATCTGGTGCCGTTCGCACAGGTCGATAAAATCGCTTAAAATTTCCAGCTCTGTCTCCTGTACACGCTTTAACACCTGCGGATCATATTCACGGTATAGCATGCGTTTCCTCCTGCCGTGTTGATTAAAAATCAGGCTTATCCTGCTCTTTTGCAATCTGTTGCATTATACCATCTGGCCAAAAGGGTGTCAAAAAAGCGTGAAAGCTGCTGGTTTTTGCCCCTTTGAAAACGTTGGGAAACGCCCGTTGCAGGGCACAAAATTATTTGTCAAAATCGCAATCAGCCGTTCGCGCGGCGAATCGATAATCCGGCAGCCCACAATGCCCGCCGCATTGCACCCAAAGCCCATGCACATCGTCAGCGCCTGTTTGCCGCAGGCCCGGCATTTTTGAAAGTGTTTATCCAAATTAAACGCCACGCGCGGCAGATACCCCAAATCTTCCAGCAGGGTAAACAGCGGAAAGAAAATCGCCATGGGCGGCAGCATCACCGATACCACCCAGGCCAACACGCGATACATGCCCAGCACCAGCGCCCCATGCAGCCACGCCGGCGCGTGCAGCAGCATAAATAGATCCGTCAGCCGGTCCTGTATCCAAAACAGCCCGCGGCTCAGCCATTCGGACGGCGCGTTGGCCCCGTAAATCGTTAGGTAAAATACCACGGCCAACAGCGCCAGCATCACGGGAATCCCCGTCCATCTGCCGGTCAAAATTCGATCCAGCTTCCATTGGCGGCGGTTGTATTTCTCGCTTTCAACCGTGATCACATCGCGGCAAACCGCCTCCGCCTTTTTATAGATGCAGGAAACAATGGCGTCTTTCAGCGCATTTTGCAAAAGGCCCTGCTCTGCCAAACTGGCCCGCGCCTGCAAAACCGCCTGTGCCACTTCCGGCTTTTGCCTCCAATCATAGCCCAGTGTTTTTGTCATGGTTTTTTCCAATGTATCGTCATAATCGATCAACCGCAGCGCCGCCCACCGCGCTTTTCTCTCATCTTTCAAATATGCTTCCAGCGCCGGCGCCACTTGCGCTATCGCCTGTTCAATGGCGTCGCTGTATTGCACCTGGGCCGGCATCCCCCGGTTTTGCGTTTCCGTCATCTGTTCCACGCGCGCCATCAGGGTTTGCAGCCCCTTGCCGCTTCTGGCGCTGGTGCCCACCACCGGCACCCCCAAATTTTCTTCCAGCGCCGCCAGATCAATGCGAATTTTCTTTTTCTCCGCTTCATCCATAAGGTTTACACATACCACCACGCGCGGCAAAATTTCCAACGCCTGCAACACCAGGTTGATGTTTCTTTCCAGGCAGGTGGCATCACACACCACCACAGCCGCGTCCGCACCGCCAAAGCAAAGGAAATCGCGCGCCACCTCCTCTTCGGCCGAATGGGCCATCAGCGAATATGTGCCCGGAATATCCACCAAAACATAGCCTTTCCCGTTGTATTGCGTATACCCCTGCGCGTTGGTCACTGTTTTCCCCGGCCAATTACCGGTATGCTGGTTTAGGCCCGTCAGTTCGTTAAACACCGTGCTCTTCCCCACGTTGGGGTTGCCTGCCAGGGCAATAATCTTATCTTCCGGACTTTTCTTTTCAATGATAAGGCCGTGATCCACCGCCTGTTTGCCGGTGGAGTTGGCTGTCAGTCCCATGGGATCTCTCCTCTTTTCTTTTATGGTATCGCGGGCGACTGCGCCCCTACCCGCACAGGCGCCGTTTGGTTCTGTTCTTCAAACGCCAGCACGCGAATCTGCCCGGCGTCCTCTCTTCTCAGCGCCACCACCGTGCCGCGGATCAGATAGGCGGTCGGGTCTCCGGAAGGGCCGCTGTATAGGCAGCAAATCTTTGTTCCTTCTATCAGCCCAATGTCCAAAAGCCGCCTGCGGATCTCCTCTTTTGCCTGTAATTTGTGCACTGTTACCGTCATCCCCCGCTTCACTTGCGATAGATTCATCTCTTTTGTACGCATTGTCTTTCTCTCCTTTTCATATGTTAGGGTAGGGAAACTTTGTTTCCTATCTCTACACTATGATCGCCGTTTCTCTGTGGTGTTAAAAAGGAGGAAACTTCCTTGCCTTGTTCACAGTTTCGCACCTTACCCGGTTATGATAAGCTCTCCGCACGGCCGCTGACCCGCAGCATGGAGGATTATCTGGAAATGATCTGCCGTCTTTGCCTGCAAGACAGCTTTGCCCGCATTCACGATCTGGCCGAACACCTGCATGTAAAGCCGTCGTCTGCTTCCAAAATGGCAGCGCTGCTCAAAGAACAAGGGTATGTGACCTATGAAAAATACGGCGTGCTTATGCCCACGGAGAAAGGCTGGAAAGCCGGGCGCTATCTGCTCTATCGTCATGATGTCATTCAGCATTTTTTATGCCTTGTCAACCAAACGGAGGACGAATTGGAGCAAACGGAGAAGATCGAACATTTTTTAACTGCCGACACCGTTAAAAATCTGGAGCTGCTCACCCAATATCTGGCGTGTGATTCTTTATGGCCACCCCTCGGCTGAATGCTTTTCCCCGCCGCCCTTTTATAAAGCGTTTGTTTCCTCTTTTTAGCCGGACAGGCCAATTTCTTTTTTAGAAAAACAAAACTATCTTGCATTTTGTTTTTCTGTTTGCTATAATATAAACCGTCTTTGAAATATGGGCATATCTGCTGATGTGGCACAGGTGGTAGCGCACATCCTTGGTAAGGATGAGGTCACGAGTTCGAGTCTCGTCATCAGCTCCAGTAAAAGCGGTTTCCTTTGGAAATCGCTTTTTTGCATTCTCTCTTTTTTGTTGCCTTCCGCCTTTCCACCCTCGCTTTTCCCTTGCCGTCGTTTTTTACATCCGGCTATGCCGATGTTTTTTCTGTCTTTGTCCGTCCGGTTTTCCCGTTTTCTCTTTGTATGTCCCATGGCCCGGCCGCCTTTTCGCCTTGCGCTGTATCGCCCCGCCGCAGGTGTTTTCCCATTCCCTTTGCCAAAACACCGTCCGCATAAAAAAAGAGCCCCGAAAGGCTCTTTTTGGTTTTTCTTATGGCTTAATGTCCGCCACAGCCAGCACAACCGCCGCATCCGCCACCGCAGCTTCCGCCGCAGCCGCCCGGGAATTGCACTTCGTCCGCCTTTACCGTCATCTTCACATGCGGAATCTGCCCTTCCTGATAGGCATCGCCAATTTGTTCAAAGCCGTATTTTTCATACATGCCTTTCAGCGGTTCCTGCGCGGAAAGGAACAGCGCCGGCGCGCCCACTTCCAGCGCACGATCCATCAGCAAACGAATCAGCGCGTCGCCAATGCCCATGCCGCGGTATTCTTTCAATACGCACAGGCGGCCCAGCGTAAATTTTCCGTCATCAATATACAGGCGGCCCGTGCCGATCGAGGTTTCATCCTCCATCGCCACCACATGCCAGGCGCCTTTATCAAACGTATCAAATTCTTTCTCCGCTTCAAAGCCCTGTTCCTGCACAAAAACCTGCTCTCTTACCGCTTTGGCCAGAGAAATATCGTCCGATCCGTGAATCCACTTTGCATATAACATAAACTTTCCCTCCAGAAAATAAAATGTCGGTCTGCCACCGAAAACCGTTTTTCTCAAGAAAACATGTTTTCGGATTCCACGCTCTATGATACACTACTTATGAGGTGGAATCAATGACAGACCAGGAAATTGCACGCATCAACGAATTGGCGCGCCTGAAAAAGCAGCGCCCGCTAACTCCGGAAGAGGCCGCCGAACAGCAGCGCCTGCGCCGACGTTATATTGATGCGATGAAAAAGAGTTTGCAGGAAGATTTGGATCGTATGCTCGTGCAGGACGAAACCGGCGCCTATGTGCCCGTTCGCCAGAAAAAGCCCAAATCGCCTGTGCAGTAAAACGCTGATTTTCAGCGTTTTTTCTTTTTCCCCTTTTCTTTTTGCTCCGTTTTCCCCCTTTATCCTGTACAATAAAAATAACAATATACAATCTGTATCCATATATGTAGAAAGGAGTTCTCATGATTTCAAGGCCCGATTTATACCAGGACGAAAAACTGCTCAGCTATTCAAAATACTATTACATCGATCCCGATCCGCTCCATCCCCTGGCCGCGCAGATTTTGCGCAAGCCGCTGGAGAAAGAGGATGTCCTCTGGCCGGAAGACGTGGAAAAGATGTTTTCCCCCGGCTATCAGGACGCCATGCTGGGCTATTATCTGTTTGACGGCGGCAGCTATTCCGCCCTTTATGCACAGCTCAACGGCGTTACCATCGACATGCTGGATTGGTGGTTTGTCTGGATGACCATCCCGCCCAAAAGCGTGGCCCGCGAACACGGCAACCTGCGCTATAAAATCTGGTGCCCGATGGATCATTTTGATCATTATCCCTCCGACGAAGCCACGGAAAAACAGCTGACCGACGATACCGTTCCGCTTAAACTGCGCCGCCAGGGCATTCATGTTACCGCCGTTGAATCGTTTGATCTCGGTAAAAGCCGGGAATATAAAAAAATCCCGCTGTACCCTACGCCCAACAGCGCGCTCAGCCTCCCGCAAGAGCTTTGGGATTATATCAACGCCTGCGGCCTGTTGAATGTGCAGGCCTCGGATCACAGCGTCACGCTCCAATTCTTCCGCAAAACAAGCTACGGCTGCGAGGCCATCTTCCGCACCTGGCGCGGCTATACCCTCAACAGCGAGGGCAAAATCGTCCGCAAAGAGGGTTATCCCACCCCCACCAAAGAACATGTTTTGCAAGACCTCATGCACAACCTGCACGAGATCCCGCATTTTGCCAAATTCCTGCCTCAGCTCTATGCTGAGGAGGGCAATAAACCTGTGGATGTATATTAAATCGTCCGTCCTTTTCTCGCAGCGCCTCCGGTTTCCGGGGGTGTTGTTTTTCCCCGGCAGCCATGTTGTATAGGCCACGATAATGTCTCGTTTCCCCGGCCCTGGCTATCTCCGCGTTTTGCGGTCGTTTAAAGTCCGTTTTTCGCCAATCATAAAACTTTGCACATGCTCTGTTCAGACTGTTCATCCGTTTCTGTTCTCTTTTATTTGCTTGACACGCTCTCCGTTTCCCGCTTGTTATTTTTCAAAAGCCGCCCCCTTTTTCATCTGTATTTGCGCGCAATTTTTCGTATCCGGTTCTCCTATTTTGTTTTTCGTTTCCCGGTGTTTTTTCATATCCCTTTCCGTTTATCCGTCTGCTTTTACATTGCCGACGGCCTTTGCATCCATCCTGTTTCTCCCCCTTGCCTGTATGCCGTTTCCCGGTTTTCGCTTACACAAAAAAGAGAACCGTAAAACACGGCTCTCTCAAAAGCTGTATAAACAGACTTTATAATCTTACTCCTCTTCTTCCTCCAGCTCATCTTCAAAAATACGTTCTACCACGTCAATGAGCTCTTCCATCATATCTTCGTCCACGGCCACAAATTCTTCTTCATCGCCGTTTTTCACGATACGCAGGATATACAGGTCCGGCGATTCGTCTTCGCCCAAATTTTCCATTTCGGAAGCTTCGGTCAAAACCGCATACTCTTCGCCCTTGTGTTCAAAGGAAAACTGAATTTCGAATTCAATCTCGTTTCCGTTTTCATCTTCAAACACAACAATGTCCATCATTTCTTCTTCCACAGGCAAAACACCTACTTTCTTTGGCCCTATACCGGGCATTTCCATTGCCTAGATTGTATCCTATTCTCCCCGGAAATGCAATCTTCATTCTTCCCGATTGGAGGCGCTTTCAAACTTGGTATATTCCCCGTTCCAATACAGCAAAATGTTTTCCCCGGCCGGGCCGTTTCTGTTTTTGGCTAAAATTACATAAACGCCGTTTTCCGCCTGCGTGGTTTCCTCTTCCTCTTCATAGTCGTAGGCGTCTCCCTGGCCGTCCACGTCTTTCTGGCTGGCCAAAAACATGATGATATCCGCATCCTGCTCAATGGAGCCGGATTCGCGCAAGTCCGCCATCATCGGCGTCTTGTTTTGCCGCCGTTCAATGTCACGGTTCAGCTGGCTCAGCAGCAAAATCGGTGCTTTCAAATCACGGGCCAAAAGCTTTAGCTGGCGCGTCAATTCGGAAATTTCCTGCGTTCTGCTGCCGGACCTGCTTTGCGAGGTACCGCTCATCAGCTGCAAATAGTCAATGATCACAAGGCCCAGGTTCTTTTTCTCCTTGCCGGAAAAACGCATGCAGCGCGCCCGGATTTCCGGCACCGTGGCGCTGCCGCTGTCGTCTATATAGATGGGCACATCGTTAAACAGCGTAGACGCTTTGACAAATTCGCCAAACTCCCGATCGTCCAACGTGCCGGCCCTGGCTTTGCCCAGGCTCACCCTTGCTTCCGCGCAGATCATCCTGAGCGCCAGATCGCTCTGCGGCATTTCCAAGCTGAAAATCGCCACCGGCAGCCCGCTTTTCACCCCGGCGTTGTGCGCCAAATTCAGCGCAAAGCTGGTTTTCCCCATGCCGGGGCGCGCCGCCAAAATCACAAGCTGGCCCGCTTCAAAGCCGGCCGTCAGCTTATCCAGGTCTGCAAATCCGCTGGGCGTGCCCACAATGCCGCCTCCGCGCTGCGCGGCTTCCGCCACGCGCACCAGCGCTTCCGCTACGCCTTCTTTCAGCGGTTTTAACGAATCCGTCCGGTTTCTCATCGCCAGGGCATAGACCGCGTCATGCGCGTCTGCCACCACGTCGTCCGCCGGTTTTTCCGCTTCAAAGCCGCTGGCCACCATCTGGCTGCCCGCCTGAATTACGCTGCGCAGCACGCTGCGGTCCTCTACGATTTTAATATATTGCGAAACGTTGGCCGTTGTCGGCACCAGGCCGGAAAGCGTTGTTAAATACTCCATCCCGCCTGCGCCGTCCAGCGTTCCCTGCTGGTTCAATTTTTCCAGCACCGTCACCAGGTCCACCGCCTGGCCGTCCGAATTCAGATCGGCCATGGCGGCAAAAATCTTCTGATGCCCCGGGCTGTAAAAATCGCTTTCCGTCAGCGTTTCCATCGCCAGCATCACGGCATTGGCGTCCAGCAGCATGCTGCCCAAAACGGACTGTTCGGCCTCTATGCTGTGTGGCGGCACACGTTGTCCGTTGCTCATCGGCATCGCCCCCTTTATCTTGTTCTTTTCTTACAGGCTTTCCACCGTCACCGTAATCTTGCAGGAAACGTTGGCATAGGGTTTCAATTCCACCTGATAGCTGCCCGCCTGTTTAATCGGCTCTGCCAATACAATTTTCTTTTTATCCAGCTCATAGCCAAACTGTTTTTGCAATACATCCGCAATTTCTTTATTCGTCACCGCGCCGAACAGTTTGCCTGTTTCGCCGGTTTTCACCTTCAGCGTCACCTGCTGGCCTTCCAATTTTGCCGCCTGCTCTTTGGCCTGCTGCAAAAGCTGCTCCTGGCGGTGTTTTTCCGCCTTTGCCTTGGCTTCGGCGTTGTTGATGTTTTGCTGGGTTGCCTCTATCGCCAGGTTTTTGCGCAGCAAAAAGTTGCGTGCATATCCATCGGACACTTCCACCGTCTGTCCCTTTTTCCCGGTGCCCTTCACATCTTGATTCAATACGACTTTCATCGTGTTCCCTCCTTATTTTTCAATCGTTGCCACTTCGCAGCCCATCAAAGCCTGAATCGCTTTGGGGATGGCAATGCTTCCGTCTGCCTGCTGATAGTTTTCCATCACGGCGGCCACCGTGCGGCCCACCGCCAAGCCGGAGCCGTTGAGCGTATGGATAAATTTCAATTTTCCATCGGTATCTCTAAAGCGAATGTTGGCCCGGCGCGCCTGGAACGCTTCGCAGTTGCTGCAGGAAGAAATTTCCACATACCGGTTATACGACGGCATCCATACTTCCAAATCATACGTCTTTGCGCTGGAGAATCCGGCATCGCCCGTGCAAAGCTGCACCACGCGATACGGCAATCCCAACAGCTGCAAAATGCGTTCGGCGTCCGCCGTCATGCGTTCCAAATCCGCATAGCTGTCGTCCGGATGGGCAAAATGCACCATTTCCACCTTGTTAAACTGATGCTGGCGGATGATGCCGCGCGTATCACGGCCCGCGCTGCCGGCCTCCGCTCTAAAGCAGGCCGAATAGGCACAATATCTCAGCGGCAAATCTTCTGCGTTTAATATGCAGTCCCGATACATATTCGTCACCGGCACTTCCGCCGTCGGAATCATAAAATAATCGGTGTTTACCACCTTAAATGCATCCTCTTCAAATTTGGGAAGCTGGCCTGTACCCACCATACTGCGGCGGTGCACCATATACGGCGGCAAAATTTCGGTATATCCGTTGTCCGCATGGGTATTCATCATAAAGTTAAACAAAGACCGTTCCAGCCGTGCGCCCTTTCCTTTATAAAAGGTGAAGCGGGAGCCTGTTACCCGGGCAGCGGCATCCCAGTCAAACCAATCCAGTGCCACGCCCAAATCCCAATGCGCTTTGGGCTCAAAGTCAAATTTGGTAGGTTCGCCCCAGCGGCGCACTTCCACGTTCTCCGTATCGTCTTTGCCCACCGGCACGCTTTCATGCTGAATGTTCGGAATGGTCAGCATGATTTCCGCAAACCGTTTTTCCAGCTCGTCCACCTTTTTCTTGGCTTCCGCGCCGTCCTCTTTTTTCATCAGAAGCAAAAATTTCTCGCGTGTACTGTTGATTTTTTCCTCCGTCAGCGTGCCGTCTACCAGCGCCCGGTAAACATCCGCCAGCATAGCTTTGGCTTCGCCCTCCGGCGTATCCGCCGCAAATTCCGGGCAGAATTTGGCCAGCCGGCCGGTTTCAAAGGCTTTCAGCTCTTCTTCGGATTTGCCCATCAGCTTTTTCATCTGCTGCAGCAGCGGCATAAAGTTAGAGAGCCGGTTACGCGAGGCCTGCATCGCTTCGCTCTCCCCAATGGCGGCCCGGCGCTGCGCGTCCACCGCCATCAGCTCATCAATCACGGCGGGATCCCCGTTGCGGTTTTTCACCGCGGTTTTCACAAATTCGGGATTTTGACGAATCAGTTTTGCATCTAACATACCCTGTCTCTCCTTATCGTTGGTTAAAAAATCTTTATAGATCCAATTTCATATCGTTGGGTTTAATCCACCCTGCACGCCGCATGCCGTTTGCAATCAACAGCGTTAACACAATGGGCAAAACAAACTGGATAATCGCCATTTTCAAAAGAATCATGCCCATCGGTTCCGTGCCCGCCATCGCCGCAATGGTGCCCACCTGGCCCACCAGGCCGCTGGTGCCCATGCCTGCGCCCATCGGGTTATTCAGCATGCCAAACAACGTTGTGGACAGCGGCCCCAAAATCGCGCTCACGATGATTTCCGGCAGCCAGATCACAGGCCGCCTTACGATATTCGGCACCTGTAGCATGCTCGTGCCGATTCCCTGACTGATCAGCCCTGCCACGCCGTTTTCCTTATAGCTTGCAACGGCAAAGCCCAGCATATTCACGCAGCACCCCACCGTGGCAGCCCCCGCCGCCAGGCCGGAAAGGTTCAGCGAAATGGCAATGGCTGCCGAAGAGATCGGCGCTGTCAGCGCCATGCCCATCACCACGCTGACCAAAATGCCCATCGGAATGGGCTGCAATTCCGTTGCCATATTGATAAACGAACCCAGCGCCGTCATAAACGCATTGATGCCGGGGCCGATCCAGTTGGCCACCAGGCCGCCGATTACAATCGTCACAAAGGGCAGCGCCACAATATCCACCTTTGTCTTACCCGCCAGCAAGCCGGCAATTTCGGCGCCCACCAAAGAGGACACATACGCGCCTACCGGGCCGCCTAAAGAATAACCCAACGCTCCCGTGGCCGCCGAAGAAAACACCACCAGCGGCGCATGTTTGAGCCCGTAAGCCACTGCCACGCCGATGGCCGCCCCCACCACGGGGCTGCTGGCAGACAGCATTTGAGAAAACTGCGTTAAAAAGGTCAGATAGGGCAGTTTCCCCAGCTGTTGTAAGATCAATCCGATGATCAGCGAAGCAAAAAGCCCCTGTGCCATCGCTCCCAGCGCATCGATAAACCAACGCTTCAAAAGCCCCATTGCTTTTCCCTGTTGTTTGGCCATGGTTGTCCCCTTCTCTGCCGCATCATAGCAAGCGGCGCATAAAATTTAATCCCCCTGCAAGGGCATTATCGTTTCCCCATCCGCTTGTATTCCACGCGTATATCCTTATCATCCAGCGCCGTGATCAGCGGTTTTAACTCCAAAAATTCATGAAAGGAAATCACTTCTTCGTTTTCCAAATGCAGTTCCACGCCCAGCGCGCTGCCGTCATAGGAGGCAAACGCAACCGTATCAATCGGGATGTTTATTTGCTTGCCGTCTCTGTGCAGCAATACCGCCGTTTCGCTTACCGAATAATAATCCCGTCCGTATTGGGCATAGACCATGCACAAAAACACCGCCGCACCGATGCACAGCGCCCCTGTCAGCAGCCAGTTGAGCATTGTCGGCTCGTTGAGCGTCAACACCACAGCCCCCAACGCAATCAGCGCATACATGCCCCCGCGGCTCAGCCGCGGCAGCAGCGCTTTCCATGCATAAATTCTGCTTTTTTTCATATCCCGTTTTCTCCCTGTTGCAGCCGTGTACAATGCGTTGCCAAATGTTTCACAAACCCCTGCACATCTTCATACAGGTATGCAAACATCCATCGTTTTGTTCCGTTTAACACCAGTACCATCCGGCCGTGCATGGCGTCATAAAACATGCCTGTAATTTCATCATATCGGATTTTCTTTGCCGGCAGCAGCGTTTTCCGAATGGAAAGCCCCGTTTCGTCCGTCTTGATGGTGGCAAAAAAACTTTGGGACAACACCAGCGCCCCATAACAGGTAAACAGCGCAAAAAACACCGTTTCCAGCCATTGCGTCGGCTTCGCAAAAAATGCCTCTCTGCCCCATACAATGCCCAGCACAATCATAAACGTGCCGAATATAAATTTTTGCGACCAACGTTTTCTATCAATGCAAAATTCCTGCATTTTACATCCTCTCCGGCGCTGCAATGCCCAGCAGCTCCAGCCCGGTTTTCAGCACGGTGCGCACCGCCTGCGTCAATTGCAGGCGTGCTTTTGTCTGCGCGCTGTCGTCCGTAATAATTCTCTGTTCATAATAAAACCGATTGTAGGCCTGTGCCAGATCTATCAGCGCGCGGCTCATCAAATACGGCTCGTTTTTCTCCAACGCAGCCAGCACGGCGGACTTCCAGCCGTCCAACGCCCGTATCACGGCCGCTGCAAACGGTCCTGCCAGCGCGCTGTCTTCCGGCGCTGTGTCTTGTAAATTCTCCGGCGCTTTTCTCATCACGCTGCAGCAGCGCGCCCCGGTATATTGCAGATACGGCGCCGTTTCCCCGTCAAAGGCCAAGGCCCTGTCGTAAGAAAAGCCGATGTCTTTAATTCTGGCATTGTACAACACGCCAAACACCACGGCGCCCACGCCTACCTGCTCTGCCACCTTCTTTTTATCCGCCAGATTGGGGGATTTTTCCTCCAAAATTTCGCCGGCACGTTCAATGGCACTATGCAATACATCTTTGAGCAAAATCACATTGCCCTTTCGAGTGGACAATGTCGTCCCATCCGCCATGGATACCATGCCGAACGCCACATGCTCCATATCCTTGGCCCATTCATAGCCCATTTTTTCCACCACTTTGAACAGCTGTCTAAAGTGCAGGTTTTGCTGATAGGCCACCACATACAAACACTTTGCAAAATCATAGGTCTTTTTCCGATAAAACGCCGCCGCCAAATCACGCGTAGCATACAGCGTGGTTCCGTCGGACTTCAAAATAATGCAGGGCGGCATTTTATCCTCTTCCAAATCCACCACATAGGCGCCTTCGGAAAGGGTCAGCAGGTTTTTCTCCCGCAGTTCGTCCACCACGGGCTGCATTTTGTCGTTGTAAAACGCTTCACCGTTATAGCTGTCAAACGTGATGCCCAAAAGATCGTATACCTTCATAACCTCCTGGATGGTTGCCTGTTTGAATTGGTCAAACAGCGCCAGCGCGGTTTTGTCCCCTTCTTCAATGCGCTTAAACCAGGCCCTTCCTTTATCTTCCAGCGAAGGATCTTTTTCCGCCTCCGCATGGAATTTTACATACAGGCGCGTCATCTCTTCCACGCCTTTTTCCTTTACGGCCTGCTCATCGCCCCATAATTCATACGCTGCCAGCAGTTTGCCAAACTGCGTGCCCCAGTCTCCCAGGTGGTTGATGCCCACGCTCTTATACCCCATAAAATTATAGAGGTTATACAGGGCATGTCCGATCGCCGTGCTGGAAAGATGGCCGATATGAAACTGTTTGGCAATGTTGATGCTGCTGTAATCAATGCAAACCGTGCGCCCGTGGCCCAGGTCCTGAGCGCCGTAATGCTCTCCTTCCGAAAGCACCTGATCCAATACCAACCGGGCATAGGCCGCTTTATCCAGCGTAAAATTGGCATAGCCGCCCGCCACTTCCGCTTTTTCCACGCAGCCGGGCAGCGCGCTTTCTACAATCTGTTTGGCAATCAATTGCGGCGCTTTGCGCAAAACTTTGGCAAAGGCAAAGCACGGCAGTGCATAATCCCCCAGTTCCGGATTGGGGGGCGTTTCCAATAAAGAAAAAACCTGTTCACAAGGCACGTCCAACGTCTGCGCCACGGCCTGTGCAATTTGTTGTTTAAACGTCACGGCAAAAGACTCCTTCACATCCCGTTTTTTCTCTGTTTTTTGCAGGAAATTTACAGGAACGAACATGATACGTATACTTAGTTTACTATACCATAAAGCCCCCGTCCTTTCAATTCTCCCTTTGTTTTCCTTTGCTCTCTTTCTTATAAATTTATGTTGACAACACGTACATTGTGATGTATTATAGTTGGGTACCGAGTACCAGTAGCTCAGCTGGATAGAGCGTTTGACTACGAATCAAAAGGTCGGGGGTTCGAATCCCTTCTGGTACACCAACCGAGCACATTGGATAAACAATGTGCTCGGATTTTTTTATAGAGAATTTCTTCATTCAAAAAAGCCGGAAAAATGCCGGCCTTTTCTTTTACTTCCATATAGTATTTCATCTTCACAAAATTGCCCGGGCGTCCTTCCGGGGCGGTATGCTTTTGAAATCACTCGCCGATCGTTCCCTGCCTTTTCTCTTCCCGCCGCGTCATGTTTTCAAGCGTTTTCGCGTTTGCTTTCTCCAAACAGCGCAAAACAAAATGCCCGCCATACACCGGCCCTCGTCTTTGTGCGCTCCTCCCTCTACCGGGCAAAAAGAAAAGCCCCATACGGGGCTTTACCGGCTACATAATCAACGTTTTTTCCCTGTGCTGTCTTTTTTCAATGGAATTTCATACAGGTCTGTATAGGATTCCACTTCCGCATCATCCTGCGGCGGCGTATAACACAGGCCGGTGCATTCTGTAGCAGAGGCAACAGAAAACAGATCATCGGTAAATTCGTCGGCAAATTCGACGTTATAGTCGTCTTTTTTCTTCGAATCGCTCATTCCTTGTCTCCTCCTTCCCGCTCTATTGTTTCCGAAAAGCACACCTTCATACCCCGTTCTTTTTGTTTTTTCTTTTAGCAGCGGCAAAACAGCATCGCCCGCAAAAGCGCCCTTTAAATTTCGGGTTTTTATTTCCCGCCTGTTTGGTAAAAATAACCCATAATCGGGACGTTTGGCTTTTCTCTTTGGCTTGACCCTGTCTGTCACACTCGCTATAATGAATGATAAGGAATTCACAATCTTTAAAATCCAAAATGGAAAGTATAGAGAAATCTTTTTGGGAGGTATCTTTTATGAGTTTTGCAGAGCAATACAAACAAAAACTGACCACCGCACAACAGGCGGTTCAGTGCGTAAAGTCTGGCGACTGGGTGGATTACGGCTGGTGCGTTGCCCATCCTGTGGAGCTGGATCAGGCCCTGGCAGCCCGGGCCGGTGAATTGACGGATGTAAACATCCGCGGCGGCATTGCCATGTGGCAGCCCGCCATTGCTCAGGTTCCCGAAGCCGAAAAGCATTTTACCTGGAACTCCTGGCATATGTCCGGCATTGAACGCAAGATGATCGCCCAGGGCATGGCTTTCTATGCCCCCATCCGCTATTCCGAATTGCCGCGGTATTATCGTGAAAATGTGGAGCGTGTGGATGTTGCCATGTTCCAGGTTGCGCCGATGGATGATCACGGCTATTTCAATTTCGGTCCTTCCGCCAGCCATATGATGGCCATGTGCGAACGCGCCAAGGTAATCATCGTGGAAGTGAATGAAAACATGCCGCGCTGCCTGGGCGGCAA
This sequence comes from uncultured Bacillota bacterium, assembly GCA_905188085.1. Classification (GTDB taxonomy): domain Bacteria; phylum Bacillota; class Clostridia; order Christensenellales; family QAND01; genus UMGS1975. The sequence goes on from CAJJKN010000003.1 coordinate 44,684, forward strand.
AGAAGAGAGCATCCATATTTCCCAGGTGGATATGATCGTGGAAGGCAAAAACCCGCCGATCGCTGAAATGGGTGGCGGCGGCCCCGCCACGGAAGTGGACCAGGCCGTGGCAAAGCTTATCGTAGAAGAAATTCCCAACGGCGCCTGCTTGCAGCTCGGCATCGGCGGCATGCCCAATGCCGTGGGTTCGCTGATCGCCCAGTCCGATCTGAAAGATCTGGGCGTGCATACCGAAATGTATGTGGATGCGTTTGTGGATATTGCCAAAGCCGGCAAGATCACCGGCGCCCGCAAAGGGATCGACCGGTTCCGTCAAACCTATGCTTTCGGCGCAGGCACCAAAAAGCTGTACGACTTTTTGGATAACAACCCGGAATGCATGTCTGCCCCGGTAGATTACACCAACGACGTGCGCACCATCGCGCAGCTGGATAACTTTATGTCCATCAACAACGCCGTGGATGTAGACCTGTTCGGCCAGGTCAACGCCGAATCCGCAGGCACGCGCCACATCAGCGGCGCCGGCGGCCAGCTGGATTTCGTGTTGGGCGCCTATCTGTCCAAGGGCGGCAAGAGCTTTATCTGCTGTTCTTCCACCTTCACCACCAAATCCGGCGAGATGAAGAGCCGCATCGTGCCCACGCTGGCCAACGGTTCCATCGTCACGGACACCCGCGCCAACATCCATTACCTTGTCACCGAATACGGCAAGGTAAACTTGAAAGGCCTGTCCACCTGGCAAAAGGCGGAAGCCATCATCTCCGTGGCGCATCCGGATTTCCGCGATCAGCTCATCAAAGATGCGGAAGCCAACCACATTTGGCGTCGTTCCAATAAATAACGGCAAACAAAAGGCCCCAAAGGGGCCTTTTTCTTTTGCAAAAAACACATTGCCACCCCCTCTTTCTCCGTGTATACTATCTTTAGGAACACATTTGTTACTATAAAATACAAAAGGGGGCATTCGTTATGAAAGAAATCCAAAACACGCCGACAAAAACCGATGAAATCACGCTTGCCTTGCGCGGCCTGTGCGCCAAACGAGCCAGCACCATCTGTTATATGATCCAGCAGGCCAAAGCCCATGGCGTTCAAGACGGCGTCGCCTTTGCCCGCGAAGCCGTTGCCCAATACGGAGCGGATATCGGCCGGGAGCTTAAAAACAAACTGAAAGATCCGGATGATCTTTTGGAATTTTCGCAATATTTCGGGGCCGGTACGGATCGCGATATCTATGAAATGGAGGTTGTGGAGCAAAGCGAAGACCGCTTTTATCTCGATTTTCATTATTGCCCCTATGTGGCCGAATGGCAAAAAATGGGGCGTGCGCCGGAGGAAATGGCCGAGCTTTGCGATATCGCTATGGAGGGAGACAGAGCCATCGGCGCCTCGTTTGACGGGTTTACCTTTACTTTGGGCGAAACCATTGCCCAGGGGTGTCCCGCCTGCCAAATTCGCTTTGATAAGGTCAAAAAATAAACAACGCATCCCCCCGGGTTTCCGGGGGATTTTTACATTCTTGCGCTTTATTTTTTCCAAGCGGTTTTCTCCATACAAAAAACGACCGGTTTTTGCCGATCGTTTTATCGTTATCGTTTTTCCTTGCCGGGATTTTGTATCCTTTGTCTTTACAGCTGCCCAATGAGAAATACAAACCGAAGCGCCAATTCGTCCACCCAGCGCCTGCGCAGCCGTTTCGGGTAAAACACCTTTTGTATCACATGGCGCAAATAGCCCTTTTCCGCAAACAACCGCACCGTTTTTTTCTGCGCCGGCGAAAGCTCATCGCCCACGGTATGATAGAAATCATCCAGCAAGATGCGATATTGGGCAAACCCATCGCCAAAAAACTTTTTGATCCGCCATTTCCATAAGCCGAAAAAGCCCATATTCGAAGAGGTAACCGCCGAAGTATGCCGCCGATACAGCGCGCACGGTTCGTTATCGTAAACGATTTTCCCAAACGCAGCATACAGCATGCTCATCCAGGTGCCGCGTGCTTTTGCTTTTTGCGGCTTATGGGTAAACAGAAAGTCTTTGGCTGCGCGGTTGATCGCCATGGTAAATTCCAAACCGCATACCTCAAACAGCGTATCCTTCAATTCGATCGGCCGCGTCACTTTACCGGATTCCCCTACAATCTTCAGCGCACCGTCGCAAATATGATATCCGGCATAATACGCCACCGGCTTATCTTCCTCTTCCCGGGCCAGATGGGCCATGGCCCGCGAGATTTTCTGTTCCAGCCAAACATCGTCCTGGTCCGCAAAGAAAAACACGTCCCCCGGCACATCCAGATCCGTCAGCGCATAAAAACAAGCGGGATACCCCAGGTTTCCCTTGGTTTCCAGCAGATGAAACTTCTCATATTTGGCATCGTATTCTTCCAGGATTTTCGGCGTTGCATCCGAAGACCCGTCATCGCGCACATAAATCTCCACATCGGGATAATCCTGACGCAGGATGCTGTCCAGCTGCTGCGCCACGTATTTTTCCCCGTTGTATGTGGACATCAGCACCACCGCTTTTTTGTTTTGCATGTTCTCTCCCCTTATATTTTGCCTGCCCTGTATTGTGAAAACGCGGCATGGAGTTCCTGCCGCGTCTGTTTTTTCTCGATAAATCCGCTAAATTATATCATAGCGCAGGCCCGAAATGCAATCTGCCGCTTTTTCTCTTTTCGGAGCCTACGGCCGGTTTGTCCTGTCATTTTGCAATCTAATTTCCCTTTGCAAAAACCGTCTATCCTCTTATCGCTTATCAATGCGCGGCTTTTCCCTGCATATAAAAAAATCCCGCTCTGCAAACAAGGAAAGCGGGCAAACGCCCGCCTTCTCTTTTTATTGATTCTGTTGTTGGCTCATATACGCCCGGCAAACTTCGTCCACCGGGCCGATCATTTTCATATGCCCATGATCCAGCCACAGCGCTCTATGGCAAATGCGCTGCACCTGCTCGATGGAATGCGAGACAAACAAAATCGTCACGCCGTTTTCGCGCATCTGCGTAATGCGGCGTTCGCATTTTTGCTGAAATTGATAATCGCCCACGGCCAAAATCTCGTCACAGATCAAAATATCCGGCTCGATCACCGTTGCAATGGCAAACCCCAGGCGGGCCACCATGCCGGAAGAAAAGTTTTTCAGCGGCACATCCATAAATTCCCGCAGCTCTGCAAAATCGATGATCTCATCAAATTTGCCAAGCAGAAATTTTTTGGAATATCCCATCACGGAGCCGTTTAAAAACACATTTTCCCGTGCTGTCAGGTTCATATCAAACCCGGCGCCCAACTCAATCAGCGGCGCCAAAACGCCCTGCACTTTTACCTTGCCGGCCGACGGCTTGTAAATGCCGCTGATCAACTTTAGCATCGTGCTCTTGCCGGAGCCGTTTAGCCCCACCAGCCCAAACACTTCGCCTTTATGCACCTGAAAGCTCACATCGTTGACCGCAATAAACTCGTTATACATCAAGTTTCGTTTTACGATTCGGATAAAATATTCTTTCAGGTTGTCTACCTTTTCGGTGGAAAGGTTGAATTTCATCGTGACATTTTGCACGTCCACAACCACAGGCTGTTCCATCGCACTTTCCTCCTTTACACATACAGCACAAAGCGATCCTGCTTGCGCTTAAAGCACCACAGGCCCAGCACCAAAAACCCGAGAGCAAACGCCGTGGCAATCAACCACATCGAAATCGGCGGCACTGTGTTATACAGCAGCACCTGGCGCATCATCGTTACAAAATAATACATGGGGTTAAAGTGCATAATCGTCGTAATGATGCCCGGCAGATTGGCAAAATCCAACGGGTAGATGATGGGCGTGGCATACATCCAGGCCGTCAGCAGCACGCTGTACAGGTGCATCAAATCGCGGAAAAACACCGCCAGCGTGCTCAACAGCAGCCCCATTCCGATGGCAAATACCAAACACAGCATCACCACAAACGGAAACAGGAAAAATGTGAGCGTCGGCCATACGCCGGAGAAGATCATCACGATCAACACCGCCACCATGGAAAGCAGCAGGTTCACGCAGGCAAACAGACACTTTTCCAACGGAAACATATATTTGGGAATGTAGATTTTCTTTAACAGCAGCGCATTGTCCAATACCGAGCTCATGGCCCCGTTGGTGCCTTCGCTGAAAAAGCTCCACAAAACGTTCCCCACCAGAAAATACAGGTGATAATTTTCAATTTGAAAACGAAACAGCCGGGCAAACACCGCCGAAATGACCACCATGGTCAAAAGCGGGTTTAGCACGCTCCACAATACGCCCAGCACGCTGCGCCGGTATTTCACCTTCAAATCGCGGCCGATCAGGTTTGCCAACAAAAACCGGTACCGCTTGAATACTTCAATGCTTGCCCTCAAGCCATTACCTCCAAGCGTCCAGCCCCGGATGTTTTTTATCCTTATCCGAAAGCAAAATTTCCACGCCTTCCGGGATCTGCCAATCGATGTTCAGCTGCGGATCGTTCCACAAAATGCCGCCTTCGTCCGTCGGGTCGTAAAACGCCGTACACTTATAGGCAAAGATGGCCTCTTCGCTCAGCACCGCAAACCCATGGGCAAACCCTTCCGGCACATAAAACTGCCGTTTGTTTTCTTCGGACAAAAGGCAGCTTCTCCATTGCCCAAACGTGGGGCTTCCCTTGCGGATATCCACCGCCACATCCAGCACCGTACCGGACAGCGCACGCACCAATTTCCCTTGCGGGTGCTTTATTTGAAAATGCAGCCCGCGCAGCACGCCCAGCCGGGATTTGCTCTGGTTATCCTGCACAAATTTCATGTTCATGCCGGCTTCGGCAAAATCGCGTTCGCTGTATGTTTCCATAAAATAGCCGCGTTCATCGCCAAACACCGTCGGCTCTATGATTTTCAGCCCTTCAATGCCCGTTTCGATAAATTTGAATTTTCCCATCTTTTATTTCCCCTGATACATCTTGGCGTAATATTCCTGATAGGCGCCGCTGGTCACGCGTTCCATCCATTCTTTATGGTTCAAATACCATTCGATGGTCAGCACAATGCCCTTTTCAAACGGCGTTTCGGGATACCAGCCCAAATCGCGTTTGATCTTTTCCGGATCTATGCCGTAGCGCTTGTCGTGCCCTTTCCGGTCTTCCACGTATTTGATCAGCTGTTCGCCCACCTGCTCGTCCACATGGTCGTGCACATATTGCAAAATGGTCTTTACGATGAAAATGTTCGGCCGTTCGTTGTGGCCGCCCACGTTATACACTTCCCCTACCTTGCCGGAGGTGATTACCATATCAATGGCCTTACAATGATCTTCCACATACAGCCAGTCGCGCACGTTCATGCCGTCGCCGTAAACCGGCAGCTGCTTGTGCTGTAAAGCGTTGTTGATCATCAGCGGGATCAGCTTTTCCGGGAATTGATACGGGCCGTAGTTGTTCGAGCAGCGCGTGATGTTTATCGGCAGGCCAAACGTATCGTGGAACGCCTGCACAAAAAAGTCTGCCGAGGCCTTGGCCGCGCTATACGGGCTGTGCGGGTTCAACGGCGTGGTTTCGGTAAAATATCCCGTTTCGCCCAGCGAACCGTATACTTCGTCGGTGGATACCTGCAAATATTTTACGCCCGGCTTAAAGCCCTCGTCCTCTGCCCAATGCTTTTTCGCCACGTTCAACAAATTTACCGTGCCGTTTACATTGGCCATTACAAACGCATTGGGGTCTTTAATGCTGCGGTCCACATGGCTTTCGGCCGCAAAGTTTACCAGATAATCAATATCGTTTTGCGCAAAGATGGCGTCAATGGCCGCCTCGTCGCCAATATCCGCCTGCACAAAGCTGTAACGCGGGTCTTGGTCTATGCTCTTCAGGTTTTCCAGGTTGCCGGCATAGGTCAATTTGTCCACGTTGATGATGCGAATGTCTTCATGCTTTTTCAGCATATACAGGATAAAGTTGGAGCCGATAAAGCCCGCTCCTCCCGTTACCAGATAGGTTTTCATTCGTTTTGTCTCCTTTAAGCAAAGATACCGCGTTGTTTTGCGTTTTCCATATACATTTTCAGCGCATCTTCCCACGGGCGCATTTCGTTGCCCACGGTGTTGCGCAGCATGGCGTTATCCAGCGAAGAATAGGCCGGCCGCTTGGCAGGGGTCGGGTATTCCTCCGTTGTGCACGGGGTTACTTCGCACGGCACCTGGTAAAATTCCATAATCTTTTTTGTAAAATCATACCAGCTGCAGGTGCCTTCGTTGGTGCAGTGGTAGGTGCCGTAGTTTGTCGTTTGCGCCAGCTTCAAAATATGATAGGCCAAATCGTTGGCGCTGGTGGGGTTGCCGAATTGGTCGTTTACCACCTTCACCTTGCCGTTTTCGCGCGCCAGACGGCACATGGTTTTCACAAAGTTATTGCCCACATAGCCATACAGCCAGGCCGTGCGCACGATAAAGCTTTTCGTACAGCACTGGCGGACAAGCGTTTCCCCCAGCTCCTTGCTTTTTCCGTACGCCGTCACCGGCGCGGTATGGTCCCATTCCTTGCGTGGGGTGGGCTCGTCGCCGGCAAACACATAGTCCGTAGAGGTATGCACCAATTTGGCCCCCAGCTCCTGGCACAGCACCGCCAGGTTCATCGGCAAAATCGCGTTGGCTTTCATCGCCGCGTCCAGTTCCGTTTCGCAGGCGTTTACATTGGTTATCGCCGCGCAGTTGATCACAACATCCGGCTTTACAGTATACAAACACGCCCGGGCCTTTTCCATATCGGAAAAGTCCACCGTGTCCATATCCCTGTATACCACTTCCGCATGCTGGTAGGAAGGGTCGATCGGGCCGATCTCGGCCCGCCCGCTTTCCAGCATGCTTTTCAATTCATTGCCCAACTGCCCATAGGCTCCGGTAATCAACAGTTTCATGCTGCGCCTCCTGTTTATGCCTGCTCCGCGCCGGCAATGCGGAACAGATATTTGCCATAATCCGTGGTTTTCAGTTTTTCTGCCTGGCTGAGCAACTGCTCACGGTCGATATATCCGTTGTTGTAGGCAATCTCTTCCAGGCAGGCAATATACAGCCCCTGGCGGATCTGCACAGCCTGTACAAAGTTTGCCGCATCCAGCATCGCGCGGTGCGTGCCGGTATCCAGCCAGGCCATGCCGCGGCCAAACAGTTCCACTTTCAATTCGCCCTTTTCCAAATAGGCGTTATTCACCGCCGTAATTTCAATTTCGCCGCGGGCCGAGGGTTTCACCCGTTTTGCAATTTCCACGACCTGGTTGTCATAGAAATACAAGCCCGGCACGGCATAGTTGCTCTTCGGCTTGGCCGGTTTTTCCTCAATAGACAACACATTGCCGTCCTCGTCAAAATCCACCACGCCAAACGCCTGCGGGTCTGCCACATGATAGCCGAAAATCGTGGCGCCCTTCTCCCGAGCCGCCGCGCGTTTGAGCCGCTCGGTAAACCCATAGCCGTAGAAAATATTATCGCCCAACACCAGGCAAACGTTATCGTCTCCGATAAATTCTTCCCCTACGATAAACGCATCCGCCAGTCCGCGCGGCTTATCCTGCACTGCATATTGGATTTTCATGCCCAGCTGCGAGCCGTCGCCAAACAGCTGTTCAAAGCCATGAATATCCCGCGGTGTGGAGATGATGAGCACCTCGCGAATGCCGGCCAGCATCAGCGTAGACATCGGATAATACACCATCGGTTTGTCATATACGGTCAGCATCTGTTTGGAGACCGCGATGGTGGACGGATACAGGCGCGTGCCCGCGCCCCCTGCCAAAATAATCCCTTTCATCTTACACAACTCCTGTTTTTGGTTTTTCGTATCATACAATTGCTCGTCTTGTCAGCAATATAAAATCTGTCCGATTTTGCGCACCAGCCCGCCTTTAAACAGGCCGTATTTGCACAGCGTATACCAGCGCGCAAGTTTGCTTTTTTGCGGCATAGCCGCAAACGCCCGGGCCGCCTGTTTTTCCCGTTCCGGCATTTTATCGCCAAATTGTTTTACAAACGCCTCCGCCTGGGCATAGGTTTCCAGCAGCACCTGCTTGCTCTTTTGCCCCTGCGTTGCCCGCTTTGCCACATACCGGGCCGAGCCCGCGTTTTTGCTGCCCACCTGGTTGTTGCCGTGCTGGCGATAATCCATCGTCTGTTCTTTTTCCAGGCCGATTTTCCCAAAGCAGGCAGCCGTAAGTGCCAGATACCAATCATGCATAATCGCCTGCTCCGGCAAAGGCAGCACACAGCGAATTAAGGCGCGGTTTGCCATCATCGTGCAGCCCGTCACCACGTTTTGACAAAGCAGCTGGCAAAAGCCCGTGCGCGTTAAATCCAGCTTTTGATACGCCGCCATAGACGGTGCCATCTCTTTGCCGGCCTGGTCCACCACCCGCAGATCGCTATGCACCAACAGCGGCGTCTGTGTGCCGAATTGCTGCTCCATCTGCTTCATCTTGGCCCATGTGCGCGCAATCTTATCCGCATGCCATACATCGTCCTGGTCGCAAAACATCACATACGGCGCCGTTGCCTGCTCCATCAGCTTTGCAAAATTCTGTTTGGCCCCGCCGCTGGCTCCGCCTTGCACAAGGCAAATGCGCGCGTCCTTTTCCGCCCATTGCCGCAGCTTGGCGTTTGTACCGTCAAACGAGCCGTCATCACGGATCAACAGCTGCCAATCCGTTTCGCTCTGCGCCAAAATAGAGCGTATCTGTTCCTCTATATAAGCCTGTCCATTATAACATGCCAACAGGATCTGTATGCTGTGCTGTGCCATTTCAGTGCCCCTTGTGCGTTCTGTGGGCCAGCATTTTCTTAAATCCTATGCCGGCATACACCAACCACCGCGTAAACTTTCCATATTGGTCTTGAAAATTTTTCTCGTAAAACAGCTTCATGGAATCATAAAACGCATCGGATACCTTGCGGTTATAGGTATGCAGGCCGCTTTGCCCTTTCAAATGCAGCATCTGCGCTTTGGGCTGGTAAACGATTTTATACCCAGCCTGCATAATGGCATAGCAAAGGTCCAAATCTTCTGCATACATAAAATATCGTTCGTCAAACCCGCCCACCTGCATAAACACGTGCTTTGGAATCATCATGCACGAGCCGGAAATGGCATCCACCTCGTGCCGGCTGTGTTCATCCAGATACCGCAGCGCATAGCCGTCGTATTTTTCCGGGTTCCGCTTCATCCGCCGGCTCAGCCCGGAAAAATAACAAAACGCATTCCACGGCGTGGGAAACCCGCGTTTGCAGCCATGATCCAGCGTTCCGTCCTCCAGATATACCCGCGACCCCACAGCGCCGATGCGGCCGTCCTCCCGCAGGGTTTGGTACATCGCTTCAATCGCGCCGTCTTCCAAAAATCCGTCGGAATTTAAAAACAATAAGACCGGCGCCAGCGCCTGGCGCGCGCCCAGGTTGCACGCATGGCCAAAGCCATGGTTTTCCGCCTCGATCAGCCGATACAAAAGCCCTTGCCCCAGCCGCTCTTCCGGGCGCGTGGAATTATCCACCACCAGCACTTCCAGTTCCAAGTTCTGCACGGAAGCACGCGCCCGTTCAATGGCGCGCAGCGTCATCTCTTTGGTATTAAAATTGATGACAACGATGGTTACGTCCGCCAAGTCCTGTCTTCCTTCCGTAGCAATTTAATCTATTGAATCAGTTTATCATACCCCAAACAGCCCGTGTTTTCAATGTTTTGTCCGCAATTCCGCCGCCAAACACGCTGTTTTGTTCCTTTCCCGCACATTTTTACCCGCCCGATTCTTTTCCGCGCCTTTTCCCTTTATTTTGTTTTCTTCTTTTTCCCTCTTTATTCTTTTTGAAAATATCTTTATGCGACGTGTCGCTTTACATATTTTCAAATGCTCCCGTTTATTCCGCAAGCCGGCAAAGCGTATCCCCTGCCACCCGATACATCGTCCAATCTTTCATCGGCTCTGCCCCCAGCGACAGATAAAATGCAATGCTCGGTTCATTCCAGTCCAAATACTGCCATTCCAGCCGTCCGCAGCCGCGCTGCCTTGCCATTGAGGCAAGCTTTTTCAAAATCGCTTTGCCGTATCCTTTGCCCCTGGCTTCCGGCCTTACATACAAATCCTCCAAATAGAGCCCAGCCCGCCCCAAAAACGTGGAAAAGTTATGAAAAAGCAGTGCAAACCCCACTTCCTTTTCCCCTTCCATTGCAAAGATCACTTCCGCTTTCTGCCGGTCAAACAGCCGGGCTTCCGGCGTCTGTTATCCGCCACAACCTGATCCGACATTTTTTCATACGCCGCCGGCTCTTTGATAAACTGCAAAATCAAAGGAACATCCTTTCGTTCTGCGTTTCTAAAGCTCAATGCATCGTTCATTTTCGGTTCCTCCGTCTGTTTTTATCTTCCCAAAACATCAATCGTTTTTCCCCAGTATAACAAAAAGCCCGAACAAATTGCGTTCGGGCCTTTGTATCCTTGTTATGGCTCGGCTGTTTTAAGCCGGTATCCTCAGTCTTCCCACAGGGGGGATTTGGCCGGGATTTCTTTGTTGTTCGGCGCAAAATGCTTCAGCATTACCAACGGTTCCACCTTGCTGTGGTTGGTAATCACAACGCCTTCCTTGGCCGCTTTTTCCGAAACGAAGAATTCGTCGGCGCTCATCTGTCCGTAGCGCAGCATGATGGCCGCTTCGCAGTCGTGCGGGCCGAAGGTGCCGTGGCCCTGTACGGTAACGCAGCCATAGGCCGCCGCGTCTTTAATGGTCACGGTCTGGCCGGGCAGCACGGTCAATTCCTTCGCGCCTACCCACGGGTTGGCATATACGACCCATTTTTCCACAGCCCCTTCCGGTGCTTCGGTTTCGACCGGCGGACGGAAATACTTTTTGCGGTAATGCGGGTCTACATTGGCATCCCAATCCATCAGGCTCATGATATAGTCCAGATCGTCTTTTTTGTCTTCCGGGCAGTTTTCATTCAGCGATTCAATCGCGTTTACTTCGTCGCTGGTCACGTTTTCGTATACGCTGTTTACATCGCTGTTCCATTGCGGTTCATATGTCAATACAGAGCCCGGGGCATGCACCACACCGGCCGGAGTATACCAGCCTGTGCCCAATTCAATGCGATACGCACGGGACAGTTCGGTAATGCGGTTGTCTCTGTCTTCAAAGCATTCCAGGCACGCGCGCACTTCTTCTTTTTTCACGTCCGGGTCAAAGCCAAAATAGGTCACCGGGAATTCGCCCAGGTGGTTGTTCAGCTGCGGCGGGAAATAATACGCTTCGGGCTTGCCCAAACGGCCCACCCTGGCAGCCGCTTCGTTGTCCAGGTGCAAATGATGGAACAGCGGCACATTGTTATCAAAAAACTTGCTGTACATCGGCCATCCGCCATAGGTATCCATCAATTCCTGGCCGATGATCTCTGCGCCCATTTCCCGGATCGCGTCGCGCAGCGCCACTTTTTCAGAGCCGTCCTGGTTTAACGCAATATAGCTCAGCCCTTCGTCCGCCGCCGCGTAGGGGCCGTTGTTTGCCACAATCGTGGAGCTAAACCAGCGTTCTTTCATCGCGCCGCGTTTCATGCCCAGTGCAAAATAATCATCCGGATGCAAACGCAGGCGATGGCCGGGCTTGGAAAAGCAGCGCGGCACAAAGTTCGGCATCATGCGAAAGATGCCCTGTCCCTGTTCAAAAGCATCCCGTACAGTTTGACTCATGGTAAAATTCTCCCTTCGTTGTCTGTTTGTATTTTTTATAGAGAAAACGGATTTTCCCCTTCGTATAACATGCCTTTGGGCTGGTTAAATTTGGCGTCTACCCCCAGCAATTTTAACACGGAGAACAGGTTTTTGCCCGCCTTGTCAAACGCCACCACCGTATGATGCGGGAATCTGCCTTCCACCAGCACATGGCGGTAAAACCGGCGCATTTCCGGAATGGCAATTACGCCGATGCCGCCAAACGAGCACGGGTCTACCGGCAGCACCTCACCCTCGGCCACATAGCCTTTCAATTGGCAGCGCGCATCGCCCTGCAAGCGGAACACCGTCACTTTGGACGGTGTCAGCGCCCCTTCCAGCGTGCCGCGGGTAATCACGGGTTCACCGCCGTTTTCCAGGTTTCGGTTCATAATCAACTGATATTTCATCTCGCCGCTTACCAGGCGCTCTTTGCAGGTGTTTCCGCAATGGAAGCCCATAAACACATCGTCGCCTTTATACGAGGTCTGCTTTTCAATGCTCTTTTGATACATCTCCGCCGGCACGGTGTTGTTGATATCCAGCAGCGTTACGGATTGCCCCGTCACACATTCCGCAATAAATTCGGACAGAGCGCCGTAAATATCCACTTCGCAGGAAACCGGAATGCCGCGGCCGGTCAATCTGGCGTTCACATAGCACGGCACACAGCCAAAGGCCTCTTGGAACGCCGGCCAACATTTACCCGCCACCGCCACATATTCGCTGATGCCGCGGTTGTTTTCAATCCAATCCAACAACGTCAATTCATACTGGGCCAGCTTGGGCAAAATCTCCGGCATCTTGTTGCCTTCGCCCAATTCATCTTCCATGTCCTTTACCACGTCGGCAATGCGCGGGTCGTTTTCATGCGCCTTAAAGCTCATAAACAGATCCAATTCGCTGTTTTCCTGAATTTCCACGCCCAAATCAAACAGCGGCGCAATCGGCGCGTTGCAGGCCAAAAAGTCCGTCGGCCGCGGGCCGAAGGTGATGATCTTCAGGTTTTTCAGCCCCACCATGGCACACGCCACCGGCAAAAATTCGTCGCGAATCACTTTGGCCAGTTCGTCCGGCGTGCCCACCGGCTCTTCCGGAATAAACGCTTTCACGCCGCGCAGGCCCAAATTATAGCTGGCGTTGAGAAGCCCGCAGTAGGCGTCGCCGCGCTTGTTGGCCAGCACCGCAATGTCCTCTTCCGCCGCCGCTGCAAACATCACAGGGCCGTCAAAGCGCTGGGCCACGATGGTTTCCGGGCCTTCCGGGCCAAAGTTGCCCAGGTACATCATCAACGCATTACATTGGTTTTCTTTCAATTCCGCCAAGGCTTGTTTGGCATCCAGTTCGTTTTCCACCGTGGTTTGAATTTCCACCGCCTGTACGCCTGCGGCTTCCAACTGCTCCATCAGGGCCGCTCTGCGCGATTGAGACAACTCAATCGGAAAACAGTCCCGACTTACCGCCACAATTCCCAATTTCACTTTAGGCAGATTAATCATTTGAATTTTCCTCCTCGTAATTAGTTGTTTATTATTCCAGTGCCTGCAAAGCCTGGTAAAGCTTGCAATACCGCTGATACGGCGCTTGATATTTTTCCGCGTCTTTAGACGGTTTTGTTACATCCTGCACCTGCAAAAGTTTCATCGCGCTTGTCAGGTTTTCCCACAGCCCGCAGCCTGCGCCGGCCACCAGCGCCGCGCCGAACGCACCGCCCTCTGCCGCGCCGTAGGTCTGCAAAACCGGCAGACCGAACACATCCGCAATGATCTGCCGCCACAGCCTGCTTTTGCTGCCGCCGCCGGAAACCACAATTTCGCTCTGCGGCTTAAAACCGGGCATCTGTTCCATCAGTTCTGCCACTTGTTTGAGTGAAAACGCCACGCCCTCCAGCACGGCGCGCGCAAAATCGCCGTCGGTGTGCAGCGCCGTAATGCCCACAAACGCACCCCGGGCATCCGGATCGTTTACCGGGCAACGCTCTCCGGATAAATACGGCAAAAACAGCAGCCCATGCGCCCCCGGGCCTGCTACCTCGGCCGCCTGATCCCACAGTGCAAAGGGTGTTGTGCCCCGGCATTGCGCCTGGCGCTGCTTGTCCTGTCCAAAGGTGTTTTGAAACCAGGCCAAACTCCCCGCCGCACTAAGCGTGATGCCCGCCGCATGCCACATACCGGGTGCGGTGTTACAAAACACCTGCAATTTTCCTTCCGGGTTCTCCATAAACGCCGGCAGCCCCGTGGCCACTACGCCGCTGGTGCCCAGCACCAGGCCCAGCCGGCCCGGCTCTGTTAAGCCCATGGCCGTGGTGGAAATCACAGCGTCTCCGCCGCCGCCTGTCACCGGCACGCCCTCCGGCAGCCCCGTCTGTTCGGCCGCCTGTTTTGTCACATAACCCCTGATTTCGGTGGATTCAATGCACCGCCCGAACAAATCTGCCGACAGACCCAGCTTTGCCAAAAGGCCCTCGTGAAATTTTCTGTTTTTTACATCAAACAGGCCCGTGCCCGAAGCATCGGATACCTCCGTTACCTGTTCGCCTGTCAGTTGATAGCCGATATAGTCTTTCGGGTTCAAAATTTTTACCGTCTTTGCAAAGTTCTCCGGCTCGTTTTCGCGCATCCAGAGAATCTTACCCCCGGTAAACCCGGTCAACATCCTGTTATTTGTCATGCTCAGCAGGCCGTTTAGCCCACCGGCCGTCTGTGTAATTTCATCGCATTGCGCCCCGGTTCGCTGGTCGTTCCACAACAGCGCCCGGCGTACCACCCGGCCATCCCGGTCCAGCGCCACCATGCCATGCATCTGTCCGGACAGGCCAATGCCGATAATCTCTGCATTCTCCAGTTGGCTTGTCACCTTTTGAAGCGTTTCCGCCGCCGCCTGCCACCAATCCTCCGGCGCCTGCTCGTTCCAGCCCGCCTGCGGTGTATACAGCGGATAGCTGGCCAATGCGCTCGCCAGAATCTTGCCCTCCTGGTCCACCGCGATGGTCTTTGTGCCGGATGTGCCGACGTCAATCCCAATCACACATTGTTTCATTCCTTCACCTCGTTTGCCCCCGCTTTTCAAAAGAAACGGAGCGTTTGTTTTTCCTTCTGTTTTGTTTTTAAACAATCCCTCGCGTCCTCTTTTTCTTACGCGTTTATTGTTTTATTTATTCTATCATATTCCCCCGCGTTTTCGTGTATTGATTTCGTCCGAAACGCCTTGTAAAATCAGCCCGCTTCCTCTCAAATTTCCTTTGCTATCCAATCTTCTGCTTTAGTCAATATTGCTTTTCTTCCATTCACTTTCCTATCATTTTTTCTGTTGTTTATCCTCGGACGTGCGCTTTTTCCATAAAAAAAAGGAAGCCCTAAGGCCTCCTTTTTTCTACGGATTTATACCCGTTTAAATTGCTCCACATCCAAAATGAATACCGTGGCACCGCCCACCGAAACCTCTACCGGATAGGGAATGTAAAAGCCCGTTGTGTCCACCGAAGGCGCCACAGCCGATACCGTCTGTTTGCGTGCCTTGCAAACCTTTTCAATGATATCCAACACCTCTTGCAGTTTGCCTTCCTCCACGCCGATCATCACGGTCGTATTGCCCGTGCGCAAAAAGCCGCCGCTTGTGGCCAATCTCGTAGAGCGAAACCCTTCTTTTACCAGCGCATTGTTCAATTTCTGGTTATCCTCATTTTGTATAATGGCGATGACTAATTTCATATTCATTTTGCAGCCCACCTTTCAAAATTTCACGTTTTTTTGTACCTATATTATATCCCTTTCGCCGCAAAAAAGAAAATGATTTCCCCGTATTTTTGCTCGTTTCCGTTCTTTTTTCACACTTGTCAATCCCCCGCCACATATTTCACAAATTTCTATTTTTCTCTTGCTAAAATCACAATTTTCTCTTGTTTTCTTCACAAATTCTTAATATTTTCTTGATTTTTTATTCAAATAATGTCAAAATAGTAACATGAGGTGTTATGGATGATAGAAACAAAGGAAAAACAAGGGGCCATCCTTTCCAGGGTAGAGGCCCGTTCCGCCAAAAAAGCACATGGGCATCACGTTCTTTCTCTGCTTGCCTGCGGTATCGCAGGGTGCTTTGTGATGGTTGCCGGCGTTTTGTTTATGCTGCGCCCCGGTGCCAACGCCGCCTTGGAAGACGGCGCAGCTGTGGGGTCGCTTGAAATCATCGACTCCGACGCCGCCGAAGCGGAAAAAGCCACGGAGCCGACAGACGGGGAATCCGTCGGTGTGGAAGCCGTGTCCGTTGCCACAGGGCAGGTAACGCTGGCCGTCAACGGAAAGCCCATTGTCTCCCTGCCCAGCAAGCAGGATGCACAGTCTCTTTTAAACGCGCTGTTGGCCGCCGGCACGGTGGAAAACGGCAAAGCGCAGTTTGTAGATCAAGTAGAAATTATCACTTACGACAACACCACCTCCGTTTTGGGGCTGGATGAAGCGAAAGTTTTGGTAGAGTCGCAATCCCCGTTAAAGGTAAAATGCACCGTTACCAAAACAGAGGACATTCCGGTGGCGTTTCAAACCGTAAAACAAAACAGCAGCGCTTTGTATGTGGGTTCCACCAAAACAAGCACGCAGGGCGAAAACGGCGTAAATCGCAAAACCACCGTCATCACCTATCTGGACGGAAAAGAAGTTTCCCGCCAGGAAGGCAAAACGGAGGTTGTGAAAAAGCCCGTCAATCAGGTTGTGCTGGTCGGCACAAAGAAAAAGGTTACCAATACCGCTACCAAAGACAATAATAAAAATAATAATAAGAACAACAATAACAAAACGGACAACAAAACAAACACGGTCCAGGGCACGCCTTCTTTTGCATGGCCCACCAGCGGCCGGATCAGCTCCCGCTATGGCCAGCGCGACGGCAGGCTCCATGCCGGAATAGACATCAGCAAACCCGTCGGCAGCACGGTGAAAGCCTCCGCAGGCGGCACCGTCACCCGCGCAGGCAACGCCGGCACCTATGGCATCTTGGTGGAAATCAAGCACGGCAACGGCTGGGTTACCCGCTATGCGCACAACAGCAAAGTGCTTGTCAGGGCTGGTGATAAGGTCACCAAAGGACAGGCCATCGCCCTGTCCGGCAACACGGGGCGCAGCACCGGCCCGCATGTGCATTTTGAAATCCGCTATAACGGCAGCGCCAAAAACCCGTTGTCCTATCTGCCGTAATTCTTATGAAAAAAGCAGCCGCACAGGCTGTTTTTTCTTGCCCTTTTTCTCCTTCCCGCAGTATGATATTGATACACTTTCATCGGAAACGAGGCGCCTAATTTGGATTTTTCTTCCTATCATCCCTTTTTATTGGATACCCTTGTCCGCCTGCTGGGCACAGATAGCCCCAGTGGCTATACCGCCCGCGCAATTTCCCTGGTCGAAACCATCGCGCAGCAATACGGTTTTCAAACTGCCCGCACCAACAAAGGCAATCTTATCGTCTCCCTCCCCGGGCGGCAAGACGGCCCGTCTGTCGGCGTTTGTTCCCATGTGGATACGCTGGGGCTGATGGTGCGTTCCATTCAGCAAGACGGCCAGCTGCGCTTTACCCGCGTCGGCGGCCCGCTGCTGCCCACGTTAGACGGCGCCTATTGCACGCTGTATACCCGGGAAAACAAGCAATATACCGGTACGGTTTTGTCCCTTTCCCCCGCCGCGCATGTCTTCAGCGACGCTGCCACCCGCGCCCGCGACGAGGAAAATATGGCTGTGCGCCTGGATGAAATCGTTTCCGATAAGGCCGATGTTCAAGCCCTGGGCATACAGACCGGCGATTATCTCTGTATCGACCCCAAAACCGTTGTAACGGACAGCGGCTTTGTCAAATCCCGCTTTTTGGATGATAAAGCCAGCTGCGCATGTTTGCTGACGCTGCTTCGCCTTCTGTCCGATGAAAACGCACGGCCCGTTCATCCGGTGGATCTGCTGTTCACCGTGCATGAGGAAGTCGGCCACGGCGGCGCCGCGTTTGGCGATTATGCCGAGCTGCTTGTGGTGGATATGGGGTGCGTCGGATCGGATCTTTCCTGCACCGAACAGCAGGTTTCCATCTGCGCCAAAGATTCTTCCGGCCCGTATGATTATGAAATGACCTCCCGTTTGATCGCCCTTGCCAAAGCGCACAATATCCCCTATGCCGTGGATATCTATCCCTATTATTCTTCGGACGGTTCCGTCGCCCTCAAGGCCGGGTGCGATGCCCGCTGCGCGTTGATCGGCCCCGGCGTACACGCTTCCCACGGCATGGAGCGCACGCATATCCAAGGGCTTTCGGCCACTTTGCAATTGCTCTGGTTTTATCTGGATTGCCAATAACGGTTTTACAAAAGGCAGTTTTCTCCGCGCATCCGGCAAAATACAAACCCGCCGGGTGCGTGTTTCTTTTCTCGCATCCGGCGTATTTTCGTTGTTTCCCGTTTTTTGTTGAAATTCTTTCTATATCCTGTTATTCTGTTAAAGTAACTTTTTCTTTTCCTTTTTTCTCTATTTTTGAGAGGACTCGTATTGATGAAAAAAAGGCCCAGCCTGTTGTTTTGCTACGGCAGCATTGCCGTCGGCTTGTTTTTAGGTTCTCTGATGGCGCCGCTTTTGCGCTTTACCCTGGCCCATGATTGGGGGCTGCGTGTAGAAAACATTTTGTTTTATCGCATGCTGTTTGCCTCGTTGTTTTTGTGGACGTTTTGCCTTTTCTCCAAAAACACCCGGCCGCATATCAAACGCATTTTTGCAGACCGGCGCACGCTTGTGTTCCTTTCCGTCATCGGGCTGAGCCGCGCGGCGGAATTATTGTTATGGAGCGTGGCGCTGCGCGATACCAACGTGTTTGTTGTCAACATTCTGGGCAACAGCACACCTGTGTTTATCCTTTTGGGCACCTATCTTGTCTATCGGCAAAAGACCTCTTCCCGGGCGCTGATCGGCATTGCCGTCTGTATGGGTGGGCTTTGTTTAACCGGCCTTTCCGGCGGGGCCGGCGGCGCATCGCTGGAAAGTGTTTTGCAGATGACAGGTACCGCCGTTCTTCAAACGGTCTTTCTATTGCTCAGCCAACCGCTGCGCAGCGGAGACGAACCCCTGCCAGCCACGCTGATGATGGCCTTTGTCTTTTCCATCGCTGCCGTTTGTTCTCTGGGGCTTTGTGCCGTGCGCAGTGTGCCGATTGCGCCCTTCCCCTGGCAGGGGTGGGGCATGCTGGTCGCCATGACGCTGCTCTGTACCATCTATCATCAAACCGTGCCCACCTGGACATTGCAGTTCTTAAAACCGGAAAATGTTTCCATGCTCAATTTGGCAGGGCCGGTGGTGGCGGCCGTCACGGCGTTTTTCCTGTTGGGCGAAGTGCCCAATTTACAAACCGTCTGTGGTGGTATCATCGTTTTAACCGGGCTGGGCTGGTATATTCGCCAGGACGCCAAAGCCAAGCGCGCGCAAATGTCCTGCCCGCCGCAAGATCAACAGTAAGGAGGATTCTCTTTGTCCATTTCCAAAAAACATGCCTTAGCCTATGCGGCGATGGCGGTGTACGTTTTGCTTTCTTCCGTTCTTTCCCCCCTGTATAAGCCCTGTTTGGCTGCCGGCATGAAACCCGTCAGCACCATGACGGTGCGTTTTCTCATCGTCGGTACCGGGCTTTTGCTCTGGTCGTTTGCCGCGCCTGCCCGCCGCAAGGAAAGCTGTGCGTTTTTACAGCAACGCAGCGTGCGTTTGCGGCTGTTTGTGCTGGGCATTTTGCGTTCTGTGGAGCTACTTCTATGGTCCTATGCGCTGCGCGGCACCAATTCGTTTGTCGTTAACATCCTTGGTAATTCTTCACCGTTGTTTGTGTTGGCGGCCAGCATATTGATTTTCCACGAAAAAGTACCGTTCAAAGTGGCCTGCGGATTGGGCATCACGCTATGTGGGCTTTTGATCGTCTCCCTATCCGGCGGTACGGGCGGTGCCAATCCTTTAAGCATTGTGTTAATGCTTACGGCTGCGCTGGATAATACCGTGTCTCTGTTTATCAGCCGTGACCTGCGCACGGGCGAAACCCCCATGCCCACCTGCCTTTTGATGGGCGTTCAGTTTGCCATTTGTACTGTTGTTTTCACTATATTCAGTTTTTGTACCGGCGCGCCGCTGTTTCCGCAAACGCCGGTCACTTGGGTCTTGGTGCTTGCCATCACATTCTGCAACACGTTTTTAGGCCTGCTCATCCCCATATGGGCTTTGGGTACGTTAAAGCCCGCTACCGTCAGCATCATTTCGTTGGCCAATCCGCTGGCCACGGCACTCACCTGCTATGTGTTTTTGGGCGAAATTCCCAGCGTACAGGTTCTAATCGGCGGCGGCGTTGTGCTCATTGGCCTGCTCCTGTATATTTGGCAGGATGAGAAAAACAGACAAAAGCTGGCCGCAGCCTCCTCTGAAAAAGTCGTTTAGATCCCTTGAAATTGCACGCTATGTAAAACAATTGCAAAAAAGCCGTCTGTCCACCAAAGACAAACGGCTTTTTTCATGTCCCTTATTTCCATGAGCAATAACACAAAAACATTTTTTATTTTGCAAGTGCGTTATTCTGTTGTCAAAAAAATATCTTTATCCCCTCTTCATCCAATCCGCGATACACGAATAAATCATCATACATCGGAACAGCTATTTCTATGAATTCGCATTCAATATGAAAGTTTCCGGTGCATACGTCAATGGCCACCAAAACATCCTCTACCCGATAACAGCGAATGTTCGCATACGCGTCTTTTGCGCACTTTTTCTTATCGCCGTCGTCCTGTGTAAAATCCAGCAAGGCCGCTTTTAAAGGTTCTGCCTTTTCAAGCCGCTGATACGCATAGCTTTTCCGAAAATATCGAGCCACTTCTTGGCCCGGTTTTCGATTCGGCGATAACGAACCGTGATATTTTCAAAAATTCTTTTCCGCTCCGCCACCATTTCCGGGGTTGGTTCTGTTGTCAGTATATCGTTTCCCTCCGGTATAACAATGCATCCCGTTTAGCCTGCCAAACGAGAGGCTTTGTCTTTTATCCTTGCAAATTTAATCCGTACGTTTCCCAACCTCTTGATTTTTTAAGGCCAAGGATACGCGGGGTCAAAACGCACATTCTCGCACGCAACAATCCGCGCCCCGCCCGTGCCCGTTCCGCCGGCCAAGGTTGTTATGCAAAAGCGCCGGGGTAAACCACATCGTGTTTTATCTGTTTTGTCACGTTAAAATCAATTCTGATTTGGCGTTACTTTATTTTCTTCCTCCGTTCCCGGAACAATGATCGCCCGGCTGTCTACATTGTTGGTCCGTTTTTCCATAATTTTCCTGTACGGCTCGGACGAAAAGCATTTTTCAATGGCCGCCCGATCCGGAAAACAAATCACAATGCAGCGGTCCGGTTTTCTATCCTCGTTCCAGCTTTCCACCGCATCCGTCCGTACCAGATACCGGCCGCCGTAAGATTCCACCATCGGCTTTACCTGCTCTATGTAGGCTGCATATTCTTCCGCGTCGCCGTTTATGTAGTTATCCACGATAAAATAGTACACGGGATTCTCCCCTCCGTTTTCCTTTGCGTTTTTAGAATTTTTTAACGGCCAGGCAGTAGTTCACATGTTCAAAGGCTTTTAGCTCCGCCCCCGCCTTGTCGATAATCTGTTTTTGAATCTCCTCCGGCGTCAGCAGCTCATAAATCAAAAATCCGTGCTTTTCCAGCAGTTTTTCAAGCTCTGCATAGGAAAACGACGATTGCATCGGTTCGCCGCCCGCTTTTGCCATCATGATCGTGTTTTGCACACGCCTTTCCGCGGCGGTAAAGAAGGTTTCGTCCGGGTAATCAAACACCAGCGTGCTGCCCTCCGCGCAAAGGCCGGCCAGCTCGGAGAGCATTTTGTCTATCGCCTCCGCCGTAAGATAATACGTTACGCCCAGCCATGAGAAAAACGATTTTGCGAATGTATCAAACCCGCCGGCCCGCAAACATTCGGCTAAGTCATCCTGGGCAAAATCCACCGGAACAAACGAAAGATTTTCCGGAACCTCCCATTCGGCGCGCGCAATCCTGTGTTTTTTATCCGCCTGCGTTGCGGGATGATCCACTTCAAACACCTTATATTTTTTCAAAAACGCCTTTTCGCGAAAGGCAAAGGTATCCAGCCCTGCGCCGAGGATGACATATTGCGTTGTCCCGGTCAAAACGGCGGTTTTCAGCGCCTGCTCCGTATAGGCCGCGCGGCATAACGGCGACGGGGCAATGTGAACATTCACAAGCTTTCGCAGCAGGTCTTTCGGCGCCTGCTTTGAAGCATCTATCTCCGGTTCAAAAAACTTTGCGCCGCCAAGCACATAGCCTTGCACGGCCTCGTATTCTTCCTCTGTCATCAATTCCTTTGCAAGTGTATCGCCAAATACCGGCGCCTTTTCATTTTCTGCGTGAAACGCCCGCCCAAACGAACTCATAAGTGCTGTGATACTGCTTTTGTTCTCCATCGTTTTCCTCCTGCTTTCTTTTCCTTTTTAGGCGTCCATGGTTGTTCTGTGCAAAATGCTTGCCGTCTCCAGCCCGGTTTACGGTTTTAAAACAAACACCAATCCGCGTTCTTTGTTTTGTCATAGAGAAACGCACCCGGCGCCTTTTGGGCCGCCTTTCTGCGCTTCGTATCTTTTGACCGTACCGCGGATATGCTCGTTTGTTCTTTGGCCGCTGTCCGCTTTGTCCGCGCCGCAAACCTTAGCCATAACAGCGTTTTTAACGTTGTTCCAACCGGAATGTGGGCCTGTTCCGTCTGCATGGGCAGCCCGGTTTTTCCCCGTCATGATCGTCCTGCCGCTGTTTTTTCGGGCTAAGTGCTTTTTTGCTTTCCTTTTGGCGCGGTAAAGCAAGAGCCACATACTATGATTCTCCGTATAATTCCATTTCCCTTTTTTTACATGGCTTTTCATATGTTTTGACACCGCAGGATCTTTTTTCATTCGCCTTATTTTCCCTAAGTGCCTGTTTTTTACACGGGCCGTTTTCGTATCGTATGCCTGTTTTATCGCCCAAGAGTTTCAAAAAAACGAACCGCAGCCGCAATTTCATCCGGCTTCGGATGCCTTTTGTTTATCCCGCCGATCAGCTTAAACAGGCCGAACGTATCGTATCCTTTGCAACAATAGGTGCCGAGTATCGTGCAATCCTTTTCCTCCGCCAGGTTTTTTGCTGCGGCGTTATGCTTTTCTTTCGGGTCTCCGGCCGTGTGAAGAAAAAATACCTCTTTCCCTGCGGGCAGGTTTTTCTCCATAAATGTCAATAGCGGCGGATAGTATTTCCCAAAGGCAACCCCGGAGGCAAAGCCGATGCGATCGTAATTCTTTAAGTCTGCCGTTTGTTGCAAATCAGCGTCTATCACATCCACGGCGTGCGCTTTGGCAATGGCCTCCACCAGCTTTTTTGTATTTCCATGATGCCGGGAGGCGTATACAATGACGGTTTTCATTTAAACCTCCTTCCTAAATCTATCCGTTTAAAAATGGCCATGCGTTGGGGCGTCACTGTTCGTTTGCGCTTTCTTTCTGCGCCAGCTCCGCGCCGTAGCGGCAAAGCAAAGAGATCACAAGCAGCATTATGCCCAGCACAATTCTTGCCCCGTTGTCAAAGCCAAAATCCAGCATTGCCGCTTTTTCAACCTGCAAAAAGCCTGCCACAATGCCCTCCGCAATGCTGCCGATTACGGCACACCCGATAGGAATGGCCATTGTCAAAATGCCCAGCCGCATCAGTTCTTTGGCCCCGGCCGGGGTAAAAGGCGTGCCGGCCTGCCCTTCATGTTCAAAATAAGCTTGCGCAAACTTTGCCAGCACCCCTTCTCCCGCGCAAACAATCAACCAGCCGGATAGCGCCGCGGCTATGGCTCCGGGGGCGTATCCGCTGCTGTTTGCGATCAGCCCGTGCAGGGTAACGCCGCCGATCTTAATCAGCTCTCCGCCAAAGCCAAGGCCAATCAGCCCCGCTATGCTGCCGCAAAAGCCGATCATCGAAAAGATAAATGCAATTTTGCTGAGCACCTTTCCCATTTTAAAAAGCTTTTGAATCAAATTCAGATTGCGTGATTCCATTGTCCTTCTCCTTTTTATTGTATTTCTAGATTTCCGTCGGCTGTTTCCACGATAAGCTTGCAAGCCCCGCCGCCAAATACAACCAGATCGCCCTTTTGTTCATACGCACGCTTTGTTTTCAGTTTTCCGCTGCTGTGTTCATACAAAACCTCCGCCCCGCCTTGCCCCAACATCAGGGCTACGTTCCCGCCGACGGTGCGGATTTTGGCCGCCTCCGTTTCTGCAAAGCCGATGTTTACACGCCCGCCGACAGTCGTAATTTCCGCCGTTTTTACGGCCAGGCTGTTTACCGTAACAAAGCCGGAGGAGGCGCTGCCGTCAAATTTTTCAGCCGAAACCGTGCCAAAATCAATCGAGCCGGAGATTGTGCCGCATTTTATTGCCTCGGCCGAAACACTGTCCGCCCGAATGGCGCCGGAACTGCTGGTTAAATCCACGCTTTTCGCCGTCACCGCGCCCAGCGATATACTGCCGGAAAATGAGGCGATCAAAATATCATGCTGCCGCAACGTCTCTGCTTTCACCCGGGCCGATGTCGTGTGAACGGAAAATGCAATCCCTTTGGACACTTCCAGCTGCAATCGTTTCTCACTCCCCTCCACCCGAACCTTCGCCCCGGAGGCACAAAAGCGGATTTTCAATACGCCGTCCTCTAACAGATAGTGCAGCGCGGTCTCCTCCGGCAACACGCCGCTTTCTTTCACGCTGAGCTTTGCTTTGTCCGATTCCGCAATTTCCACCTCGCCGGAGCGCCAATACACCTCAACGGCTTTGATTTTATCCGCCTCATAGGCAAACGCGCCCGTTTGGTATTTCTCGCTGTCCGGATATGTCTCTCCCGTCAGCCTATCGTCTGTTCCCATCGATAGGCCGCGGCAGCCGGACAGCAGCGCGGCCGCAAAGATACACAGCATCCACAAAGCCGTGCGCCGTATCCTCTGGTGCATCGTTCCTCTCCTTTGTAATCAATCGTTTGTCTTTCGCGGCAAACTTGCCTTTGCCCCGCCTCCTGGGCCGGAAAACATTTTTTGCTTAGTGCCGCTTACGCTTTATTCAGGTTTCTTTTGCACAAACAGCACCGTCTGCGCTTTCATGGAAATTTTGCCGACCTCATAGCCATAGGGCAGCAGCTCCTTTTTGTATTTCAAAAAGGAATGATCCAGCGGCACCCCCGCAATTTCGCCGATTTCGTCAAAGGTCATTGTCAGCTGCGGCTTGCCGCATTTTTGAATGTATTCCCAGAGCGGTTCATATTTGCTCATGTCTTTGTCCTCCATATCTTGTTTTTGAAAAGCGTTTCCCTTTTGGGCCCATCTCCGGTTTTTCCGTTTTTCACGCACGCCGCATCCGCTTAATCCCCGCCGGCGCTTGTTTTTCAACCGAAGTATCGGTGCATTTTGTACATAAAGACGCAGAGCAAACCAAATTTCTTTAGGTTCAGCGCTGCGTCTTCGCGTCTGGCTTTGTTTTAACTTTTATTTTGTCCCCGTGTATTGAGATCACAAACGTCTTTTTGCATTTCGGGCAAAACAGCGGGAAGTTTTGCAAAATCGTATCTTCCCGAATCTGCGTTCGTGTCTTTCCATGACATTCCGGACACAAGATCCACTGTGTTTTGCCCCCGTTCATTTTTCCTCACCGGCTTTGGATTTTACCAGCAGCATCATCGCCTGAAATTCCGTAGACAACATTTCTCCCAGCTTTTCTTCGGAAAAATGGCATACCCGCGTGGCGCACAAAGCGCCCACCCCAAAGGTGTAAATCCACACGTTTTCAAACAACCGCTTGGCGTCCGTTTCGCTCATCCCGTATTCATCCCGAATCAGCCCAATGCAGGTCTCTGCCGTGGGGCCCAACTCACCGAATACGTCATCAAAGCTAACGGCGTTTCGGTTTTCCTGCATAAACAACAGCTGATACAATTTCGGCTCTTTCGCGCCAAACAGAACCATCTGCATGCCCACCTGTTTAAACAACGGCATATCGGGCAATTTTTTCTCTGCAAAATTTTCAAACCGGCACATCGCAGCGGCGCGCACCTCGTTTTGCACCTCTTTCATGCTGTTAAACACCGTGAAAATCGGGCGGGCGGAGCTGCCAAGCGCATCGCCCAGCTCTTTGGCCGTCAGCGCCTCCACGCCTTTTTTAGAGACAATTTCCAACGCCGTCTGCACAATTTTCTCTTTGGTAAATTTCGGTTTTGGCGGCATAAAAACTCCCCTTTTTATATTAAAATAATCGTTTTAAAACATTCGTTTTGCATTAAGCATTTTAATTATAATTGCCGTGCAAATCCCTGTCAATAGCAGGCATACTTTCTTATTGTTTTGCGCTTTTTGCCCTTATCTGTCCTCTTTAACCCTGCCACAGCAAGCCGAAAAATAAATTTACACGATGTCGATTAAGCCATAGCGGCAAAATTTCTAAAAACAAGCTTGACCCAGATACAAAAACGGCATGGCCGTCCCGATCATACCGTTTGTTCCGTCATCGTAAATCATCCTATGCAAAAACTTGCGCCTGCCTCCGCGCTTTGATAGGCGGGCTTATCTGTCTTTAAACACGCCGGTTTTGCACTGTATACTGCGAAATCCCGTATATGAAATGCCCAAAAGCCGATCCATCTCCCGGACCGCATTTTCATATCTGTCCTTTGTATGGTGCACCACCACATAATCCGCTTCACGAATCTGCCCGGCCGCCTGCTCGCAAAAGCTGCGCACCGGCGCCGCCAGCGCAAACACCCAGATCGGCGTGCAGATCGTCACATGCTCATAGGCGGATAAATCCACGCCGATCGGCTCTATCGGCATGCCCCACCTGTGCATACCAAACCGCCCGCACCACCAAAAGCCCAGCGTGCCGGCCACCCGTTCCGTCGATTTAATTTCATATACCGCTGCGCCCGTTTTATCCGCCAGATCATACGCCTGTTTTTTCACATACCCCATCCGGGAAAAATACACCACCAGCCGCTTTTTGTTTGTGCCGATGTTTGTATACGCCGCCGTGTTCACGGTAAACGCTTCCTGCTTGTAAAAAATCCAGGCCGCATAGCCCGTGGCCGCCTGGCAAAGGCCAAAGATAAAATAGGCCGTGGACATAAAATTCAGCGGAAACATATAAAACTGAATGCAGATCCACAACATCAGCGTAATGCCGAAACTGCCGCCCAACACAATCCCGGCCTTCTTCTTTGCCAGCAAAAAGCCCGCCGCCGTTAAATTGCTCAGCCCGTTTACAATCAGCAGTGCAATCCCGGAAAACGTAAAATCCTGAAACACCACCTCTGCAAACGGAAGCACCTGAAAATACGGAAGCATGGCATCCATCCCCATGGCTTTCCCGCTCGGGTCTATCAGCATGCCCGCCGCGCCTGCCACGGCGCCCAGGCCGATAAACAGCGTCCAAAAAATCAAAAGGCGGCGCGCTGTGCGGTATCTAGATCTTGTTTCCATTTTCGTTTCCTTTCCTGCCCTGTTTTTTTGCAAAACACAGCCCGGCCATACGTTGCCCGGCGCACCCCTGCCCGCTTTCCATTGGCCGGCTGCTTTCGTCGTATTGCCGGATTGTTTATAAAATAACGCCAAATATATAACATGCACTATCTAACACCATTCTGGCCGGAAAGTCCATACCTATCAACAAAAAATAGCGGTTTATGGCAGTTTTTGTTGCGTCAGGTTTTCTTTCTCTGTGTGCCCGTACCGGTTTTTTCTGTCTTTCATCCTGTTATATTGTTTCATTGTCCGCCTTGTTTCAGTATTTTCGGCCAACAAAAAAGGAGCCTTTCGGCTCCTCTTTTTCTTACTTAAAGCGGATAGACTGGAAAAAGTCTTCCATCGTATGTTCGTTGTAGCCGTCTTCCTCCGCCACATATACCAACACATACGCCGCGCTTTCGTTTACAAACACCACATACTGCCCGCGGCGCGTTTTGCTGGGCAGCGGGTCTTCCTCGTCTTCATCCGGCGGCAGCGTAAACGAGTAGCGCACACACGCACGGTCCTGAATGGTATCGTTCACGCCGGGATCGTAAATGGCGCCCGCCAAAAGCGTGCTCATCATATCCTTTAACAGCGCGCTGAACAGCTTATCCTGGTCATAGGTATGCCCGGCGTTTTCCCAGCACGTTTTATAATCCTGCACCAGTTGCCCCCAGTCCGCCTCCACGGCCGTGTAGGTTGCGCCGGCGGAATAGTCCACCGTTTCCGTCGTGGTCAGCGTCATGCTGGAGGACAGGCCGATTTCCGAAATCTCAATCGGAATGCTTTGCGATTCTTTTGCCACATCGCCCGGCATCTCCACCACATAGTTTCCGGCGTCCACCTGCTCTACGGTTTTGCCGCCGCAGCCGGCCGTTAACAGCAAAGCCAAACACAGCGCCAACGCGCTTTTCATTTTCTTCATGCCTGCTCCTTTTGGATTTTCTCCATCCCGATCTTCATACGCCGCAGCGTTTCCTGCTTGCCTAAAAGCACAGCCGCTTCCACAGCGCCGCCCGGCGTCACCTGCGTGCCCGTCACCGCCACGCGCACCGGCCAGAGCATCTGTCCGTTTTTCAGGCCCTGCTCTTTGGCCGTTTGCAGCAGCGCATCATGAATCTTTTCCTGTTCCCAATCCGCCAGATTTTCCAATACACCATACGCCTTTTCCAAAGCGCCCAGCGACATCGGCAAATCCGTTTTCATTTTCTTATGGCAATACATCGCCAAATCATAGTCCGGCAAGGCCTGCAAAAACGCAATCTTTTCCGGAATCTCCGCAAAGGCTTCCAGCCGCTGCTGCAAAATCTGGCACAGCACCTGCTTTTGCGTTTCATTCGTCGGCAGCACCTTTTCATAATACGGGACCGCATGGGCGGTAAAGGTCTCGTAATCCATCTTGCGGATGTATTCGGCGTTCATCCAGCGCAGCTTGGCCTCATCGAAAATCGCGGGCGATTTGGAAATGCCCTTCACATCAAACGCCTGAATCAATTCCTCCAGCGTAAACAATTCCTGGTTTGTGCCGGGGTTCCAGCCCAACAGCGCAATGTAATTCAAAATCGCTTCTTTCAAAAAGCCGCGGTTGATAAAATCTTCATACGAGGCATCGCCATAGCGCTTGGAAAGCTTTCTGTGCGCATCTTTCATCACCGGCGGCAAATGCAGATACTGTGGAATTTTCCAGCCGAACGCCTCGTAGATCAAATTGTATTTCGGCGTGCTGGAAAGATACTCCGTTCCGCGGATGATATGGGTAATATGCATCAAGCTGTCGTCCACAACGTTTGCAAAATTGTATGTCGGCAGCCCGTCTGTTTTCAGCAAAACGCCGTCTTCCAATTCGTGCACATCCACTTCGATATGCCCGTAAACAAGGTCGTCAAACCCTGCAACGCCGCTTTCCGGAATGCGCTGGCGCACCACATACGGCTCGCCGTTGGCAATCCGCCGCCGCGCCTCTTCCACCGGAATATCGGCACATTTTTTATCGTATTTATAAGCGCCTTCCTCCTGGCCGGCCGCTTTTCGGCGCTGTTCAATCTCCTCTTTGGTGCAAAAGCAATAATATGCGCCGCCTTTGTCCACCAGTTCGTCGGCATATTTTTTATAAATCTCACGCCGTTCGCTTTGGATATACGGGCCGTACGGGCCGCCCACATCCGGGCCTTCATCATAGGAAAGTCCCGTTTGCTTCATCGTGCGATAGATCAAATCCGTGGCGCCTTCCACATAGCGCTGCTGGTCCGTATCCTCCACGCGCAGCACAAATTTCCCCTCATATTTTCTGGCAAACAGCCAGCCGTATAGCGCGGTGCGCAGCCCGCCGATGTGCAAATACCCCGTAGGGCTCGGCGCAAATCGGGTTCGTACCTCCGTCATTTTCAATCCCCTTTTCTTTTTTTATTTGCCGTTGTTTCTTTTCGCCATGGCCATTGCCAGGCCCGCCACGGTTTTTCCGTCCGGAAATTCGCCGCGCATTGCTTTTTCATAGGCCTGTTCAAACGGCATGGTAAATACCTCTACAAATTCATCTTCGTCTTTTTCGTCCGCTTCCCGCGTAAGCCCCGTTGCCAGATACAAATGCAAAATTTCATCGGAAAATCCCGGTGTTGTAACGATCTCTCCCAGCTTTTCCCAATGCCGGGCCACCAGCCCCGTTTCCTCTTTCAATTCTCTTCTGGCCGTCAATTCCGGCGCTTCCCCCGGCTCGCGTTTGCCGGCCGGCAGCTCCACGATCACTGTATCCAGCGGCGTGCGGTACTGGTGTTCCAAATACACCTCGTCCTCTTCGCCGATCGCCACGATCACCACCCCGCCCGGATGGCGCACCATATCCCGTCCGGAGGTATGCCCGTTCGGCAAGCTCACCTCGGCATGGGTCACCTTCAAAAATTTGCCTTGATATACCGTTTCTTCATTTAAGATGGTTTCGCTCAGCTGATCGTTTTTCATTTTTTCACCTGCTTTGCCCAGCTGTCTTTCAAGCCTACGCTGCGGTTGAATACCGGCGCGCCCGGTTTTCCGTCCGGGTCTGCGCAGAAATAGCCGATCCGGATAAACTGAAACGAATCCTGCACCGCCGCATCAGAAAGGCTGGCTTCCACCTTGGCATGGCGGACAGACAGCGAATTGGGGTTAATGCGCTGGGTAAAGTCTCCCTCGCCTTCCAGCACCAGGTTTTCATACAGGCGCACTTCCGCATCCACCGCGGTGTTTTTGTCCACCCAGTGCAACACGCCTTTTACCTTGCGCCCGCCCGTACCGGAGGCGGAGTCTTCATCATAGGTACACAATACACGGGTCACATTGCCTTCTTCGTCCGTTTCATAGCCGGTACATTTAACAATATAAGCCCCCATCAGCCGCACCTCTTTTTCCGGTGACAGCCGCTTATACTTCGGCGGCGGCACAATGGCAAAGTCATCCCGTTCGATGTATACATGTTTGGAAAAGGTAATTTCCCTTGTGCCCAACGCTTCGTTTTCCGCGTTGTTGGCAATGGTCAGCGTTTCGCTCTTCCCTTCGGGATAGTTTTCAATCACAAGCTCGATCGGATCCAACACCGCCATGCGCCGCGGCGCCGTCGGTTTCAAATCGTCTCTTAAGCAATGTTCCAATACGCCGGGCTCCACCGTGCTGTTGCTTTTGGCCACGCCCACCGTAGCGCAAAACTGGCGAATGGAGCCTTTGGTATAGCCCTTGCGGCGCAGGCCGCAGATCGTGGGCATACGCGGATCATCCCATCCGCTGACAAATCCTTCCTCCACCATGCGCCGTAAATACCGCTTGCTCATGATGGTTCCTTCGATATTCAGCCGCGCAAATTCATACTGGTGCGGCGGATTTTCAAAGCCGATAGCCTGCAAGAACCAATCGTACAGCGGGCGGTGGTCTTCAAATTCCAGCGTGCAAATGCTGTGTGTAACCCCTTCAATGGCGTCAGACACGGGGTGTGCAAAATCATACATCGGATAGATACACCATTTTGTGCCCGTCCGGTGGTGCGGGGTATACATAATCCGATACATGGCAGGGTCGCGCATGTTCATATTGGGCGAGGCCATATCAATCTTGGCCCGCAGGCAGCATTCGCCTTCTTTGTATTCTCCCGCTTTCATTTTGCGAAACAACGCCAGCGTTTCTTCCGGCGTGGCATCGCGATAAGGGCTGTTCTGGCCGGGCTCCGTCAGCGTGCCGCGCGTGGCGCGCATCTGTTCCGCCGTCTGAAAATCCACATACGCCAGGCCCTTTTCAATGATCTGTTCGGCATAGGCATACAGCTGATCAAAATAATCGGATGCATAATGCAGGCCGTCTCCCCAGTCACACCCTAAAAAGCGGATGTCCTGCATAATGTTTTCCACATATTCCGTATCTTCTTTAACAGGGTTGGTATCGTCGAACCGGAGGTTACATTGGCCCTGGTATTTCTCCGCAATGCCAAAATCCAGCAAAAACGCTTTGGAATGCCCAATATGCAAATATCCGTTTGGCTCCGGCGGAAAGCGGGTCACAATTTTCTCGTATTTCCCGCTCTTTAGATCCTGCACCACAATCTCTTCAATAAAGTTGCTGGCAGCTTCAGGTTCAAAATTCATGTGAAATCCCTCCAGGCAGTTCAATGATTCTTATTATTTTACATGATAACTTTTCTTCTCACAAGGGCCGTCCGCCATTTGTGCGCGGTTTTCCATCCCTATTGTCTGCATTTCTCCTTCATTTTAGCACAAAAGCGGCAAAAAGGCTGTTCTCTGCCCGGTTTCCCGTTGTTCTTGTTTTGCTTTTTCGCCTTATCCTACATAAACAAAAAACGACCCCTGCGGATCGCTTTTTGTCCCGTTTGCCCTTTGGCTAATTTAAAAATTCTTCTGCCATCATGCGCACGTTTTGCCCCGTCTTTTCCTCCATGGTCTGCCAAAAGTTTTCGGCATCGGCCCGCAGGCCCGCATAGGCTTGATAATACGCGGCAAGCGCCTGTATCATCTTTTCCCGGCTCACAGCCTGTTCTATTTTGCGCAGCATCATCGTGCCCTCCGTATACACCACCAGGCTATACAGTCCGTTGTTTCGAAACGCCGTGGCCGGCGCGTTTACCTTTGCCTTGCATTGGTCTCTGGCATACAGCGGGTTCATAATTTCACTGAGCAGCACCACATAGGTTTGATAAAATGCCTGTTCCTCCTCTTGTCCTTTTGTCTGCCCCATAAACAACAGCGTGGAATAATCCGTCAGCGCCTCATCCAGCCAGGGCTGCAAAACCTGGTCGTTGCCCACCACGCCGTACCACCATTGGTGCGCCGTTTCATGCACGCTTACCCGCTCCAAATCCGCCAGCCCCTGCCCGGTATAGAGCGATTGATCCAGCAGCACCAGCCCGGGATATTCCATGCCGCCGATAAAAAAGTCCGTCTGCACCACGCAAAAATTTTCATACGGATACATGCCATACATCTTCCCAAAGGTTTCCATCGCCTTTTTGGCCGCCTGCCCGGCCAGTTTACCGCCCTGTTTGCATTCTTTCTCATAATACGAGCGTACCGTCACCCTGCGCCCGCCGCTTTTCACATGATAGGTATCCACGGCAAAGCTGCGGCTCAATACGGCTGCAAAATCCCGCACATGCCCAGCCTGTATGGTCAGTTGCTTTCGTCCGTTTTCCGTCTTTATCTCTTTTCTTTCGCCGGTATGCGCCGTTTCCATGGCTTCCGGCACATTCAACACCACCGTATAGTCGCTGCAATCGCTGACAAACGGATCGCCCACTGCGCCGTATGGGTGGTGTAAAAACGCGCCGTCTTCCCATGCGCAGGCAATCGGCAGAAAATTGCACAGGTTTACCGTCTTTTCCCCATAGCCAAACCTTCCCAAACAATGGGGCAGCTGCACGGTAAACGCAAAGAAAACCTCCGTCGTTTCCCCGGGGGCCAGCGGCCTTGGCAGAGATATTTCCAAAAGCGTTTCATCCGGGTTGCCGAGTTTTGTTTTTGCCTCTTGCCCGTTTACCTTCGTTTGGTTTATTTCAATGCCGCCCGGGCTAAAACCTTTGGGATAAGCCTGCCCCATCTCCTCATTGATAAACGGCGCCGTTTCCACTTTCCTAAACGCGTTGGGATACAGCATAAACGGTATGCTTTCCAATGTTTTTCCGGCAGGATTTGTATACTTTACCTGCAATGTGCCCGCCACCGTTTTTTTCTCGTCGTCATACACCGCGTCCACATGATATTCGTGCAGCGACGGCTGCTGCCAAAATCCCGCATCTGCCGGTGCAGCCTTGCCGCAGCCCGCCGCCAGCATACATACAGCCAGCAGCACCGCTGCCAGTTTTTTCCCTTTTTTCAGGGGATAATCCCACATGGTTGCTCCCTCTTTTCCTTTTTCCTCTTGCTTAAAAGCAAAGGGCTTTCACGATAGCTTATACAAAAAACAAAGGATGTATGATAAGATGAAAGTTACCAACCGCGCCTTTGGGCGCTTTTCAAGGAAAGCGAGGCTGTTTGATGCCGCTGTGTTCGTATGGGCAATCGCGTCCGCAAAACGACCGTACCCTGGTGGAAAATATTTTTATTCGTGAGTTTTTGCCCGCCGCGCCGGACGGGTTTGTTAAAGTATACCTTTACGGCCTTATGCAGTGCCAGACAAACGTCGGCGCCGGCTCTCTTTCCAGCTTTGCCCGCGATTTGGGCTGCAGCGAAACAGACGTGCAGGACGCTTTTTCCTATTGGCAGGAAAAAGGGCTGGTTGTCATACAGACAAAGCCGATGTTTGCCGTTTTTTATCAGAATGTAAAAAATGCGCTGCCGGAGGATGCCTCCGTGTATACCGACGCTGCCTACAATGCGCAGCTGCAAACCCTCTTTGCGCCCAAAATCGTAAACCCTGCCGAGCTTGTGCGCATTTACGATTGGACGGATGTATTTTCCATCGAAAAAGAAGCCGTGCCGCTTTTGGTGCAATACGGGCAAAGCAAATTGAGCAATTTGGAAAAGGCCTCGGCCCGCCGGCAGGTAAGCTATATGGATAAAATTGCCCGCCAATGGAACGAACAGGGCGTGCGCACCGCAGAAGACGCCCGAGCCTGGCTGGATCTTCAGCAGCAGCAAGACAGCGGCCTGTTGTCCGTTTTGCAGCGGCTGGGGCTTCGGCGCAGCGCCACCGCGCCGGAGCGGGCGCTCTATGAAAAATGGCAGCAGCAGGGCTTTTCTTTAGAGGCCATTTTGGCCGCGGCGGACCGCACCGTTTCCGTCCGCAACCCCAGCTTTGATACCCTAGACGGCATTTTATCGGATTTTGATCAGCAGGGCGTTCACGAGGCCGCCTCCATTGAGGGCGATCAGTCCGCCGCGCTGTGCAAGGAAGTGTTGCAGGCCCTGGGCCTTTCCGGCGCCACGCCTTCCGCTTCTCAATTGGCCCATTACAGAGATTGGGCCGCCGGCGGCTATTCGCATGAATTGATCTTGCTGGCCTGCGAAAGATGCAAACAGCACAAAACCTTCCGCTTTGCCGATGTGGCCGCCACGCTGAAAGATTGGCGCGCGCATAAGCTGCGCGGTGTAAAATCCATCCGCAACTATGAAAAAAAGCGCTCGGCCCGTATGGATCTTATGCGCGAATGCTTTGCCCGCATGGGCGATTCGCGCCGCAAAGTAGACGAAACGGATCTTCTCTTGGCCGAAACCTGGCAAGAACAATGGCATATGCCGGAGGAAGTGATCTTCTATGCCGCGGAATGCAGCCACGGCGCCAAAAGCCCCTACCGCATGATCAAGCGGCTTTTGGAGGCCTGGCATATCCAAAAGATAGATTCCGTTTCCGCTGCGCGTGCCGCATTCAAAGCATCCTCCCCTTCCCAAGCTTTGGGCCAGCCGGCCAATCGCGCTTTGCAATACGATCAACGCTCTACCGAAGAGCGAGGCGATCTAAACAGTTTAATTCAATATTAAGGAGCACCGTATGCGTTATTCATGGGATCTGCTTCAACCGCTGCGCGCAAAGCTGCCGGCCCTGGAGCAGGAATTTATGGGCTATTATAAGCGTCTGTCCGCCTCGGCCCTGGCCGCTGCCGACGGCGCCTCCATCGAAAAAGAAGAAGGCGAACGCCGGGCCTATGCCGCCGGGATGGAACAGCGCATCACCGAAATTTTGCTGGAAAACGGGCTGAACCCGGCCGATTATT
Source organism: uncultured Bacillota bacterium (assembly GCA_905188085.1). Lineage (GTDB taxonomy): Bacteria > Bacillota > Clostridia > Christensenellales > QAND01 > UMGS1975. The sequence goes on from CAJJKN010000003.1 coordinate 80,175, forward strand.
GTCCGCATTACCGTTGTCCGCTTTGTAAGGATACCGGCTTTCGCATGGAGGGCAGCAAAAAAGTGCGCTGCACCTGCCAAATCGTCCGTCGGGCCGATCAGGCAAACGGCGCCTACGATTTCCCCACGTTTGCGCAGTTTGATCTGTCCGTTTTCCCGGAAGGCGAACAGCGTGAAAGAATGCAGCGCCATAAAGACCGCCTATATGCCTATGCCGAGCAGTTTCCGCAAACCGAAAAGCAAAACTTTCTGCTGCTCGGCAAAACGGGGCTGGGCAAATCGTTTTTGCTGTCCTGTGTCTCTCAGGCGCTTCGGCAAAAGCAGGTGCCTGTTCGTTTTCTTACCGCCTATCAGCTTTCCCAGGCGTTTCGTGCCCAGCATTTCGGCGAAAAGGAAACCCTGTCCTCTTTGATCCGCGTTCCGTTTTTGGCCGTGGATGATTTGGGCACAGAGCCCATGCTGCGCAATATCACGCTGGAATATTTCAACACCCTGTTGGAAGAGCGCCTGCGCCAGGGCAAACATACCGGCCTTGTTTCCAATTTAACGCCGGAGCAGCTGATGGCCCGCTACGGCGAGCGAATTGCTTCCCGCCTGCTTGGCAGCGGCCGGTGCGACGTGCTGGGTTTTTCCGGCCGGGATATCCGTCTTCATCCGCTTTCTTTATAATTTTAAGGAATGATTTTTTATGCACTATGCGCCGCCGCGCCTGCCAAATGATATTTCCCCTCTTCCCAACGATCCGGCCCTTTTCATACAGGCCGCCCGGGAAGAGCGGTGTCTTTCTAACATCCTGGTTGAAAATGCGGATCTGTCCGGTTACGATCTTTCTTCGCTTTCCGTAAAGCAGGCAAAATTTATCCGCTGCCGGTTTGCCGGCTGTGATTTAACAAACCTGGATGGCCGGGACGTCGTCTTTTCCGCCTGTGATTTTTCCAACGCCCGGGCCGATCGGGCTTATTTTTCCCGCTGTTTGTTTGAAAACAGCAAAGCCGTTGGGCTGCATGCGCAGCAGACGCTTTGGCGGCAAACCGCTTTTTCGCACAGCTTATTTTCCTATGGCAATTTTGACCATGCCGGGTGGGACGGCATCCGCATTCTAAACAGCGATTTTTCCCATGCTTTTTTCACGTTTTGCACCTTTAAACAAGTCGAATGGAACGATGCGCTTTTAGTTGGCGTTTGCTTTGCCGGCAGCCCGCTTTCCGGCCAGGATTTTTCCCGCAGCCGGTTGTCTGCCGTAACGGTAAGCCAATATGCGCCGGAACTGTCCGGCGCCGCAGTCAGCCCGGCCCAGGCGCTGGAATTTTCCCGCCTGCTGGGGCTTATTATCAAAAATCCGGGATAATTTTTGTTCCTGTTTGGTTCGTTTATACGATATAATACAGACATACTTAAAACTCGACGAAATATCATTCCAGGAGGTTTTGTATGCAAAAACATATTTTGGTTTTCGGCAGCTTTGTGGTAGACCTGATGAGCCGCAACCCTCACCTGCCCACGCCGGGCGAAACCGTGCTCGGCAGCTTTTTCAAAATGGGGCCTGGCGGCAAAGGCTTTAACCAGGGCGTGGCCGCCCATAAATCCGGCGGGAACGTTACCATGGTTACCAAAATCGGGCAGGATGCCTTTGGCGACGTGGCCCGCCGCACCATGGAACAGCTCGGTATGGACACCACCTATCTTTTGGTTTCCGAAACACACAGCACCGGCGCCGCGCAGGTATTGGTCGACGAAAACACCTCGCAAAACATGATCAGCGTTGTCAGCGGCGCATGCGCCACCATCACCGAAGAAGACATTGCCCGGCTGGAGCCGCTGATCGAACAGTCTTCGTATTTGCTGATGCAGCTGGAAGTAAATCTAGAGGCAAACTGGCGCGTATTGGCCCTTGCTAAGCAACACGGCGTTACCACCATCCTAAACACCGCCCCCGCCCAGAGTTTGCCGGATGAGATTTTATCTCAAATCGACATCGTTACCCCCAACGAGGTGGAGGCCGAAATGCTGACCGGCATTCCGGTGGAAAACGTAGAAAACGCCTACAAGGCCGCGCAGGTTTTCTTTGAAAAAGGGGTAAAAGCCGTTGTCATCACGCTTGGTTCGCGCGGCGTATATGTGGCAACGCCTGAAAAACAGCAGCTGTTGTCCGTGCCCAAAGTGGATGTGTTGGATACCACCGGCGCCGGCGACGCCTTTAACGGCGGGTTTGTTACCGCGCTGTCCGAAGGGAAAGACCTTTGGGAAGCGGCCCGTTTTGCCAATGCCCTGGCGTCTTTGTCCGTTCAGCGCATGGGCACCACCGCCTCCATGCCCACCCGTGCGGAAATCGATGAATTTTTGGCCGAGCATCCCGAAATGTAACGCCTTGCTTTTCTCCATTCATCAGCATCGGAAAGGAAGTTTCATATGAATTTAGCCCGTTATATCGACCATACCATTTTAAAAGCAGAAGCCACCAAGGCGGATGTGGAAACCCTGTGCCGGGAAGCCAAAACCTATCATTTTGCCTCCGTGTGTATCAACACCTGCTATGTGCCGCTGGCCGCCTCCCTTCTAAAGGACAGCGACGTAAAAGTCTGCTGCACGGTCGGTTTCCCGCTGGGCGCCATGGCTACTAAATCCAAAGCCTTTGAAGCGGCTACGGCCGTGGCCGACGGCGCGCAGGAAGTGGATATGGTGTTGAATATCGGCGCTATGCGTGCCGGAGATTATGACTATGTGAAACAAGATATTCATGCCGTGGTGGAGGCCTGCCACCCCAAAGCCCAGGTAAAAGTGATTTTGGAAACCTGCCTGCTTACGGAGGAGCAAATCATAAAAGCCTGCGAACTGTGCGTAGCTGCGGGCGCGGATTTTGTAAAAACCTCCACTGGCTTTTCCACAAAAGGCGCCACGGTAGAGCATGTGGCGCTGATGAAGCGCGCCGTGGGCGATAAAGCCAAAGTGAAAGCCGCAGGCGGCATCCGCACCTATGAAGACGCCATGGCCATGATCAACGCCGGAGCGGACCGCATCGGTGCCAGCGCCGGCATTGCCATTGTGGAAAGCGCCAAATAATTGTCCTTATGAAAAAAGAGCCGATTTGGCTCTTTTTTGCATTCTCGCTGTTTTCTTTGTGCCACAGCTCTTTTTTTCTATCGCTTTAGAAAATTATATTTCGTTTGCAAAGCATATTTCCGGCGCTCTCCGTCTTTTTTTATCCGTTGGATAGCCCCAGCCCGTATTTGATCCAGCTTAGGCATTCGCGCACGCGGGAAAACCAAGTGCCCGGCCAATCGCTTTTGGCGCGGCTGGTTGTAATGCAAAGCCCTTCCTGCTCTGCCAGCATGCGGGCACGCGCCATATGGTAATCCGCCGTCACAAGGATGGCGGTCTGCATGCCGTTTTCCTGCAAAATCCGCTTGGCAAATCGCAGATTCTCCCGCGTATTTTTGCTGTCCGGCTCTGTTAAAATATCCGCTTCCGGCACCCCGGCATTCATCAAATACCCTTTCATTGCCACGGCCTCTGCCACGGTTTCATCGTCGCCTTTGCCGCCGCAAACTAAAATTTTGGGTGCCATGCCCTGGTCATACAATGTTTTGGCCTGTTCCAGCCTGGCCCGAAGCGCGCGGCTGGGCGTCATGCCTCGCGTTTTTGCGCCCAGCACGATGATACAGTCCGATGCTTGGGCGTTGTCCTCTTCGCCGCTTTTTATCCATACAATCAAATACAAAACGCAAAACGCCGCCAACAGCAGGCCCGCAATGCCTATGCAAATCCAACGCCCTTTTCCTCGCCAAAATGCACTCAATATTCGTCCTCCGCCGCATACATCAGTGTATTGGTTTTCAGTTGTCTTGTCTGCCCCACGTCGTTTTTCATAAAGCTGAAATATCCGTTGGCGCCGATGATCAGATGATCCAAAAGCGCCACCTCTATGCTTTCCAGCGCCTGCATAATCTTGCGCGTTAAATCAATATCGCTGGTCGTAGGCCGCAGCGAACCGGATGGATGGTTATGCATCAGCAGCACGTTTTTGGCCTGCACGCTCAGCGCCGCGCGAATGATCTCCCTGTTGCCGATGGGCACTTTGTCTATCGTGCCCTCCGCCATTTTCACTGCCTGAATCAGCCGGCATTTTACATCCAGGCAAAGCAGATACAGCGTTTCCACCCGGCAATCCGCAAACAGCGCCTGCCCATATTCGCCGGCCTTGGCCAAGGTGTTCAGCAGCGGCTTTTCCCCGGTTTTGCTCAATAAATATCGTTTTGTCATGGAGGGAAACAGCGTCAGCAGCGTGGCGGCGTTTTCGCCTACGCCTTCCACCCGCATCAAATCCTGATAGCCGGCATCGAGCACACCGGAAAGCGAACCAAACGTCTGGATCAACCGGTGCGCGGTTTGGTTTGTATTCACCCGCGGGATGGCATAGGTCAGCATAAGCTCCAGCACCTCATGCTCTGCCAGGCCCTCCAGCCCGGTGCGGCGCGCCTTGTCTCTCAGCCGTTTTCTGTGCCCGCTGTGGTCGTTTTGACTCATCGCATGTGCTCCCTTCCCTCAATATCCCTATTTTACCATCATTCGGTGTTTTTCGCCATTTGTATTACGCCGTATCCGTTGACGGACGAAAGTTTACAAAGTATCATACCGGTATAGAAAGAAAAGAGGGATGCAAAATGTCTATCAACCAAGCCATTGACGCACGCAAAGAGGAAATGGTGTCCCAGCTTTGCCGTTTGATTGCCATGCCCAGCCTGGAGGAAGCTCCGCAGCCCGGCAAGCCCTTTGGCGCGCCGCTATATGATTGTTTGGAATCTGCGCTGGCGCTGGCCCGCTCGCTCGGATTTTCCGTCTGCAAAAATGTGGACGGCTATGCCGGCTATGTTGAAATGGGCCAAGGCGAAGAGGAAATCGGCATTTTGGCACATCTGGATGTTGTGCCGCCGGGCGACGGTTGGTCTTTGCCTCCCTTTCAAGGCACACTGCGCGACGGCAGAATCTACGGGCGTGGCAGCCAGGATAACAAAGGCGGCGTCATCGCCTCTCTATACGCCATGTGCGCGCTGCTGCCGCTGGCGCATTCTTTCAAACGGCGCGTCCGCCTGATTTTAGGATGCAGCGAAGAAACCGGAATGACCTGTATCGACCATTATCTGCAATGCTATCCCATGCCGGATTACGGCTTTTCGCCGGACGGCAGCTATCCTTTAATCAATACCGAAAAAGGCATTCAGGATGTGCATGGCACATGCGCTGTGCCCCTTTCCGCAGAAGGGCTGCGCATTGTCTCCCTCCAAGCCGGCGATCGGCCCAATGTAATCCCCGGCAAAGCCACGGCCGTTTTGTTTGCGCCGGAGCCTGCGGATTTACAGGCCGCCTTTAGCGCCTATCAAGCCGCCCATCCGGAATCGGAGCGTATGCAGCTAAATTTTCAGGATCATTTGGCCACGCTTACCTGCCTGGGCATTGTGGGCCATGCCTCCACCCCGGAACAGGGGCGCAATGCCGCCGGGCTTTTGCTCTCCGTTCTTGCCGCGCTTCCCCTAGTGCAGGCGCCCATGGAAAACGCCGTGCGCGCCCTTTCCCGCCTGGTCGGCGATACCTACGACGGCGCGCCGCTCGGCATTGCCTGCCAAGACGAAATTTCCGGCGCGCTTACCTGTAATCTTGGGCTGCTGCATGCCGATGAAAACGGCCTGCGTTTCACTTTGGATATTCGCTATCCCCTGTGTATGACCCAGCAAACCCTGATTTCCACCATTACCAAAGCGTTTGCCGGCACGGATTTTGTCATCGCCGGCGGCCACGGGTATCCGCCGCATCATGTGGAGGAAGATTCCCCGCTGGTGCAAACCCTTTTGCGCGTCTATGCCGAACAAACCGGGCTGCCTGCCTACTGCATGGCCATCGGCGGCGGCACCTACGCCCGCAAACTGCCCGGGCGCGCCGTTGCGTTCGGGATGGAATTTCCCGGCCAGCCCGCCACCGCGCATATGGCGGATGAATATATGGATGTAAAGGAACTGGTGCTCAACGCCAAAATCATTGCCCACGCCATTTACGCTCTTGCCACGGAAAATTAAGGGATTTTTCCCTTTTTTCCGTGATTGTTGGCCAAATAAAGAAAACTTGCAATCATTGGATTGACTTTTTTGTGAATTTTTGGTATAGTTTCAGGGCATTCTATTGGAGAGATGTCCGAGTGGTTTATGGAGCTGGTCTTGAAAACCAGTGATGCCGTGAGGCACCGGGGGTTCAAATCCCTCTCTCTCCGCCAGCATTCCAATAGAATTATACAGCCTGGAGAAGTACCCAAGTTTGGCTGAAGGGGCTCCCCTGCTAAGGGAGTAGGTCGGGTGTACCGGCGCGAGGGTTCGAATCCCTCCTTCTCCGCCAAAATGCCTGAAAACCGCGTGTTTTCGGGCTTTTTTGTTGCCTTTTAACCTCCCGTCCCGCCCGTGCCGGAAAAATAAAATGGCTTAAAATAGGAAAAAATGGGTTCCTATTACGCCCCTATTCCGCCCGGTGTTTCTCCTCTGGCTCGTCCTATTTATAGCCCATTTTGTTTGTTAAATTTTATACAGAATAAGCCTGCAAGGCAAAATATACCCGGCCTTTGGGTATCTTTGTTCTAATCGGTCAATCCACTTTTGGGGGGATTTACCAATGCCTTATACACATTCCCCGCTCAATCCTACGATCGCATCCTCTTTCAGATACATATTTGCATCTTTCTCTAGGAAGGCAAGCGCGCTTTATGGCATAATATACTTATAAATTCTTGTATTTGTTTTATGATTAAACTCGGCGCCCCTTGATTGGCGAAACCGGAAAGGAGGGACCTCCATGGCATACAGCGAGCTTGTAAAAAACTTTGAAAAAGTCCGTGCCTATATGCGGGAATTTTATGTGTACGGGTTCAAAAGCCGTACCGAATACGATGCCAAAAGCGCGCGCTCCTATGATGATGAGCGGCGACGCATCGAAAGTTGGCTGGGAGACTATATGCATTTTTCGCAGACCGCCGAGGGGAAAAACATCTTTCTTTCCATAGACAGCCGCACCTGCCAACGCAATCCTTTCTATAAAGCGTGGAAAGCCAAAAGCTTTACCGATAAGGAGATTACCCTCCATTTCCTTTTGCTGGATATTCTCCACGCTCCGGATGTTAAAAAAACGATTCAGGAGCTTACGGAAGAAATCGACACGTATCTTTCCGATTTTGAAGCGCCTATGACGTTTGACGAATCCACCCTCCGGAAAAAGCTGAAGGAATATGAGGCAGAAGGCATTGTCAAAATTGAAAAACACGGGCGCAAAGTGTTCTATCGACGCTCGGCAGACACGGAGATTTCTCCTTTAACGGATGCCATCGATTTTTTCAGCGAGGCCGCCCCCTGCGGCGTTGTCGGCTCTTTTCTTCAGGACAGGCAAAAAGCACACAATCCTCTGTTTTCCTTTAAGCATCATTATATTACCTCCGCGATAGACAGCGCCGTTTTGGCCCTGCTTTTTGAGGCCATGCATAAAAAATGCTATATCATGGCAGATAATCTGGGAAAACATTCGGGCAGCGTGCAAACCCTTCGCCTTGTTCCGCTTAAAATCTATATCAGCGCTCAAAACGGGCGTCAGCATTTAATTGCGTTTCAGGCAAAATCCAAGCGGTTAAATTCCTATCGGCTGGATTATATGTCCCATATAAAATTCGGCGAACCTTGCGAAAACTACGATGCTTTAAGAGCCGCCCTTTCCAAGGTTGAAAATCATATGTGGGGCGTAAATTGCAGATGGAATACGGATCGTTTGGAGCATGTGGAGTTTGAGGTGAAAATCAACGACGATGAACAGTATATCGTCCGCCGGTTGGAGCGTGAAAAACGCTGCGGGCGCGTTGAGCAGCTGGATGAACATACCTACCGTTTTGTTGCGGATGTTTTTGATACCAACGAAATGCTGCCCTGGATTCGCACCTTTATCTCCCGGATTGTCAAAATGAACTTTTCAAACCGAACGGCCGAAAACAAATTCAAGGCGGATTTAGCGGCCATGTATCAGCTCTATGGGCTTGACGGAGGGGATTCGGCATGATTTTCAGCGAACTGTATTCCGTTTATTACAACACGGTGGCGGCCATTTTAACGCGCGCGGCCAAAGGAAATGCAACCGAAAGAGAATTGCAGCAGATTGTATTAGACACCGCCTTTTCCGAAAGCGTATTATCCATTCTGCCGTCGCTCAAATCCGGAAAATGGCCGTTGCTCCGCCATGATATGACCTCCGTGCTGCGCAACCCCCCTTCCATGCCGTTGACAACGCTGGAAAAACGGTGGTTAAAATCCATTGCCGCCGACCCCCGGATTCAACTGTTTCACATTCAAATGCCAAACCTGGACGATGTAGCCCCGCTGTTTACGCGCAAGGATTATAAAATTTACGATCAATACGCCGATGGCGATCCTTTTGAGGATGCTGCGTATATCTCCCATTTTAATTTGATTCGAACCGCAATCCGCGCCAAAAAGCCGGTAAAAATTACCATGACCGGCCGCCACGGAAACCAGGCATGGGCGCGTTTTTTCCCAAAGGGCTTTGAGTATTCCGTCAAGGACGATAAAATCCGCATCCTTGCCTCCGGTTGTAAATTCCCGTATTTCAATTTAGGCCACGTCACAAGCTGCTATTATTATCACGGCAACGGCCCCTGGCGAGAAAAGACAAAGGCGGACCGTGTGCAAAATCTTATGCTGGAAATCACGGACGAGCGCAATGCCTTAGAGCGCGCTATGCTACATTTTGCCCATTTTGAAAGACAGGCGGAGCGTGTGGACGGCAATCGCTATCTTCTGCGCATCCGGTATTATGAAAACGACGAAACGGAAATGCTTATCCGTGTGCTGTCCTTTGGGCCTTATGTAAAAGTGCTTGCGCCGGAAAGCTTTATAGAATTGATCAAACAACGCCTTGTCTGTCAAAAAAGCTGTGAACTTAGATAAGTTCGCAGCTTTTTTTCCGTGAAAAACGGATTTACGGCCCCTATACTCTGGTTGTAAGGGGCAGACAGCCCGCCGGTTCCGCCGAAAATGAACACTGTGAAAAAGCAAAAGATCGGCAATACCGGACAAAAAGAAAGGAGCAGCACGATGATTGAAATCAAAGGAAAAGCGAACACGGCCCTCTGTTATGCCGCGATGATTGAGGATGAAGCCATTGAACAGATTCGCACCCTGTGCGACTATGACTTTACCGCCGGTTCCAAAATTCGGATCATGCCGGATGCCCATGCCGGCAAGGGCTGCACCATCGGCACAACGATGACCATCAAAGACAAAGCCGTTCCCAACGTGGTCGGCGTTGATATCGGCTGCGGCATGTACACGGTCAACTTAGGGAAAATCGATATTGATTTTGTGAAGATGGATGAGGCGGCTCATTTTATCCCCAGCGGCAAAGAAGTATGGGAAGGCCGCATGAAACGGTTTGATTTAACCCGCCTTCTGTGCTATCGCAATCTAAAGCAGACCAAGCGTTTGGAGCGCAGCCTCGGCACGCTGGGCGGCGGCAACCATTTTATCGAGATTGACGCAGCCGCCGACGGCACAAAATATCTTGTCATCCATTCCGGCAGCCGCAACCTGGGCAAACAGGTGGCCGAGCTTTATCAGCACCTGGCGGTTGATTTAAACGCAGGCAAAGCCGAGCTCTTTGAAAAAAAGGAAGCGCTCATCCGCACCTACAAAGAACAGGGCCGCCGGGCGGAAATTCAAGCCGCTTTAAAGGCTTTGGAGCGCGCGTTTATCGCCAAAAAACCTACCCTCCCCGCCAGCCTCTGCTATCTGTATGGCACCTACCTTGACGACTATCTGCATGATGTGGAAATCTGCCAGCAATTTGCCGTGGAAAACCGTGAGAGAATGGCGGAAATCATCTTGGAGCGCACCGGGATGACTGCGCACGATTCGTTTCACACCATTCATAATTATATTGATACCAAGGAAATGATCCTGCGCAAAGGGGCGATAGCCGCGCATAAAGACGAGCTTGTTTTGATTCCCATCAACATGCGAGACGGCAGCGTGCTGGCCCGCGGCAAGGGAAACCCGGAATGGAACTATTCCGCGCCGCACGGCGCCGGGCGGCTGATGTCTCGCACACAGGCCAAACAAACCCTCTCTTTGGAGGAGTATAAAAAAACCATGGAGGGCATTTACACCACCTCCGTCAACCAGGCAACGCTGGATGAAGCGCCCATGGCGTATAAATCCCTTGATGATATCCTCGGCGTAATCGGAGAATCTGTGGATATCATCGAAGTATAAAGCCCATTTATAATTTTAAGGCGTGAGACTGATGCCGTGCACACAGAATTTAAAATGCCAAAAAAGGCAATCCCCTCATTCCTATGGTGTCCTTGGATTAACTCTATCAAAGCCGTTTCTTTTACAGAAACGGCTTTTCTGTTTTAGGCTTTTTCTATGGCGTTTCTGTCCTTTCAAGCCTTCATCGCTTTGATGGATGCGTCTTTTTTCCATAAATCAAACTTGGCAAAGGCATGCCCTCTTTTGCCCATCCGAAAACGCCAAAAGCCTGCTCTGTACGCCAAACTTTCATCTTTTCCTCTCCCTTTGTTTTTCCCTCCTCGCGGAAAACCGTTGATTTTTTTCCGTTCTCACGCTACAATATGGCCAAACGGATTCTTTGCAAAAACAGTTTCGTATCAAACGATGCCGCCGATGTGCGGCTTTTCCAAAGCCCAGTAGTTAGGCATAGCTAACCAGTAAAGAGAAGAGATGGCCATGAAAAAGAATTTTTGGGACCGCAATGCCCGCATTTACAATCGGTTTATGCAAAAAGATGCCTCAGCCTATGCGCAGATGTATGCCCTGATTCGGCCGGCCGTGCAGAATAAAACCGTGTTGGAATTGGCAACCGGCACAGGGCTGATTGCCAAAAACATCGTGGGCGCCGCAAAAAACGTGGAGGCTACCGACGCTTCTGCGGATATGATTGCCCAGGCCAAAAAAGAATGTATGTCCGCAAAGCTGCATTTTTCCGTACAGGATATGTTTGATCTGCCGTATGCGGAAAAAACGTTTGATGTTGTCATCGTGGCCAACGCCCTGCATATCGTTTCGCAGCCGGAAAAGGCGCTTTCCGAAATCCGCCGCGTCTTAAAAGACGACGGCCTGCTCATCGCCCCCACTTTTACCCATGCGGGCAACACCATTCGCGGCAAAGCAAGAGCCTTTTTTATGAAGCTGGCGGGGTTCCCCCTGCACAACCGCTGGTCAAATGACGCTTATCTTCAGTTTCTTCAAGCCAACGGCTGGCGCGTTGAAAAAAGCAAACTGCTCCCCGCTTCGTTTCCGCTGACATATGCGGAATGCACCAAAGCAAAAATCTCATAACGCCTTGCATTTATCCCAAATGCCGTTTTTTCATAGCGCCATAAACCAGCGCCGCAAAACCAAACTTTCGCTTATCAAAAAGGAGACAATGCCATGTCCAAAAAGGCTACCGAGTTTCAGAAAAAAGAAATGAGCAAAATGTATCGGGGCAAAGAGATCTTCAAGCCTTTGAATACCGGCTGGATTGATGAAAACCTGGCCTGTGTACGGGAATGGGTGGCCAACATCTTTTTCTATCGCAAAAACGGCACCATTCTTATGATCGACGCCGGCTATAATTACGATCGTCTGGAGGAAAAGATGGGCTGGCTGGGGATAGACCCGGCCTCCATTCGCCATATTCTCATTACCTATCAGGATACAGACCACGTTGGCGCCGTGGAGGCAGACAGTCCCGGGCTGTTTCACCGGGCTACGCTTTATATCGGGGAAACGGAAAACGAATATTTAACGGGTGCTATGCGCCGCAAGGTTATCTATCATCTCTATAAGCTGCCGCAGGTAAGCATTCCAAACGAAAAAGTGCTGCTAAAAGACGAACAGGTCTTTTACATTGACGACATCAAAATCGAATGCTTTCTCGTGCCCGGGCATACCTGGGGCCATATGGTATATCTTGTGGATGATCGTTATCTGTTTACCGGCGATACCCTCTGGTTCGGGGCCGACGGCGGTTACAGCTTTATCAGCAGCCTGGCCGAAGACAACAAGCTGGCGGTAAAATCGCTGGCAGCGCTGGAGCAGCGGCTGCGCAGCCGGCAGATCCGGCCGCTTTTCATCACCGGCCATACCGGATGGACGGACCGGTTTGAGTTTGCCTTTGCCCATAAGGATAAGCTCTGCTCTCCTTTCAAAAAGCGGGTGCCCGATCCTTCCGCGCCATACGATGCCTATGATGAATCTGACGATACCGAACAAAAAGCAAAAACGCAAAGGCTCAAAGGCGTGGGGCGCTGATTTGCCGTTCCCTTTTCGGCTTTGCCCCCTGTCATTTTTGTAGCCCGACCCCCTTGCGCCGGCAAACAAAACCCGGCTTTCATGCCGCGCAATCCTCTAGAACGGGAGAAGATATATGAAATTACACATGTCCGGCGAAGACTATCTTGAAACCATCTTAATCCTCGAACAAAGCCGGAGCGAAGTACGGGCGGTAGACATTGCAGAGCGCATGGGCGTCACCAAGCCCAGCGTCAGCCGCGCGCTTTCCATTTTAAAAAACGGTGGGTTTCTCACCATCATCGACCATTCCGTCCGCCTGACAGAGGTCGGTCGGGAGGCCGCGGAGGAAATCTACAAACGGCATTCCTTTTTCAAAAAAGCACTGGTTTCCGTGGGCATTGCGCCGGAGACCGCCGAAAAAGAGGCCTGTTTAATCGAACATGCCGTTAGTGCAGACAGCTTTCGTAAAATAGAGGCCGCCATGGAGAAAAAAGCCTCTGACGAAAATTTTTGATAAGCAAATCCGCCCAAATTTTCTTTAAGGAAAAACACATCGCCGGCCAGGTTTTAGTCATTGGTAAAAGGACGCCATTATGAAAGACAGCGAACTGAATTTTGATCGAACTTGTCATGTGTTATATGCAAAGCCCTGTAAAAAACAAATCCGGGCCAAAATTGCCCTCCATTATCCGCCTGCGCAGCAAGAGGCCGTTTGGGAACGGGCGTAGCTGCAATATGTGGATTTTCTAAAGGATTGGCGTACGGACCTGGGCGGAAAGAAAAACTTTCATAACGGCAAGGGCGGCACTTACGACTTCATTGCGCTGATGGCCTATTATGTTGTCTGCAAAGAGGTTGCCAACCTTTCGGAAATCGAAGAGATGGAGGGCAATCTGTTTTTAACCGCCTTTCGGAAGCTGAAATTTGTCAATGCCAACCGACCCTTTATCAAAAAACTGCTCTACCGCGCCTTTTCGAACGCGAAAAAGCAGTGCGATACATGGGGCGATTTTGAAATGCACATAGCGCCGTTTGAAAAAGATCAGCCGATCTATTATGAATTTACCGCGTGCCCCACGGCGGAATTTGCAAAAAAGCATGATCTGTTGGAAGTTATGCCCGCCCTTTGCAATCCAGATTTTGAAGCCATGGAGCTGATTCATGCCCGCCTTGTCCGCAAGACCACCTGCTCAAACGGCTGTAAATGCGACTATACCATCTGCGGCGATCGGGACGAATTTCTAAACGCGCATCCTGAATACCGGGACGAAGCCGGCTACCGGCGAAACCGATAAATTTCTATAAAACAAAAAGGCCTCCGTTTTTAGGCGGTCTTTTCTTTTTCCCTTGTAATTTTTTCCATTTTCGCGGATTTGAAAATCCCTATAAATAAACCGCGCATCTGTCGTATAATACTATAATCACAACAGCCAGAAAAGGAGTCTTTCTATGTGTACAGCCATTAGTTTTCAAACCAAAGACCATTATTTCGGCCGCACTTTGGATTTGCATTATTCTTACGACGAAGCCGTCGTCATAACCCCCAGAAACCATCCGTTTCATTTTCGGTATGCCGGCAGCCTTCCCAACCATTACGCCATCATCGGCATAGCCACCGTGGCCAACGGCAGCCCGCTGTATTACGAAGCCACCAACGAGGCGGGGCTGAGCATCGCCGGGCTGTATTTTCCCGGCAACGCCTATTATCCACCCGAAACGCCGGAAAAGGACAACATTGCGCCGTTTGAAATCATCCCGTGGATTTTGGGCCAATGTGCTTCCGTAGAGCAGGCGCGGGCCATGCTTTCTCGGATGAACCCCGTCAACCTGTCCTTCAGCCCGGATTTTCCCGTAACGCCGATGCATTGGATCGTATCGGATAAAACCGCATCCCTTACCGTGGAACCGCTGGAGCAGGGGCTGCGCGTCTACGAAAACCCCGTAGGCGTTTTAACCAACAACCCGCCCTTTGACATCCAGCTGTTCAGCTTACATCAATACAGGGCGCTTTCCCCCCGCACCCCGGAAAACAATTTTACCGACCGGCTTCCCCTTGCCCCCTATTGCAACGGCATGGGCACAATTGGCCTGCCGGGGGATTTCACTTCACAAGCCCGCTTTGTCCGCGCCGCTTTTACCAAATTTCATATCAAAGCGGAAAGCGACGAACAAAGCAGCGTTTCCCAGTTTTTCCGTATCCTGGGCGCCGTGCAGGTGCCGCGCGGCTGCGTACAGACAGCAGACGGCCGGGATCACTATACAATCTATACCTCCTGCTGCAATACGGATAAGGGCCTTTACTATTATACCACCTATGAAAATCCGCAAATTATAGGCGTGGATATGCATGCGGAAAACCTGGACGGCCAAACGCCTGTCCGCTATCCGCTTCGCCAGCCTTGGCAGATTTCCATGCGCAATCATTCCACCGTTTGATTTTTCCCATTCAAAAAGCCCCGCAAAACGGGGCTTTTGTTTTCTCAATCTTCCATGCCTTCCCGGTTAAAATACCGCGGCTTTCCCTTGCTTTTTCGGCCGTACTCCACCGCCGTTTTCGGGCACCCCGCGATACACGCCATACAGTGCGTGCAGGCAGTGCCCCATTGCGGCCTGCCGTTTTGCATTGTAATGTTGTTCAGCGGGCACCGTTTGGCGCAAAGCCCGCAGCCTATGCAGGCCTGCGTTGTCCAAAACTTTTTCGCCTTCACAAAGCATTTGTAAAACACATCGTTGACAATCCCGCTTTCCAGCCGCCCGATCGGCCCGGGCTTGGCAGCTTCAAACATTTCTCCCGCTTTTATCTTTTCCGCCAGCTCGTCTACCGCAGGGCGGGCGCGTTTCAAAATTTCCTCCGCCTCTTTGGGGCCGGGCACAGGAAACATCGCCAGATAGTTTTCCGGCATTTTCACCGCCGCCAGCCCGCGCCATTGCCCCTGTATTTTTTCGCAGAGCGCCTTTGCATACCGGGCCGCGTTGCCGGCGCTGTCTCCGCAGGTCGTCACAAAATAAACCGGCCGCCCCGCTGCCGCACAGTGCTGCTCTAAATACACCTGCGCCAGGCGCGGAACCCGCCATCCGTAAATCGGGGTGACCACCACCAGCGGCCGCTCGTCCATTTCAGGCATCGGCGTTTGGCCTTTTATACATTTTGCCAGGTTGATTCTTTTTTCTTGCAGTTTCTCTGCCAACCATTTTGCCGCCAGCGCGCTGTTACCCGTGCCGGAAAAATATGCTATCATGCCGCGTTCCCCCTCTTTTTCCCTTTCCGCTGCTTTCTCGTTTGGTTTTCAGTATAGCATGTCTTCTCTGTTCTGTCCGTTTTGCCTTCTTGCCATTTCCCGATAAAAATGGGATAATGTCTGTATAGTATCTTTTTTGTTCCTAAAGTCGTGTCTTTTTGTTTTTCATTTGCATCAAGGAGGTTTTCCCCATGAAACAATTGCTCACAGACATCCTTTCCGACCTGTGCACCACCCCCGGCCCTTCCGGTTTTGAGCGGGAGATTGCACAAAAGGCCAAAGACTATCTCTCTCCCTATTGCGATGAAATCACCGTGGATGCCGTGGGCAATGTCGTCGGCAAAATCAACGGGCAAGATCCTTCGCTCAAGCCTGCCATGGTCTATGCGCATATGGATCGCATCGGTTTTATCGTTTCCTTTTTGCAGGAAGACGGCTTTTTGCGCTTGCAGGCCGTCGGCGGCATTCCGGATAAAGTACTGCCGGGCAGCGTTGTTTCGGTACGCACCTGGGCGGGCGACACTTGGAAGCCCGGCGTAATCGGCACCAAATGCAATCATTTGATGACCGAAGAAGAGCAGGGCCGCGTGCAGCCTCTTTCCGAATTATTGGTGGACGTGGGGGCGCACAGCGTAGAAGAATTGCAGCAGATGGGCTTTTCCGTCGGCTGCCCTGCGGTATACCGTCCGTTTTTCCAGCGCATGGGTGAATACGGCATTGCCGCCACAGCCCTGGATAACTGTGGCAGCGTCGCTGCCCTAATCGGTATTGCCAAGCAGCTTTGCAAAGCCCGCCCGCCACGCGATACCTACATCGCTGCCACTGTGTGGGAAGAATACAACCAGCGCGCCGCCGCCATGGCCGTGCGCAAAGTAAACCCCGTTGTGGCCATCAGCATGGATATGCTCCTGGCGGGGGATACGCCGGATGTGCGCGGCTCGTTTGAGGGCACGTTGGGCCGCGGGCCGGTCGCTTCGCATTTTAATTACAGTGATCAGCCCATGAACGGCACCATCGCCCACCCCGGCCTATACAAACTGGCGCTGAAAACAGCACAGGCACAAAACACCGGCCTCCAGCGCTATGTCTGTTACAGCAGCCTGGGCGACAATGCCTATTCCCAGCTGCAAGGCGACGGCCCGGCCTGCATTGAAATCGGCGCCCCCGTTCGCTATGCCCATTCCACAACGGAAGTAGCGGATATTCGGGATATCGTCGGCCTGTCCGTTTTGGTGGCCCATATGCTGTTATCCCTGGATGCGTCCTTTGTGCAGGCACGCTATACCCTGCGCTAACCGCACTCCTCATGCCCGGCCTATGGCCGGGTTTTTTATTTTGGTATGTTCTGTTTGGTTTTCGCATAGGCTAGCGTTGGAGCCCGGCTCAACTATCTTTTTACAGGAGGCGTTTTCCATGCCACACATTCGTCATCTCTATCCCGGCGGCAACACTTCGCGCGGATTTTACAGTTATTACGATCAGCTTCTTCCCCCGCAAACCGCCACCCGCATTTTCATCTTAAAAGGCGGCCCCGGCGTAGGAAAATCCACGCTGATGCGCAGCATCGGCGAAACCATCGCCGAAAAAATGGATGTAGAGTTTTTGCATTGCTCTTCGGATAACGACAGCCTGGACGGCATCCTCGTACCCTCCAAAGGCCTTATGATGGTAGACGGCACCGCGCCGCATATCGTCGATCCCGATCTGCCCGGCGCTGTGGACGGCATTGTCAACCTTGGCACCTGTTTAAACGAAACGGCCATGCAGGAAAAGGCGCCGCAAATCCATCAAACAAAGCAAAAGATTTCCGCCCGGTTCCGGCGCGCCTATCGCTATCTGGCCGCCGCTTCCCGCCTGCGGGAAGACTCCAACGCCCTCTATGCCGCCCATGCAGACCGCGCCGCGCTCAACGATGCGCTGGCCCCCTGGCTGAAAACGCTGTTTGGTAAACGCAAACCGCAAGCCCCCGGCCGCGAGCGAAAGCTGTTTGCCGGCGCCGTTACGCCGCGCGGCTGCGTCTGCACGCTGGAATCGTTAAAGCCCGGCGAATGCTGGCGGATAGACGGCCCCTGGGCCTTCCCCTCGGAATGGATTTTGCAGCGCATCCGTACCCAGGCGCTCTGGGCCGGGATGGATGTGGAATCCTATCACTGCGCCATAGACCCGCAGCGCATAGAGCACCTCTATCTCAAACAGGCGGATCTTTTGATCACCACGCATTCGGAATATCACAACATTTCCCCGGCCGGCGTCACGCAAACCCTGTCTTTCCGGCCTTTATTGGATGCTTCGGCGCTTTCTTTGCATCAGGCCGATTTGCAGCAAAACCGGGCGATGTTTTCCCAGCTCCTTCAAACCGCCGCAGACGCCATTGCAGACGCCAAAGCCCTGCATGATACGCTGGAGCATTTTTACACCAGCGAAATGGATTATACAAAGCTCGGCCGCATTACAGAGCAGGTTCGCCGCCGGATGCTCTCTTTATCCGGACTCATATGATCTATGCCGTTTGGAGTGTCGTTTCTCCCTGCCTATTTTCAAACCTTCGGCTTTGCCGGAGGTTTTTCTTTTCTCCTTTAACGGCAAAAGAAAAAAGAGGAATTTCTCCT
This sequence comes from uncultured Bacillota bacterium, assembly GCA_905188085.1. GTDB lineage: Bacteria > Bacillota > Clostridia > Christensenellales > QAND01 > UMGS1975. The sequence goes on from CAJJKN010000003.1 coordinate 98,354, forward strand.
CTTTTTCCGGTTCTTGTTTTATCCCAACATTTTCTTAACCGGCCGCATGGGGTCTGCGTTTACGCCGCCCAAATACTTGCAGGCCTCGCTTAAAATCTGGCTGTAATTTCCGTATGCGCCCGCCACATGATGAATATAGGGGCCAAAGATAATCTTCTCTTCCCAGTCCTCCCAGCAGTCCACTTCCAGCCATACATAGTTTCCCTTTTTAGGCGGCCCGTCTATTCCGCGGCCCTGGCCGGAAAACAGGGAATACACGCCGTTCAACATATCAAACCGGGCAATGGTAATCGGCCCGTTTTTCAATTGAAAAGCGCCCCTGCCGTGGAAGGTGCTCTTGGGCGGCGTATCCGGATGCGCCAAACCGGGCGGATACGGCCCGCAATGCCATAACAGTTCCACGTTGTCCCATTCCGGGTGCCGGCTTGTAATGTCGGAAAAGAAAATCGGCTCCCGGTCCAGCGTGGCCGCTTGCATCATCACGGCCGTCACCGCGCCCAAAATATCCCCTTCACAGGCCGTGGGAATGCCCTTTTGGCACAGTTGGCCGATGATCTGGCAGCCGGAAATGCCGTAGCGCTGCGGCAGCAGCGACCAACATTCCATCGCCACGCCGTCTATGTCATAGTTTTCCACCATCTCTTCAATGGCCATAATCAAAGCCGCCTGCCGGCGCTGCCTATCCATAGCCAATTCGCTCACATCCACGGTTTTGGCAAACGCCGCCACGGCGCTGTCCACCTCTTCGGCTCTGGTTTGCAAAATGCGATCCGATGCTTCCAGCATATCCGCGCTGCCCCACGGGTATACCTCTATCCCGAATTTTCTCAACAGCTCATCTTCGTTATAAATCACCGAATAAAACGCCTGCGGCCGGCCCCCTGCCAACAGAATCCGCATGCCGCGGAACCGGCGCACCACATTGGCCACCGCGCAAAAATCCTCAAAGCCTTTTTTCAGCCTTGGCCCGTCCACTTCGGAATTGAGAATATAGGAAAACGGCACGCCAAAGCGCTGCAGGCTTTTGGAAGAAGCCAGCGTTCCGCATTGCGTATCCCTGTCCTTGCCGCCCGGATAATCCGGATACGGGTCTCGGTTGCCCCACAAAAGCACCGGCACATTCATCCGCTTTGCAATCTGCCCTACCACTTCTTCACAGCCAAAATCGCAATGCGGCACAAACAGCGCATCTACCTGCTGGCGCTTTAGCGCCTGTTCCACCTGCGCCACCTGCGCATGCTCATACAATAGCCCCTCCGGCAATACGGCTTCCATATCCACCGTAACCGCCTCTTTGGGCGCAATCTGCTTTAGCCGATCTAAAATCAGCTGCTTTTGTTCCAGCGCGGTTTCCATCCTCGTCGTAGCTCTTTTAATCGGCACTACCCCTATTTTCACCGGTCCGTTGTCTCTCATTCTCTTGCTGCACCTCCTGCCCCTTTGTTTGTATTATACCTTACTTTGCCCTTTTGCAACACCCGGGCACGCGCGCTTGTTTTTTGGCATAGCATAGCAAAGAAAGCAAAGGAGGAGATTTGTCATGCCCATCATTTATCTAAGCCCCTCTACCCAGGAATGGAACCCCACCGTCATCGGCCAAAACGAGGAATATTATATGAACCTCATCGCCGATGCCATGATCCCTTACCTTACCGCCAGCGGCATTGCCTATACCCGCAACACCAAAGACATGACGGCCGCTTCCTCCATCGCCGCCTCCAACCGCGGCAGCTATGATTTGCATCTGGCGCTGCATTCCAACGCCGCCCCCGAGGCTCTTTCCGGGCAGCTGCAAGGGCCGGATGTCTATCATGCGCCGGGCAGCGTTTTGGGCGCCCGCGCCGCACGCATCATCGCGGATAACTTAAAAGCCATCTATCCCGATCCCAATTTGGTCCATGTGCGCAGCTCTGCTGCCATTGCGGAAGTGCAGCGTACCAAGGCCCCCTCTGTTTTAATCGAATTTGCCTATCACGATAACGTGGCGGACGCAACCTGGATTCAAAACAACATCCAGGCCATCGCCCGCAATGTGGTGCTCTCTCTCACGGAATATTTCGGGCTGCCTTTCATTGAGCCCGTGCCGCCCAGGGCAGGCGTAGTCCGGGTAAACAGCGGCAGCTTTTTATACATCCGGGAAAAACCGTCCACCTCCGCCGCCGTTGTGGCGCTGGCCTATAATGGCGATGAAGTCACGGTTTACGGCCAATGGCAGGGATGGTATACCGTTTTGTATCGCGATGATTTGGGCTATGCCAACAGCCGATACATCCGCTTTTTGTAAAAAGCGAACCTTCTTTCTAAACCCCGCATAGGATAGGGGTGAAAGGGGCGTTTCCCTTTCGTTACCAATGAAGAGGAGGACATAAAAATGTTTTGTCAACGTTGTTCCTATGCGCGCACGCGCCGCTGCTGCAACAACAGCACTTCCAACCAAATTTCCGATACGGCAACGGGCTATATCCCCGTTACCATGTCGTATACCTTTACCCCCACAGGCAGCCAATCCGATGGCTTCGGCTTTATCGACCAAAACGCCCTGCTTTCCGGGCAGAGCGGTGCCTGTGATGATTGCAACACCGCCTCCAAATCCGCCGTGAACAACAGCGGCTGCGGCTGCAACGTTCGCTATTAACCCTCCCGCGCCCCTTATCCGGGCGCTTTACATCTGTTTTTCACAAAGGCCTCCTTCCCTTGTCCCTCGTTTTCTTATCCCCAAAAAGGGCCGGTTTCGGTCCTTTTTGTTTTCGCTTGTTCGTTTCCGCGGCAGCGTGCATTTTCCCCGTCGCTTTGTTATAATAGGGCCAACGTATGATACAGGAGGAATGCTCCGTGCTTTCCAAAAAAGCAAAAAGCACCGCTTTGGTGCTGTTAAACGATGCCACACGCCAACGCTGCCAACAGGGGGTCGGCGCGCAGCTATCCCGTCTTGCGCAAAACGACCCATCCTACCTCACATCCCCTGCCTATCGCGAAATCTATACTTCTTTATGCCGGGATGTCGCGCTGGATGTCCGCCGAGCGCTGGCGTTTAAGTCGCCCTCGCACGCCCGGGTGATGGAGCGGCTGGTAGCCCATCCCGAACAGCTTTATCATGAAAGCATTTTGGAGGAAAATGGCATTTATACCTATCCGCTTTTGTTTGGGCTTTTATATTTTTCGCTGACCAGGCGCACCCCAAAGCCGGAGGATTTGCAAATCGTCCAGCAGTATTTTACAAAATTTCTCTGTGAAATCGCCGAAGGGCAGCCTTTGTAAACACCCGAAAAACCGGGTGTTTCTTTTTTCGCATTTTGTGTATGGTATATTTTCCCACGGCCCGGGCCATACTAATTTCGAGGTGAAGCAGTATGGCCTATATCAACCCCCAATTGCGGGAGTATTTTGAAGATCTGCCCATAGATCTTCAGGAAACTCTGTTACACAGCACTGCCAACATCGGCACAGTCGGCGAACTGGAAACCGCCCTGCATCTTTTAGGGCACTACGAACGCTGCTGCGGCGATGATTGAATCCTCTCCAAAAAAAGAAGCCCCCAGGGGCTTCTTTTTTATCGCCGGCTCAATACCAGATCTTTTACTTTTCTCAGCCTCGTATTGGTCGCTCTGTCGTTTTCTTCCAGCTGCATGGCAATGCGCCTTGCGCTTTGCTGATATTGCGGAATCAACACATATTCCAGCGCATTTACCCGGCGGCGCGTTCTTTCAATTTCATCGGCCAATTGCCGGCATGCCTGTTCGGTTTCCGCCAATTGTATCAGCTTTGGCAAAGCGCTTTTCAACGCTTCCATGCCACATCGCATATCTTCATCCTGCCACAGGCACGGCGTTGTCTGTGTTTTTTGCTGCAAAAGCGTCAGCTTCGGCAGCGTTACGCCCATAGCCTTTTGCGTCTGTATTTCAATTTCTGCCGTCTCCCTCGGCCATAACAGCGCCGTTTCCCATTTGGCCCGGCCGGCAGTGCCCATGGAAAAGCGCAGCGCCGCATAGGCGTTTTCCAGCTCTTTTTCCGTTTCGTCCCGCAGCTGCCGGTTTTCCTCTGTCAACATCAAAAACCGGCGCATCAGTTCGTCTCTTTTATCCTTTAACAGCTTATGCCCCCGCTGGGCCGCCATCAGCTTTTTCTTGGTTTCGGACAGCGCCATGCGCGTAGGCGCCGGGTTTGTCTGCACCATGGTCACTGCTCCTTTTTCTGCGTATCGTAATATTGTTCCAGCTGCTTGTTGGAAAGGCGTTTTAGTTCCTGCCTTGGCAGCATACGCAATAGCTCCCAGCCAAGATCCAAGGTCTGTTCGATGGTGCGGTTTGTTTCAAAGCCCTGGCAAAGGTAGCGCTGTTCAAATGCCTCGGCAAATTTGGCATATTGCAAATCCGTCTCCGTCAAGGCGGATTCTCCCAAAATCACCATCAATTCCCCGGCCTGTTTCCCCCTGGCATAGGCGGAAAACAGCTGGTTCATCGTGTTTGCGTGGTCCTCCCTGGTTTTTCCTTCCCCAATGCCTTTGTCCTTCAGCCTGGAAAGAGAGGGCAGCACATCAATCGGCGGCAGCACGTTTTTTCGATACAGCTCTCTGGACAGCAAAATCTGTCCTTCCGTGATATAGCCGGTCAAATCCGGAATCGGATGGGTCTTGTCGTCCTCCGGCATGGTTAAAATGGGGATCATGGTAATGCTGCCCGCTTTGCCAACCTGCCGGCCCGCCCGTTCATACAGCGAGGCCAAATCCGTATACATATAGCCCGGATATCCCCGCCGCCCCGGCACCTCTTTGCGCGCCGCCGAGATTTCCCGTAGCGCATCGGCATAGTTTGTCATATCCGTCAGCAGCACCAGCACATGCATATCCCGCTCAAACGCCAGATATTCCGCCGCCGTCAACGCCATGCGCGGCGTGGCAATGCGCTCTATGGCCGGGTCGTTTGCCAGGTTGATAAACAATACCGTCCTATCCAGCGCCCCGGTTTGGCGAAAGCTTTCTGTGAAAAAGTTTGCCTCTTCAAAGGTGATCCCAATGGCGGCAAACACCACGGCAAACGCATCGTCTGTGCCGCGCACCTGCGCCTGGCGCGCAATCTGCGCTGCCAATTGCGCATGTGGCAGGCCGCTGGCCGAAAAAATCGGCAGTTTCTGTCCGCGTACCAGGGTGTTGAGCCCGTCGATGGCCGAAATGCCCGTTTGTATAAATTCCTCCGGATATTGCCTTGCCACCGGGTTGATCGGTACCCCGTTTACATCCCGGTACTCTTCCGCCATCAGCGGCGGCCCCTGGTCAATCGGCCGGCCCAATCCATCAAACACGCGGCCCAGCATGTCCGGCGAAACCGGCAATTCCATCTGCCGCCCGGAAAACCGTACTTTGCTGGTCTGTAAATTGATCCCTGCCGCATTTTCAAACAACTGCACCAGCGCTTTGTCGCCTTCCACTTCCAGTACGCGGCAGCGCCTGGTTTCGCCGTTTTCCAGCTCTATTTCGCCCAGTTCATTATACGTTACGCCCTTTACCCGGCGCACCAGCATCAGCGGGCCCGCCACCTCTTCAATGGTTTTGTATTCAGTCGGCATCGTTTTCCTCCTCCCTTGGCAAGGCGCTTTCTATCTCCCGGTTCAGCGCCTGCAAAATGCGCTGTTGTTCCGTTTCTCCCTGTTCTTCCGGCACATATTTAAACCGCCCGATCTTTTCGCGCACCGGCAAAGCCAATACGCGCTCCACCGGCGCCCCCTGTTCCAATGCCGTAAGCGCCCGGTCGTAATAGGCCAAAATCAGCAGCATCATCCGATATTGTTTTACAAGGCTGGTGTAGGTGTCCACCTGGTCAAACGCCACCTGGTGCAAAAAATCTTCCCGGATAGAGCGCGCCGTTTCCAGCTTCAGCCTATCCGCAGGCGAAAGCGCATCCATCCCGATCAGCTTTACAATTTCTTCCAATTCCGCCTCCTGGCTTAAAATAAGCAGCAGCCTGTGCCGCAGGGCAGGCCAATCCTCCGCTACATTTTTCTTAAACCAGCCCGCCAGCGAATCCACATACAGCGAATAGCTCGTCAGCCAGTTGATCGCAGGAAAATGCCGCCTGTATGCCAACTGTGCATCCAGCCCCCAAAACACCTTGACGATGCGCAGCGTGGCCTGCGATACCGGCTCGGAAATATCCCCGCCCGGCGGCGATACGGCGCCGATGATGGTAAGCGCACCTTCGCCTTTTTCCGTGCCCAAAGGCACAATCCTGCCGGCCCGCTCGTAAAACTGCGCCAACCGGCTGCCCAAATAGGCCGGGTATCCTTCTTCGCCCGGCATTTCCTCCAGCCGGCCGCTCATTTCCCGCAAAGCTTCTGCCCAGCGCGAGGTGGAATCCGCCATCAGCGCCACGGAATATCCCATGTCCCTGAAATATTCGGCAATGGTCACTCCCGTATAGATCGAAGCTTCCCGCGCCGCCACCGGCATATCCGAAGTATTGGCAATCAACACGGTGCGTTCCATCAAAGAACGTCCGGTGCGCGGGTCTATCAGCGCCGGAAATTCATTTAACACGTCCGTCATCTCGTTGCCGCGCTCTCCGCAGCCGATATATACCACAATATCCGCTTCGGCCCATTTGGCCAGCTGGTGCTGCGTCACGGTTTTCCCGCTGCCAAACGGCCCCGGGATGGCCGCCACGCCGCCCTTTGCCAGCGGAAACAGGCAGTCTATCACCCGCTGCCCCGTAATCAACGGCCTGTCCGGCGCCAGTTTTTTGGCATAGGGGCGCGCCTTTCGCACCGGCCAGCGCTGCATCAGCGTCAGTTCCTTTTCCCCTTGCGGGGTTTCGATTCGGCCGATCGGCCGGTCTACGGTGTATGTGCCCGCCTTTAATTCCGTCAGCGTTCCTTCAAAGCCCGGCGGCACCATGATTTTCTGCGTCACCAGCCCGGTCTCTTCCACCGTGCCCAGCACATCGCCGGGACGCACCTGCTGCCCCGGTTCCATGGCCGGCACAAACTTCCATTCCTTTTCCCGATCCAGCGACGGCACCTTAACCCCGCGCTCCAAATTGTTTCCCACCGCGCGGTAGATCCCGTCCAGCGGGCGCTGTATGCCGTCAAAAATGCTGCCGATCAGCCCTGGGCCCAATTCTACGGACAGCGGGTGCCCGTCGCTTTCCACCGGTTCACCCACGCCCAGGCCGCCCGTTTCCTCATATACCTGAATAGAGGCCGTCTCGCCGTGCATTTCTATAATTTCGCCGATCAATTTCAAATGTCCCACGCGCACCACGTCAAACAAATTGGCATGCTGCATCTGATCGGCCATCACCAACGGGCCCGCCACTTTTACAATGCGTCCTATTTGCTGCTTCATTTTTCTCCGCCTTCCCATAGGCTTGCGCCCACCGCGCGTTGAATGTGCTGCGCCATCTGTGTTTTCCCCTGTCCGGTATTTCCTTCTTGTCCCGGAATGAGCACCACCGCCGGCACAGCCTGTTGATACAGTTTTTCCAAACTTTCTTCCATCTCTGCCGCCAGCGCTTCCGTTATGCACAACACCGCGCAGTCCGTCTTTTGAATACGCCGCAACGCCTTGTTTCCCTGCACCGCGTTTTCTGCCGGATACAGCGTCAGCCCCAGCGCGCCAAAGGGCAAAATGCTCTCATAATCGCCCAAAATTGCCCAGTTCGCCATTACAGGCTTCGCCTCCTGTCCTTTGCCTCTTTGCCCGGGGTCGGCGCCGTCAACGCCAGATACACCGTTTCCGCCTCCGCCTTTGCCCGCAAATAATAGGCTGCCAGCGGCCCCGGGCCGAAGATTTGCCCGTTGGCCTTTTGCGCCGTTTTCAACGCCAATCCGTCGCACCACGCTTCAAACGCCGCGCCCGGTTTCGTTTCCATCTGCTCCGCCGCCGCTGTGTGCCCGTTTTCCCGCCAATACGAGGCCAGCGCCTTGGGGCCTGCCGCAGCCGCCTTGCTCCAGCTTTTTATCTCTATTTCGCTCTGAGGGCACAAAACAGATGCTATCTGTTTTTCGTTGGCTTTTTGCATCGCGCCTTGGTACGCCGCTTTATAGTTTTCCGCCAGCACCATCGCACCCGCTATATGCTTTAACAGCTCGTCTCCTGTTTCCTCGGCCAATGCCAGCGTGGCCGCCAGCCCGTCTTTATGCAGGGCAGACAGCACCGCTGGCCCGTCTCCGCTTCCCTGCAATGCCTTTTCCGCACGTTTTTCCGGTTCACGCAGCCAATCGGGCAGTGCGTCTTCGTTTCCTTTCAAAGCCTGCGTTAACGTTTCCGGGTCTGTCAGGCACGGTTTTTCCCATACGGTTCTGTCTATCCCCCGTGCCTTTGACAGCAACGCCGCGGCCGCATTTTGAAAATCGTTTTGCACAATCAAAAACCGAAACGCCTCCGGCTGCGGCGCCCATTGCATCAGCCGGCGCCAGGCCTGTTCTTTATGCGCTTGGCACATCTTTTCCGCCGGCTGTTCCGTCTGCCAGCCCTTTTCCTGCAAAAGCCTTAAACACTGCTGTTTCGGGCCGTATATCCGATCCAGCGTCTGCTCGTCCCATTGCCTGTCAAGCGTTCTTGCCGCGGCCACGGCAAACGCATAGTCCTGCGGGTTCATTGTTTTGCGCCCTCGCCGCTCAAAATGCGCGCCACCAGGCCCAGCAGCACGTTTCTCTTTTCCTGCAAAATGGCCTGCAACGTACAGTTTTGCTCCATGTCCGCATAACGAAGGATAAAGCCGCTTTTCACCGTGTCGGATGCTTTCATCGTCAAAGCCGCCCCTTGGGGCAAATGCGGCTGCATGGTTTGCATAAACTCTTTCGGCACGCGCGCCACATCCTCTTTGGCCATCACCAAAACGCCCGGCTCTGCCAGCGCATTTTTCACAATCCTATCCTGCAAAAACGCAAAGTACCGCTCGTCTTGCCTGGCCGCCTCCAGGGCTTTTGCAAACACGCTTTCAATGCGCTTTGCCTTTTCCCATAATAAGGCGTCCCGTTCCTCTTTTTGCGCGGCGGCCTGCGCTTGTTTATAGGCAAATGCCGCTTTTAATTCCGCCTGTCCGTATTGCTTTTGCATTTTTTCCTTCGCCTCCTTATACGCCTGTTCGCTGTATTGGCTTGCGGCCTGTTCCGCCTCGGCCAAAATCTTTTCCGCCCGCTCGTCTGCCTGCTCTTCAATGGCCTGCAGCACGTTGGATAATCCTGTCATTGCCCCTCACCCACTTTTTTATGCCAGGCTTGTCAGCGCCAAAATCGTAATCAACAGCGCCAAAATCGCATAGGTTTCCACCATGGCTGCCATGGTGATGGCCTTCCCGTTTTGATCCGGCTTTTGCGCCACAATGCCCACGCCCGCCACAGCCGCCCGGCCCTGCGCAATGGCGGAAAAATAGCCCACAACGGCAATCGGCAAACACGCCACAAAATACATCAGCCCCTGCGAGATGGTAAGCATCTGCGGCGTACCGCCCAAAATGCCGATCTGACTGAGCGCCAGCACCGCCGTCAATAGCCCATAAAGCCCCTGCGTGCCGGGCAGCAATTGTAAAATCAATACCTTTGAAAACTTGCCGGGGTCTTGGCTTACCACGCCCGCAGCCGCTTCACCTACCATGCCTACCGCGCGTGCCGAGCCGATGCCCGCCAACAGCGCCGCCGTCAATGCGCCCAACAGCGCCAATGCCAAACCAAATCCGTTCATTGTATTTCCTCCTCTATCCGTGTATAGCCAGGCCGGGCCGAAAATGCGTCAAACGCACGCCCGCCGCCCTCGTAAAATTTTGAAAACAGTTCCACAAATTGCAGCCGGTTTGTGTGCACATAGGCGCCCAAAAGGTTTATGGCCAGGTTCACACTGTGCCCCACCACAAACACAACCGCCAGCAAAACAGCCTTTACCGCCATGTTTTCCGGCATCACGCCCATCATGTTTACCACGCCGGCAATGCTGCCCGTTGCCAGCCCCAGCGCCAACAGGCGGGAATAGCTCAATACATCGCTCAAATAGCCGCTGGCCGTGTTATACAGCCCATACAGCCCGCCGCCCAGCTTTGCCAAAAGATGCTTGGCGTTGCGCCCGGAAGTCAACAGCAATGCGCCTGCGCCCACTGCCGCGCTTATTTTGCCGATGTTTTGCATCAACGCGGGCACCGGCACAAAAATCGTAGCCGCCAACGGCGCCGCGCCCGCCACCAGCAGCATCACCGGGATTACATCCAAACAGGCGTCTGCCTTTTGCCCGCGCCGCCACAGCATGCCAAACCGCACAGCTAGCCCGGCAAACAGATGCACAATGCCTAGCAAAAACGAGAACAGCAGCAGGTGAATCGGATCTCCCATGGGTTCAAACCACAGCGCCAGGCTCGGCACCTGCACATGGAAAAATTCTCTGCCCACCACCTGCACAATATCGCCGAACCAGCTTCCAAACAGCGCGCCCCAAACCATCGTGGATGCCCCGCAATACCGAAACATCCGCAAGGTCTGTTTCATGTTCTCCTCCCAGGTTTTGCGCTTTAAGGCGATTGTGGTGCCCAGCACCATCACCAGCCCATAGCCCGCATCGGACAGCATCATCCCAAAAAACAGATAGTAGAAAAATGCCATCACGCCGCTTGGGTCCACGTCCTTCGGCCCGGGCAGGGCGTACATCTTTGTAATGCTTTCCACCGGCCGCACAAACGCATTGTTTTTCAAAACAACCGGCACATCCTCCTCCGGCCCGGGGTCGCAAATTTCTATTGCGATTTCAAACCTTTTTTTCAGCGTTTGCTCCAGCGTTTCCGCCTTTTCTTCCGGCACATAGCCGGAAAGATACAGCGCCGTTTTAGAAAATAACAGCTGCGTTTGCGCTTTTTGCCGCTCTGCCTGCCAGGCCAGTTCGTCCGCCAGATAACAGATCGCATCTCGCTGTTTGGCCAGTGCCTCCAGGCGGGTGACGCATAGCTGTGCCTGGTCTTCCTCCTGTATCCGCTTTTGCAAAAGCTCGTCCATTCTTTCTCCGGCGCTCTGCGTTCCTGTAAACGGGCATGGGGTAAATCCCGTTTTTTGCAGCGCCTGTATCAGTTCTTCTTCCTCCTGTTTTAATCCGGTAACGGCCGCCATGGTCTGCCCCGTTTCCATCGGGGCCGCGCATACCGCCACCGCCTGCAACAGCGGCGCCGCGCGCCAGATGTTTTCCAAAATCTGTTTTTCTTCATACAGCTGTGCAAAGCTTCCCACCAGGCATACCGTGCTGGCGCTTTTTCGTCCGCCCAGCGGAACTTCCAGCGCCAGATACGGCCGCAGCTGTTCTTGCAAAGCACAAATTCTTGCTTTTTCCGCCACATGCTCGGAAAGCGCGCGATCCCATTGCACAATCTCTTCGCAATATCGTTCCCAAAGTTCTCTGTGGGCTTCCATTTTCTCCGTCTGTGTTTTGGAAAAGCGCGGTTTGTCCGTTTTGCCAAGCTTGGCTTTGGGCGCGGGCGCCGTCTTTTGCAAAATGGCAATGGCGCTTTCTGCCAAGGCCAGTTTTTGTTCCGTCTCGGCCAGCGTTTGTTCCGCTGTTTCCCGGTGCCAGCCCTCCGCCTCTGCCTGGCGAAGTTCCATCACGCCCAGCGTTTGCAATAGCTTCATCAGTGCGCGCCTGTCCTTTTGCAGCGCCACGATCTCCGCTTTTTTTATCGTTTCCTTGGCCACTTTGTCGCTTCCTTTACATCGTCTCGCTCAAAAGGGCGCTTACCACAATGCGCACGGCTTCCTCTTCCCGCTTATCCATTTCTTCCCGCATTGTGCGCAGCGCCTGCTCCGTATGGGCCTTTTGCTGTTGTTTTACGCGCTGTGTCTGTTTTTCTGTCTGCTCTTGCAGCACAATCAGCTTTTCCCGGAGCATCTCCTGCTCTTCCCGGTTCCGCTGCGCCGCCTGTTCCTCTGCTTTTTTGCGAATTCTGCGCGCCTGTTTTTGCGCTTGTTCTATGGTATATTGGGCTTGTTGTTCCTGCATCAATACAGCCTCCATCATTGCCTGTGCCATGAGTATGCCTCCCTTTCCTGCTCTTTCTCGCTTTTGGGCCGCCGTTTTTCTCCTTTTATGTTTTCCCACTGCTCGTTTTCGGATTCTCTTTCGGCGGTCTTCCTTAAATTGGTATTGATTATATCGGGCAAAACCTTAAAAAGCCTCCCGGTAAAAATTAAGTTTCATTAAAAAGAATATCCATTTTCTCTGTTTGTTATCAAAACCATAAAAAAGATCCCTTCAAAGGGATCCTTTTGTTTCGTGTTTATTGCCGCTCATACATTTTTATGCGTTTTTTCAAAACTATGCTTTTTGTCTTTGTAAAATTCCCTTTGGCATAAAATGCCTTTCCCCCAAAAATTCCATCCCTATGCCGTTTTCTATCCGCAAAACCATACAAAAAAACCCGGCATTTTGCCGGGCCTTTTTCAGGCATTTTGTCGATAGTTCGCCATGGTCTGTATCAAATCATGCACAAAATTGCTGCCTCTGCTGATCAACAGCCCCGTACAAATCTGTCCGATCAGCGGCACTTTTTCGGAAAATCCCGCCATCGTCAGCAGGTCCGCCCCGGTCATCAGCGCCAGCAGCAGCCCTACCGCCATGGCGCCCAGCGCATTTACATTCAGCGCGCCCTCCTGCCAAACCAGTTTTCCCGTTTGCCAAAGCGCCTCTGTCAACAATGCCAATACAATCACCTGTTCTATGCTCATTTTATCCTCCTTTTTTGCTGCCCTATGTTACCATCTGGCTCTGTATCCGCGTACATCCACATGCGTAAAATTCTTATATTTCCCTACGCCGCCTCTGTTTCCCACCAGGGCATCGCAGATTTTATATACCTGCGCCGGCGTTTTCCCCTGCGCCCGAATGTCCGCCGCGCTTGCCGTCAAGTGCTGGCTTTTGGGCGCGCCGCCGCATTTTTGGTTGTGGGCTAGGGTGCGGTATCCGCTTACAATCGTAATTTTCCCGTTCCCGCATGCCGTTCGAATCTGCTCTAAAAGCGCCATCACCCTTTGTAAATTACCGTAATATTGCCCCGGCACTTCCGTTCCGTCTTTGCAGCGAAATTCGCTTATTCTAAAATGCGCGCTTTGCGGTTCGCTCTGTCCGCTGGTTCTGTTTTCCCCGAGCAATGCTTTCCATGTCTTTTCCCCTACAATGCCGTCCGCGTTTAATCCGTTTTCCCTTTGATACGCTTTCACCGCCCGTTCGGTTTTTACCCCGAACACGCCGTCCGCCTCTCCCACATCATACGCCTTGGCAAGCGCCTGCATGCGCCGAACCAACGGCCCTCTGCTGCCGGCTTTTATCACGTTGTCCCGGGCCAACCGGGCCAACGTTGTTTCTCCCAATATACCGTCGCTTTTCAGCCCGTTTTCCTCTTGATACGTTTTCACTGCCTGTTCCGTTTTGGCCCCGTACAGGCCATCCTCTTTGCCGCATGCATATCCTTTTTCATTCAGCATATACTGTGCTGTTTTCACCGCCTCTCCGCGGCTCCCTCTTTTCATCGGCTGCAAATTTTTATCCCTCCTTTTTTTCTTTTTTGTTTACCCCCGGCGCTCTTCTTGCGGAAGAAAACAATGCGCCCCCGCGCCGGCTCTTTGCATCCTTCTGTCCGGCCGCTCTCCCTCGCGTTTTCATTATTCCACGACAAAAGGTACGATGGCGTACGAACCTGTTTCCCTCTTTTCATAGAAAAAAGCGCAGAGCGTTTTCCCCCTGCGCTTTCTCTTTTCTTTCAGGCATTATTTTCTGCCTGTTCGGTCTGTTTTTCTTCGTGTTCCAGCGTCTTTCGCTGTATCCAAAATACCTGTTTTTCGCTGTATCCCGTTCTTTGTGCCACCAGTGTCCAGCTAAGCCCCTCCATATACCGCAGGCGGAAAATCGCCTGTTTCAGTCCGGGCAGATGATTGATCCATTGTTCTGCCCGCGCTATTTCTTCCGCCTGTTCGGCATAGCTTTTGGTCAACGCATCCGCCAGTTTTTTCGCCGCCTTGTATCCCTCCGTTTGCCGGTTTCCCGCTTTGTCCATATAGGCAAGGTCGGTCTGTATTTGCGCCAATTCCGTTCGCCGGCTTGCCTGGCAAAGCTTCCAGGCCCGGATTTGTTTCAATGTTTCCAGTGTCATAGTTTCCTCTTTCCCGGCATAAAATTTTCATTTTCCGCCAAACTAACAAAAAAATGAGGTGATCTTACCATGCAACCCAGTCAAACAACAACGCTTCTCAACGATGTTTTTCAAAACGCGCAGATGGGGGTGGATTCCACCCAACGCCTGATCGAATTGGTGGAGGATAAGCCCTTTCAATCCGTTCTCATTGCCCAGCGCAACCGGTATCAGGATGTTTACGACCGTACGCTGCAATTATCCGATCAGGAATTAAAAGGGAAAAAGACGCTGCAAAAGCTCTCTTCCACCATGATGATAAATTTGCAAACCATCAAGGATAAAACCCCTTCTCACCTGGCCGGCATGATGATCCAGGGCAACACCATGGGCGTGATCGATATGACAAAATCCCTCCGGGAAAACCAGGCGGCGGATCCGCCCGTTCTCGCCTTGGCCCAAGACCTTCTCTCCATGCAAAAAGGCAACATAGAAGAGATGAAACCCTATCTGTAAAACATACGGCGGCGAAAGCCGCCGCTTTTGTTTTTCTCCTCTTGTTTTGTTCCATACTGCTGCCATTTTTCTGCCGTTTTTTGCCGTCTCCAGATTGATTCTTCCCTTCCCCCATGATAAAATAACAAAAAAGGTTTTCGACGGTTTGCTTACTTCATGCTCTGTTGGTTTTTGTTCTCTCCGTTCATTATAGGAACATTTGTTTGCTTTTTCAAGCATCCTGCTTTTCAAATTTCTCTTTTCACTTGAGGGGGGCTTGTAATGAACCTGGTCAAACGAATCAAACAACTGTGTATCCAGCAACACATTTCCCTGCATCGTTTGGAAATGGAGGTCGGCTTTTCCAAAAGTTCCATTTCCAAATGGGATGTCCATGTTCCCTCGGTCGATAAAGTTTTAAAAATTGCTGATTATTTTGATGTTTCCATGGATTTTCTATTGGGTCGCGCGCGCCTTGCCAATGAAAACGGCGCCCTGTTTCCCGTCAATTACAACAGCGACTATTTCGCCTCGTTAACAGATGCCGAAAAAGATCAATTGCTGCAATATCTTGCCTTTTTGCGATCTAAAAACGTTCTTTAAGCCTTTCTCATGCTTTTTTCGTATCCGCCTGTCAAATACACTTTCCTTCTCTTTTTCAAACTCCCTAGCGCACAGATGAGCGGAGATAGCTTCCTTTTAGCATAAAAACTTTCTTGTTTTTCCTCATTCTCCCCGGCATTTTTGCTATAATATTGCTGAGAAACTTCTTTAATCTCTCTATTATGAGGAGGACTTTCTATGAAAAAAGCATGTTTATTTGGCCTATCCCTGCTCCTTTGCCTGGGGCTTATCGGGTGCGGCAGCAGCAATCCGCAGCCCTCCGGCTCTCCGACCCAAACGGCCGTTGCCACGGACGCGGCAAACGCCAATGCGCCCGCCGTCTCCTTCACGGAAGAGGATGTGCGCGCTATGCTGCCCATGATGGACAGCGTTATGCTCTGCTTAACCGAAGGCGCAGCCGAGTCTCATACCTTTTCGGATGCATCTTATGTCTGGTCCCTTCTTTACTACCTGTGTGTCAACCATCCTTCCGTCTCGTCCCATATCGCCGTAGACGACCAGGCCGGCACACTGTCCATCTCCGCAGAGGGCCTTCTTTCCCTGGCTTCCGCCTGTTTTGAAAATCCGTCCTCTCTGCCTGCGGTCCCGTCGGATTTTCCCAGCATTCGGTTTGACTCCAAAACAAACCAATACACCATGACCCTCTCCGATCGCGGCTCCAGCAAATCCGACATTCGCTCCATCCAGTTTACCGAAGATCATACCGCTGTTGCCACAGTTGATCTCATTGATATGAATTCCGGAGATTATCTGCAAACCTTCACCTTTGTACTGGCTGCCAATCCGCAAGCCGAAAAAAGCGGTTATCCGCTGACCATTTCCCACATCGAATAAACTTTGCCATCATAAAGCTGTTTTCGTTCGCTTTATAAGGCGCGGGCAAGTTTTCTGTCCGTCATACGGTTTTTACGCAAAGCATCCTGCCCTTCCTTTTGGGCGGGATGTTTTTTATTGCGCGGCCACACGTCTATTCATTCAAAATCCTCCTCTCTTTGTCTTTTAAAAAAGCAAGCATACTCTCCCGGAAAAATCTTCCCGCTTTCTTTTCTCTTTTGCAAAGCGTCTCCCCTATCCTTGCTCCCGCCTTGCCTAAAACAGCCTATAAAATACGCTGCATTTTCTATCAATTCAAGATCGCTTTCCTGTTTTCATGTTTTTCCCTCTTCTCCTGTTTGGAACCCTTTTTCCTGTTCGCTCTGTTTTTCTAAAAAGCAATCCTCTTTTGCCTCCTGCTTTGTCTTTTTTCTCAGTCCTTTACAGCTGTCCTTTGAAAAAAAGAGCGTGCAAAGTTTGCACGCCCTTTGTTTTTTTATTTTACAGCCAAACGCTTCCGACAAAATACACCCATACGATGCCAAACACCACAAAGGCATTAAGGCCCAGTATCATCAGGTTATATCTGACGGGCTCTGCCGTGTTCACAATCTTTCTCGGGTTTATCAGCGCCGCCATCAATAGGAACATCGGCACAAAATACCGTCCCTGTACGCCGTTGATCATCCCAAAGCCAACCCCGGTAAACGACAGATACATGGCCGTCCAAATCAGCACCACCACGGCCGCCAGGCAGGCCGCCATCCACCAACGCGAGCCGCGGCTCATCTCTTTGGCTTCCGGTTTTTTGTATTTATCCGTAAACAATACATAGAACATCAGCCCCAAAGAAACCGTATCCAGCAGCGGCGCCATCGCCTGCATGGTAGATTCCAACCCGTTTCCTATATACACCAGCGACAGGCGCGCTTCGGTTAAATGCGTCATGGATAAGCTGGCAATGCTCTTCACCAAAACTTTTATAAACGCCACCGGGTTATGCAGGATAAACATCAGCTGTTTGCCGGTGTTTACGCTTTGCCCGCCGCGAATGTCCCCCGTGCCCGGGGAAATCAGCGTCGGCAGCACAAAGGTGGACATCATCATCAGGAAAATAATCACCACGCCGATTTTGTAAACCCAATGCGCTTTGGCATTTGCAAATTTTCGTTTTGGCAGCGCCAAGAGCAGCAAAATCATCGGAATGTAAACCGCTTTCGGGAAGCTGGCCAGGCAGAACGAAACCAGCAGCAGCGCCGCCCGCTTCCAATCCAGCCTTCGTTCCGGAATCATCATCTCCGTAATAAACAGAGAAGTGCCCAACAGCGCAAACGAGATAACCATCGGGTCATACGAATAGGTACACACCATATTCATCACCGTGGGCATCAGCGCAATCGTCGCCAAAATTGCTTTATAGCGCACCGCTACTTTAATGGCAAAATAGCACACCGCCGCATACATCAAAAGGTTTCCCAGCCGCCCCAGCATAAACTGCACATGGAACGGTAGTCCCAGGCATTGCCCCAGCTTCATGCCCAGCGTTTGCGTAATAAACCCTATATCGCTCAAATTCCAGCTTCGGTATTCGGTATTTTCCGCCTTTTGCCGGCTCAGTTCATCCAAATATTGGTTAAACGCCAGCTCATCCTCCACGGTTTTCATCGGCGCACGCGCCTGCCCGGTCAAATCCAAATCGCGCAGTTTCACTTCCGCTTCCGAGCGCTCCATCACCCCGGAACCATAGGTCAGTTGGCTGGCAATATCAAAGTGAATCTGGTCATCCCAGCTGAGGTTTACATTGGTGGGCAGCGCATAGACCCAGGAAAGCCCGGCGCAAAGCACCACGATCAAAAAGCCGATTTCCAGTTTTTGGCCGATCTGCCTGCGCAGCGCCGCCAAAAGATACACGGCCAGGCCAAGGCTAAACATAAAGAAGATCCGCCGGCTGTTCAGCCTGAGGGTATTGTCTATTTCCGCCCCGATCACCTTATCTTCGGCCTCGGTAAACACCACATATCCGCTGGCGTTTTCTCCAAGCTTCAAATGGTCTTTGCCCAGGGCCACAACGCCCCGCTTTTGATAATCCAGCGCCGTCTGTTCTCCGCCGTTGCCGCGGCGCACCACGCGCACCGTATAGTCAAAATAGGTATTGTTGCTCTGCATATAGATGACCAATTTGTTCGTATATCCCTTTTCCACCGGAATCCAAAACAAATTGTAGGTTTTTTCCTGCTCGTTTGATTCGATCGTCACCGTGCCGTCTCCGGCGCCGGCCTTGTCTTTTTCCGCTTTGGTTTGTCGATCGGTTTCAATATCCTCCAGCGCCTGCTCCAGCTTTTCCGCCTCCGTACTTTGCAGCATCATCTTCTGGCGCTCTTCTTCGGACAGGTTTTTCAGTT
Source organism: uncultured Bacillota bacterium (assembly GCA_905188085.1). Taxonomy (GTDB): domain Bacteria; phylum Bacillota; class Clostridia; order Christensenellales; family QAND01; genus UMGS1975. The sequence goes on from CAJJKN010000003.1 coordinate 116,772, forward strand.
CTATTTCCTGCACCTGTAAACTGTGAATGCCCTTTTCCTCCTGCGGCAAACGCAGCAGCTTTCCCTGGAAGAAAAACAGTTCCGCTAAAATCGCACATCCCAGCAAAAGTGCCGGAACAGCCGCCCAGCGAACCCACGGAGAGGCCTTGTAAACACGCTTTACTTGGTTGCAAATCCGGCTCCACGCCTGTTTCATCTTTGGCCCTCCTTCTGTGCGTTTTGTTCTTTCTCATCGCCCGCTTTGGGCAGCATCGGATAAATCGACAGCACCACCAGAGCCAAAACGATATAATAACACGCATGCAAAATCCCGCGATCCTTTTGCAGATAGGAAATCTGAATATAGATCTGCGTGTTCAGCTCCGTACCGTTGAGCGTAAGTTTTACCGCGCCGGACATATCTTTATTTTCCTGCTCGTTTTCCTCTACCGAGCCGCACCAAAATACCAGCTTATCCTTTGTTTCATCCAGCCCCTCTGCCTGTATGCAGATGGTGTATTGTCCGCTTTTGCTCAGCTTGTTCTGGTCGCTGTTCACGCCGCCCCATTCAATTTTTATCGCCGTATTATCGCGAATTTCCGTGGCTTGTATTCTCTTTTCGCATAATACGACGTTTTCATCGTTTATCACGGAGATGGTTACTTCTCCGCCCGTCAATACCTTGGAATATGTGCCCGGGCTAAGCGTGAGCTTGCTTCCGTAATGGTTGTCCTTTTCGTTGAGCCAAATGGTCTGTTTTAACACGTCGCCGTTTTTCACCGGCACCACTGTGTTGCACATGCTGTTCAGCCCTTTGTTTTTCTCCACCATTCGTTCCGCATTGATATATACCACCGTTAAGGCCAAGCAGGCCAACAAAATCAGTCCGGCTATGATGCGCGCCCATCGCCGAAAAAATTTTCTTGCCTTTTCCAAAAACGCTCTCCCCTTTCTGCTCTTTTCAAGCAGCCGATATTTATCCATATTACAAATAGGTATTATACCATATATCCCTTTATCAATCCTAGCCTCTTTCCGCGCCGTTTCCTTAAATTTCCACAAAAAAACCCCGCTGTATACGGGGTTTTTATCGTATCATTCACAATCATACAAAGCGCGGATTTCCTGCCGCAAATTTTCCCAGTCGCGGCTTTCCACCGTCTTTTTCCCGCCGCTTTTCAGCGTCTGCCGCAGCGCCGCGTCCTTGGCAATGCGCTCTATGGCTTTGGCTGCCGCCTGCACATCGCCCGGCGGATACAACAGGCAGTTTTCTCCGTCTACCAAATATTCCCTGTTGCCGTCGTTGGGGGCCACCACGCTGTATCCGCCCGAAGCCATCATCTCCAGCGGCGGATAGGAAAAGCTTTCCAAAAAGCTGGATTTCAACAAAATATCGCATTGGCCGTATACCTGTGCCACCTGTTCATACGGCACGCTGTGCAAAAACCGATCCACCCGGTAATGCGCTTTCGGCTTTGCATTGTAAGACATATACCAGATTTCGTATTTGTCTTTGTCCAGCAAATCCACAATCCGAAAGCTCTCGTCCACGTTTTTATAATAAACGCCGCAGTCCCCTTCAATCAAAATGCGCACTTTTTCTTTGTCAAAGGCTCGTTCCTTTGCGGCAAACTGGCCGGGCTCCAGGCCGTTTGGCGCATAGCGCGCCGTTTGGCCGTATTCTTCTTTCAGCCAACTTTGGCACCATTTGGAAATGGTGACAAATTGCACCGGCACATGCGGAGTATAACTCATGTTTGCGCCGGTGCGCACAGTCTCTGCCGGCTCATAAAATTCCGTTTCATACCCCTGCACCAGGTAATAGCGTTGGCCGATGTTGGCATATTTTTCCAAAAACGCTTCCGTAACCCACATCGTTGCCACGGCTTTATCCAGCCTGCCGAATTTAATCTCCCTAGCGTTGACCACCGGAAAGCTGTGCCCTTGAAAATCACACCACCGGTCCGCGCCCCGGCTCACATCCACCAGCATCACATCCTGCCCGGCCTGCTGCAAAATCAGCGCGTGCCGCAGCGCCACCATAATCCCGCCGCTGATATGCTGCAACGAAGGCAGCACAAACGCAATGTTCGGCGTCTGGTTTTGGCGGATAAATTCCGTTAAGCCCCGGCCGGTATGGATGGTTGTGCAATGCTTTTTGCAATACTCATAGGCCTGTTCGCCGATGCGGCGGCGCAGCGCCTTATCCTCAATCAAACCGCTGAGCGTTTCAAACCATTGTTCTTCGCCACGGCATAAATAGCCGGTTTTGCCGTGTTGAATCATCCTGGCAAACGCGCCCATGTCGCTTGCCACCGTCGGCACTTTTACCAGCGCCGCCTCCACCCATTTGTTTTCGGATTTGGCTTCGTTAAAAATGCCGTCCTCCAGCGGCGCCAGGTTAATATCCACCGAGGCTATCAGCTGCGGCAGCATTTTCCAATCCACAAACGGGCGGGCTACCACACGGCTCCGATACGGCTCCAGCGCTTCCGGCAGGTTCAATTCGCCTACCACATGCAGTTCCAGCGTCGGATATTTTTCCAACAGCCGCACCAGCGCCGGCAAAACCAAAAGAAAATCGTCGTTATGCGTTAAGCTGCCGGAAAAATACGCCAGGCGCACCCCGCCTTTTTTCCGCTGCTCCGCCTGCGCCAGCGCCAATTTATACGGCCGGTGTTTGTCTTTAGGCACTTCCTCCGGCGCGCAATACGCCAACACATCCCGGGCATACACCGCGTCCTCGCTATACCGCAGCATGCTTTCCGAGGCGGTGTTGCGGTTGATGTATACTTTGGGCACATAATGCGCCAGTTCCGTTGCCAGGCGTTCGGTTGTGGTAATGGCGGCATCGCAAAGCTGCAAGGTGCGCCCCATGCGCCTTACGCCGTCATCATACAGCTTTCTTTCGTTTTCCGGCAGCGTCGCCAAAAACGGAATGGTGTCGGTATATTTTGTATCCACCACCAAATCGTCAATATCAAAAAACACCGTTTTGTTCAGTTCTTTGGCCTTTTTGATAAATTCTCCGATGGTGTCCGTATACGGGCATCTGAAAAAAATGAAGGAGCGATAGTTGCGCACCTGATCCAGCTGCAATTCGGTATAAAACACCTCATGCGAATCCACCCCGTTTGCCAGCAGCTGCTCCCGCTGGTGGGTCACCCGGTAACGCGGCGGGTGCGGCACGCTCTGGTCGCATCCGTTGATAAACAGCACATCCATATACGTCTGTTCCTGCGATTTTGTGCGTTTGGCTGTCCGCAGATAGTTTTTTGCTTTTGTAATAAATCGCGACATGCCCTCCTGCCGCAGGGTTGTCACCGTTTTCTTTGCCAAATCCGCAACGCTCATGCTTTCCTCCTATCCCGGCTTATACCAAGCCAAGCTTTTTCAGGTTTGGGTTGTAATAGGCATCGTCGTGCGCCAGGCGTTCGCTCCATTTTCCCGCAAATTCTTGGATATGCTTGTCTGCCTGTTTGCCATGCCCGTTTCGCTTGTGCGCAGAATACGGCGTCCAGACGTTAGACAGCCCCTTTTCTTCTCCTCGCAAGCACAAATCCACCGCTTCATACCCCGCCGGCGCGCAGGCAAACCCGCCCAGCGCCTGCCACGTCTGCCGCCGAATCATCATGCATTCCGGGTGCACGGCCGTCACATTGCGCACATAGCGAAGCATCGCTTCAAAGCCCTGCTGATCGCGGTGCGTCCCGCGGCACAGCGCCTTTAGTTTCTCTTCCTCGTCTTTATCCAAGGCAACCCCTGCACACAGCACGTTGTCCTTTTCATCGTAGCATTTGCCCCCCACGGCACAAATATCCGCGCGCTGGGCAAACATCGCCATTTCGCAAATCCAATCCGGTTCTTCCGGCGTTAAAAATGCGCTGTATAACGCCAGCATTTCCCCCGTGGCCGCCTGCGCCATGGCGTCCAGGCTTTCGCCAAGCGTTTTTTGGCGTGCAATTGTTTTTATCGTTATCTCCTCTTGATCGCACTGCGGCGCCGCCTGGTCATAGCACAGAATCTCCAGCGGCCGATAGGCCATATGCGCGCAAAGGCCCTCCAAACAGCGCTGAGCCTGCGCTTTTGTCTCGGCATCGTACAGCAGAACAGAAATGCGCGGCGTGCCCATTTCATAGCGAATCCGATAATTGGTTAAATACGGCAAATTGCTCTCCACCGTGCCCGGCTCTCCGGCCCGTTCCAGCTGCTCTTTAACAGCGCGGATCGCCGCGTCCACCGCGTAGGATTTGCTGCCCAGGTTCAGCGAAACGGAGTTGCCGTGCAACCGCCAGTAATACAATACTTTGGGAATATGTACAATGCGTTGAGCCCGCTCGGTCAATCGCAGCACAATATCATGGTCCTGGCTTCCGTCAAACGCCGGCCTGTATGCCTCTTCCAGTGTTTCCAAAAGCGCACGGCTGTAACAGGTAAAATGACAGATATAGTTATGCACCCGCAATTCGTCTTTGCCGAAATCCGGTTTAAAGTTAAAATCATTAGCTTTGGCCGGATCTCCGTCAAATTTCACTTCATCGGTATAAATAAAATCCGCGCCCTGTTCGTCGATGGCTTTCATCACTTCATACAGCGCGCTTTCATGCAGCACGTCGTCATGGTCCAATAAGCCGAAATACGCGCCGGATGCCAGCTGAATACAGGCGTTTGTGTTGCGTGAAATGCCGCCGTTTTTCTCCAAATGACGATAGACAATGCGCGGATCTTTTTCCGCCCTTTCCCGGCAGATCTGCCCCACATAGCCGTGTTCATCATCGCTTGCATCCGCCAGGCACAGTTCCCAGTTCGGATAGGTCTGCGCCTGCAACGAATCGATCAATTCCGTTAAAAACCGTTCCGGTGTGTTGTATAGCGGCGTCAATACGCTGATGACCACCGGGTTTTTAAACTGCGCCTGCTTTTGGCGCGCCCGCTCCTCCGGCGAAATCAAATGCAGCGTTGCCATCTGCTGATAGGCCTGTTTTTGTGTTTTCTTTTCCTTGACCAGCTGCCAGGTTACCCGCGGCCCCTTTGTTACCATCAGCTTTGCGCCCTTGAGCGCCATGCGCATGGCTTTTTGCACTTTCGCCATCGGCTTTTCTCCTTTTCGGCCAGTATTTTTCCGCATAATAGTGGTAGTTTAGTATAGCCCATTCCCCATAAAAAAGCAACGAAACCGGCCCCTTGGCCCTGTATGAAACCGGCTCGTTTGTGCATACTATGCCCAAAGAAAGGATGTGAATTTCTTATGAAAGCCAGCATTGATCGAGACGGTTGCATCGGCTGCGGCCTGTGCGCCGGCGTCTGCCCGGAAGTTTTCTTCATCGCCGAGGACGGCCTGGCGGATGTAAAACAGCCTCCCACACAGGAAACCCTAAGCGCCTGCCTGGAAGCACAAAACGGATGTCCCGTTTCCGTAATTACCGTAGAATCCTAATCCTTTTACAAACGCGCCGGTTTTTGCCGGCCGTTTTGCTTTTTATGCCGGTTTTCCCCTTCAAAAAGAAAAAGCCCGGTTTCCGCGGGCTTTTCATTCTTTTTTATTTTACCGGTATGGCCTTTAGCGCCATATCCAGCGCCAACAGCTGCGTTTCGGACAGCTTCTTGGGATAATATTCGTTATATTTGCGCAAATAGAACGTGCGCGCAAAATCCGAATACAGCGGATCCTCCAGTTTTGGCATCATGGCCAGCACGGTTTGGCGCGCGTCTTGGTTGTTCCACATGCTGTCCAGCAGCACATCAATGCTGTATTCTCCTTTTTCCTGCGCGGTGGGAATTTTGTTTTCCAGCCCCATCTTAAACGGTGCAAACTGGGTTTTCAGCCACTGGATGCACAGCGGGAACCATTGCTGCACGCTGATGTTCACATTGTCATCATACCCTGCCGAACAAAATTCTTTGGCCAGCCCCAGGCCGTGTTTTCCTTTTTGGAAAATGTGCAGTTCAAACGGCACATCGTGTTCCTCCAGGGCCTTTGCCATGGCAAGGGAGTTGTCGATGGGCACCAGCGCATCTTCAAACGTGGCAAACAAAAATGCCGGCGGCGTTTGATCCGTCACCTTATCGCACAACCCCGGAATCGGATACGGCAAGCCCGCGCCTTCCACTTTTTTTGTAACGGGATATCCCATGATCATGGCATTGGGCTTTTCCTTTCCCATAACCCCCATCGCCCCGGAAAGATGGCCGCCCGCGGAAAACCCGATGGACGCAATTTTGTCCGGCGCCACCTTCCATCGTTCTGCGTTTTCGCGAATCAAAGCCATGGCCTGATCCGCATCTTCCAGCGGATTTGGAAACTGCGCGTGTTCCATTACGGAATAATGCAAAATAAACGCATGGTATCCTTCCGCCGCAAATGCCAGCGCAATGGGCTCTGCCTCGCGGTTGGAACAGCGCATATACGCTCCGCCGGGCAACACCAGCACGGCCGGCCTGCGCTTTATATTTTCATAATCCGCCGGCGTATCCAAAAGATACGTGGTTAAATTTACATTGCGCTCTTTGTTTAATTCAATGGTTTCTACCTTCATGCCATGTCTCCCCTTTGGGTTTTGTTTTTTATACAACCCTTCTTGTTTTATGGTAACATAAGTGCATTCATTTTACAGCCTTTTCGCAAAATTTTTCTCTCTTTATGCCGTTAAAGATGTTTTTCGTATCCAAAGGCCTTTTTTATAAAAGAATACGGAAATGCCCGTTGCAATGACCCAGCCGATCGGCCAGGACATCCAAATCCCCGTCAGCCCGTAAACCGGCTCCAAAATAAATGCCAACACCACGCGCAAAATCAAATCTGAAAACGTGGCCACCATAAACGGCATCATCGCCCCGCCGCCGCGCAAAACGCCGTCCGTCATAATCTTCACCGAAACCGCCACATAAAACGGTGCAATGATCCGCAAAAATTCAATGCCGGTTTCCACAGCGCCCGTGCCGCCGTTTTGCATAAACAGTTCCACCGCCGTTTTGCTAAACGCCACATACATCAAAATAAACGGCACCACCACGCACGCGCCCATCTTCAGCCCGGCCCGGTAGCCCTGTTTTACCCGCTCCAGTTTGCCGGCGCCGATGTTTTGCGCCGTAAAGCTGGAAAGCCCGTTGGCCAATGTGGTAAACGAGGTAAGCGCAAATGTATTCAGTTTCACGGCCGCCGAATAGCCCGCAATCGCCGCCGAGCCGTGGTTGTTGATCAATCCCTGAATACACAGGTTTCCAACGGAAATAAAGCTCTGCTGCAACACGCTCGGCACCGCCACCACGCCAATGCGCCCCAGCATCGGCAGGGAAAACTTTTTATAGGGCTCCGTTTGTACCTTTTTCAGCCTAATCAGCAGCACGCACGCCGCCAAAATCCCGGCCAGGCCCTGGCATAAAAACGTAGCCCAGGCCACGCCGCCCACGCCCATTTTGAATTCTATTACAAACAGAAGATCCAGCGCGATATTCCCCAAAGAAGAGGCAATCAAAAAATACAGCGGCGTTTTGGAATCCCCCAGGGCCGTGAAAATCCCGTTGCAAATGTTATACAAAAACAAAAACACAAGCCCGTAGAGATAGACCTGTAAATACAGCATGGAATCCGCAAAAATATTTTCCGGCGTATTCAACAAATCCAGCAGCAGACGGCAAAACGCCAGTCCGCCGATGGTTAAAACCACGCTGATTCCAAGCACGGAAATCAACGATGTGCTGATCGCCGTTTTCATTTCGCGCAGCTTTTTGGCGCCGAAATATTGCGAGATAATCACCGAACAGCCGATATTCATCCCCGTGGCAATGGCCATGAAGATCATGGTAATGGGGTAAGAGCTGCCCACCGCCGCCAGCGCGTCTTCCCCCACGCATTGGCCGGCCACCACGCTGTCCACAATGTTATACATCTGTTGAAATACCACGCTCAACAGCATGGGCATGGAAAACAGCCAGAGCTGCTTTGCAGGTTTTCCTTCCGTTAAATCATGAATCACAAAAATTTCCTCTTTTCCTCTTTACAATCCATAAAATAAAATTATACACCCTCTTTCCCCTTTTGTTTACAATATCCGGCTTGTTTTTCTGTGGCTTTCCCTTTGCCGTTCCCTGCTGTTTTTTTGGTTTGCCCTCGGGTATACTGTTGACAGATGAAAATTTACGAGCGAGCCAAAATGAACATCTACGAAGTTTCAACAAGAATGCCCCGGCTCATACAAACCCTGTTATCCATCAAATAATCTTTCGTTCGGGCCCCGCATCATTTTCTGTCCGAAAAAGGAATCCTTCAAATTAAACATGATGTGCCGCAGACTATCCCCGGCGTAAAGCACTTAATCGTTACTGAAAATGCGCAGGTCAACATCGTTGCCTTTATGGGCCTTGAAGACACCCGCGTGAAAATGCTCTTTCCGGCGCCTTTTCAACGGGGCCAAGGCCTTTGCAAACAGCTGCTGCAATACGTCCTGCATCATTATCGGATCAATCGCGTTACCGTCAACGAACAAAACCCGCAGGCGGTAGGGTTCTATCGGCATTTGGGCTTTGAAACATACAAAAGAACGGATTGCGATGAACAGGGCAACCCTTATCCCATTCTCTATATGAAACTGACGCGATAAAAAATTTTTAGGCAGCATTCAAACAAGCCTGCCTTCTTTATCATCCGCCGCAACGCCAAGGTTTTTTCGGCCCGGCAGCCGGTGCAAAACACAGGGCCCGTTTTGCTGCCGTCGTGTTTCAATCAAATACAAAAAGGCCAGCGCAATCCGCCGGCCTTTGTTTTGTCTCATATTTTGTTTTTACAGCGCCGCTACGATCAAATCGCCCATCTTTTGGCAGCCCACCTGCGTTTTGCCGGGGCTCATGATGTCGCCGGTGCGGTAGCCCGCATCCAGCACGCTGGCCACGGCATTTTCAATCTCTTCGCTTTCTTTATCCATATCAAACGAATATTTCAGCATCATGGCCGCCGCCAAAATCGTCCCAATGGGGTTTGCCAAATCCTTCCCCGCAATGTCCGGCGCGCTGCCGTGAATCGGCTCATACATGCCGTTTTTCGTTTCGCCCAGGCTGGAGGACGGAATCATGCCGATGGAGCCCGTAATCATGCTGGCTTCGTCGCTTAAAATATCGCCAAACATATTTTCCGTCACGATCACGTCAAATTGCGATGGGTCTCTTACCAGCTGCATAGCGGCATTGTCCACCAGCATATCCACCAGTTCCACATCCGGATATTCCTCTGCCACGCGATGCACCACATCCCGCCACAGCCTGGAAGAAGACAATACGTTCATTTTATCAATGCTCGTCACTTTTTTATTGCGCTTTCTAGCCGTATCAAAGGCCGTGCGCGCAATGCGTTCAATTTCGTGTTCGCTGTAACGCATCACATCATACGCGCTTTTTTCGCCGTCTATTTCTTCCACGCCTTTTTTGCCGAAATAAATTCCGCCGATCAGTTCGCGCACCACCACCATGTCAATCCCGCGGGCCACCACTTCATCGCTCAGCGGCGAAGCGTTGGAAAGCTGGGGAAACAATTTGGCCGGGCGCATATTGGCATACAGGCCCATGGCCTTTCGAATGCCCAGCAACGCCTTTTCCGGGCGGATTGCCTGGTCCACTGCGTCCCATTTCGGGCCGCCCACCGCGCCCAACAGCACGCTGTCTGCCGACAGGCACGCCTGCAAGCTTTCTTCCGGCAAGGGCTTGCCCACCGCGTCTATCGCGCAGCCGCCCGCCAAAATTTCGGTATAGCAAAATTCATGTCCGTGTTTTTCCGCAATCTTATCCAACACACGCATGGCCTGCGTCACAATCTCCGGGCCGATGCCGTCGCCTTTGATAACCGTAATGTTCTTTTTCATCTTATGCTTCCTCCTTGAGGGAGTTTAACAATCCGTTGGCGCTGATGATGTGTTTGATAAATTCCGGAAACGCCTGCGCCTGGTAGGTCTGGTTTTTGGAAAGGTTGGTAATCACGCCGCTGTCAAAATCGATAGACACCTCATCCCCGTTTTCAATGCCTTCCGAGGCTTCCGGGCATTCCAAAATCGGCAGGCCAATGTTGATGGCGTTGCGGTAAAAAATCCTGGCAAAGGTCTTGGCGATCACGCAGCTTACGCCCGCTTCCTTTATGGCAATGGGCGCATGCTCGCGGGAAGAGCCGCAGCCAAAGTTAAAGCCGCCCACCATAATATCGCCCTGCTGCACTTTGTTTATAAATTCCTTATCTATATCTTCCATGCAATGCGCGGCCAATTCTTTATGATTGGCCGTATTCAAATACCGCGCCGGAATGATTACATCGGTATCCACATTGTCTCCGTATTTATGCACTCTGCCCTGTGCTTTCATCGTCTTTCTCCTCCTTAGTCTTGTTCCGGGCCTGCGATTTTGCCCGCAATGGCGCTGGCCGCCGCCACGGCCGGGCTCGCCAGATACACTTCGCTGTTCACATGCCCCATGCGCCCTACAAAGTTACGGTTTGTGGTGGCCACTGCGCGCTCGCCGTCTGCCAAAATCCCCATATAGCCACCCAGGCACGGGCCGCATGTCGGGGTGGAAACCGCGCAGCCCGCTTGAATAAACGTTTCCAAATATCCCAGTTTCATCGCGTCCATATAAATCTGCTGCGTGGCCGGAATGATGATGGCGCGCACGTTTTTCGCCACCTTTTTCCCCTTCAAAATCTCCGCCGCCACGGCCAAATCGCTCAGGCGCCCGTTGGTGCAGGAACCGATCACCACCTGGTCAATTTTAATATCGCCCACTTGGTCTATCGTCTTTGTGTTTTCCGGCAAATGCGGGAACGATACCGTGGATTTAATCTGGCTCAGGTCGATTTCAATCACTTCATCATACTCCGCATCCTCATCCGCTTCATATACGGTAAACAGGCGGTTTACCCTGTCTTTCACATACGCCAGCGTAATATCATCCACGGCAAAAATGCCGTTTTTCGCGCCCGCTTCAATCGCCATATTCGCCATGCACAGCCGGTCTTCCATCGAAAGGCTGGCCAGCCCCGGCCCTGTAAATTCCATCGAACGATACAGCGCGCCGTCCACGCCGATTTTCCCGATGATATGCAAAATAACATCCTTGCCGGAAACGTATTTGTTCAGTTTGCCGGTCAGCTCAAAGCGAATCGCGCTCGGCACTTTAAACCATGCCTGGCCCGTAGCCATGCCGGCTGCCATGTCCGTAGAGCCGACGCCGGTGGAAAACGCGCCCAAAGCGCCGTAAGTACAGGTGTGCGAATCCGCGCCGATGATGCATTCACCGGGGCCCACCAGGCCCTTTTCCGGCAGCAGCGCATGTTCTACGCCCATGTTCCCCACGTCGTAAAAATTCGTAATGCCCATCTCGCCGGCAAATTCGCGGCATTGTTTGCTCTGTTCGGCCGCTTTAATATCCTTATTCGGCACAAAGTGATCCATCACCAGAGAAATCTTTTCCTTATCAAACACGCTTGTAAAGCCCGCTTTTTTAAATTCGTTGATCGCCACCGGCGAGGTGATGTCGTTGCCCAGCACCATATCCAGCTTGGCATTGATCAGTTGCCCTGCCTGCACGCTGTCCAGCCCGGCATGGGCGGCCAAAATTTTCTGTGTCATCGTCATTCCCATTGTGCTTTTCTTCCTTTCTTCTGTCTGATAAAAAATCATTCCACGGTACAAATTTTATTTACGCCGTTCAAATACGCCTTGATGGAAGCTTCGATAATATCGGTAGACAGCCCGCGGCCGGTAATGGTGTGCCCATCCCGGCGCAGCCGTACCACCACTTCGCCCAAGGCATCCTCCCCCTCGGTAACCGCCTGAATGGAATAGGTTTCCAGCTCCGCTCCGCTTTGCACGATTTGCTCCATCGCGGAAAACGCAGCGTCGATCGGGCCGCTTCCGGTTGCCACGGCTTCTTTGTTTTCTCCGTCTTTTTTCAGGCAAACCGTGGCCGTGGCGGAAATGGCCGTGCCCGCGTTTACCACAAAGCTTCCCAGTTCATACACGGGCAGCACCACGGTTTTCTGCGAAGTTAACAGCGCTTCGATGTCGCGGTCCGTCACGGTCTTTTTCTTATCCGCCACCTCTTTAAACCGCTGGAACGCCTTTTCCAGTTCTTCGCCCTGAATGTCATAGCCCAATTCATCCAACCGCTCTGCAAAGGCATGCTTGCCGGAGTGTTTGCCCAGCACCATGGTCGTCTGCGCAATACCCACGCTGGCCGGCGTCATAATTTCATAGGTGTTTCTGTTTGTCATCATCCCGTGCTGGTGCACGCCGGATTCATGCGCAAAAGCGTTGGCACCCACAATCGCCTTGTTCGGCGCAATCGGCACACCCGTAATGCTGGAAAGCAATTTGCAAGATTTATAGATCTGCGTGGTGTCAATGTTGCAGTTCATCTCGTAAAAATCCTTACGGGTTTTAATGCCCATCACAATTTCTTCCAAGCTGGCGTTGCCTGCGCGTTCGCCAATGCCGTTGAGCGTGCATTCCACCTGCGTGGCCCCCGCTTTCACCGCCGCCAGCGAGTTTGCCACGGCCAGCCCCAGGTCATCATGGCAGTGGGTGGAAATATCCACGTTTTCCACGCCCTCCACATGTTTTGCCAGATAATCGATCATATCAAACATTTCCTGCGGCGTAGCGTAGCCCACGGTGTCCGGCGCGTTGATCACGGTAGCCCCCGCCTTTACCGCCACGGAAAAGGCCTTGGCCAAAAATTCTCTGTCGCTTCTGGAAGCGTCCTCTGCGGAAAATTCAATATCTTGGCAGAGCGATTTTGCATAGCTTACCATCTCTTCAATTTGAGAGAGCACCTGTTCGCGCGTCATGCGCAGCTTATATTCCATATGTATATCGCTGGTTGCCAAAAACACATGCAACACAGGATGCTTGGCGTCTTTCACCGCCTCATAGGCTCTGTCTATATCCTTTTTCAGCGCGCGTGCCAGGCTGGCTACCTTGGCATGTTCGATCACGCCCGCAATGGCCTGTACAGCCCGAAAGTCATCCGGCGAAGCAATGGCAAAGCCCGCCTCAATGATATCCACGCCCAAACGATCAAGCTGACGTGCCATCTCCAGTTTTTCGGGCAGGTTCATGCTGCATCCGGGGGATTGTTCCCCATCGCGCAGCGTTGTGTCAAAGATCTTGATTTGTTTTTGCATGTTGTTTTTCTCCCTTTCTCTGTTCGGTCATCGGATAAAAAAAGCCTCCGTCTCTATGAAGAGACGAAGGCGATTGCTCCGTGGTACCACTCTACTTGGCATATAAAAATGCCCGCTCATTCTTGCATCGGCCCAAGGGCGAATGCTTGCCTGTCTGGTAACGGCCAGGAACCCGTCTTTCCTACTTACAGCTCTGCGCTGCGTTCAGTCGGCTGCTAAAGGGCGAGTCGCCGCGCTCGCTGTACTGCCTTGCACCACCCGGCAGCTCTCTGTCACACTTTACGCGTCTATTCCCTCTCAAAGCATTTATCAATAAAATTTGTCATTATATTATGCGAATCCCCCGCCTTTGTCAACCCCCAGTTTTCATTTTTTTGTTTTGCATATCCTCTTTATGCATACGCCCTTTCCCTTTCACCCCTTTTTGTTTTTCGTCCTTGTTTTCTTTTCTTCGCCTTATTTCCCCTTTTCCGCTGTTTGACTTGCCCTTTCCATCGGTTATAATGAAAACACAGAAAACACAACGGAGGTGGGCGCCTTGCCGCGCTGCGAGGTTTTATATCTTGTCATTCCCTGCTATAACGAAGAAGAGGTTTTGCCCGAAACAACCCGCCGGCTTACCGAAAAGCTGGAAGGGCTGATTCAACAAGGACAAATAGACCCGCGCAGCAAAATCGTCTATGTCAACGACGGTTCCAAAGACGGCACCTGGCCTTTAATCGTCCGCCTTCATCGGGAAAATCCGCTGGTAAACGGCATCAACCTTTCTCGTAACCGCGGCCATCAAAATGCGCTGCTGGCCGGACTGATGACGGTAAAAGGCCAGGCGGATATGGTCATCTCCATGGACGCGGATTTGCAGGACGATATAGACGCCATCGATCGCTTTATCGCCAAATATTATGACGGATGCGATGTTGTATACGGTGTGCGCAGCGCCCGGCAAACCGATTCCTGGTTTAAGCGCACCACCGCGCAGGGCTTTTATAAATTGATGAAATTCTTCGGCGTGGATATTGTCTACAACCATGCCGATTACCGCCTGATGAGCCGCCGCGCTTTAAACGAATTGGAACATTACGAAGAGGTCAATCTGTTTTTGCGCGGCCTTGTGCCGTTGATCGGCTTCCGCTCGGATGTGGTTCCCTACGAGCGGCACGAGCGCTTTGCCGGCGAATCCAAATATCCGCTCAAAAAAATGATCAGCTTTGCGTTGGACGGCATTACCTCCTTTTCCATCAAGCCCATCCGGTTTATCACCGGCCTTGGCGTATGTATTTTTGTCATCAGCCTGCTGATGCTTTTGTATTTTCTCATCGTCCATTGGACGGGCCATACCGTCGCCGGGTGGACTTCCATCATGGTCTCCGTCTGGGCCATCGGCGGCTTGCAGCTTTTGGCCATCGGCATCATCGGCGAATACATCGGCAAAACCTATATGGAAACCAAAAAACGGCCTCGTTTTATCATCGAAGAATATTTGCAATGACAACGCCGCGTTTTATCCGGCGTTGTCCGTTTTGAATTTTTCAAAACATCCAATCGTGCCCTGCGGCACGATTTTTTTATGCGTTTTCATTCCGCCCTCTCCTTCCAAACGCCCGGCTTATTTTATTGTGTTTTATGTCGATTCCCCTATAATATAAGTATACGTTATTTTATAAAATTTAATTTTTTGCGAGGGTTTGCCTATGGCCAGAGCGTCTACCAAGGAAAACAAAAATATTTATCATAAAACCAGAGAGGCCCTGCATTTAACAAGAGAATCCGCCTCGGAGCTGTTGGAAAGCATTTCGCCGGAGAGAATTGAAAAGATTGAAAACGAGCGCTCTCTTCCGCACCCGGATGAAGTGCTGCTTATGGCAGAAAAATACAAACAGCCTCGCCTGTGCAATTATTACTGCGCACATCAATGCCCCATCGGCCGGCAGTATGTTCCGGAAATCGAAATGAAAGATCTTTCGCAAATTGTGCTGGAAATGCTGGCTTCGCTAAATTCCATGAGCAAACAAAAAGAGCGGCTGATCGAAATCACCGTGGACGGAAAAATTTCCGGAGATGAATTGAAAGACTTTATCGGCATACAGGAGGAATTGGAAAAAATCTCAATGGCCGTTGAAGCTTTGCAGCTTTGGGCCGAGCAAATGTTGGCCACCGGTGCCATTGACGTGGTTCAATACAGTGCACATAAAAACAAAGAATGTTAATCTCGCTATTTTTCCGTATAAAGAAAAATAGACCCGTTTATTTTGCGCATATCATCATTTATTTCTCATTCTTTTTCCCCGATACTGGATTCAAAGCACAACGTTGCTTTACTCTTAGATAACAGATGTGAACTCCCGGTGTGAAAAATAAGACCCTTCGGCTGTTGAATCGGGCGATTCGGTTTTTGGTGTATGCCGCATCGAAACATTTTCGATGCGCTGTAAACGGCTGTCCCAAACACCCGAAACCGCCCTTGTTCAAAGCCTTAGCATGGCATAACAAAAACCAAACACACCGGCAATCAGAAAGGAGAAATTTATGGAATTTATCATCGGTGTTGCCGCGGCCGGTTTGCTTATTCTCATCTGCCTGATCGGCTATGTAAAAGCGCCGCCCGACACGGCGTATATGATCTCCGGCTTTCGTAAACCCCGCATTTTAATCGGGAAAGCCGGCATCCGCATCCCGTTTTTGGAGCGTCTGGATAAGCTGTCTTTGAAAATGTTTTCTGTGGATGTAAAAACGACGGACTATGTCCCCAACGCCGAATACATCAACGTAAAGGTGGACGCTACGGTTAAAATCCGTATCGGCCAAAGCGAAGAAATGATGGCGTTGGCCTCCAAGTTCTTCCTAAACGAAGGCGAGGATATGATCATCCGCCGCGTACAGGACACCCTGGAAGGGAACATGCGCGAAATCGTAGGCCAAATGCGGCTGGAAGAAATGGTTACAGACCGCAAAGCCTTCGGCGAGCGCGTGCAGGAAAATGCCATTCCGGACTTACAGAAAATGGGGCTGGAGATGATCTCTTTCAACGTCCAGTCCTTTTCGGACCAAAACAACGTCATCGAAGACCTTGGTATCGACAACATCTCGCAAATCAAAAAAGGCGCTGCCGTTGCAAAAGCCCAGGCCGACCGGGATATTGCCATCGCGCAGGCACAGGCGGCCAAGGAAGCAAACGACGCCAAAGTGCAGTCCGAAATGGAAATTGCCGAAAAGCAAACCTCTTTGGCGATTCGCCAGGCAGAATTAAAACAGCAGTCCGATGTGAAAAAGGCAGAAGCCGACGCCGCATACTCCATTCAGGAGCAAGAACAGCGTAAAACCATCGAGGTTGCTTCCGCCAATGCGGACATCGCCCGTGCCGATCGCACGGCCGAGTTGAAAGCCAAAGAAGTAAACGTTACCAAGCAGACCTTGGATGCGCAGGTTCGCGCAAAGGCCGATGCAGAGCGGTATGCCGCCCAGCAGGCCGCCGAAGCCGAACTGTTCCGCCGCACCAAAGAGGCCGAGGCAAAAATGATCGAACGCCAACGCGAAGCGGAAGGCATTCGCGCCGTTGGTGAAGCCGAAGCAGAAGCCATCCGTCTCAAAGCGCTGGCCGAAGCGGAAGGGATCGACAAGCGCGCCGAAGCGATGAAAAAATACGGTGAAGCCGCCGTGATCGAAATGATCATGGGCGCTCTGCCCGAAATCGCCAAGAATGTTGCCGAGCCGCTCAGCAAGGTGGATAAGATCACCATGTATGGCGAAGGCAACAGCGCAAAGCTGATTTCCGATATCGTCAACGGCACCACGCAGGTAACCGAGGGCATCGGCGCCGGTATGGGGATCGACCTTAAAAGCCTCATCCTGGGCGCCCTGGGCGGCAAGCTGGCCGCCGGCGAAGCAAACGCGCCCGTGGTTGTCATGCAGCCCGCAGAGGAAACTTCTTCCAAACAGGCCGATACACCCGAAGCCGACGAATAAACACAAAAAAGGTCTCGCTAATGCGGGGCCTTTTTCATTTAGCCAAAGCCGGCTTTCGTGTCGTTGCCTTTTTGCAGGATTGGCGCCCTGCCGCGGTTTACATTCCGTTGTTTCCATTCCCTTTTTCAATTGCGCCGCCGCATCGCCCCAAAGCGTTTCCCCACTCTGCGGCGGCTTTTTTCTATGCTATAATACTTTTATTCCTATATAAAAGGAGACTGGTTGTATGGGCGAACCGCATGAAAAAAAGAAGATTTGCATTGGTCTGTTGGCCCATGTAGACGCCGGGAAAACAACGCTCAGCGAGCGCATTTTATACCAGGCGCAAACCATCCGCCGTTTGGGCCGGGTGGATAAGCAAACCGCCTTTTTAGACAGCGATCCGCTGGAGCGCCAGCGCGGCATCACCATCTTTTCCGCCCAGGCGCCGTTTGTTCATAACAACGTCGCGTTTACCCTGCTGGATACCCCCGGCCATGTGGACTTTTCCTCGGAAATGGAGCGCGTGTTGTCCGTTTTGGATTGCGCCGTGCTCGTTGTCAGCGCCGTGGAGGGCGTGCAGGCCCATACGGAAACCATCTGGCGTCTGCTTTGTGCGCACCGGGTGCCCGTGTTTTTCTTTATCAACAAGCAAGATTTGGACACCGCCGACCCCGCCGCCGTTTTGCGTGAAATTGCCAAGCGGTTAACGCCCGATGTTTGCAATCTGTCCGACGGGTTCACCACGCAGGCCATTGAACAGATCGCCGAAACGGATGACGATCTGTTATCCGCCTATTTTGAAACCGGTTATGATCCTGTCCGCTGGCAATCCGCCGCCCGGCAGTTGGTGCAAAGCCGCCGCCTTTTCCCCTGTTATATCGGCAGCGCACTGAATGGCGCCGGCGTCACTGCGCTGCTGGATGGATTATCGCAGTTTTCCTCTTCGCGCTATTTCGAAAAAGACGGCCCGCTGCAAGCGCGCGTGTTTCGCATCAGCCATGACGACAAAGGCGTTCGCTGGGCGCATCTGCGTTTGTTTTTCGGCTGTCTTGCAGCCAAGCAATCCATCGGCGAAGAAAAAATCCATGAGCTCCGCCAGTTCATCGGTGAAAAATCCGTTTCTGTTCCCCTGGCCGTGGCCGGGGATGTGTGCGCGGTTTCCGGGCTCTCCTCTTTGCGCCCCGGCGACGGCATCGGCCTTCCCGCGGCGGTCCCGCCGCAAATGCAGCCGGCGCTGTCTGCCGAGATCCTTTATCCGGATTCCGTTTCCCCGCAGCGCGTATTATCCGCGTTTCGCCAGCTGGAAGAAGAAGATCCGCTTTTGCACATCGCCTTTGAGACGGATACCAACCAGCTCCGTTTACAGGTTATGGGAAAAATACAACTGGAAGTGTTGTCCGCGCTGATTCCGCAGCGCTTCGGTTTTTCCATAACGTTCGGCCCCTGCCGCGTGTTGTATCAGGAAACCATCACCGCGCCCGTTTGCGGCTTTGGGCATTTTGAACCTCTGCGCCATTATGCCGAGGTGCATTTCCGCCTGTCTCCCGGGCCCAGGGGCAGCGGGCTTGTGTTTCAAAGCGCCCTGTCTACCGATGTTTTGCCCGCTCAATTTCAAAACCTTATCCGCACCCATGTCTTTGAAACCACACATCCGGGCCTGCTTACCGGTTCGCCGGTAACGGATCTGTCCATCACGCTTACCAACGGCCGCGCCCATGAAAAGCATACCGAGGGCGGCGATTTTCGGCAGGCTGTCTGCCGCGCCATCCGGCAGGGCCTGGAACAGGCACAAAACGTTTTGCTGGAGCCCTACTATGCTTTCACCCTTACCGTGCCGGAGCACACCGTTGGCCGGGCGCTGACGGATTTACAGCGCAAAAACGCCAGTTTTGGCGCCCCGCAGCTTTCCCGGGGGCGCAGTACCCTTGCCGGGCGGGCGCCGGCGGCCTGTATGATGGAATACGCCGCGGAGGTGGCCTCCTATACCAAAGGCGAAGGCGTTTTGCAGCTTCGCTTTGACGGATACGATGTCTGTCATAATACAGAGCAGGTCATCCAAACCATTGGATATAATAAAGTGGAAGACCGCGCGCATCCCTCTTCTTCGGTGTTCTGTTCTCATGGGGCGGGCTATCCTGTGCCCTGGCAGGAAGTGCGGCAGCATTTGCATTGCCCCATCGTTGAATAAACTTATTTTTCCTCTGTCTTTTTCCCCGTGTTTTCTGTATAATACTCTATGAAATTTTGGCATTCGCCTTTCAAAGGGGTTTTTATGAAAGAAAAACAGGACAAGGAAACACGCCGGCAGCGGCTTTTGAAATGGCTCACCGGGCTTGTTTATTTTTCCTTGCTCAGCTCCATTGTCTATGTTGTGGCGCGTATTTTTGCGGCGCCTTCCCTGCCCGGCTTTGCCACGGAGGGGGAGCGCTTGAAAAGCGATTACGTTCTCATGCTGGTGCAATGTATTTTGGCGCTTATGGTTTTGATGCTGCCCAGCGTCATCGCCAAAAAATTCAAGCTGCAAATTCCGTCCATGATGCTGATTTTATTTGTGCTTTTTCTGTACTGTGCGGTATACTTGGGCGAGGTGCGGTCGTTTTATTATAAAATTTCCAATTGGGATACCATCCTGCATTGTTTTAGCGGCGGCATGCTGGGGGCGCTCGGGTTTTCCGTGGTGGCGCTTTTAAATAATTCGGATCGTATTCCCGTAAACCTGAGCCCGATTTTCATCGCGTTTTTCGCCTTCTGCTTTGCTTTGATGCTGGGGGCATTGTGGGAAATTTATGAATTTACCATAGACGGCATCATGCACCTTAACATGCAAAAATACGCAACCGAAAGCGGTGTTACGCTGGTAGGTCGCGCGGCGCTGGTTGATACCATGGAAGATTTAATTGTGGATTCCATCGGCGCATTTGTCATCGCTTGTATCGGGTATATTTCCAGCAAATACAAAAAAGGCTGGCTGGAATCTTTGCTTATCACCCGCAAAAAAGACCAGCCCGCCCATACAGAACAACAAAATACGGATTGCTCGATAGATCAGGCGTATAAATCTTAATTTTCTGGAGAAATAGACATGCAACAAAAAATCATTTTAAGTGCAGACAGCTCATGCGATCTGGGGCCGGCGCTTTTGTCCGAACATCAGGTGCATCTGTTCCCTTTTACCGTTCTTTTGGATGGCAATGCTTATAGCGACGGCATAGACATCACGCCGGACGATATTTACCATACCTGGTGGAACAAAAAAGTGCTGCCCACCACTGCGGCCGTCAATGAAAACCAATATGATTCGCATTTTCGCCAATGGACAGAACAGGGATATGCCGTGATTCATATTTCTCTTGCCTCTGCGCTGTCCTCTGCCTATCAAAATGCCTGTCTGGCTGCGCAATCTTTGCCAAACGTCTATGTAATAGATTCTTGCAGCCTTTCCACCGGCTCCGGGCTTTTGGTGCTTCAGGCGGCAGACCGTATTGCCCGCGGCATGGAAGCCGAGCAGATTTACCGGGAAGTTTCTGCCCTAACGCAAAAGACCCAGGCCAGTTTCCTGTTGGATACGCTGGAATTTATGCACGCCGGCGGCCGGTGCTCTTCCGTTGCGAAATTGGGCGTGAATATGCTGCATATCAAGCCCTGCATTCAGGTGCATCCGGATGACAGCGGTAGCATGGGCATGGGCAAATTGTATCGCGGCAAATTGGATCGTTGCCTGCAAAAATACGTGCGCGACGTATTGGCCCATCCGGAGCAGATCGATACAAGCCGCGCATTTATCACCCATTCCGGCATAGATGACGCCATTCTTCAGGCCGTTTTTCGTACCGTTTCGGAGCTGGTGCCCTTTGAGCATATCTATACCACGCGTGCCGGCTGCACCGTTTCTTCACACTGCGGACCAAACACCCTCGGTGTGCTGTATTTGAGAAAATAAAGCGTTTCCCATTCCCAACGGATATGTATCCGTTGGGAATTTTCTTCGTTTGCCCGTTTTATCCGGCCGGCCGTGTTGTTTTTAGGCAACTTTCTTTTTGTCCCCTTCTTGGCATTTCGTGTTTTTCGACAAATGCTTAGCGGCAAAAACGGTTTTGTGGTCTTTTATTTCCTGTTCTTTATGCAGGAATTGTGTAAAATCGCCCTTTCTCTTTGCTTCGTGCTTGTTTTTTTAACAAAATTCCCGCATAATAGAGTCACAATTGTCTCGTATGATTTCTTATGTTTTTATTTTGTTTTTGATGAATCGAATTTCAACTCGTTTTTTTATTTAAAGGGGGCTTTTGCCATGTACGATTATCATATACATTCTTATCATAGTGCAGACGGTATGCAGTCTCTGCGCGAAATTGCGCTGGGCGCCATCCACAACGGCCTGGATGAAATCTGCGTGACCGCCCATTACGATTACGATTTTCCGCTCGCCCCTCATCTGAATTTCATTTGTGATCTCATCGATTATGTGGAAGATGTGGAGCGTTATGCTGCACGCTTTGCCGATCAGCTTATCATCAAAACCGGGGTGGAAATCGGCATGCAGGCCGGGCGTGATGATGTTTTTGCCGCCACCCGTTATGCCATGGAGGGGCTTCGGTTTGATTATATTCTGGGCTCTATCCACTGGATGGGCTTTGCAGAGGGAAATCCGCAGCATTTGATTGAAGATGGCGTCAACCCCGTTTTCGGTTACGGCGCCACGCCGGACGATGTGATGCGCAAATACGCCCTTCAGCTTTTGTCCTGCGCCAAAGATTTTCCGGAGCTGGATTGCATCGGGCATCTTACTTATTATTCCCGCCAGAATCCATATCCGGATCGGCAGCTGCGCTACCGCAACGCCCCGGACGAATTGGACGCCCTGTTCCAATACCTGATCAGCCATGGCAAAGGGCTGGAAATCAACACCTCCAGCAAAACGCCGTTTGGTTTTTTCATGCCGGATGAAGATATCATGTGCCGCTATCATGAATTGGGCGGCGAAATCGTCACCATCGGTTCGGATGCGCATCGTCCGGATCGTATCGGCGAACATTACGCCGCCGCCTGCCAAATGCTGCGCCGGGCCGGCATGCGGTATGTCTGCACCTATGAAAACCACAATCCTGTTTTCCATCGCATCGGAGGCTGAGTTTGTTGCAGACAAAAAAATATTTTTTCTTTGATTTTGACGGCACGCTTACCATCGGCTCCACTGCCTGCGTGCCCCCTTCCGCCCGAAAAGCGCTGGATCTTTTGCGCGCCAACGGGCATTCCGTAGCCGTAGCCACCGGGCGTATGGAGGCGGACATTGCCCGTTTTCTGCCGGATTTGGGCATTCGCAACGCCGTAACCGACGGCGGATACGGCATTGTGATCGACGGAAACATCGTGCAGATGAAAACGTTGGATCCTGCCCTGTGCCATAAGGCCTTGGAAGAATTGTCCGCAAAGCATATCCCTTGGGGGTTCACCTGCGCCAACGAAAAGGTGCGCTATACCAATTCCGTGGAATTTTTGTTGAAAATCAATGACTACTATGCAAAATCCATTTTAGATCCCGATTTGGATTTTCATGCGTTTTCCACCTTCCATAAATTGTATATCGCCTGCACCGAAGAAGATCAGGGGCAAATCGAAGCGCTTTCTTATCTGCCCTGGGTACGGTTTAACGAACGCTGCATTTTCATCGAGGCCACCGAAAAGCAAAAAGGCATTCTCACCATGCTCTCCATGCTCCATGCGCCGCAGGAGGATGTCGTCGTCTTTGGCGACGGCACCAACGACATCTCCATGTTTTTACCGGAATGGACCTGTATCGCCCTCGGCAATGCGCATCCCGCATTAAAACAGCATGCCGATTACGTTACAACCCCTTCCTATCAAGACGGCGTTTTCAATGCCTGTCGTCATTTTGGGTGGATTTAATCAAACGCCATTTCAAAAGACAGCCTACTCGGGCTGTCTTTTTCGTATTCTGTTTCTTTTGAAAATCCCGCGGCGCCTTGTTTCCGGTTGTTCTTTTTTAATTTTCCCGCCCACCGCGCCGTATTTATTGTATAATTTATACAATGAATTCTATGCTAGGAGATGCGCCATGAAACGAATCCTTTGCTTTGGAGACTCCAACACCTGGGGCTACGCCCCCAAAGACGGGTATCGCTTTGATGAAAACACCCGTTGGACCGGCCTTTTGCAAAACGCCTTGCCGGATTATAAAATCATCGAGGAGGGATTAAACGGCCGTACCGCCGTATGGGATGACCCCATCGAAGGATATAAAAACGGTAAGCCCTACCTGATCCCCTGCCTGGAAAGCCAATCTCCATTGGATCTTGTCATTCTAATGCTTGGCACCAACGACTGCAAAACCCGTTTTGGCCTCACCGCTTCCGACGTGGCCGCCGGCGTACGCGAGCTTGCCAACCTCATTCTCCGCTCCACCGCCGGCCGTGACGGCAAAGCCCCGCGCCTTTTGGTCATGTGTCCGCCGTATACCAATTATGCGCGCGAAGCGGATTATTGCTCTTCTTTTGATGACAATTCCAACCTCATTTCCCGCGAGCTTCCGGCTAAATTTGCCCGGTTTACCCGCGAAATCGGCTGCGAATATCTGGACTTAAGTCAGATCGTCGTTGCCAGCGAAAAAGACGGCATTCACCTCAATCCGGATCAGCATCAAAAGGTGGCTGCCGCAGTGAAAGCCAAAGTTTTGGAAATCTTCGGCGCGTAATTTTCTGTACAAAAAAAGGAGCCAAGGCTCCTTTTTTTATTTTTCGTTTTCCAGCATCTGCCAATATTCCGGCAGAGCTTTCTCAAAGCAAACGCCATACCGCCGCTCTATGCCCTCCGGAATGGTGTATTCTATGCTCTTTTGCGTATATTCCGCCGCAATGCGGGCAGATTCTGTCAGCGAATGCCCGCACAATACCGCGCCCGTCAGCGCGCTGGCATACACATCTCCCGTGCCGTGATAGCTGCCCGGCATGCGCTTTGCCGTGGGGTATGTGGTCTGTTTTGTTTTTGCATCATACACTGCCGCGCCCAGCCTTCCTTGTTCAAGGCCGATGCCGGTTAAGACTACGCTGGCCTTTGTCATCTGGCAAAGCTGGTGCATCATCTGCTCCACCGCCGCCCGGTCCAGCGGCTCTTCTTTATACGCCTGGCCCAGCATCAAGGCTGCCTCCGTACGGTTCGGCACAATTATATCCGCCTTTTGGCATAATTTTTTCATCAGCTGCGGCATGTTTTCCGGCATGCCGGGATACAACTTTCCGTCGTCCCCCATCACCGGGTCCACCACCAGCAGCGTTTGTTCCGAGCCAAACAGATCAAACAACTGTTCTATCAGCGCCACCTGCTTATCCGATCCCAGATAACCGGTGTAAATGGCGTCAAAGGTTATATCCAAGGTTTTCCAATGCGCAAAAATTTCAGGCAGATCCTGCGTCAAATCCCGAAATGTCATGCCGGTAAAGCCGCCGGTATGTGTGCTTAACACCGCCGTGGGCAGCACGCTGGTTTCCAGCCCGGCCGCAGACAGAATCGGCAGCGCCACCGTCAGCGAACAGCGCCCCACGCAAGAAATATCATGCACGGCCAGCACCCGTTTTTGTTTCATTTTTCTTCGCTCCCTTGACCTTGCTTTTTCTGTATCCTATAATACGCAAAAACTGACCTTTTTAAAAGGTTTACTTTTTGTCTTTTTCATCTGTCCAGTTTAGGAGGTTTTCATGCTGTTCACCTTGCCGCCGGCGCCATCCGGCACGCCGCTGTATGATCAAATCACCCGCATGCTAAAGCACGAAATCCGCACCGGCGCCCTTGCTGCCGGCACAAAACTGCCCAGCAAGCGCAAATTGGCGGATCAGCTGGGCGTCAGCGTTACCACCGTAGACACCGCCTATGGCCAGCTTGTCTCCGAAGGGTTTTTGGACGCCCGGCCCAAACGCGGCTTTTTTGTCTGCCCGTTGGATACGCTTTTGCCCGCTTCCGTCGTTTTATCTGCGCCACCTGCCGATGTTGAAGCGCCTGCGCCCATAGAGGTTGATTTTTCTCCCGGCGGCATCGATGCGCGGCTTTTCCCTTATGCCCTTTGGCGTAAGCTGCTGCGCCATTGTTTTGATGAAAACAACGAAACTTTACTGCAAAATGCGCCTCCGCAGGGTCTTATCTCCCTGCGGCAAAGCATCGCGCAATATCTTTATCAGGCGCGCGGCGTGCGCTGTACGCCGGATTCCATCGTCCTCGGCGCCGGCACCGAGCATCTTTTACAAATTTTAAGCTATATTCTGGATAGCAGCTGCACCATCGCGTTGGAAAACCCCGTATATAACAAGGCGTATCATATGTTCCATCGCATGGGACATCCCGTTTTGCCGCTGTATGTGGATGAAAAAGGGCTGCCGGTAGCGCCGCTGCACGCTTTGGGAAATGCCTGCGTGTATACCACGCCCTCTCATCAGTTTCCTTTGGGCGTCAGCATGCCGATCAGCCGCCGGATTCAGCTGTTAAACTGGGCCAAAGCCGCCCCTGCCCGCTATATCATCGAAGACGATTATGACAGTGAATTTCGCTATGATGCAAAACCCCTGCCCAGCCTGCAAAGCATTGATGATCATGGACGCGTGATCTATCTTGGCACCTTTTCCAAGTCCATCGCGCCTTCGCTGCGCATCGGTTATATGGTGTTGCCGGAGCCGCTTTTGCAGCTTTATCGGCAGCATTATGCGCTTTTCAGCTGCTCCGTTTCCCGTTTTGAGCAGGAAGTGTTGGATGCTTTTTTGCGCCAGGGTGCCTTTGAAACGCATCTAAACCGCATGCGCAAGCTTTATAAAGAAAAGCGAAAGGTGTTGATTGCTTCCCTTTCGCAAACCTTTGGCGATGCGCTGCTCTATCAGGGCGAACAGGCCGGCCATCATGTTTTGGTGCATTTGAAAAACAACGCCGATCAGCAGCTGCTCTGCCAAACGGCGCTGGAAAATGGGGTGCGCGTATATCCCGTTGCGCCCTATTTCATCGGCCCCGTGCCAAAGCAATATCAGGGGCATGTTCTTTTGGGCTATGGCTCGCTTTCGCCCGAGCAAATCGAACAGGGCGTTTCCCTTTTAGGCCGGGCCTGGCTTTGAAAACAATCCCGGCTGTACCCTTTTAGTAAAGCACTTTCATTCTGTAGTTTTGCGTATAAAAAAAGCGGGCAAAGCCCGCTTTTTATCATTCTGCATAGTTTGTAAAATATCCCTGAATCCATACCACCGGGGTTCCCTTATCGCCGGAGCCGGAGGTCAGATCGCACAGAGAGCCGATCAAATCCGTCAGCCTGCGCGGCGTGGTTCCTTGGGTGGCCATGGTCCCTTTCAGGTTTTTATCCTTTGTTTCAATGGCCTTTTCAATCGCCTCGCGCAGCGCCTGGCCGGTAAGCTCGGCAAAATCATTATCCGCCAGATATTTCAGCTTCAGTTCGTTCGGCGTGCCCTCCAGCCCGCCGGTATAGGCCGGAGACACCACCGGATCCGCCAATTCCCAAATCTTGCCGACCGGGTCTTTGAATGCGCCGTCTCCGTATACCATCACCTCAATATGCTTGCCGGTTTTTTCCAGCAGCGCATCCTGCACTTGTTTTACAAACACTTCGCAGTTGCGCGGGAACAATTTCACCGTTTCCTCCGTGGCCTTGTTCGAGCCCAGCAGGCCGTAATCCGGGTTAAAGCCGCTGCCGTTTCTGGAGGCCGTCATAATATCATCCAAGCCCAGCACGGTGCGCGCGCCGTTTTGGCGCAGCAGGCGTTTGCTGCGTTCGCGGGTGTGGATATCGCATGTCAACACATCCTTGGCATACGGCAAAATGTCTTTGGCATTGTTGCCCAGAATTATTTCCGCTTCCGCGCCCTCTCCTTCAATCAGCTGCTTATAATATTCCACATAATCCACGCCGGTAAACGGATGTTCCACCCGGCCGAATTTTTCGCGGTATTCCGCTTCGGTCAACACATCGGTATACGGGTTAATCCCTTTTTCATCCAACGCATCCAGCGATACCAGGTGGTTGCCCACTTCATCGGACGGATAGCTTAGCATCAGCGTAATCTTTTTGGCCCCTCTGGCAATGCCCTTTAAGCAGATGGAAAAACGGTTTCTGCTCAAGATCGGGAAGATCAATCCGATATGCCCTTCGGGAAACTTTTCTTTGATATCATCGGCAATGTCGTCAACCGTTATATAGTTCCCTTGAGCACGCGCCACAATGGCCTCGGTGGCCGCTACGATGTCGCGGTCCGCAAATGCAATTTGCTCGCTCCGGGCTGCTTCCAATACGGAATCCACCACAATGGAGACCAGATCATCCCCTTGGCGGATAATAGGCGTGCGCACGCCTCTGACAACGGTTCCAATCGATTTTGACATTGGTCCACTCCATTCTCAACGGCATACAAAACTCTCTTTTGGGCCCGTCTGCCGTTGAAAACCGGCCCACAACCATAAATTATACCGTAATTTTTTTATTTTCACCAGTATTCTTAAAAGAATCCCGTTTTCTTTGCCGCAGGGTTTGTTCCCTTTTCCTCTAAAACGCACTGTTTTTATATAAACAAAGCCAAACAATCCTCTACATTTCATACTGCTGTTTCCCTATTCCCGCACATTTCTTCATATGCGCGCTTTTTTCGGGCAAACTATCCAAAAGGAGGAATTCTTATGAAGCAAACCTATGAATGCCCTGCGCCCCACACCGGCGGCCCCGCGCCGCGCAAACGGCCGCAAAAGCTGCCCCTTGGCGATGTCCCCTCTTCCAAGCCGGATCTGGAAAAAATTCACCTTTGCCAGCGGCCCTTTTTATGATAATTTCATCATCTGTTTTACCGGGCCGTTTTCATCGTATAGATCCGCCGCTTCTCGCGCAGAGGCCAGCAAAATCGTATACAGCAAAACCGTGTATACATTCAAACTCTTTCCGCGCATGATTTCCATCCACTTATCCGCAATCACCCGAAGCGGTGCCTGGTGCGTTTGGATAAATTCATCCATTTCGTGAATATAGCGAAATCCCAAAAACTGCAAACGCTGCACGATTTTCAGCCGGCTGATAAAGCCGCTGTCCTCCACCAGCTCCAGCCCGTATGCCTCTGCCAAAGATTGGTTAAACGCACGTATCTGCGCCCCCGTTTCGTAATATTGAATCAGCGTATTTTTGTTGATGTCCGTTTTTAATATTTTTTCGATTTTATCAAAGCTGCGGTCGTATTCCGCCACCTCCTGTCGAATGGTTTCAAACTCTTCGTCGATCAATTCCAGCGTTGCGGCAATGCGCGTTAGTTTGCGCCGAATCTGCATCGGAATTTCAAAATCGGATTTATAGCCCAGCCCATGCTCAATTTCGCCCCAGGCATGCTGCAGCGCCGTGCGGATCTGCACTTCAAACCGTATATCCTCATAGCGCTTGTATTCCACCAGCGCACAGCGCGCTTTGCTCATTTTCAAAATTACATGCAGCGAATTGTACCCAAAATCCACATAGTCGTTCACGCTCTTTTTCCGCTTGTCCACCAGTTCCACCAATTCAAACTCGCTTTCAAGCGCCTGCAGCACCGCTTCCACATCCGTTTCAAACAACGTGATCACCCGGCAGCCCACCAAATCCGTCACATCGGTCAGCTGCTGATATTTATGTTTGAACTGTATCTTTTTCCGCAAAGATTCCTCGCTTTTAATGCGAAAGGCAATGTTGGCCGTTTCGATTTTCCGTGTTTTCAGCAGCGTTGGGATAATATCTTCCAGATCATCCTGAAAATCCATAAACAGCTGCTTTTTCTGAGAAAACTCATTTAAGATCGTCTCCTCATTGGCAATCAGCCCCACGCCCTGCGCTTGTTTTTGTTCCACTGTATATTGTTCCCCTTTCAAGGCCTCCTGTTTCTTTTTTCTATTATACTATACTTTCGCATTCTGTTTCGAACAAGCCTTTTGCCCGGCTCCCTTTTCCGTTTTTGCAAAATATGATACACTGATTTATCATCGGAAAAGAGGAATGATATGCGAATTATTGTCATCGACGGCCAGGGCGGCGGTATCGGAAAATCCCTGGTGGAACAGCTGAAAAAACAATTTTCTTCCCAACATGAAATTCTCGGCATCGGCATCAATGCCCTGGCCACGGCGGCCATGGTAAAGGCCGGCGCGGACGGTGGTGCTACCGGAGAAAGCGCCGTTTGTTACAATTGTGCACATGCCGATATCATCATCGGTCCCATTGGCCTTGTGTTGGTTGGCTCCATGCTGGGTGAAGTGAGCGCGCAAATCGCCAACGCCGTGGCCAGCAGCGAAGCGGAAAAAGTGTTAATCCCTGTTTCCCGCTGCCATGCCCATATCGCCGGCGTAAAAGATCAACCGATGGGCCGCTTTATCGAAGACGCGCTGCGCGAAGTTCAACAGATTTTGCAAAACATATAACTTTACATTTGCATCGTTTTGTGATAATTTATATATAGAATCATACGACGATGAGGGACAGGAAGCCCCTTTTTCTGCCAGAACGCAGTGTATGGTTTTTTCTTTTTCATATCGTTTGTAAACAAATCACGAAGATTGGTCGGCTCTGTACGGGCTGTCTCTTTGTGGTTTTTTTGTTGGAGGGGCTCTTTTTATGCCACAGCGCACACGAAAAACCGCATGGATTCTCTGCAAAAAGCTGTTTCAATTTCTTTTGGCTTTGTTTTTATTGTCGTTGGCCGTATTTTATATGGCGCGCCTGGCGCCCGGCGACCCGCTGCGCTCGTATTACGGCGAAAGCGTGGAGCGAATGAGCCCGCAGGAGCGCGAATCGGCCATCCATAGCCTGGGGCTGGATCAGCCCATCCATACACAATACAAAATCTGGCTGTCTAACGCCTTTCACGGTGAATGGGGCATCTCCTTTAAATACAAACAGCCTGCGACATCTGTCATCGGCGCGCTGTATCAAAACACACTGCTTTTAGGCGGGCTGGCGTATGTGTTTACCTTTGGTCTGGCGCTTTTGCTCGGCATCTTTTGCGCCCTGCATGAGGATACGGTCTGGGATAAGGTCATCTGCAAAATCGGCACTGTCACAAACTGCATCCCCTCGTTTTGGATTTCTCTGGTGCTGATTTTGATTTTCAGCGTCAACTTGGGGTGGCTGCCCTCCAGCGGCGCCTATGCCCTCGGCAAGGCCGGGGATGTGGCCAGCCGCATCCGCCATTTAATTCTGCCGCTCACCGTTTTGGTACTCAGCCATCTATGGTATTACGCCTACATGGTGCGCAACAAGTTGATGGAAGAAATTCGCCAGGATTATGTGTTGCTCGCCAAAGCAAAGGGCTTAAGCCGGCGCAAGATTGTTACCCAGCACTGCCTGCGTAACATCCTGCCCACCTATATCAGCCTTATGGCCATTTCCATTCCGCATATTTTAGGCGGCACTTATATCGTAGAGCAAGTGTTTTCCTACCCCGGGCTGGGCTCGCTGTGCTTTGAAAGCGCCAAATATCACGATTACAATCTATTGATGATCCTGTGCCTGATCACGGGTGCGCTGGTCATCTTATCCAATATGCTCTCGCAGGTTCTCCATAACAGGATCGACCCGCGTATGAAACGCGAAGGGGGGGAAGATTCTTGGACAGAACCGACCAGAGTTTTAAGCTAGTCGGCCGCAAAGAAGCTGCGCCCGAGCAGGCCGTTCCAAAAAAACGCCGGCTCCCTTCGGATTTTCCGCTGTTATCCTGCATTCTTGTGGGGGTGATTTTGCTGGGCTGTCTGTTTTGCGGCGTCCTTTCCCCGAAAGACCCGGGCATGCTGAATCTGGCTCACCTAAGCCAGCCGCCCTGCGGGGAATTTCTCTTTGGGACAGATCCTTTGGGGCGCGATGTATTTTCCATGATCTGGTACGGCGGGCGCATCTCCCTTTGTATCGGGTTTCTTTCCACGGCGTTGTCCACCTGCATTGCCGTTCTCTACGGCTGTATTTGCGGGGTCGTCCCTGCTTGGCTGGATGATGCGCTCATGCGGTTTTCCGAAATGGCCATGAGCATTCCTTCCATTTTGATCATCATCTTTTTGCAAGCGATTTTAGGGCAGGCCAATCTGCTTTCCATCTCGCTTGTCATCGGGCTCACCAGTTGGATGAGCATTGCCAAGGTGGTTCGCACAGAAGTACACCAGATTAAATCCAGCGAATATATCCAATATGCTCGGCTGGCAGGCGGCCGCTTTTTCTACATTCTGCGCCGCCATCTTTTGCCGAATTTTATTCCTTCCATCATGTTCATGGTAGTTACCAACATCAGTTCTGCCATCGGCACGGAATCCACTCTCAGCTTTTTGGGACTGGGGCTGCCGGTGGAAACCGTTTCCTGGGGCAGCATGCTCAGCATGGCGGACCGTGCCCTATTATCCAACAACTGGTGGCTGATCATCATTCCCGGGTTGTTTTTGGTAACCACCCTAGTCTGCATTACCAACATCGGCCATTATATCCGTAACGCCAACCATCGGCGCTGCAGCAACCTTTAACCTCAATCGATTGAAATATAACATTTTACAAGGGAGAGAATTGCATGAAAAAACGACACGTCCTTCTATCGTTTTTGCTTGCGGCGGCCATGTGCCTGCTTTCCGCCTGCGGACAGGGCACTGCCGGCAGCAAAAACGACGCTTCCACGCTTGTCTATGCCAGCGGCGATTACACCAGCATCAACCCCGCCCTGTATGAACACGGCGAGATCAACTCTCTGATCTTTTCCGGTCTCACCGCACACGATGCCGACAACAAAGTGGTTCCTGCGCTGGCGGAAACCTGGGAATACGATAAAGAGCACTATACCTATACGTTTCATCTGCGCAAAGATGTAAAATGGCATGATGGCCAGCCGTTTACCGCTTCGGACGTGGTATTTACGCTGGAAGCCATCTTAAACCCGGAAAACGAATCGGAAATCGCTTCCAATTATGAAGACATCGTTTCCATGGCCGCGGTGGATGAGCATACCTTCACCCTCACTTTGTCCGCCCCCAACGTTGCCATGCTGGATTATCTGACCATCGGCATCTTGCCCCGACATCTTTTGGAGGGCAAAAACCTCATTACCGATTCTTTCAATCAAAACCCCGTGGGCACCGGCCCGTATAAATTGACGCATTGGGATGTGGGGCAAAGCATCACGCTGGAGAAAAATCAGGATTATTACGGCAAAGCGCCCTCCATCGATACCGTCATCTTTAAAATTGTTCCGGATGAAAAAACCCGTGCTTTGCAGCTGAAAAGCGGCGAAGTAGATCTGGCGCAAATTACCCCGCAGGACGCCAAAGAATTTGAATCCAATGCAGATTTCACCGTTTACGATATGAAAACTGCCGATTACCGAGGCATTCTGTATAATTTCAACAACGATCTGTTCAAAAACAATCCGGAATTGTCCAACGCCCTCAGCTATGCCATAGACCGCCAGGCCATCATAGACAGCGTTTTGCTGGGGCATGGCGAAGTGGCGTATTCGCCGCTGCAAATGGGGCCGTATAACAATCCGGACATTGAAAAATTCTCCTACAATCCGCAAAAAGCACAGGAGGAATTGGAAAAAGCCGGCTGGAAAAAAGGCGACGACGGCATCTATGCCAAAAACGGCACGCGCCTGAGCTTTAAAATCAACTGCGGCGAAGGCGATCAGGTGCGTATTGATATGGCTACCATCTGCGCCGAACAGCTGAGAAGCATCGGTGTGGAGGCTTCCGTGGCCGTCAACGCCAAAACGGACTGGGCCGGTCAGGAAACCTACCTCATCGGCTGGGGCAGCCCGTTTGACCCGGATGACCATACCTACAAGGTGTTCGGCACGGACAAGGGCGCCAATTATTCCGCGTATTCGTACGAAAAGGTGGATGCCCTTTTGAAAAAAGCGCGGGAAACCGATGATAACAACAAACGCCTGGCCTATTATCAGGAATTCCAGCAGGCCATGACGGAAAAAATGCCCTATACCTTTATCGCCTATGTAGACGCTATCTATGTCGGCAAAGCCAACATTCACGGCATCACAAAGGACACCATCCTGGGCCATCACGGCGTAGGCATCTTCTACAACATTGCGGACTGGACCATCGGCTAACCCGGCCGGCCCATTGCGCTGTTTGTTTTAACCCTCTAAAGGAGCGATTGTTATGAGCGCACTGCTTGATCTGCAGCATGTATCGATACAATTTCATACCGATGCCGGCACGGTACAGGCAGTGCGCGACGTCTCCTTTTCCCTCAACGAAAAAGAGACTCTTGCCATTGTTGGTGAGTCCGGCTGCGGCAAATCCGTCCTATGCAAGTCTATCCTGCATCTTTTGCCTCATAGCGGGCACATCAGCAGTGGCAAGGTTCTCTTTAACGGCCGGGATCTTGCGCCCCTTTCCGAAAAGGCCATGGACCAAATTCGCGGGCGTGAGATTTCCATGATCTTTCAAGATCCCATGACATCTCTAAACCCCACGCTTTCCGTTGGCCGGCAGATAGCCGAGGCGCTTATTTTGCATGAAAACCTCTCCAAAGCCCAGGCCAAAGAACGCGCGCTTTACTGGATGGAAACCGTCGGCATAGACCATCCTGCCGAGCGCTACGATCAATATCCGCATCATTTTTCCGGCGGTATGCGCCAGCGCGCCGTCATTGCCATTGCGCTGGCCTGCCGGCCCAAAATACTCATTGCGGATGAGCCCACCACCGCGTTGGATGTTACCATCCAGGCACAAATTTTAGAGCTCATTTTGCGTTTGCAAGCACAGTTTGGGCTATCTGTTTTGTTTATCACGCATGATCTGAGCGTGGTTGCCAAAATGGCGGATCGTGTGGCCGTGATGTATGCCGGAAAAATCGTTGAAACCGGCACCGTAGAAGAAATTTTTTACGATGCCCGTCATCCCTATACCTGGGGTCTTTTGGGCTCTTTGCCGGGAAAACTGCGCCAGGGAGAAGCCTTATACAACATTCCCGGCATGCCGCCGGATCTGTCCGCCCCGCCGCGGGGCGATGCTTTTGCTCGGCGAAACGCCTATGCGTTGGATATTGATTATGAGCAACAGCCGCCGCTGTTTTCCCTTTCGCCCACACACCAGGCCGCCACATGGCTGCTAGATCCCAGGGCGCCGAAAATTTCGCCGCCTGCCTTTTTATCCCGGGAGGAAACCCATGACTGAACCGCTCCTTCGTGTAGAATCGCTGAGTAAATCCTTTCCCATCGGCCATCATCGTTCTCTTTGGGCTGTTCAAGATGTTTGCTTTTCCATCCGGCCGGGCGAAATCTTTGGTTTGGTAGGCGAATCCGGCTCCGGCAAATCCACCCTGGCCCGCACCATCGCCGGTCTATATCCGCCTACTCACGGCCGAGTATTTTTGCAGGATTTAGAAATCAGCGCCTCCAAAACCACCGCAAAGCAGCGAAAGCACACCGCGCATACCCTTCAGTTTCTCTTTCAGGACAGTATGGCCAGCTTAAATCCGCGTATGACCATCGGTGCCTTGATTGAAGAGCCGATGGTCATTCATCGTGAAGGTACGCGCGCACAGCGGCGCGAAACCGTGCTGCGTTTGATGGCGCTTGTCGGCCTGGACCCTGCTTTGTATCACAAATATCCCGCAGAATTTTCCGGCGGTATGCGCCAGCGTGTTTGCATCGCACGGGCGCTTTCGCTCTCCCCGCAGCTTATCATTGCCGATGAGCCCATTGCATCTTTGGATGTCTCCATGCAAGCGCAGATCATCAATCTGTTTGCTTCCCTTTGCCGTGAGCAGGGTGTTTCCTTCCTGTTTATCGCCCACGATCTTTCCATGGTGCGCCATATCAGCCACCGCATCGGCGTGTTGTGCCACGGGCATTTGGTGGAGTTGGCGACGGC
This sequence comes from uncultured Bacillota bacterium, assembly GCA_905188085.1. GTDB lineage: Bacteria > Bacillota > Clostridia > Christensenellales > QAND01 > UMGS1975. The sequence continues at coordinate 151,723 of CAJJKN010000003.1, forward strand.
CGATACGCTTTGCACGCAGCCCCTTCATCCCTATACCCGCTCGCTTTTATCCTCCGTGTATTCGCCCGATCCCGGCGTTGCGCGCACCCAACAGCGGATTCCGTTTGATTCCGCGCTGTTTTTTGAGCAGCTTCCTCAATGCGCCTGGCAGGAAGCCGCGCCCGGACATTTTGTGCTGTCTCCCCAAAAGCCGGAATAATTTTTTATTTTCGGCAAACACTATCTGTAATCAAATCCAGATAGGAAGGTGATTGCCATGCTGGCTTTCAAACAGCAAGTGTTAGACGAATTGGATAAGCGAATCAAAGATCTGCAAGAACACCGGTATGATGAAATTATCATTACCGGCAACCAATACGATGAACTAAACCAGGTGTTGGCCAAAATCATCGGCGTTCCGCTCCTTAAAGAGCTGCAAGATGTTCGAGACTTTGTCTTTGGCCTGCCCGAAACCTGATTTCACTTTTCCCGCCCCGTTCGGGGCTTTTTTGTTTTTCCCTTTTTCGTGTATAATGAATACAACACAGGGGAGGGGTTTGTATGCCGGAATTGCTTGCGCCCGTCGGCGGGCCGGAACAGCTGATCGCTGCGGTGCGCTGCGGCGCGGATGCCGTTTATCTGGGTGCCAAGGGCTTTAATGCGCGGAGAAACGCGCAAAACTTTGATGATATGCAGCAGGTGGTATCCTATTGCCATGAGCAGGATGTGAAAGTGCATGTAACCGTCAACACCCTGGTCACCGATGAAGAATGGCCCGCTCTTTTGGATACCGTCCGAATGCTGGCGCAAAGCGGTGTGGACGCCGTCATTGTGCAGGATTTGGGCGTGGCGCGTGCCTTGCGGGCCGCCTGCCCCACGCTGGCGCTGCACGGTTCCACACAAATGGCCATTCATAATCTTTCCGGCGCCCGGGCCTTATGGGAATTGGGGTTCACCCGCGCCGTATTGGCCCGCGAACTTACGCTAAAGGAAATCCGCTATATTGCAGACCATTGCCCCATCGAATTGGAAGTGTTTATCCACGGCGCCTTGTGTATGAGCGTCTCCGGCCTTTGCACGCTTTCCTCCATCATCGGCGGGCGCAGCGGCAACCGCGGCCTATGTGCCCAGCCCTGCCGCCTGGATTTTTCCTGCCGCGGCCGGCACCACGCCTTATCGCTAAAAGATCTTTGCGCCGTAAAGCATATCCCGGCGTTGATCGAGGCCGGCGTCTCCTCTTTCAAAATTGAAGGTCGGATGAAACGCCCGGAATATGTGGCCGCCAGCGTACATGCCTATCGGCAGGCCCTTTCGGGCCAAACGCCGGATTTGTCCACCCTGCAGGCCGTGTTTTCCCGCAGCGGGTTTACCGACGGCTACCTTACCGGCCGCCGCGATCTTTCCATGTTTGGCATCCGCCGCAAAGAGGATGTTACCAGCGCTTCCGGCGTTTTCTCCTCTTTGCAACAGCTTTATCATAAACAACCGCAGCATATCCCGGTGGATATGCATCTTACCATGCAGCCCGAAACGCCGACTTCCTTGCGGATTTTGGATAATCAAGGGCATGATCTCTGTGTAACCGGGGCCGTTCCCGAGGTTGCGTTGCGCCGCCCAACGGATTGCGCCATGGCCAAAGCAAGCCTGGAAAAAACCGGCGGCACCCCTTACTTTTTGCGCTCGTTTACCGGACAGATTGCGCCCGGGCTTATGCTGCCCACTTCCCAGCTAAATGCGCTTAGAAAGCAGGCTCTGTCCTGTTTATCCGCCCAAAAAAGCGCCATTACGCCCCATGCGTTTTGCGATGCTTTACTGCCCGCGCCCGCCGTTTCGGTTTTATCGGAGCGGCCCGCGCTTCGCCTGCGCTTTGCCAAAGCTTCGCAAATTCCATTTTCCCGGCTTTCAAATGTGCAGTATGTTTTGCTTCCCCTGGAGGAAATCGAAACGCATCCGGAGTGCCTTTCTGCCCTGGGAGACAAGCTGATCGGCGAACTGCCGCTTTTGGTATTTCCCTTTGAAGAGGACAGCGTATCCCACCGGTTACAGGCGCTCTACGAAAAGGGTTTGCGCCGAGTTATCGCCGGTAACCTCGGTACGCTGTATCTGGCCAAACACGCCGCTCCTTTCGTGCTGTATGGTGATGCGCAGCTGAATATCCTCAATGCCCATGCCGCCGCTTTTTATCACGAGTTTGGCGTAAAAGATCTTACCGTTTCGTATGAACTCAATGCCAAGCTGGCGCCCCGTGTGCCGGGCGGTGTATTGGCGTATGGCCGTCTGCCGTTGATGGTCTTTCGGAATTGTCCCGGCAAACAGGCCAACGGCTGTGCGGATTGCCCCGGGCATTTTACCTTGACGGACCGCAAAAAAATCGACTTCCCTGCCGCATGCCATCATCGAAAATATACCCGGCTTTATAACAGCGTGCCCCTCTATATCGGCGATAAGCGCATCCGCGGCGTGCCCTTTGAAACGCTGTATTTTACGGATGAATCTCCCGAGCGCTGCAAAGAGGTTCTTTCCCTATTCACAGTGCATGCCCCTTTTGACCGACCTGCCACCCGCGGCTTATATTATCGAACGCTGCAATAACAAACATACAGCCCTTTGGGGCTGTATTGTTTTTATGCTCCCATAATCATAGCAGGCCATGTTTTTCTTTATTAAAACAACAAAGCCGCGCTTTTCCATCTGCTCTTATTTTTCTTCTGTGCCCTGCTTTGCAAACTGTTTTTTCTGCCCTTTCTTTTTCTTGTGTTTTTTCCGTATCAGCCAAAGCGCAAACAGGATTCCGATCGCGCCCCATAACAGCAGCGCATAGGTATCCATAAACGCGCTGATGCCGCTCCACGCATGGCCCAGTGCCCGCCCGGCATACACCAGCACCGTATTCCACAAGGCAGAGCCAAGGCCGGTGAGCAGTAAAAACGACGGCATTTTCATGCCCGCCATCCCGGCCGGAATGGAGATCAGACTTCTTACAATGGGCATCATCCGGCAGAAAAACACCGTTCGCTTTTCGTATGCCTGGTAAGCTCGCAGCGCCTTTTCCACGTTTTCCATCTTTAGCCCTAAATATTTCCCATATCGCTTTACAAACCGCTCCAGCCTATGCTGCCCCATCCATCTTCCCGCCGCATACAGCACCATCGCCCCTGCCGCAGAACCCAGCGTTGCCGCGATGATCACCTGCGCAATCGTCAGTTCGCTTTGCAGCGTCATAAATCCGCCGAAGGCCAAAATCACTTCGGATGGGATGGGCGGAAACACGTTTTCTATAAAAATCAGAAAAAAGATCCCCCATGTCCCGTATTGTCCCATCACCTGTATAATCCATTCCTGCATATGTTTCTCTCCTTTTCCCCGTCCCTTTATAGACAGAATCTCCTTTTCTCCCGTATAATAAACATAATTACGGAGGCCAAGCCTCCTAGGAGCTGTCACAAATGATCGAATTGCTTTCCCCGGCCGGGGATTTTGAAAAATGTCAAACCGCGCTGCATTTTGGGGCCGATGCCGTCTATGCCGGCGGCCCTGCCATGCATCTTCGCAAAGGCGCTTCCGGCTTTACCATGGAACAGCTGCGCCGGGCGGTTCAGTATACGCATGAAAATGGGAAAAAATTCTATGTCACGCTCAATGCCATGCCCCGCACGCATGAATTGGATCTACTGCCCCCATTGGCGCAGGCTTATCAGGAAATGGGGATAGACGGCGCCATTGTATCGGATCTTGGCGTGTTGTCGCTTGTCAAGCGCGCAGCGCCCCACCTGCCCATCCATATCAGCACCCAGGCCAGCTGTGTCAATGCAGAGGCCGCGCGCGTATACCACGATTTAGGCGCCAGCCGCGTTGTGCTGGCCCGCGAGCTTTCCCTGGACGAAATTGCGGACTTGCGCGCCCACATCCCTGCCGATCTGGAATTGGAGGCCTTTGTGCACGGCGCCATGTGTATGTCCTATTCCGGGCGCTGTTTTTTAAGCGCCTATCTAACCGGCCGAGACGCCAATCAAGGCGATTGTGCCCAACCTTGCCGCTGGCAATACGCTTTATTGGAACAAACCCGCCCCGGGCAATATTTTCCGGTGGAGCAGGATGAAAAAGGCACCTATTTTCTCAGCAGCTATGATCTCTGTATGATCGAACATCTGGACGACTTGAAAAAAGCCGGCGTTTGTTCGTTTAAAATTGAAGGGCGCATGAAATCCGCCTATTATGTGGCCACCGTTACCAACGCCTATCGCCAGGTGTTGGATGGCAGCGCCACGGTTTCCTCTGCCCGCAAAGAGTTGGATAGCGCCAGCCACCGCGCCTTTTCCACCGGATTTTATTATGGTCCGATGGATACCACCCAAACCGCCTCTGAATATTTGCAGGATTGTCAATTTTCCGCTGTTGTCCTGGCCGAAAAAAACGGACGGCTGCTCATCGAGCAGCGCAACAAGTTTTCCGTCGGCGACACTTTGGAAATCGTATCCCCCGGCAGGGTCGGCCTGCGTTTTCCCGTAGAGGCGCTGTATGATGAACACGGAACTCCCGTAGACAGCGCGCCCCACGCCAAACAGCGCCTGCTGTTGTCCTGTCCTTATCCGTTAGGGCCTATGGATCTGTTGCGCAAGCGCATTGTTTAATGCATCCCCCTTTTGTTTTGTCACCTGAGAGTCACCTCCGCTTCATCCACCTGTGATATGCTAAAGGAAACTGTAGAATAGGAAGTTTTTTCATGCCGGAAGATTGCAAACAAAACCGAATATCACCGGATCTCTCCAAAGGGCTTAGCCATGAGCAGGTTGCGCAGAAAACAGCGGCCGGCCAGGTGAATGTTTCTCCCGAGCCGATGACAAAATCCACGCGGCAAATCATCTGCGATAATCTGTTTACCTCTTTTAATGCCATCATCGTGGCCATTGCCGCCTGCATTGCCCTGGTCGGAGCCTATCAAAACCTTCTTTTTCTTTCCATTATCGTTTCCAATACGTTAATCGGCATCATTCAGGAAATCCGCTCCAAAAAAACCATCGAAAAGCTGTCCGTTTTGTCCGCCCCCAAAGCGCGGGTGCTGCGCGACGGCGCATTTTCTCAAATTGCCGTGGAATCTCTGGTGCTGGATGATATTATAGAGCTTTCCTCCGGGCATCAGGTCTGCGCGGATTGCATTGTCCGCCAAGGGCAGGTGGAGGTCAATGAATCTTTGCTTACCGGCGAAGCGGACCCCATCTATAAACACCCGGGAGATTTTCTTCTCTCCGGCAGCTTTGTCATCAGCGGCCGGTGCCTGGCCCGGGTGGAGCATGTAGGCTCTGAAAACTATGCCACCAAAATTGCGCTGGAGGCCAAAAAAACCAAAAAGCTGCATTCCGAATTGATGTCCTCTTTGCGCAAAATCACCAGTTTTACCGGGCTGTTCATTTTGCCCTTTGGTTTGATTTTATTCTTGCGCAGCTATTTTTTGCTCCATGAAACCATACAAACCGCCGTCATCTCCTCAGCGGCCGCCATCATCGGCATGTTTCCCCAGGGGCTTATCCTGCTAACCAGCGTTTCGCTGGCCGTAGGGGTGATCAAGCTGGGGCGCCGGCGCACCCTGGTGCAGGAATTGTTTTGCATTGAAACGCTCAGCCGTGTAGATACCCTCTGTCTGGACAAAACCGGCACGCTTACCACCGGAGAAATGTCCGTTCAAGCCATTTTGCCGCTCTATCCCGAAGGCGTGCTGTGGTCGGCCGAGCAGGCCGTGCGCGCTTATGTTACGGCGTCTACCGATTCAAACGCCACGTTTTCCGCTTTGAAAAAGCATTTGGAGCCCTTGCAGGCAAACGCCGTGGCCCACCTGCCCTTCTCTTCCGAGCATAAATGGGGCGCTGTTCAGTTTTCCGATGCCGGCACGTTTTTTCTTGGCGCGCCGGATTACCTCTTGCCAAAATCCGCGCCGTCTTTATACCGCAGCACCGTGCAATACCATGCCCGAAACGGCTGCCGGGTGCTTTTGCTTTCGCATAGCAATGCGCCGCTCGGCAAAGCTTTGCCGGAGGATCTTTCCCCCGTTGCCATCATCGTATTATGTGATACGCTGCGCCCGGAAGCCAAAGATACCTTGCAATTCTTTGCCTCCCAAGGCGTTACCGTTAAATTGATTTCCGGCGACCATCCGCTGACCGTGGCCAGCCTGGCCCGCCAGGTCGGCCTGCAAGATGCCAATCGCTATATCGATGTCTCCGTTCTTTCTCCGGAGGAATTGGAAAAAGCTGCCGATGTCTATACCATTTTCGGCCGCGTAAAGCCGGAACAGAAGCGCATTTTGGTACATGCCCTGCAAGCAAAAGGCCATACCGTGGCCATGACGGGCGACGGCGTTAACGACGTCCTGGCCCTGAAAGATGCCGATTGCAGCATCGCCATGGCTTCCGGCAGCGATGCCGCGCGGCAGGTTGCGCAGCTCGTGCTGCTGGATTCCGATTTTTCCTGCCTGCCCGAGGTCGTTATGGAAGGGAGGCGCGTTGTCAATAACATCACGCGCACCGCATCTTTATATCTGGTGAAAACCATCTTCTCTTTCCTGCTTGCGTTTGTCACCATCTTTACGCCCTTCAATTATCCCTTTACGCCCATTCAGCTTACGCTGATCAGCACGTTCACCGTGGGCATTCCTTCCTTCTTCCTGGCTTTGGAGCCCAGCCGCGAACGCATTCGAGGGTCGTTTCTTTCCACCGTTTTGCAGCGGGCCTTGCCGGGCGGCATCGTCATTGTGCTCTATGTCATTGTCATTCAGGGCATCGCACCCTTCTTTTTGCTTACCGCCCTGCAAACCGCCACCTTGTATGTCTATCTTACCGGCATTGCCAGTTTGCTTTTGCTTTGGCGGGTCAGCTGGCCTGTCAACACCATGCGCTGTGCGCTTTGCACCTCCATGACGCTTGGGTTCTTCCTAGCAGCCTATCTGTTTCGGGATCTCATTGGGCTTACCGTCATCAGCGGCGTTCTATGGCCGTTTGGGCTGGTCTTGAGTGCATCCTGCTTGCCGTTGATGCAGCTTCTTTCCAAATGGATTCGCCGCTCTTCCTGGATACACCGGCTGGATCGCCTTTCTTAAGCCTTATAAACGCAAAAAATTATGATAAAACAGTCACCCAAAAGGGCGGCTGTTTTTTTATACGGCCAAAAAGCCAAAATACAACAGGATCAATAAGCCCAGCACGATTCTATACACACCAAACGGCTTGAACGTATGCTTTTGAATAAACCGCATTAGGAACCGAATGGCAAATAGCGATACCACAAAGGCCACAACCGTCCCGATCAACAGCATCATCAAATATTCCCCGGTCAATAAACTTGCATATTTGATCAGTTTCAACCCGCTGGCGCCCAGCATTACGGGAATCGCCAGGAAAAACGAGAATTCCGCTGCCACCGGGCGTGCGCAGCCCAGCAAAACAGCGCCCAAAATCGTAGAGCCGGAACGGGAGGTCCCCGGGATCAGTGCCAATATCTGAAACACACCAATCCATACCGCTGTTTTATAGTCCAGCTGGGCCAGCGTGCAAATCCGGTTTTTCTTTTTCCTGTTTTCTATAATGATAAACGCGATCCCGTATACGATCAGCGCAATTGCAATGGGAATCGGTGCATAAAACAAATCATTAATCTGCTCTTCAAACAACACCCCTGCAATCCCGGTTGGAATTACGCCAATCAGCACCTTGCTCCAAAGCGACCAGGTCTGCTGTTTTTCTTTTTGTGTTTTTACAGGCGCCCATGGATTCAATTTATGAAAATACAACACCAAGACCGCTAAAATGGAGCCCAGCTGCACCACAACCATAAACAAATCCACAAACGCATCGGGTCCTTTCAGCTGCATCCATTGATCCGCCAAAATCATATGCCCCGTGCTGCTGATCGGCAGCCATTCCGTAATGCCCTGAATCACGCCCAAAATAGCAGCCTTCAACCATTCGATCCATGCCACTTTCTATCGCCTCTTTCTCATTCCGGTTAAACGAAAGCTTTTAGAAACTGGTTTATCATACCATATTCCGCTTCTCTTTCCCATTCCTGTTTTGCTTTTTAACAAACAGCTAACCTTTATGGCAATCTCTTCTGCTTTTGCCTGTTTGTATCCATTTTTCTATACATTCCCCATTGTATGGCACGCTTTCCTTTTATAATCATCAAACTTTTCCTCTGTTTTTTCTGGCCGTTTTTTCTGTTTTCCTCGCTTTTCCCTTATGGCAATCCATCCGCTTTTTCTCATTTTATCTGCCGCCCTATCCGCGCAGCTTTTTACACATCGGTACAATTCATTTCTGCCTACAAGCGCCAATACACAAAAATATTCCATTTTTCACTTTTTCCCTTTGACATAGCCCTATATGTTCATCTTGCCTCTTGCATTGGCATAGTCCATTTAGTACCTCTTGGCAAAGCTGTCGCTCGTCATTCAATTTTGTTAAGCTCCCATCGCCGTTTGCACACCCGTTTTCATTTCTCGCTTACGCAACCCGTTCCAATATTCCCTATGGCCTTTCGTATTCTCTTCAAAATACACCTTTCCCTACCTTGCAGCATGCATACAGTGTGGTATTTTTCCTTTCATCTATAAACCCCTGTACCGGATTCTTTCTTTTTTTATACAAAAAAGATGCCGCCAGAGGCAGCATCTTTTCAAGATTTCTCTTAGTTGTTTTCCGCAATCGCTTTTTTCAGCGCTTCGGTCAGCTGCGGTACGATCTTGAGGGCATCGCCCACAATGCCGTAGTCCGCCACATCGAAGATCGGCGCGGTTTCGTCTTTGTTGATCGCAACGATCAAGTCAGATTCTTCCATGCCGGCCACGTGCTGAATGGCGCCGGAGATACCAACCGCAAAGTATACCTGCGGGCGAACCGTTTTACCGGTCTGGCCAACCTGCAGATCTTTCGGTTTCCAGCCAGCATCCACAACCGCGCGAGAGCAGCTTACTTCGCCGCCCAATACCTTGGCCAGGTCTTCCAGCATTTTGAAGTTTTCCGGAGCGCCCATGCCGCGGCCGCCGGATACCAGGATTTTCGCATCCATGATATCTACGGTGTCGGTTACGGATTTTACGATATCCAGGATTTCCACATATTTGTTGTTCGGGGTAAATCCGGGATTGTACTCTTCCACAACAGCTTTAGCGCCATCAATGCGGGCAATCTTCTTCATAACGCCGGGGCGCACGGTTGCCATCTGCGGACGGTTGTCCGGGCAAGCAATCGTAGCGATGGTGTTACCGCCGAATGCCGGGCGGGTCATCAACAGCTGATTGTGTTTCTGTTCCTGACCTTCACGCGCCACCATCGGGAAATCGCCGATTTCCAACTGCGTGCAGTCTGCGGTCAAGCCGGTGGCAACACGAGCGGAAACTCTCGGTCCCAAGTCACGGCCGATGGCGGTTGCGCCGATCAGCATGATTTCCGGTTTGTATTCGTTAATTACAGAGGCCAATGCATGGGTATACGGTTCGGTTCTGTAATCTTTCAGTTCCGGATCGTCCACCACGATCACGCGGTCTGCGCCGTAAGCGGCCAATTCGTCCGCCAGGCCCTTCACGCCGGAGCCGATCAAAACAGCCGTTACTTCGGTATCCAAATCTTTTGCGAGGTCTTTGCCTTTGCCGATCAATTCCAGCGCAATGCCGCTGATTTCGTTATCTACCTGCTGCGCAAAGACAAATACGCCTTTGTATTCTTCCAAATTCATCCTCTTACACCACCTTTTGTCAAATGATATGTTTCTCTTGCAGCTTTTCAGTGATATACGCTGCCGCTGCATCCGGATCCAGCGCAACCTTTTCGCCTGCGCCTTTTCTCACTTTGTCAGAAGCCTTTGCAATCTTCGTCGGAGATCCCTTCAAACCAAGGTTGGAATCATCCACATCTTTCAGATCCGCACGGCCCCAGGTGGTGATTTCCGCTTTAAACGCATCGAAGATGCCGCCCGGCGTCATATAACGGGGCTCGTTCAATTCGGCCAGCGCCGTTACCAAGCAAGGCATTTTTGCCTTAACTACATGATAACGATCTTCATACTGGCGCTGCACCACAACGGAATCCTCTTCGATTTTCAGTTCCTGCGCATAAGAGATAACCGGAATGCCCAGGTGCTCGGAAATCTGCGGGCCAACCTGTGCGGTGTCGCCATCGATTGCCTGACGGCCGGTGATGATCAAATCATAGTCCAAGTTGCGCAGTGCGCCTGCGATGGTCTGGGAGGTAGCCCAGGTATCTGCGCCGCCCAACACACGGTCCGTCACCAGGATCGCTTTGTCCGCGCCCATGGCCAACGCTTCACGCAGCACATCCGCCGCTTTCGGCAGGCCCATGGTCAACACGGTTACTTCTGCGCCATACTGGTCTTTCAGTCTCAAAGCTGCTTCCAGGCCGGCTTTATCATCCGGGTTCATGATCGCGAGCATGGCCGCACGGTTCAGCGTGCCATCCGGGTTAAACTGAACGCCGCCTTTGGTATCCGGCACCTGTTTTACACAAACAACAATCTTCACGGTTCTACGCCTCCTGTTATCTCAATAAGTCACCGGAGATAACCATACGCTGAACTTCAGAAGTTCCTTCGTAGATCTCCGTAATCTTCGCGTCACGCATCATGCGTTCCACCGGATATTCTCTGGTGTAACCATAGCCGCCGTGCAGCTGTACACACTTGGTGGTTACTTCCATCGCCACTTCCGCCGCGTACAGTTTTGCCATAGCAGCTTCTACGGAGAAGCGTTTCTTCGTATCTTTGGCAATGGCAGCATTGTAAACCAGCAAACGAGCCGCTTCAATCTTGGTCTTCATGTCAGCCAGCTGGAACTGCGTGTTCTGGAACTGCGCAATCGAACGGCCGAACTGTTTTCTTTCTTTTACATACGCAACGGTTTCGTCAAACGCACCCTGCGCCAAGCCCAAAGCCTGGGAAGCGATACCGATACGGCCGCCGTCCAGCGTGGTCATGGCAATGCCGAAGCCTTTGCCTTCCTGGCCCAGCAGATTTTCTTTCGGCACAATGCAGTTTTCGAAAATCAATTCGGTCGTGGAAGAACCACGGATACCCATTTTCTTTTCTTTGGTGCCAATGCTGAAGCCCGGGAAGTCTTTTTCTACGATAAACGCGGAAATGCCTTTGGTGCCTTTGGATTTATCCGTCATCGCAAAGATGATGTAGATATCAGCCTGGCCGCCGTTGGTGATGAAGATTTTGCTGCCATTCAATACATAATGGTCGCCTTCCAACACCGCTTTGGTCTGCTGACCGGCAGCGTCCGTGCCGGCGCCGGGTTCGGTCAAACCGAAAGCGCCCAGCTTTTCGCCTTTTGCCAACGGAATCAGATATTTCTGCTTCTGTTCCGGCGTACCGAATTTGTTGATCGGTTCTGCGCCCAAAGAGGTGTGCGCGGAAACGATAACACCGGTGGTGCCGCAAACACGGCTCAATTCTTCTACGCAGATTGCATAGGTCAGAGAATCGCAGCCCTGGCCACCCATTTCCTTGGAAAACGGAATGCCCATGAAGCCGTATTTCTGCATTTTCTTGACGGTTTCAATGGGGAAGTGCTCGGTTTCGTCCACTTCCTGCGCCAAGGGTTTTACCTCTGTTTCAGCAAACTGCCGAAACAGGCCGCGTGCCATTTCTTGTTCTTTGCTGAGTACGAAGTCCATACTCGTTCCTCCTAATCAAATTTTACAGCCCAATCGCTGCGGATTTCTTAGCGGGTATAGTCGAAAAAGCCTTTGCCGGTCTTGCGTCCGAGCAGGCCGCCGCGCACCATCTTGCGGAGCAACGGATGCGGACGATATTTCGGATCGCCGGTTTCGCTTTCCAATACTTCCATAATCGCCAAGCACACATCCAGGCCGATCAAATCGCCCAAGGACAGCGGGCCCATCGGATGGTTCGCGCCCAGCTTCATCGCGGTGTCGATGTCTTCTGCGCTGGCAACGCCTTCAGCATAGATGCCCACCGCTTCGTTGATCATCGGGATCAGGATGCGGTTTACCACAAAGCCGGCCGCTTCCTTCACTTCTACCGGCGTTTTGCCGATTTCCACTGCGATCTCTTTGATGCGGTCTACGGTTTCCTGCTTGGTGTTCATGCCGGCAATAACCTCAACCAGCTTCATAACCGGAGCGGGGTTGAAAAAGTGCATACCCACAACCGCACGGTTCATACCTTTGCTGATCTCCGTCAAGGACAGAGAAGAGGTGTTAGAGGCCAAAATGGCTTCCGGTTTGCAGATCTTATCCAAGCTCTGGAACAACTGCTGTTTCAGGTCCATACGTTCGATGGCTGCTTCCACAACCAGATCGCAATCCGCCACGGCTTCATTGTCGCCATGGGTAGAAATCTTCGCCAGGATTTCGTCCGCTTTGGCCTGTTCCATGCGGCCTTTGGCCACCTGTTTGTCCAAGGCTTTTTGGATTCTCGCTTTGCCTCCATCAGCAAATTCCTGCTTGATGTCGCAAAGAACGACTTCATAACCGTCGGTTACAGCAAACGCCTGTGCAATACCGGCGCCCATGGTGCCGGCGCCAATCACTCCAACTTTCATGATTTAACCTCCCAAAAATTCAATCTTTTATAAAGGGCTTTTACGCCATTTTATCTGTTCACAAACGGTTCCGGTTTGCGTTTTTCCAAAAACGCCGTCATGCCGTTTTTCTGGTCTTCGGTCTCAAAGCAGCTGCCAAACAGCTTCTCTTCGATCACGATGGCCTGGTCCATATCTACCTGCAAGCCTTCGTTAACCGCTTTTTTCGTTGCGCGCACAGCAATCGGCGCGTTGCGGGCAATTTTGCCGGCCAACTTCATCGCAGCATCCATCAGCTCTTCCACCGGATACACCGCGTTTACCAAGCCCAGCGCCAGCGCTTCATCGGCTTTCACCTGCGTGCAGGCATACAGCATTTCCTTTGCCTTGCCCACGCCGATGGTCCGTGCCAAGCGCTGCGTGCCGCCAAAGCCGGGGGTAATGCCCAGGCCCACTTCGGGCTGGCCAAAGCGCGCGTTTTCGGAAGCCAGACGAATGTCACAGCTCATGGACAGTTCGCAGCCGCCGCCCAGGGCAAAGCCGTTTACCGCCGCAATCACCGGAATCGGGAACACTTCGATCTTGCGGAAAATATCGTTGCCCTTTTTGCCGAAAGCTTCGCCTTCCGCTTTGGTCAACGTGCTCATTTCCCCAATGTCCGCGCCCGCCACAAAGGATTTCTGTCCTGCGCCGGTGATCACCAGGCAGCGAACCGTTTCCAGGTCCACTGCGTCCAGGGTTTTATCCAAAGCATCCAATACTTCGGAATTCAGCGCATTCAGCGCTTTTTCACGATTGATGGTAATAACGCCTACGGCGTCTTTTTGTTCATACAATACAACGCTCATTTTAAAGCCTCCTATACGGATACGGTTCTGTTTAGCCTTCGTATTTTTCTACGATGGTCGCGCAGCCCATACCGCCGCCGATGCACAGCGTAGCCAAGCCGCGTTTGCTGTCACGCTTTTGCATCTCGTGCAACAGGGTAACCAGAATACGGCAGCCGGAAGCACCTACCGGATGGCCCAAAGCAATGGCGCCGCCGTTTACGTTTACCTTTTCCGCATCCCATTTCAGTTCTTTACCCACGGCCATTGCCTGTGCGGCAAATGCTTCGTTGGCTTCGATCAGATCGAAATCATCAATGCCGAGGCCGGTCTTTTTGAATACCTTTTTGCAAGCAGCCACAGGACCTACGCCCATGATGGACGGATCCACGCCGCCCAAAGCGCCGGCTACCCACGTTGCCATCGGTTTTACGCCCAGCTCTTTGGCCTTTTCTTCGCTCATCACAACCACGCAAGCTGCGCCGTCGTTGATGCCGGAAGCATTGGCCGCCGTCACCGTGCCGCCGTCACGTTTGAAGGCGGGCTTCAATTTGCTGATGCCTTCTGCCGTTACGCCTGCACGCGGGCCTTCGTCTTTATTGAAGATAACGGTTTCTTTTTTCATTTTTACCGGCACGCCCACGATTTCATCGTCAAAGCGTCCGGCTTTTTGGGCCGCTTCGCACTTGTTCTGGCTGGCTGCGGCAAATTCATCCTGCATTTCGCGGGTGATGCCCCATTGCTCTGCCACGTTTTCCGCGGTGATCCCCATGTGATACTGGTTAAACGCATCCCACAACGCATCGTTTACCATGGTGTCTACCAAAACGCCGTTGTTCATGCGATAGCCGTAACGGCCCTGCGGCACAGCATACGGTGCAGCGGACATGTTTTCCATACCGCCGGCAACCACGATATCCGCGTCGCCCGCCTGAATCATGTTTGCAGCCATGTTTACAGCGTTCAAGCCGCTGCCGCAAACCACGTTCAGCGTTACAGCCGGCACTTCCACCGGCAAGCCGGCATGGATGGAAGCCTGACGCGCCACGTTCTGGCCCAGGCCTGCCTGGATAACACAGCCCATCAAAACTTCGTCTACCTCTTCCGGTTTCACACCGGCACGGTTCAACGCTTCTTTGATTACGATAGAACCCAACTGTTCTGCCGGTACGCCAGTCAGCGCGCCGCCCATTTTGCCAATTGCAGTACGTACAGCACCAGCCAATACAACTTTTTTGGACATTTCTGTTTCCTCCATTTTTTATTTCTTGGTTTAATGGTTTACAAATGTGAAAAAAGATACTTTGCCTCTGATTTTGACTATGTGATAAATATATCACAATGTATCATCCAATGCAATGCTCCCGTGTTCTTTTTTTCACAAATGACACAAGTTCTTCACACTGTTTTTTCATTTCCTTTTTGCGCCGTTTGAAGCAGCGTCGGCCCGAGAGCCGATCCGGGCCGCGCTGGTTTTGTTTCAGTTCAAATGAATGACAATTGCGCGTTCTTCGCTCATGTCTTCGATGGAATATTTGCCGCCGCTGCGCCCGTGGCCGCTTTGGCTGCCGCCACCGCCGCCCGCCGGAATGGTCGGATCCCAATAGTTTGTAGCGCCGTTGATGTTGGTCGCGCCAAAGTTATATTGTTCCGCCATGCGCAAAGCCTTGTTTACATCCTTTGTGAAAATGGCACTAAACAGTCTGTAATCGCTCATCTCCACCAGGGTTTGAATTTCATCTTCGCTTTTAAAGCGAATCAGCGGGATCACCGGGCCAAAGGTTTCGTCGGTATGCAGCATACAATCGGCCGGCACATGGTCCACCACCGTGGGCTCAAAATAATGCTCTGTCGGCATGCCTGCTTTGCGCCGGCCGCCCGTCACCACCTTGGCGCCCATTTCCACAGCCTGATGAATGTGAGATTCCACAATTTCAATCTGGCTCATCAAATGCATCGGGCCCATGGTGGTCTTTTCGTCAAACGGATCCCCCAATTGATACTGGGTCTGCATTTTCTCCAAAATCTTTTCCACCAAAGCATCGGCAATGGCGTCATCCACCAAAACGCGCTCCGTGCTGGTGCACACCTGCCCGGCATTCAAAAAGCTGCCGTTCATCAGGCCTTGCGCCGCCACATCCAGGTCCGCGTCTTTCAACACGATGCACGGGCCGTCGCCGCCCAGCTCCATGGAGGTATGTTTGCATCTGGCGCGTCCGCAAATGATATCGCCCGTCACGGTGGAGCCGGTAAACCCAATGCCCGCCGTCAGCGGATGTGCACTCAGCGCATCGCCCACCACCTGGCCTTTGCCGATCACCATGTTCACTGCGCCGTCCGGCAGGCCTACGCCTTCAAAGCACTTCATCAGCGCGCTGGCCACAGCCGCCGTGGTGGTAGCCGGGTTCCATACCATCGGATCGCCTACGGCAATGCCGGCCGCCAAATAATACTGACAGGCCGTGCCCAGCGGGAAATTCCACGGCGTAATAATCGCAAAGATGCCCTTGGGTTTGCGCGTTACCAAACAACGGGCGTTTTTATCCCGCAGCGGCACAACCTTGCCGTCCATCCATTTGATCTGTTCGGCCGCATCGCGAAACGCCAGCGCACAGGCCGCCACTTCGCCCATCGCCTCGCCGTGGAAGGGTTTTCCGTGTTCGGCTGTCAACAATCTGGCCAGTTCCTCCTGGCATTGGTCAATCTTATCCGCAATTTTATAGCAGATCTCTGCCCGTTCAAATACGCTCATCGCTGCCAGGGCGGGCGCCGCCTTTTTAGCCGCCTGCATGGCCGCGTCCACGTCTTCCGCCGTGCCGAGCGGAATTTGCCCCAGCACCTCGCCGTTGCCCGGGCTCACCACGTCCTGCATCTGCCGGCCCGCGCCGTCAAACCATTTGCCGTCGATATACATCGGAAAAATCATCTTTGCTCCTCCATTTCATTCATTGTTTCTTACTTACCGTAAATTACGGCGTTTTTTCTTTGTTAAGCCACATATGTCCTTTACTAAAAGGTTATTATTATTCTATCATAGTCTTTTTCTCTTTGAATAGCCCTAAGCGTGCATTCTTCCTACAAAAAAAAGCGGCAAAATGCCGCTTTTTATCCATTCTTCTTTTTATGACAGCACCCGCTCTGCGCGCACTTTTTACAATCGCTGCAGCAGCCGGATTTTTTCCACCGCCAAATGGCCAATCCCGTCAGCGCCAAAATACCCGCCAGCAAAAGATAATCCAAAATGTCCATTGTTTTTCTCTCTTATACCAGGCCAAACAACAGGCCGATTCTCAACACCACAAACGCCACCAGCCAGGCAATGCCCGTCTGCGCCAACATGGCCAACGCTGCATCTTTCCCGGAGCCCATTTCCCTGCGTACGGCCGCCAATGCCGCCACGCAGGGCATATACAACAGCGTAAAGCACAAGAACACGAAGGCCGTCAGCGGCGTAAACATCTGGCTCAACAGCGGCGTTAATGCCGCAGAATCCCCTACGCCCATCAGCACCGCCAGCGTGCTGACCACGGCCTCTTTTGCCGTTAATCCTGTCAGCAGCGCCGTGGATACTTTCCAGTTTCCAAAGCCGAGCGGCGCAAACACCGGCGCAATCAGCGCCCCGATGGCCGCCAGCATGCTGTTTGCGCTGTCCGCCACCATGTTCAATTTAAAATCAAAGCTTTGTAAAAACCAGATTACAATCGTGGCCACAAAGATAATGGTAAACGCTTTATGCAAAAAGTCTTTGGCCTTTTCCCACATATGCAGCAAAATGCTCTTGCCGCTGGGCAGCCGATAGGCCGGCAATTCCATAACAAACGGCACCGGCTCCCCTTTAAAGCAAAAGCGCTTTAGCACCAAGCCATACAATATGCCCACAACCATGCCCAGCACATACAGGGCAATCATCACTAGCGCCGCGTGCTCCGGAAAAAACGCCGCCGTAAACACCGCGTAGATCGGCAGTTTTGCGCTGCAAGACATAAACGGCGTCAGCATGATCGTCATTTTCCGGTCCCGTTCGCTGGCCAGGGTTCTGGTGGCCATAATCGCCGGCACAGAGCAGCCAAAGCCGATGAGCATCGGCACAAACGACCGCCCGGAAAGCCCGATTTTGCGCAGCAGTTTATCCATTACAAACGCCACGCGCGCCATATATCCGCTGTCCTCCAGCATGGAAAGGAAGAAAAACAGCACCACGATGATGGGCAAAAACGAAAGCACGCTGCCCACGCCGGCATAAATGCCGTCTATAATCAGCGAATGTACCATAGGGTTGATGCCCCAATGTGTCAGCAGCGTATCCGTCCATACCGTAACAGTCTGGATTCCCACCGCCATAACATCGCTTAAAAACGAGCCGATCACGCCAAACGTCAGCCAAAACACAACGCCCATAATGCAAAGAAAAATCGGAATGGCAAAATATTTATGCGTCAAAACACGGTCTATGGCAATCGAGCGCTGCTGCTCTCTTGTTTCTCCGGGCTTGTGCACCGTATCCGCGCTGATCTTTTCGATAAATTGATAGCGCATGTCCGCCAGGGCCGCCTCCCGGTCCGTCCCCAGGGCGTCCTCCATTTCCTTTGCAATATGCTCCAGCGTTTCAATTTCGTTTTGGTTGAGTTTCAGCGCCTGTTCCGTCAGCTCGTCGCCTTCCACCAGCCGGGTGGCGGCAAAACGAAGCGGCGTGCCCGTGGCCGTGCAATGATCCTCAATCAAATGCGCCACACCGTGAATCGCCCGGTGCACTTCTCCCGAACAAAAATCCATCTTTTGCGGGCGGATCTGCGCCTGCGCCGTTTTTACGGCGCGGTCCACCAGCTCGCTGACCCCTTCGTTTTTGCTGGCGGAAATGGGCACCACCGGAATCCCCAACGCCTGTTCCAGTTTTTTCACTTCTATGCTGCCGCCCGAAGCCGTCACCTCGTCCATCATATTCAACGCCAGCACCATCGGCAAATTCAGTTCGATCAATTGCAGCGTCAAATACAGATTGCGCTCTATGTTTGTGGCGTCTACGATGTTGATAATCGCATCCGGTTTTTCCTTGATGAGAAAATCCCGCGTTACCACCTCTTCTGCCGTATAGGGCGAAAGGGAGTAAATGCCGGGCAAGTCCACCACCGTGGCGGATTGCGCCTTTTTTATTACCCCTTCTTTTTTCTCCACCGTAACGCCGGGAAAATTGCCTACATGCTGGTTGCTGCCGGTCAGCTGGTTAAACAGCGTTGTTTTCCCGCAGTTTTGGTTGCCGATCAATGCAAAAACCATCGCTATTTTCCCTCCGTCTGCCGTCCGTCGGCCTTCCATTGCCAATTGGCTTTGATCTTTTTCCGTTCCTGGCGAAACGGTTCTTGCGGTTTGTCGGTTTCCCGTGCATCTTTTTGTACAATTTCAATCTTCCTGGCATCCTCGGCACGAAGCGTCAATTCATATCCGCGCAGATGCAGCTCTATCGGATCTCCCATCGGCGCCATTTTGCGTACCGATACCTTTGTTTTCGGCGTCAGCCCCATGTCCAAAAGCCGCCGGCGCAGCGCCCCTTCTCCGCCAACGGACACAATCACTGCGCTGTCCCCAATGTGCAGTTCGTCCAATGTCATCGTTTTGCCCCCTAATAAAACGTCCATTGTTTGGTTTTTTTATTGTACCGACCGTATATATCTCCTGTCAATAATCCTTATAAATTTACATATGCTCCTATTCGCCCGTTTGTACAGTCTATTTTCTTCCGCCGGCCGCTCATTCCGTTTTTGGCAAAAAAGAACGGCCTTGTTCGGCCGTTCTCTTGATTGTTTATTGAATCCGCTGTGCGCGGCCCTGTTCTTCCATGCCGCTTTCCGTCTTTTTCTCGCTCCAGATTTTCTCTACTTTTTTCGCCCAACATTCTGCTGCGTGCCGGCATTTGCCCGTTAGCAAATCCACATCTTCCGGGCTGATCATGTCGGTGGATTTTGCGCCGGATTCATGTACCATCTGCTGCAGTTTATCCGGGTTATCCAACAACGGGCAGGGCCGCAAATGGTTCTGGTTAAACGGCCGCCCGTTATGATACGCCATAAACAGCGGGCTTTGCAGCGCCTCCAGCAGCGTACAGTCGTTGATGTTGTTGTTGGCATAATGGATAAATGCGCACGGCTCCACATCGCCCGCCGCATTGATATGCAGATAGCTGCGGCCGCCCGCCACACAGCCGCCCACATATTCGCCGTCGTTCCAGAAATCCAGCGCAAACACAGGCTTATGCGAACGGAAATACTGCATGCGTTCATACATATAGGCCCGCTGTTCCGCCGTTGCCATCAGTTCCGGCACGGCGTCCGCGCCCACCGGCATATAGGTGAAATACCAGCCGAACAAGCATCCCTTTTCAATCATAAAATCTATATAGGCATCCGCGCCCACAACGTCCGTGTTTTTGGAATGATAGCAGGTGGAAAACCCAAACGGCACTTTTTCTGCCCGCAGCAAATCCATGGCATGCAGTACGCGCTGGTAGGTGCCCTTCCCTCGCCGCATATCCGTTTCCTCTTCAAAGCCTTCAATGGAAAACGCCAGCGTAAAGTTTCCTACCTCTCGCATTTGTTTGGCAAACGCCAAAAACGCACAATCCGGATGCGCCTTGCAAAGCTCTATCAGCATATCCTTGCGCACCAGCGGCTCCCCGCCGGAAAACAGATAGATATAGGTGTCCAATTCCTTGCCTTCGCGAATCACGCGATCCAGCGTTTCATAGGACAAATTGTTCTGGTATCCGTATTCCGCCGCCCAGCAGCCGGTACATTTCAAATTGCACGCGCTGGTCGGGTCCATCAAAATGGCCCACGGAATGTTGCATTGATATTTCTCCTTGGCCGCCATCTGCACCGGATACCCCCACATCCCGGAATACAGCACCACTTTGGTCACCATCTTTTGCAGAATGGAAATATCCACATTCTGCAGGGCATTGGTAATCAGCCGGTTCCAGTTATCGTCCGGGTTCTCCAGGCTCTTTCTGAGGTTTTCATAGGCGCGTTTATACAGTTTTTCCGGTCCATTGTTTCCACGGCTTTTAACACGCGCGGCAAATTCTTTTGCGGGTCTTTGGCCGCATATTCAATGGCGCGGTCAATCGCCGCTTTCCCCAGCGCTTGTTTGGCATCCAGTTTCATTCTCTGTTTCCTCCTATATAAAGTTTTAAGTCAAAATACAGGGCAAGAATCTTGCTTTTTCTCTTTCATACCGAATTTTCTTGCCTGTGTATATAGACAAATTGCGTAAACTATCCTGTTTTTATACAAAACGTTTCATCTGTATAAAAAAAGCCCTTTGGCTTTTTGCCAAAGGACTTTTCCAAACATTCTCTTTTTATTTTTTCTCCGGCTCGGCATGCAGGCTGTCAAATTTTGCAATCCCCTGTTCCAACGAGCCGTCCATCAAAACTTCCAGCCGGTGCGCCGTGGTATAAAACACATCTCCGCCGCCCTGCTCCAGCCATTTTTGCATCATCCCAATGAGCGCCGTGGTATAAAACGAAGCCAGAAAGCGCTGCTCTTCCTCCGTCACCTTTGTGCCCTCTGCCAACACCTGCACATACACAAACAGTCCTTTGTACAGCGCCTGAAACAAAAACCGTTCCAGCGGCCCCCGCATTTGCGAGCGGGCTAAATTGGTATACAGCGCTTTGTTTTTCTCGATATATTCGCATACGCGGGCCAGCGCCTGCTGCCAGGACGGCGGCTCCTCCGGCCCGCCAATGGTCTGCCTGGCTTGAAAAATCAGCATCCATTCCACCAAATCCACCATATCCTGAAAATGATAGTAAAACGTCTGCCGGTTCAGCCCGCAAGCCTCCGTCACGTGCCCTACCGTAATCTTATCCGCCGGCATTTTCTGCGCCAGTGTGCAAAACGCGTCTGCCAGCGCTCTTTTTGTCATTTCGCTGTTGGCCACGGCCGCCCTCCTTTTTTCTTATTATAGCATAAGAAGGCGTTCTTTCGTGCTTGTCGCGGTTTTATGAAAAATGGCGGTCAAACAGATCGCTTTGCTGCAAAAAAGCCTCTACCGTATCAAACCCCATCCTTTTCAACAGCTCCACCACATAGGGATTTTCCATCGGCGTTTTGTACGGCGCTGCCTCGGCATAGGCTTCCACCTGTTTTTCCCCCTGCTCTTTGTCCAAAATAGCGCGCGGCCCGCCCACACAGCCGCCCACGCACCCCATTCCTTCCAGAAAGTTTGCTTTTATCTCGCCGCTGAGTAGCTGTTCCAACAGCTTTTTACAGCCCGGAATGCCGTCTGCCTGCACGGCGCTTACCTGTATTTCGCTTTCCGGGCGAAGTTTTTTCACAGAGCTCTGCACCGCCCGGCTTACCCCGCCGGTATACGCATACATGCGCCCCGCTGCCGAGGAATGTTCCTTTTGTTCATCCGGCAGCGTTTCGGGATGAATCTTTGCAAAATCAAATAAATCCTGCACCTCTTTAAACGTCAGCACAAAATCCACCGCATCCGCCACATCCTTTTCCCTTGCTTCCGCTTTTTTAGCAAGGCAGGGACCGATAAACACCGTTAGTGCATCCTTATGCAATTGTTTTATCACCCGGCCGCAGGCCACCATCGGCGAAACTGTGCCCGGCACATGGGGAATCAGCGTGGTATACACCTTTCTGATCAGCGAAATCCACAGCGGGCAGCAGCAGCTTGTCAGCATAAAATCCTCGTTTGTATGAATTTCCCGGTCGAATTCCAGCGCTTCTTTCATCGTTAAAATATCTGCAAACGCCGCCACTTCCACAAGCCCCGCAAACCCAAGCTGTTTGAATGCGCTGCGGATTTGTCCGGGCGTAGCCTCGCCGAATTGGCCCAAAAAAGCCGGCGCCGCCATAGCATACACCGGTCCTTTGTGCTGTTTGATGGCCAGCAGCATCGCCGGCGTATCCCGGCTTGCCAAAAGCGCATGGCTATGGCAAACATCGATACATGCCTGGCAGCCGGTACAGGCCGTGGGATCTATATAAATTTGCCCTGTTTCATCCCGCCGGATCGCGTCATACAAGCACGCTTTCTGGCAGGCCGGGGTTTGCGTTTTGCAGCTGCAATCCGCCTGGCGAAGCACCGGTGCATACTTTTCCGGATGCAATAAGCAATCCAGCTGCGCTTTGTCATACTGCCCCCAAAAATCCTTTTCCTCGTTTAACGCCGCCTTGGTCAGCGTAGCATAAAGCTGTTCTATCGTCCGGTTAGAAGACGAAGCCTTCATTGAAATATTCCTCCCTGCAATTGTGTATTTGAATGTGCAGCATTTGCAGGGTTTTCAGCGCTTGCAGATGATCTCTTTCCTCCGGGCAGGCCACACAGCCCGCGTCTACCGAAATCCGCGCCCGCGGGCAGGCCGCCTGCGCCAAAAGCGCATTGGAAAACACGCAGATATTTGTCACCAGCCCTACCAGCTCTATCTCCGAAAAGCGCTGTCTGTTTAAATAGTTTGCCAGCGATAGGCTCCCATAGGTGCATTTGGTGAAAATCGGGGTTGTTTCATCGCAGCAATCCGCCACCTTTCCATACAGGTTCCATCCCGTTGTATCAAACAGGCAATGCGGTTTCGGCGCTTTTTCT
Source organism: uncultured Bacillota bacterium (assembly GCA_905188085.1). Lineage (GTDB taxonomy): Bacteria > Bacillota > Clostridia > Christensenellales > QAND01 > UMGS1975. The sequence continues at coordinate 174,682 of CAJJKN010000003.1, forward strand.
CCGTGGCAGTCCAGGTCCGCGGTTTTGTGTTTATCCAGGGTAAACAATACGGCGCAATGCGCTTGTTTTGCGCTGCAAATTTTTTGCACCAACGGCCGTTCCAGCCGCGCTGCTTTTTCAAACCCCAGCGGCCCTGTTACAAAATCATTTTGATAATCCACCACGACCAATGCGCGCTTTTTCCGCATTCACTGTATCCTTTCGGCGATCAGCCTGTCCATTTCCTCCATCCAAAGCGCCGCGCAAGCATCGCTCGGCATCCGCCAATCGCCCCTGGGCGACAGCGATACCGCCCCCACCTTGGGCCCGTCCGGCATGGCGGAACGCTTGAATTGCTGGGCAAAGAACCGCCTGTAAAACGTTTTTTCCCAATGCAAAATGGTCTTATCCTCATATTGTCCTGCAAATGAATGCTGTGCCATTGCAAAAATTTTGGACGGGGAAAAGCCCCATCTCATCATATAGTATAGGAAAAAATCATGAAGCTGATACGGGCCGATCAGATCTTCCGTTTTTTGGAAAATCTCGCCTTTTTGCGCCGGCAGCAGCTCGGGGCTTACCGGCGTATCGCAAATATCTTCCAACACTTGGCTGAGCTCTTTGTTTTCCGTGGTTTGCGCTTCGTATTGCACCAGATACCGCACCAGCGTTTTCGGGATGGATACATTCACCCCATACATAGACATCTGATCCCCGTTGTAGGTGGCCCAGCCCAACGCCAATTCGGACAGATCGCCCGTGCCGATAACAAGGCCGTTTGTCTGGTTGGCCAGATCCATCAACACCTGGGTTCGTTCCCTGGCCTGCGCATTTTCATATACCACATCGTGCTTTGCTTCATCATGGCCGATATCCGCAAAATGCGCCCGTACCGATTGCGCAATTTCCACCGTTTGAAACGTAACGCCCAGCGCGTTGCACAAAATTTCCGCATTGGACCGCGTGCGCTGCGTGGTACCGAAACACGGCATGGTCACGGCCAAAATATCCGTCCTTGGCCGCTGCAATAAATCCATGGCTCTGGCCATCACCAAAAGAGCCAGGCAGGAATCCAGCCCGCCGGAAATGCCCACCACCGCCGTTTTGGCGCCGGTATGCGCCAGCCGCTTTTTCAGGCCGTGCGCCTGAATGTTTAAAATATTTTGGCAGCGCTCCGCCCGGTCCCGCTCTCCTGCTGGCACAAAGGGCATCGGGTCGATTTTTCTTGTCAGCGGCGTGTGTTCCAGCGGCATGGAAAACGCAATCGTTTCATAATCTTGGTTTTGGCAAACGGGATAGGTGGTCAGGCGCTGCCGATCGTATTGCAGGCGTTTTACATCCAGTTCCGTTATCGCCATATCGGTATCAAACGGCGCGGTCTCCGCCAGTAGCGTTCCGTTTTCCGCAATTAAATTGTGTCCGGAAAACACCATATCCGTGGTGGATTCTCCCTCTCCGGCATCCGCATACAGATAGCGCCAACCAGCTTGGCCGATTGTGAAATGACAAGCTGCCTGCGAAATACATCTTTGCCCGTCACTTCGTCGCTGGCGGACAGATTCGCCAGCACCGTGGCGCCCGCCATGGCATGGGCAATGGACGGCGGATTCGGCACCCATAAATCTTCGCAAATTTCAATTCCCAGCACAAAGGCCGGCATCTCCCGGCAGGCAAACAGCAGCTTTGTGCCGAACGGCACATCGGTTTCTCCCCACGGCATTCGTTCGTTTTGCGCCGGCGCCGGCACAAAATGCCGGTGTTCATAAAATTCCCCATAGTTTGGCAAATGCGTTTTGGGCACCACGCCCAGCAGCTTTCCTTTATACAAAACAGCCGCACAGTTATACAATTTATGCTTCCAGCGCATCGGCAGCCCCACCACCGTCAACACGTTCACCGCGTGGCTGAACGCCACCAATTCCTCCAGCGCCGCCAACGCCTGTTCTTCCAGCGTGGTCTGCAAAAACAAATCGTTGCAGGTGTAGCCCGTGATGCACAGTTCCGGCAGCACCAACAATTTCACCTTTTCTTCCTCTGCTTTTTTCATGGCCTTTTTAATGCTGTCCGTATTATACGCGCAATCCGCCACCTTGATCTGCGGCGAGGCCGCCGCCACTTTGATCCATCCGTCCCGCATGATTGTTTCCTCTTTTCCTCTTGTTTTTTCTTATCATACCCAATTTTAGGGCCGTTTCCCCTTTTTAAACAAAAAGAAACCTTAGGATATAAGGCTTCTTTGTCTTTTCATTCTTATAAAATGCTTTCGATAAAATCTCGAACGCGCTGGTCTTTCGGGTTTGTAAACAATTCCTTAGGCGGCCCCTGTTCGATCACATGGCCTTCGCCCATGAAGACCACCTTGTCCGCCACCTCTCTGGCAAACCCCATTTCATGCGTCACGATAATCATCGTCATCTTTTTTTCCGCCAGCTGTTTAATCACAGCCAACACTTCCGCCGTCAGCTGCGGATCCAGCGAAGAGGTCGGCTCGTCAAACAACAGCATATCCGGTTCCATCATCAGCGCGCGGGCAATGGCCACGCGTTGTTTTTGTCCGCCGGACAGTTCGCCGGGATACGCCGCCGCCTTGTCCGCCAGGCCCACCAGCTCCAGTTTTTCCTTTGCGCGCGCCATTGCGCTCTGTTTCTCCTCTTTGTTCACCGTCACAGGCGCCCCAATCAGGTTGCCCATCACCGTAAGATGCGGAAACAGATTAAAGCTTTGGAACACCATGCCCATTTTTCTGCAAATGCGCCGGGCCTGTTTCTCATCCGGGTAGCGCCCGTCTTTCACAAGCGCCTCCCCTTCTATAAGAATATCACCGCCGTCCGCTTTTTCCAAGTCTATTAAGCAGCGCAGCATGGTGCTTTTTCCCGCGCCGGAATAGCCGATTACCGCCACCGTCTCTCCCTTTTCCACGGAAAAGGATACGTCTTTCAATACCGCTTCGCTCCCAAAGGCCTTTTGCAGCCGATTTACTTCTATCATTTTCATCGCCCGTTTTCCTCCTTAGAAGCTGTATTTCTTTTCCAGATATTGGAACAGTTTTGTCAGCCCGTATGTCATCAGCAAATAAAAGGCCGCCGCCACCAAATAGGCCGATGCGTTTACATCGCGGTTTACCGAGGCTTTTGCAAAATACAAAATCTCCGTTACGCCAATGGCCGTCACCAGCGCCGTATCCTTTACCAGCGTAATGCATTCGTTGCTTACCGGCGGCAAACATACCTTCAGCATCTGCGGAATCACGATTTTCATCGTCGTCTGCCATTTGGAATAGCCCAACACCTTCGCCGCTTCATACTGCCCTTTGTCCACAGACAAAATGCCGCCTCTGAAAATTTCGCAGAAATAGGCAGCATAGTTTAAGATAAACGCCAGAACCGCCGCCTGAAACCGGTCCATCACCAGATATTCTCCAATGCCCGGCAAAAACGTAATCCCGTAGCAGAAAAAATACAGCTGCAGCAAAAGCGGCGTGCCGCGCATAATCCATACAAAAGCGCCGACTATGCCCTTTAACACCCGGCTGCGTCCCACGCGCGTAAAGCTCAGCAGCAGCCCAATGGGAATGGAAAACAGCACTGTGATAAAAAATAGGCTTACCGTATATTTCAGCCCGCCTGCCAGCGAGCCGCACAATTGCAATAAATAGTCTGCGCCCATAAACCTAAAACTCCTTTGAAAACAGGCAAAAGTTTCCAGAAAGCTCTGGAAACTTTCGTCCGTTTATATTGCTTGTCTTTTTGTTCTTTCTTATTTTGCGTCTTTGCTGATCAGGTAACGGCCTACCACTTCGTCTACCACAAACGCATCGATCCGGCCGGCTTTCAGTTCGGAATACACCGTCACATTATCCTGCAATTCCACCAGTTCGCCCAATTCTTTGGAAACCGGGTTTGCATTCAAAGCATCCAGCGCGGAAGAACCTTTTTGCAGGCCCACTTTTTTGCCTTTCAAATCCGCCACGGTTTTGATTTCAGAGCCTTCCGGCACAATGATGATCTGCTTGTTGGCAATGTACGGTTTTGCAAAATACATCGCCGCCAAACGTTCGTCCGTAATGCTCAAGCCGTTCCAGATGCAGTCAATCCGGCCGGTTTCCAGTTCCAGCTCTTTGCTGTCCCAATCGATCGGCTGCACAACCAGCTCTACACCCATGCGCTTGCAAACTTCCGTGGCCAGGTCAATATCAAAGCCCACTACCGTATCGTTTTCATCGCGGAAGCCCATCGGCGGGAAGCTGTCGTCCAGGCCCAGGATAAACGTGCCCTTGTCTTTGATCTTCTTCAAAGAATCATCATTTGCCGGCGCCGAGCTTTCCTTCAGATAGTCTACATCTTTCAGCATAATGTCTTCGCCGAACCATTTTTGAGAAATCTCTGCGGCTTTGCCGTCTTGAGTCATGGCATCCAGCTGTTTTTGCACTTCCAGGCCCAGGGCAACATCCCCTTTGCGGAAGCCGATGCCGTACTGTTCTGCGCCCAGGTCCTCTTCCAGCACCACATAGGCGTTTGCTTTTTTGCTGCTGCCGCAGCCCGTCAACAGCGCGCCCATCATCAACACGGCCATCAGCAAGCCCAACATTTTCGTCGTCTTTTTCATCGTGGATCCTCTCCCTTTTTTCTAACGCTTTAGCGTACTACTTCGTTAGTATACTACACTTGTTTTCTTTATGCCAGTATAAATTTCATTTTTTTATAAATTTTTGAAAATTCTTTCTGTGTTCAAAGCTTTTTCTGCCGGCCAACCTCTCTTTTCCCCATCCGGCCGTATTGTCTTTTCTCAAAAAGAAAAAGGCCTCCCGGCCTTTCCCTTATGCGTCATAGATTGATCTGCAATTCCACCGGGCAATGGTCGCTGCCCAGCTGTTCTGTATGAATCACGCTGTCTGCAATGCTGTCTTTCAGCCGCTCAGAGGCCAAAAAATAGTCAATTCGCCAGCCGGCGTTTCGTTCTCTTGCCTTGAACCGATACGACCACCAAGAGTATTCAACCTTGTCCGGATACAGGTACCGAAAAGTGTCGGTGTATCCGGAATCCAAAAGATCACGAAACTTTTCACGTTCCTGTATGGTGAACCCTGCATTGTTTTCGTTTGCCTTTGGGTTTTTAAGGTCTATTGGTGCCGCTGCTACATTCATATCTCCACAAATGATCACCGGCTTTTTCTCATCCAGCAGGCAGACATATTCTCTGAAATCGTCCTCCCACTGCATGCGATAGTCGATGCGTTTCAGCTCGTTTTGCGCATTCGGCACATAGACGTTCACCAGATAAAACGAATCAAACTCCAGCGTGATGGCCCGCCCTTCGCCGGTGTGCTCCGGCTTGTGCAGATCATACGAAACGGACAAAGGCTCTTTTTTACAAAACACCGCCGTGCCGGAATAGCCCTTTTTCTCCGCGCTGTTCCAATATTGAAAATAGCCCTCGGTCGGCACCTCTGCCTGCCCCTGCTGCATCTTTGTTTCCTGTATGCAGAAAATATCCGCCTGTTGGTCGTCGAAAAAATCCAAAAACCCTTTGTTCATGCAGGCCCTTAATCCGTTTACATTCCAGGAAATCAATTTCATCATGCCCGTTTCTCCTTTTTATTCCGCGATCGGCTCCGCCTGCCCCTGTTCATGCACCGGGCTCAGGTTTTTGAAATATTTGTTGTTTACATACCGATACATCGTAAGGCACACGATAAAGGAAACCACTTCGGAAATCGGGAAGGCCCACCATACGGCGTCCAACCCGATGGTATGCGCAAACACATATGCCACCGGCAGCAGCACGCCAACCTGCCGCGTGATGGAAAGGATCATGCTTAAAACCCCGTTGCCCACCGCTTGAAATACGGAGGACATCACAATGCCCACCGCGGCCGGCAAAAAGTTTAAGCTGATGATTCTAAGCGCAAACGTACCGATTCTTATCATCTCCGGCGAAGCGTTGAACAACGACAGGAACATTTCCGGGAAGGCCTGGAATAAAAACGTGCCTACCGCCATAATCGCCAGCGCAAACAAAATGCTGTATCGAATCGTTCCTTTGATCCGCTCTTTTTTCCGTGCGCCGTAATTGTAGCCCACAATGGGAATCATCCCGTTTGTCAGCCCGAACACCGGCATAAAGATAAAGCTTTGCAGCTTAAAGTATACGCCGAACACGTTCACCGCCGTTGCGTTAAACATGATGAGAATCTTGTTCATCCCGATATTCATCACGCTGCCGATGGCCTGCATGATGATGGACGGCACGCCCACTTTATAAATCTCTCCGATGATCCGCCCGTCCGGCTTAAAGCCTTTAAAGCTCATGGATACTTCATGGTTCTTTTTAATGTTGAAGAGGATGCCCAGGCCCATCGCCACAAACTGGCCGATTACCGTAGCAATGGCGGCGCCCGCCACGCCCATGGCCGGCAAGCCAAACCAGCCGAAGATCAAAATGGGGTCCAAAATAATGTTGGTAATGGCGCCTGCGCCCTGCATGAGCATGTTGTAAATCGTCACGCCCGTGGCCTGCAAAATGCGTTCCATTGCCACCTGCACAAATACGCCCAGGCTGAAAATGGTGCAAATGCTCAAATACTGCACGCCCATTTGCACAATGGTTTCGTCTGCCGTAAACGCCCTGAAAAAGGGGGTTGCAAAAAACAGCCCGAACAGCGCAAACACTACAGAACTGGCCACGCACAAAAACACGCCGTTTGTCGCCGCTTTGTTGGCATCATCAAACCGCTTTTCCCCCAACCTTCTGGATAACAGCGAGTTAATGCCCACGCCCGTGCCTACGGACACGGCCACCATCAGCATCTGCACCGGAAATGCCAGCGATACCGCCGCCAGCGCACTGTCGCCCACCTGCGCTACAAATATGCTGTCCACTACATTATATAGAGCCTGCACAAACATGGAGATCATCATCGGCAAAGATACGTTGATTAACAACTTCCCTACCGGCATTACCCCCATTTTGTTTTCTTTTCTTGTTTCCATCGTCCGGTTTTCTTCCATTCCGCTTCCTCCCTTTTGCGTTCGGCATTCTTTGAGACTTAATAAATCCCTTCCGGTTTTTCGCATAGGCAAACAAACAGAAAGGATTTTTTTACATATTTTGAGATGCTTCATTATTGTATATTGTTCCCGGCCCACTTTCAACAAATATATATAAAATACCCGGGATCATTTGACTTTTTTCCCAAAACAAAGCATAATGCAAATACAATCAGCCAAGGTTTGGCCAATAAGTTGTAGAAAGCGAGGTTTGATCTCATGAATAAAGCAATCATTACCATCTCCCGCCAATACGGCAGCGGCGGCCGTTTGATCGCACAAAAGCTATCCGAAAAACTGGGCATTCCTTTTTACGATCAAGCCCTGATCGATATGGCCGCTAAGGAAAGCGGATACGAAGCGGAATTGTTTGAGCATGTGGATGAACACACAAACAACTGGTTTTATAACCTGTCCATGTTTGGCAACAGCACCGCCATGCAGGATCTGCCCCTCAACGACAAGATTTTCCTGGCGCAATCCAACATCATCCGCAAAGTGGCGGATCAAGGCCCCTGCGTCATCGTCGGTCGTTGTGCGGATTATGTCCTGCGTGACCGCAAAGATTGCGTAAACGTTTTTGTCCATTCCGATTTGGCCAGCCGTATCAAGCGCTCCACCGAACAATACGGCCTGCCCGCTGCCAAAGCCGGCGATGAAATTTTGAAAATCGATAAGCAGCGCGCCACCTATTATCGCTATTATTCCGAAAAGAAATGGGGTCGTGCGGAAAACTATGATCTAAGCTTGCGTAGCGACAGCATCGGCTTGGATCATTGTGTGGATCTCATCATCACCTTTGCCGACATGAAATTCGGCAAGGAAAAATGATTCTTTTAGAAAAAAGGCGGCTAAGGCCGTTTTTTTCTTTGCAAAAATTTCGCTCTGTCCGTTGCCGCTTTTGTCATTCGGGCTTATACTGGGTTTTGGTTATCTATGAAAAAGGGGAAGCCGCTATGAAATTGCGTCAGCCGTTGCGAGAAACACTTCAGGAAAAATACCGTTATCGTCTTATTTTACAAGGCATTCTGGTCGGCCTTGTCGCCGGCCTTGTTACCGTTGCCTATCGCTTTGCCTTAACATACAGCGAAAAAATCTGCCGGTTTGTTTTCGGATGGGCGCAAAGCCCCTGGCAAATCGTTGTTCTCTTTGCCGGGTTGCTGGCACTGGGTGTTTGCGTCGGCTTTTTAACAAAAAAAGAGCCGATGATCAAAGGCAGCGGCATTCCCCAGGTGGAAGGGCAACTGACCGGCTATTTCGAGCTGCCCTGGTGGAAAATCCTTTATAAAAAGTTTTTGGGCGGCTGCCTTGCCATTTTTGGCGGGCTGTCTTTGGGCAGAGAAGGCCCCTCCATTTTGCTGGGGGCCAATTGCGGGCAAGGTATTTCCCAGACTTTTCACAGAAACCGCACCGAAGAAAAATATCTTATCACCTGTGGTGCCTGCGCCGGGCTGGCCGCTGCGTTCAACGCACCGCTGGCCGGCGTGCTGTTTGCGCTGGAAGAAGTGCATAAAAACTTCAATCCCAAAGTGTTGCTCAGCGCCATGTCCTCTGCCGTCACGGCGGATGTTGTCAGCAAATTATTCGTCGGCATGCACAGCACATTTTCCGCAGCGCCGGTACAGGTTATGCCGATTTCCTATTATCTTTCGCTGCTGGCCTTCGGCGCTTTGTTGGGGCTGTTCGGCGCATTTTATAACCGCATATTGCTCTTCAGTCAAACGCTGTACGGAAAAATCCATTGGCCGGAACCGGTTAAAATGATGATTCCCTTTGCCTTTGCCGGGCTGTTTGGGCTCACGCTTCCGCAGGTTTTGGGCGGCGGCCACAGCATGATCGAAGCGCTGCTGCACGGCGAATATGCGTTGGGGTTGGTGGCCGTTTTGCTGGTGGCAAAGTTTGTCTTTTCCATGATCAGCTACGGCAGCGGCGCGCCGGGCGGCATCTTCTTCCCGCTGCTGGTGCTGGGCGCTTTGGGCGGCGCGCTGTTTGGGCGGCTTGCCATCCTCTGCGGCGTTGTGCCGGAAACCTATGCCGTCAATTTTATGCTGTTGGGCATGGCCGGCATGTTTACCGCCATTGTGCGCGCACCGCTGACCGGCATCATCCTAATCGTGGAAATGTCCGGCTCTTTAACGCAGCTGCTCAGTTTATCCGTTGTCTGCCTGTGCGCCTATATCGCCGCCGATCTTTGCCACAGCGCGCCGATTTATGAATCTTTGCTGGACAGAATCAAGCCTGCCCGCTATCAGGCAGCCCACCCGGAAGAACGCATTTTTCTGGATCTTACCGTACAATTTGGAAGCTTTGTCTGCCGGAAAAAAATTGAGCAGGTGCATTGGCCCAAAGATTGCCTGATTACCAATATCGTCCGTGGCCGAGAAACCCTCATTCCCCATGGCGATACCGTTATCCTGCCGGGCGATATGCTCACCATTCTCTGCAAAAGCGAAGATGAGGTGCCCCTGCGCCGCAAGCTCTCTAAATCCCTTGAAAATTGATCTTCCTCTTTTATGCCGGCCTTTTTAGGCCGGCTTTTTTGCAACCAAAACGAACAGATTTTGTCAACTTATATTGGTAGAAACCTTTTGAAAAGCCGCTATAATGTTGGCATGGAGGTAGGATAAATATGAAAAATCATACCCTTTGCATTGCGCAAAATCTTTCCGTGCTGCGTAAGCATCACGGCTATTCTCAAGAAGACGTGGCAGAAAAAATCGGCGTGTCCCGCCAGGCGGTTGCCAAATGGGAAATCGGCGAAACCACGCCGGATTTGGTCAACTGCGACGCCCTGGCCGATTTATACAATGTCTCCGTTGATGATTTGCTGCATTTTGATCAAGCCAAAGAATCCGTATCCATTCCGCCCAAAGGAAAGCATCTGTTTGGCGCAGTGAAAGTGGGCGAACGCGGGCAAATCGTTTTGCCCAAAAAAGCGCGCGATTTATTCGGCATTCAGCCCGGCGATCTGCTCGTTGTTTTGGGCGATGAAGACCCCATCACCGGCGGTCTTGCGCTGATGCACGGCAACACCTTTCTAAAAGCGGCGGAATTTTTCAGTGTTGCCCTGAATCTGTCCGAAACGCCAAATGCCGGCCCGGGAGAAACACGCTGATGAATTCTCTTCTTTCCGTTACACATCTTTCCAAACGCTATCCTTCCTTTTCCTTGGAGGATGTGTGTTTTTCCATCGCGCCCGGCCGCGTGATGGGGCTGATCGGCAAAAACGGTGCCGGCAAAAGCACCACATTGAAATGCCTTTTGCATATGTCCCGGCCGGATTGCGGGCAGGTTTTTGCCTTTGGGCAAGACTATTTTCAAAACGAAACGGAACTTAAACAAGCCATCGGCATCGTTTTCGGCGGCATTGATTTTTATCCGTTGAAAAAGCTGTCCGCCATCACGTCCGTGGTCCGCCGGTTTTATCAAAATTGGGATCAAACACGCTACGAATCCTATCTGCATCGGTTTGCTTTGGAGGAAAACAAAAAGTTCAAAGAGCTTTCCAACGGCATGAAGGTCAAATACCTGTTGGCCCTGGCCTTGTCCCATCATGCCAAATTATTGATTTTGGATGAACCCACCAGCGGGTTGGACCCCGTTTCCCGCGACGAGCTTTTGCATATTTTCCGCCAAGTCGTAGCCGACGGGCAAAAGAGCATTTTGTTTTCCACCCACATCACTTCGGATCTGGATCGCTGCGCAGACGACATTACCTATCTGCAAAACGGCCGCGTTCTTCAGTCTGCGGAGAAACAAACCTTTTTGCAGTCCTTTGCCCATTTGCAGCATCCGGAGGATACCGCGCCTTTGACGCTGGAACAAATCATGCTGCGCACAGAAAGGAGCACCTGGGATGAAACTGCTTTATAAGGATCTGGCGCTGGCCGTCCACCCCACCTTTTTTGTTTTCACGCTGCTCGGCTGTTTGGTTTTGGCGCCCGCCTACCCTTATACCGTTGTGTTTTTGTTCGGGTGCTTGGCGCCCTATATTTCGTTTATGTATGCCCGGGAGACCAACGACGCCTGGTTTACCGCCCTGCTCCCTGTGAAAAAAAGCGAGATCGTCGTTTCCAAATTTCGCCTGGTCTGCTGCGCGCAGCTTACCCAGCTTTGCATCGCGCTCGTATTTGCCCTGTTGCGGTTTTGGCTTCACATTCCAAACAACCCCGTTGGCCTGGACCCCACCGTTGCCTGGTTTGGAATCGGGTTTATCCTCTATGGCGTTTACAATCTTGTCTTTTTCCCCGCCTTTTATAAAACCGGCTATAAAGCGGGCAAAGCCTTTTTTCTGGCTATGATCCCCGTTGTGGGCTGCATGCTTATAACGGAGCTTTTGGCACACCTCCCCGCCCTGTTGTGGATGGACAGCCTTGTGCCCCGGCATCTGCTCTCTCAAATTCCCCTATTGCTGGCCGGCCTTGTCTTTTATGGCTGTGCAACTGTTTTTTCCTGCCGTCTTTCCGTTCGGCGCTATGAAAAGGTGGACCTTTGATCCCCTTCTAATCTCTATCCTTATTTTCCCTCCATATAAAAAGCGGCGCTGTTTTGCGCCGCTTTTTTCTTATAGCGTTTGAAACACCGGGTCGTATAGATTCTTCTCCTCGATCTTGCGTTTTTTCTGTTCTATTTCCTTTACCATTTCCCAAAGTCTGCGGTTTACCGGCGCTTTCAGCCCGTTTTGCTCCGCCTTGTCCGCCAAATATCCGTTGAAATAATCAATTTCCGTCGGCCGTCCGCGCTCAAGCGATTGTAGGCTGGAAGATTTCAACCGTTTGTATTTGATTCCCACAATGCGAATCATCATATGCCGCCGCAGGTTATCCAAAGCCGATTGCCCGCGCATCAGCTTATAATAATCCAACTTTCCGCCAAACGGCGGCACATGCAGCTGCATGGCGTCGGCCGTTTGCATCGCTTCCGCGATGATCGCCAAGAAGATTTTGCGCGCCTGTTTCCTTTTCATCATTTCGCCCAAGTGCAGCCCGCAAATCGCGCCCAGCGAAGTAATGCAGGCGTTTACAATCAATTTGGAATACAATTCGCTTAAAATATCATCCGTCACAACGGTGGGCACCACCGCCGTCAGCGCCTGTTTTAACACCGCCAGCTCTGCCGTATGCCCTTTTTGCAGTTTGCCGATGATAAATTCGCCTTCGCTTGTCATCTCCAATACGCCCGGCGCATGCATGGTAGCGCCCCAGCCGATCACGCAGCCCACGGTTTTTTCTTCGCCCACCACGGCAGACAGCGCATCGGTGCAAATGCCGTTTTGCATGGAAACCACCAGCGCATCTTCCGTTAAACGCGGCAGCATTTTCCTGGCTGCTTCCGGCATGTCATACGCCTTGGTTGCAATCAAACACAGGGAAAACATCCCTTCCAGCTGTTCAATTTCGCATACGGAGGAAACGCGGATCTCCTCTTCTCCCTTTACGCCGCTGATTTCCAACCCTGTGCCGTTGGCCTTTTGGGCGATTTCTTCATGCTTGCATACCAGGTGCACATCATAGCCCGCTTTGGCCAAATACGCCGCCGTAATGCCGCCGATGGCGCCTGCGCCCACCACGGCAATTCGCGGTTTATTCTGATGTTCCATTTTTTATACCTCCTCTGCAACGCCTTTTAAGACCTCGCCGATTTTCCCCGCAATCAAAAGATCCGCTTTCCTGTCATACGGGGTCGGCGCTTTGTTGATCAACACCAGCCGATGCCCTCTGTAATAATCAATCAGCCCCGCTGCCGGATATACCGCCAGCGACGTGCCGCCTACAATCAATACATCTGCGGATTGAATCATCTGCACCGCCGTCTCCAGGTTTTCCTGGCTCAGCGCTTCTTCATACAACACCACGTCCGGCTTTATGATGCCGCCGCAGCTGCATCTCGGCACGCCCTCGCTATGCAAAATCTCCTCTGCCGGGTAAAATTTTCCGCAGCGCATGCAATAATTTCTCAATACCGAGCCGTGCAGCTCTATCACCGTTTTACTGCCCGCTTTTTGGTGCAAACCGTCAATGTTTTGCGTAATTACGCCTTGTAATTTTCCTTCGCGTTCCCATTTTGCCAACGCCTTATGCGCCGCATTGGGTCGGGCATCCAAATACAGCATCTTATCCCGATAAAACCGAAAAAATTCCTCGGTCTGTCGCATGAAAAACGTATGGCTTAAAATGGTCTCCGGCGGATATTGATAGGAAAGATGATACAAACCGTCTTCGCTTCTAAAATCCGGAATGTTGCTTTCCGTAGACACCCCTGCCCCGCCGAAAAAGACGATTCTCTTTGCCTGCTTTATCCAATCGCGCAGTGTTTGTATTTCCTGCATACAGCCGCACCTCCTCATGTTTTCCTCATTATAGTCTGTTTTTGCTTTTCCCGCCAGCTTTTCCCTATGAAAAAAGGAAGCCCGGGCTTCCTTTAGCGATTGAGCAATTCCCGCCGTTTTGTGGAGGTTTTAAAATACACCGTTAGCGCCTGCGTATCGTCGTTTTCAATGGCCGTTTTTATCAAATCCAGCTGCTTTTCAAAGTTTTCAATCGTCCGCAGCAGGTTTTTCTTGTTTCCCAAAAACAGTTCGCTCCACAGCGTTTCGTTGATGTTGGCAATGCGCGTTAAATCCCGGTAGCTGTCTCCAATAAAGCTGCCGGTATCCCGCCCTTCTTCGTCGCTGTTGATTAGCGCCACCGCCATAGCGTGCGGCAATTGCGAAGTAAACGCGATCATTTCATCATGAAATGCCGGCGTGATCCGCCGCACCCGGCCAAAGCCCAGCCGGCGCACCAGCGTTTCAATCTTTTGCAGGTTCTCTTCCTTGTTGCGCGGCGTAGGGGTAATTAAATAATTTGCCCCTTGAAACACCTCCGCGCTGGCAAAATCAATTCCCTTTTTCTCTCTGCCCGCCATCGGGTGGCCAAAGACAAAATCCACATCGTCCGGCAGCGCTCGGGTAATCTCGTTGATAAACGGGCTTTTGATGCCCGTCGTATCCGTAACAACGCAGCCCGGCTTAAACAGCGTCTGGTTTTCCTCCACAAAAGAACGAATCAGCTTGGGATAAATCGCCAAGATAATCAGATCCGCTTGGGGGAAAAATTCTTTGCCCGTGGTGCATCCCTTTTGAATCACGCCCATTTTTTCGGCTTTTTCCAGCGTTTGTTCGTTGGTGTCCACGCCGTACACCTCCGTATAGCCCGCCTTTTGCAGTGCCAACGCAAACGAACCGCCGATTACGCCCAGGCCGACAATGACAATATTCATGCCTTTTCTTCCTTTCTATGCTGGGCCAACGCCTGCATGGCCATCACATACCCAAACACGCCAAACCCGCAGATCTGCCCGATACAGGCCGGCGCCGTAACCGACGTGCGCCGAAACGCTTCCCTGGCGTGTATATTGGAAAGATGCACCTCCACCGTCGGAATCCCGTTGCCCTTGATTGCATCGTGCAGCGCATAGCTGTAATGGGTATACGCGCCGGGGTTAATAACAATGCCCTCTACCTTATCATAATACGCCTGCTGCAAAGCATCGATCAGCGCCCCTTCGCTGTTGGATTGCAGCACCGTTACCGTATGCCCCAGCATCTCTGCCTGCTCTGTGATATACCGGCACGCATCTTCATATTGCATCGTGCCGTACACCTGTTTTTCCCGAATGCCCAAAAAATTCAAATTCGGGCCGTTGAGCACCATCAATTTCATAGCAACGCTTCCCTCCGCTTTATGCTTTTCACCAGTTGTTTTACCGTTTGCTGCACCCTGCCGCGGTTTGGTATGATTTCATCCGCCCCGTTTTTATACAGTTCCGCCCGCTGTTCATACAGTTCATACAAGCGCTGCTTGCCCTGTTTTAGCAGCGGCCGGGTAGACAGGCGAATGTCTTCGGCAATGTTTTTCACCGGCCGATCCAAAAAATACACCGTGCCGCTTTGTTTCAAAATCTCCAGATTTTCCGGCCGCAGCACCACGCCGCCGCCGCAGGCAATTACGGTATGCTGTGTTTTTGCAAGCGCCCGGCACGCTTCGGTTTCCCAGTCGCGAAACACGCCTTCTCCCTGTTCAAACAACGCGGGAATGCTCTGCCCTGCCAGCTTTTCCACATAATCGTCCATATCCATAAACGTATAGCCCAGCATCCGCGCTGTGCGTTTACCGATGGAGGTCTTGCCGCTGCCCGGCATGCCGATCAAAACAATGTTCGTTTTTTGCGGTTCGCGCAGCCTCTTGTCCAGCGCCTGATAGATGCGCAAGGTCAACTGCGGGTCTATTTCGCATTGCTGCCAAATTTCTTCCGAGCGCACGGCCTGCGCCACCAGCATATACAATCCGTCGCAGGTGCGCTTGCCGCATTCTCTGCCCAGGCGCAAAAATTCCGTTTCCCGCGGGTTATAGATCAAATCCACCAGCGCATCAAAATTCGCCACCGTTTGTTTTTCCACCGGCGATACGCCCTGGTTCGGATACATCCCTACCGGCGTGCAGTTTACCAGCAAATCTCCGGAAAGAGTGGCCAGCGTTTCATAGGAAATCCATCGCAGCGCCTTTTGCTCAAAACCCGTTTTTTTCTGCGCCTGCCTGCTGACCATATACAGCGTTTTTACGCCGTGATCCAATAAATACGCCACCACCGCTTTGGCAGCGCCGCCCGCGCCCAGCACGGCCGCCACTTTGCCCTGCATTTCGATTCCGCTGTGGGCAAGCATTTTCCCAAATCCGGTATAGTCCGTATTATCTCCGTAAAATTTTCCGTCCCGCAGGGTAATGGTGTTTACCGCCCCGATCTTGGCCGCCTCCGGCGACAATTCGTCCAGTTGCCGAATCACCGTCTGCTTATACGGAATGGTCACATTGGCGCCGCTAATTCCTTCATGCCAAAGTTTTTGCACAATATGCCCTTCAAAACGGCGGGGAATTTCCATCAAATCATAGCGGGCGGTTTTCCCCAAGGCCTCAAACACCGCCTCGTGAATGCAGGGTGATACGCTGTGCGACAGTTTTTCGCCGATCAATGCATAGCTTTGTTTCATATCGTTTTCCACCCCGTGCGCCCGGCATAGGCCAACAATAGATCCGTCAGCCCGATCGCCATGGCCGCCTCGATCACCGGCACGGCGCGCTGCACAATGCAGGGGTCATGCCGTCCTTTTATCACCAGCGTCGTATCCGTTTGGTTGACAAGCGAAATCGTCTTCTGTTCTTTGGCAATCGAGGCCGTCGGCTTAATGGCCACCCGGCACACCACCGGCATGCCGTTTGTAATGCCGCCCAAAATGCCGCCATTGTGGTTGCTGGTTGTTTTCACTTTTCCCTGTTCAAAGGTATACGGGTCGTTGCATACGGAACCCGTCAGGGCCGCCATGGCAAACCCAAGGCCGAATTCCACCCCTTTGACCGCCGGCACCGAAAAAAACAAATGGGATAAAACCGATTCCACCGAATCAAAAAACGGATCGCCCACGCCGGCCGGCAGCCCGATCGCCGCGCATTCCACAATGCCGCCTACGGAATCGCCGTTTCCCTTTGCCGCTGCAATGGCCTGTTCCATTTTCTCCGCCGCGCCTTGGTCCACGGTCGGCAGCGTCTGCGTTTGCCAATGCGCAAACTGCGCTTTTGTTAAATGCGCCTGCGTCATGGGCTTATCCTGCACAGCATGAATCTGTTGTATGTGCGCGCCGATCCAAATGTTTTTCTGCGCTAAGAGCTGCTTGCATACAGCGCCGCAAAACACCAACGGCGCCGTGATCCGCCCGGAAAAATGCCCGCCGCCGCGGTAGTCGTTATAGCCATCATACCGTATATAGCCCGTATAATCGGCATGCCCCGGGCGAACGGTGTCGTTCAAATTGGCATAATCTTTGCTTCGCGTGTTGGTGTTTGCAATGGTCACGCACAGCGGCGTGCCCGTTGTATAGCCGTTGAAAAAACCGCTTAACACCTGCGGCTCGTCCGCCTCCCGCCGCGCGGTAGACATGGCGTTTTGCCCCGGCGCGCGCCGTTTCATCTCCTGCCGGATTTGATCCCAATCCAGCGCCAGGCCGCTGGGCAGCCCATCGATCACCACGCCAATGCCGGCGCCGTGCGATTCTCCGAAAATGGATACGCGCAAGTTTTGTCCCCATTGTCCGCTCATTGGCAATTTCCTCCCAGCATTGCATAGTCCTCAAAAAAATGCGGATAGGATTTGGAAACGCATTCCCAATCCTCAATCGTCACTGTCTTCTGTGCCCGGGTGGCCGCAATGGCCAGCATCATGGCAATTCGATGGTCTTTATGGCTCCAGACCGTGCCGCCCGTAAAGTTATCCACGCCGCAAATCAAAATGCTGTCCTGCTGTTCGGTCATTTGCGCGCCCAGTTTTGTCAATTCGCTGCATATGGCATGCAGCCTGTCGCATTCTTTTATGCGCAGCCTGCCGGCATTGTAAATCCGCGTGGTTCCTTTGCACAGCGCCGCCACAACCGCCACAACCGGAATAATATCCGGGCACTGCGAGGCGTCTATTTCCGTAGCAGAAAGCGCATCGGCCCGGCAGCACAGGCCCGTTTCCCGGCGGGATACCTCAGCGCCCATCCGCTGCAAAATTTCCAAAACCGCCCGATCCCCCTGCAAAGAATCCTGTGCCAAATCCTGCACTTCCACACTTGACCCCAGCGCGTCTGCACAAAGGAAAAAAGCCGCTTGGGAAAAATCGCCTTCCACCCTGTAATTTCCCGCTTTATAGGTTTGGTTTCCCGGCACCAAAAACGTTTTATACGCCCGGTTTTCCACATGGATACCAAAATCCTTTAGCGCAGAAAGCGTTAAATCTATATAGTTTTTCGATTCCAAATGCGTGGTAATTTCAATTTCCGAATCCGCTTCCAACAGCGGCAAGGCATACAGCAGGCCCGTGATAAATTGGCTGCTTACATCGCCGCGCAATTTGAATTTGCCCGGTTTCAGCCGGCCGGATACCGTAAAATCCAGCAATGGCCCTTCGGCTTTGTACGCAATGCCCTGTTCATCAAAAATTTCAGTATATACATTCAGCGGCCGTTTGCCCAGGTTTCCCCGGCCCACAAATTGCGTGCCGCCTTCAAAGCAAAGCGCAACGGGAATTAAAAACCGCAGCGTGGAGCCAGATTCTTTACAATCAATCCGTCTGTTTTTCTGCCGCTCGCTTTTTGGCCCTATGCCGCAAATCTCCAAGCTGTTTCCCTTTTTCTCTATTTTTGCACCCAGGGCTTGCATCGCATCCATCGTTGCCAAAATATCATCGGAAAAATCAATATTGGATACCGTGCTTTGCCCATTTGCCAGCGCGGCGCATAAAATGGCTCTGTGCGCCATGCTTTTGGACGGAGGCACCTTCACGCTGCCTTTCAACTTTGCCGGCTGTATTGTCTTTTGCCCCATGTTTTACCACTCCAGAAACGACGCATCCGTATCCACCAGCATCGCCTTGCCCAGCCGCGATAGCGTCACGATTTTCAGCGTCTTGCCCAAATTCTTTTTATCCATTGTAACCGCTTCGGCAATGCGCGTAAAGTCCGCCTGTTCATCGCAGACCGGCAGGCCAAAGCGGGTTAAAAGCCGCTCTATCCGCGCTGCCGTGCCCGCCTGGGTAATGCCGTGGCGCTCTGTCCTTTTTGTCATTTCCACCATGCCGATGGCCACGGCCTCTCCGTGCGTATAATCCGCAAAGTTATGGCATTTTTCCACCGCATGCCCTATGGTATGGCCAAAATTCAACAGCATGCGAAGGCCCATATCCCGCTCATCCTGCTCCACCATTTGGCGCTTGATATCCACACAGGTGGCAATGATGTGTGGCATAACCTCCATCGCCCGGCTACGCGTAGCAAGAACTTCCAGTTCCGAAAAAAACGTTTCGTTTTCAATGCAGCCATATTTAATCACTTCTGCCATCCCGTCTTTAAAAAAGCGGTCCGACAGCGTCTGCAAGCTGTTTGGGTCGATAAATACCGCCTTTGGCTGATAAAACGCGCCCACCAGGTTTTTCCCCTGCGGCAGATCCACGCCCACTTTTCCGCCCACAGAGCTGTCCACCTGCGCCAAAAGCGAGGTGGGCACCTGCACAAACGGCAGCCCGCGCAGGTAGGTGGCGGCGGCAAAGCCGCCCAAATCCCCTACCACGCCGCCGCCCAGCGTCAATACCAAATCCTTGCGGGTCAGTTTGTCGTTTGCCATGGCCGTATATACACCCGGCATCGTTGAAAATGCCTTGGTGGCTTCTCCCGGCTCCAGAACCAGCTTTTCCGCTGTGTAGCCCGCCTTTGTCAACGAAGCTATTATCTTTTCGCCGTAATGAGCATCCACGTTTTTATCCGTGATCACAAACACCTTTTCGCCCCGGTATACCTGGCTCAGCGGCGCTGCAATATCGTCCAGCAGGCCCGCCTGAATTTGAATATCATAGCTGTTTTCCGCTAAATTTACATGCAGTTTGGTTTTCATCGTACTTCCCTTAGATTTCGCGTCCTACGGCCTGGGCAATGGTGCGTAATTCATCCACCAGCGCTTTGTATTTGGAGGGCTTGATGGATTGCTGCCCGTCGCACAGCGCTGCTACCGGGTTGTTATGCACTTCGATAATCAAGCCGTCCGCCCCAACGGCCACCGCCGCTTTGGATAGCGGATCCACCATCCACCATTTGCCCGCCGCATGGCTGGGGTCCACAATCACCGGCAGATGGCTGAGCTTTTTCACCGCGGGAATCGCGCTCAAATCCAGCGTGTTGCGGGTGTAATTTTCAAACGTACGGATGCCGCGTTCGCAAAGAATTACGTTTTCATTGCCGCCTGCCAAAATGTATTCCGCGCTCATCATCCATTCTTCAATCGTGGCGGACAGCCCGCGTTTGAGCAAGATCGGCTTTCTGGTTTTGCCCAGTTCGCGCAGTAAATCAAAGTTTTGCATGTTGCGCGCGCCCACCTGGATGATATCCACATCCTCCACGAAACGTTCAATATCATGCGGCGCCATTAGTTCCGTTACAATCGGCAGCCCGGTTTCCTTTCTCGCCAATTTTAACAGTTCCAGTCCTTCATATTTTAATCCTTGAAAAGCGTAGGGGGAGGTACGGGGTTTGAATGCGCCGCCGCGCAAAAAGCCGGCGCCGGCCTGTTTCACTTGCTTGGCAATCTCTACAATCTGTTCTTCCGATTCCACAGAGCAGGGGCCGGCCGTCATCATCAGTTTTTTGCCGCCGATTTCCTGCCCGGCCACGTTTAACACCGTGTTTTCCGGATGAAACATGCGGTTGGCCTTTTTGAACGGCTCCGCCACATGTACCACGCGCTCCACATTGCGGTTTGCCTCAATGCGGCTCGAGTCTATCTTTCTGGTATCCCCCACCAGACCCAGAATGATCCGTTCTTTGCCGTATACCGGGTTTACCTGTACGCCCTGCCCCTCCAGAGACTCTGTCAGCTTGTCAATTTCCTTTTGTTCCACCGTGCTTTTCAAGATAACGATCATGGTTGGTTCCTCCTAAACCTAAAATAAAAAGGAGAGCTCTTCAATGAGCTCTCCTTTGTTTTCATACATTACGGGGCAACTTTCCTTTGCTTTTAAGCCCCCTGCATTTTATAAGCACTCATTGAATGACAGTTATTGGCAAACGTAAAATAGCCAGCGCTAAAATAAAAGCCCCGGAAGTTAAAGTAATAGGTATAGTTCATTGTATTCTGCAATTGTTGAACCATCGCTCTTGCTCCATCCTTCCGTCAATGAGTTTTTCCAAAGTATATGCCCAGATCATTTTCTTGTCAATATCTTTTTTGAAATTTTTCTTTTCTCGGCCCTCTTATATTTTCTTTTATATTCTTCAAACTTTCATTGAATCTTATCATAAAATAGCGTTATAATAATAAACACATCTTAATCGTATTGCGGGGGAACAAAATGCAATTGGTAAAAAAGTACTATGGGATTCTTATTCTGATCGTCCTTTTGGCCGTGGCGGCCGTGTTAAAGTTTTCCGGAGTTTTCTCCGTCGGAGCCGCCGATGTAGGTCTAGATCCGACCAGTTCTGTTGCCGATGAGGTGGCGCCTGAAATCACCGACAATCCGGACGAAACACCGGAAGCGGTTGACCCGGCTCTTACAGCCTCTGCTTCACCGGGAGTAAGCTCTTCACCGAGCGCCAGCGCCACGCCCATCCCCGCAAATTCTTCCAAACCGTATCTGGTTCGCGTTTATCTGGGCAGCCAGAGCGTTTGTGTGTATGGGCTCAACAGCTCCGGCACTGCGTATGACAGATTGGTGCGCTCCATGATCTGTTCTACCGGCACGGGCGGCGCCACGCCGCAGGGCACGTTTAAATTGCAGGGCAAATACCGCTGGCATTCCTTGATGGGCGGCGTATATGGGCAATATTGCAGCCGCATCACCGGCAGTATTTTGTTCCATTCCATTCTCTATAAAGTAAACGGTGATCCGTCCACCTTAAACGAAACTACTTATAAAAAACTGGGGCGCAAAGCTTCCCACGGCTGCATCCGTCTGTTGTGCGGCGATGCTTACTGGATTTACAGCAACGTGGCCAGCGGCTCCACGGTGGAAATCGTTTCCGGCAGCGGCCCGCGCGGTTCCAAGCCGGCTTTGGCCAGCGGCTCGCAATACCGCGGCTGGGATCCTACCGACCCCGCCGCCAATAACCCGTATCGCGGTTATGTAGAGCCGACGCATACGCCTACGCATACGCCTACGCCCGCAACCCCGACGCCGACGCATACCGTAAAACCGACGCACACGCCCACGCCTGTGCCCGCAACCCCGACGCCGACGCATACACCGACACATACGCCTGCGACGTCCCCGTCGCATTCCTACGCGCCGACGCCTTCGGACGAGGTATAATCAAATCATTTTCTCTAACACAAAACGGCATGGTCCTTTGGATTATGCCGTTTTTCTTTTTCTTTCTATCCGTCTGTTCGGCCTGCACTTTCCTTTTGGGATAAAGCTTCCGGCTTTCTCCGGTATAAAAAATAAACAAACCGCCAATTGTACGGAAAATCATGTCGTTTTCCACGCACGGCAAGCATGCCGTTGTTTTTCTATCCGCGTTTGTTTCCCTTTCCTCGCCTTTTACTTCCTTTCCCCATTTTGCTTTTCATTCAGCCGCTACCCCTCTCCTTCTTTTTGCGTACAAAGCACGCATGTTCAATCCCCTGTTATCAGCGGTTTTCTCCATACAAAAAAGGCGACAATCCAAACATCGTCGCCTTTTCCGCAATACGCTAAACGCTTTTATTTTTCCATCAGCGTTGCCTGATATTCTTTGGACAACGCCATCAAATGCTCCAAAAACGATTGATAATACGGTTTGAACACATCCTGTTCTATCCGCTGCAAATTCTTTTCAATCACCGCTTTTTCCCGGCTTTCATCCAAAATCGGCAGCCCGTTCTGCTTTTTGTACGCCGCCACCTGCTCTGCCGCTTTCATCCTGCGCTCAAACAGCGCCGCCATCTGCGCATCCACTTCGTTAATCTCTTTTCTGGCCTGTTCCAGTTGGTTCATCGTTCTCCTCCAAATCAAATATTTGCATGGCATACCGCCCTGTAATCACGTCTTTTTGTGCATAGTCAAACGCCGCCACGCGCAGCGGATCATACAACAGCGCTACGCCGATTTTCCCTTGCGCTTCCAGCTTTACTCGCGCTTGGCGTTTGGCCTTTTTCAGCCGATTGTCTTCTATCCGTAAAAACGGCGGAATCCGCCCTGTATTATCGCAGCTCAGCCGGTCTGTCACAAGGCAATCTCGCAACCGCCCCGCCTCCACGCCCGGCGCTTTTTCAAAAAAGCATTTTATCCACAGCGTATACGCATCCAGCCCGGTTCCGGCCGCCGCGCCTTGCTGCTTTGCATAGGCGCCAAAGCGTTCAAACAGCGAAAAAGCATCCCAGCCCGTTGCCTGCAACACATATTCCAGCGTGCATAAAAAGCGTCCGCTGTTGTACATTCTTTCCAGCGCATCTTCCACCTCATGCAGCTTTGCCAGCTCCTCCCGGCCAATCCAGCGGTTGCTCTGCACCTCATAGGGCGGATGTTCGCCAAAGCAATACTGCATTTCCGGCAGCGTTTCCGCCTGCCGCCTCACCTTAGACCCATGCAGCATTTTTAAAAATCCCAGCTGAAGCATGTGCGGCCGCAGCGCAAATGCCCGATTAAACGAGCGGCCAAAGGTTTTATACTCTTCATACGGCAGCCCTGCGATCAAATCAATATGCAAATGCACATTATGCGGCGCAATGATCTTTTTCAAATTCGCCGTCAGCTTTTCTATATCGGTTTTTCTGTCCACCGCTTCCAGCGTTTTTTCGTCAAAGCTTTGCAGCCCCGCTTCCATTTGAATCAACCCCGCCGGGGCCGTTGCCAGCAAAGCCAGCGTTTTTTCATCAAACAAATCCGCCGCCACTTCAAAATGAAAACATACGTCTACCGGAAAGGCTTTCCCTGCATTTTCAATCAAAAACGCAATCCAATCATACGCCCTGTCCGCCCGGCAATTAAACGTTCTGTCTATGAATTTCACCGTTTTTGCGCCGCTGTTTGCCAAAAGCAACAGATTTTGTTTGGAGGTTTCCCAGTCAAAAAAGCGCACCTTTTCCTTTACGCCGGACAGGCAAAACGAACAGGAAAACGGGCAACCCCGCGATGTTTCAAGATACGCAATCCGCCCCTGCAACGAAGCCAGATACTCCTTTGTGTAGGGGCTGGGCGGCGGATTTTTCAACGGCTCCGGCGCATTGACCGATACGCGGTTTCCCGCCTCGCGTCGGGCCAGCCCCGGAATGTGCGCCGGCGAACGCCCCTTGGCCAAACACTGCATCAGCGCCGGAAAATTCTCTTCCCCTTCGCCGCACAAAACATACGAAACCTGCGGCCAATCGCGCAAAATCTTCTCCGCGCAAAAGGAAACCTCCGGCCCGCCCAACACAATCGTACAGCCCGGCCGCTTTTGTTTTATCTCCGTTACCGCCTGCCGCACCGTTTCAATGTTCCAAATATAGCAGCAAAAAGCCGCCGCATCCGGCGTTTGCGCCAACACTTTTTCCACAATTTGTTCTACCGGCTGATTGATCGTGCCTTCCACCAGCCGTGTTTGGCAAAAAGCGCATCGCTCCATCGCCGCCGCCAAATACCACGGGGCCAAGGAGGAATGCACATATTTGGAATTGATACAGCAAATCGTTACCTTCATCCTTTTCCCCTCCGTTTTGGTCTCCTGTTTATTATATCTTTTTCTGTCCCGCTGTAAATGTTTCTCTGCCGCGATTTCTTTGCCCGTGTATTTCCGTTTACAAAGCACTTGCTATTTTGCCAACGCCGCCCCGCGCAATTATTTCAGGCTTCCTCCCCTTAATATTTCCCATCATCCTTTTATGCTTTGTTGCATGTACACTTTACTTCCTCTTCAATTCTTTCTGTCATTTTCTTCCCGGTATCTCTTTTTGGCAATCCTTGTCTTTTCTTTTGCCCCTTGTCTCATGGTTTTTCCACACCGAACAAATTTTCATATAAATTTTCGCATTCGGTCGTCCGGTCTTTTTCCTTTGTTCTCGTCCCCGTTGTTTTTGTGCCGCACTCCTGTCTCCCTTTTAACTTCTCCCCTCTTTGTCCGTTTTTTTGTTTCTCCCCATCTTTCGCACAAAAAAACGGCACGGAAAATCCGTGCCGTTTTATCAAGCCGAAATTGGCTTATTTTTCTTCCAGATCGGTTGCGCCGGTTTTCGGCATGCCTTTCGGAGCTACCGTCCAAGCTTTGCCTACGCCGCCGAATACTTCGATCAACTCTTTCAGGCGGGCTTTCCAGCCTTGCTGAATCAGGCCCCACAGGCCGTATGCGCCGTTGCCGCTCAGGTCAGCAGCGGTGACGGTGTCGCAAGCAGCACGCATCAAGTCGTTGCAAACGTTTACTTTGTTGATGCCCAGCTGGCAAGCTTTGCGCAGGTTTTCATCGCCGGAGCCGGAGCCGCCGTGCAATACCAACGGATGACCCGTTACCTTTTTGATCTCTTCCAGACGATCAAAGTGCAGTTTCGGGGTGCCTACATATGCGCCGTGCGCAGTACCCACCGCAACAGCCAGCATATCTACGCCGGTTTCTTCGATGTATTTTTTCGCTTCCTGCGGATCGGTCAAAGCGGTTTTGCCGTCTACGGCATAGTTGTCGCCCTGGCCCACATGGCCCAGTTCAGCTTCAACGCTTACGCCCATGGCGTGCGCAATCTTAACGATTTCGCTAACTTCTTTCACGTTTTCTTCATACGGCAACACGGAACGGTCTACCATTACGGAGGTAAAGCCGGCGCGCAGAGCCATCATAACTTCTTCATAGCTGCCGCCATGATCCAGGTTGATGGCAACCGGCACGGTGGAAGATTCCGCCAAGCGGGTCAAGAAGCTGCCATAGAAAACGATATCCGGGTTGGCGCTGAAGCCCACGTCCAAGATAATCGGAGCGTTGAGCTCTTCCGCCGCTTCCAAAGCGCAACGGGCATCCAGTTCGGTGCCGACGTTCGGGGCCGCAACGCCGTAGTTTTCGGCGCTTGCGCGATCGAGGATTTCTTTCATGGTTACTAACATGATAATCACTCCTTATATAAATATAATAGGGTTCAAAACATACACGGCTTAAAAACAGCTCCTTCTAAGCCATATATATTATAACAGCCCCCCTCATGCATGACAAGCATTTCCTCCGGAAAATTCACAATTCCCGCTTGTTTTTCCTATTGTTTTTTTGTTTTCACGCTCCCTCTGCTTTTGTTTCTTATCGTTTTTTATTCTTTTCCATTCTTTTCTTCTTTCCTATTTTTACTGTATGAAAAAAGAGAACCCGGTATTCCCCGGGCTCCCTTTTCATTTATGGCTGTACGGTTCCTTTATACACCAACACCGTATTTCCCGTCATATATACCGTATCCTTCGTATAGCGAACTACCAGTTCGCCGCCCAACAGTTTTACGGTAATATCACAATCCTTTTGGCAATAGCCGTTTTCCACAGCCGCCACGGCCGCCGCACAGGCTCCCGTGCCGCAGGCCATGGTCTCTCCGCTGCCGCGCTCCCATACACGCATTTTAATCACATTGGGCGCCAGCACTTTTACAAACTCCGTATTTGTGCGCTCCGGAAACAACGGGTCATACTCAAATTTCGGCCCCAGCGTTTCAATCTCCAGCGTATCCAGCCAGTCGCAAAACACCACGCAATGCGGGTTGCCCATGGAAACGCAGGTAATGCTATATTCTCCATCCGCCACCTGCACGGTCTTTCCGATTACCGTTTCATCCGGCAGGTTTACCGGAACCAGGCTGCTTTTAAGCTCGGCTTTGCCCATGTCTACGCGCGCGCGTTTCACTTCTCCGTTGTATTTTATCAGCCGCACCGTCTTTATCCCGCTCAGCGTTTCAATCGTCATTTCCATCTTGTTTACGATGTTTTCGTCATGCAGGTATTTGGCCACACAGCGGATGGCGTTGCCGCACATTTTCCCTTCGCTGCCGTCGCGGTTAAACATCCGCATTTTGGCGTCCGCCACTTCGGAGGGGCCCATCAGCACCACACCGTCGCCGCCGATGCCCACATGCCGGTCTGCCAACTGCACGCTTAAGCCCGCCGGGTTATCAATTTGCTGGTGAAAGCAGTTGAAATAAATATAGTCATTGGCGCAGCCCTGCATTTTCACAAATTCCAGGCTCACCTTGTGTTTGCGCATGTGGTTGATATCCACCAATTCCGTGCTGTATCCGGAATAGCGGCTGCGCAAACACGCCAGCAGGGCATTGGCCGTATCCATGGCCGTAAGGCAGGGAATGTCGCGCTCCACAGCCTTACGGCGAATGCGCACGCTGTCGCGCGTGGGAATCCGCCCCTTGCTGGAGGTGGAAATTACATATTGCACCTTGCCGCTTTCCAGCAGCGTCAACACGTTTTCTTCAGATTCGTGGATCTTTTTCACAACCTCCACTTCCATGCCCGCGTTTTGAATCACTTCCGCCGTGCCCTTGGTGGCATACAGCGTAAAGCCCAGTTCGGAAAACGCCTTTGCAATTTCCGCAATTTCCGGTTTATCTGTGTTGCGAATGGTCATCAGCACCCCGCCGGATTTTTTCATCTGATAGCCCGCCGCCACCAGGCCTTTATACAGCGCTTCCTCCATGGTGTTGGCCAGGCCCAGCACCTCGCCGGTGGATTTCATTTCCGGCCCCAGGTGCGTATCCACATCCACCAGTTTTTCCGAAGAGAACACCGGCACCTTTACCGCCACATACGGGGAGATGGGGTACAACCCCGTGCCGTATTCCATGTCCGCCAGCTTTTCGCCCAGCATCGCCCGCGTGGCCAAGTCCACCATCGGCACGCCCGTTACCTTGCTGATATACGGAATGGTACGGGAAGAACGCGGGTTTACCTCTATCACATACAATTCTCCCTGATAAATCAGATATTGAATGTTCACAAGGCCCAGCGTTTTCATCTCCACTGCCAGGCGCTTGCTGCAATCCACCACCCGCTCTATCATCGAATCCTCCAGCTGCCAGGCCGGATATACGGCAATCGAGTCGCCGGAATGAATGCCGGCGCGCTCCACATGCTGCATAATGCCGGGAATCAAAATATCTTCGCCGTCGCAAATGGCGTCCAGCTCAATTTCAATGCCCATCAGATATTTATCAATCAATACCGGGTTTTCAATATGCTGCGCCAAAATGATCGCCATATATTCTTCAATGTCCTTTTCATTGAAGGCGATGATCATATTCTGTCCGCCCAACACATAAGACGGCCGCATCAGCACCGGATAACCGATCTCTTCCGCCGCTTTCAATGCCTGCTGCGTGGTCATCACCGTGGTCCCCTTGGGGCGCTTGATTTCCAGCCGTTCCAGCAGTTCATCGAACCGTTCACGGTCCTCTGCCATATCGATGCTGTCTGCCTGCGTGCCCAAAATTTTCAGGCCGATGCTTTCCATATATTTTGTCAGCTTAATGGCCGTCTGCCCGCCAAAGGCCACCACGGCAGCATAGGGTTTTTCCGTATCGATGATGCCCTGCACGTCCTCTGGGGTCAGCGGCTCAAAATACAGACGATCCGCCGTATCAAAATCCGTGGAAACCGTTTCCGGGTTGTTGTTTACAATGACAACCTCATAGCCCGCTTTTTTCAGCGCCCATACGCAGTGCACCGAAGAATAGTCAAATTCAATGCCCTGCCCAATCCGAATCGGCCCGGAGCCGAACACGATTACCGTCTTTTTATCCCTCGGCTGCTCTGCAATAAAATGCGTGGCCTCGTTTTCCTTATCATAGGTTGCGTAGAAATACGGCGTTTCCGCGCTGAATTCCGCAGCGCAGGTGTCCACCATTTTATAGACCGGGTGTGCCTTTTTCAAAATCTTCTGCCCGGAAATACGCTCAATGGCCTTATCCGGATACCCCATGTGTTTGGCCTTTTGATACAGCGCCTCGGCCAACGGCTCCGCCGCCAGCCGGCTTTCCAGCATTGCCAGGTTTTCCAATTTTGCCAAAAACCAGAGATCAATCTTCGTCCGCTCATGGATATACACCGTGGAGATGCCGCGCTTAATCGCTTCAAACACGGTAAACACACGTTCGTCATCGCATTCGTCCAGCTTCGTCTTTATCTCTTCATCGCTCAGCTGCTGCAATTTTTCATGGTTTAGCGTATCCTGCCCGATTTCACAGCCGCGCACCGCTTTCATCAACGCCTGTTCAAAGCTGGTGCCTATGGCCATCACTTCACCCGTGGCTTTCATCTGCGTACCCAGCGTACGCTTGGCATAAACAAACTTATCAAACGGCCATTTGGGGAACTTTACCACCACATAATCCAACGCCGGTTCAAAGCAGGCATAGGTATTTCCCGTCACGGCGTTTTTAATTTCATCCAGTGTATAGCCGATGGCAATTTTCGTGGCCACCTTTGCAATGGGATAGCCCGTGGCTTTACTGGCCAAAGCAGACGACCGGCTAACGCGCGGGTTCACCTCTATCACGGCATATTCAAAGCTATCCGGATGCAAGGCAAATTGGCAGTTGCAGCCGCCCTCCACCTCCAGTGAAGAAACGATGTTCAGCGCCGCGCTCCGTAGCATTTGATATTCTTTATCGGACAGCGTAACCGCCGGGGCCAGCACCACGCTGTCCCCCGTGTGCACGCCCACCGGATCGAAGTTTTCCATGCTGCAAACGGTAATCACGTTGCCCGCGCTGTCGCGCATCACTTCAAATTCGATTTCTTTCCAGCCGGCCACGCATTTTTCCACCAAAATCTGCGTGATGGGCGAAAGCCGCAGCCCGTTTTCCGCGATCTCGCGCAGTTCCGCTTCGGTTTGGGCAATGCCGCCGCCCGTGCCGCCCAGCGTAAACGCGGGGCGCACAATCACCGGATACCCGATTTTTTCCGCAAACGCAAGCGCACCGTCTAAATCCGTCACCACTTCGGAGGGAATCACCGGCTGGCCGATGCTCTGCATCGTATCTTTAAACATCTGCCGGTCTTCCGCCTTGTCGATGGTTTCCGGCTTGGCCCCCAGCAAGCGCACGTTGTTTTTCTCCAAAAATCCGCTTTTGGCCAGCTGCATGGAAAGGGTCAGCCCGGTCTGCCCGCCCAGGGTGGACAAAAGGCTGTCCGGCTTTTCCTTTTCAATGATCCGCTCCACCGTCTCCAGCGTCAGCGGCTCAATGTAAATCCGGTCCGCCATGGCGTTGTCCGTCATAATCGTGGCTGGGTTGGAATTTACCAGCACCACTTCCAGCCCGTCTTCTTTCAGCGCCCGGCATGCTTGTGTGCCGGCGTAGTCAAATTCGGCCGCCTGCCCGATTACAATCGGGCCGGAACCGATCACCATTACCTTATGTATTCCTTTAGAAAGCGGCATGTTCGCTTCCTCCTTCCATCATCGCCATAAACCGGTCAAACAAAAACGCCGTATCCATCGGCCCCGCGCACGCTTCCGGATGAAACTGCACGGAAAACGCCGGTCTGGTTGTATATGCAATGCCTTCGCAGGTGCCGTCGTTTACATTGATATATTGCACCTTGGCGCCTTCGGGCACGCTGTCGTTCACCACGGCATACCCGTGGTTTTGGCTGGTGATATACACTCGGCCGCTGTCCAAATCTTTTACGGGCTGGTTGGCGCCCCGGTGCCCGTATTTCATTTTCTCCGTCTTAGCCCCTTGAGATAAGGCCAATAGCTGATGTCCCATGCAAATGCCGAATACCGGCAGCTTTTCTTGGCATACCAGCCGGAGCTGCTCGATGATCTGCGTGTTTTCCGCCGGGTCTCCCGGGCCGTTTGAAAGCATCACACCGTCCGGCTTTTGCGCCAAAATCTCCGCCGCCGTGCTCATAGCGGGCATCACCGTCACACGACATCCCCGTTTTTGCAGCGAGCGCGCGATGTTGCCCTTGGCGCCAAAATCCCACAGCACCACATGTTTTTTCTCTTCCCCCTCTGCCGCCAGTGTGTAAGGCGCATGCCGGCTCACGCTTTCCACTGCGTGCGTTACGCGGTATTGCCCTAGCGCCTGTTTTTGTTCATCGGTCAACTGCGGCGTTTTGGTAATCATCCCGTTCATCACGCCCGCTTCGCGTACAATGCGCGTCAGCGCCCGCGTATCTATGCCGCACAGCGCCACAATGCCCTGCTGTTTTAAGTACGCTTCCAACGTCCCTTGCACACGAAAGTTGGAGGGCACCTGGCAGCATTCCCGCATCACATAGGCGCACAGTTGCGGCTTTTCGCTTTCAAAATCCTGCGGAATCACGCCGTAATTGCCCATCAGCGGAAACGTCTGCACCACGATCTGCCCATAGTAGCTGGGGTCCGTCAGCGTTTCCAGATAGCCCGTCATCGCCGTGGTAAACACCACTTCGCCGATCACCTCGGTTTCGGCGCCGAGCATGACGCCTTCAAATACCGCTCCGTTTTCCAATATCAAATATGCCTGTTTGTTCATTGGTTGCCTCCGTGTTTTTGCATGGCCTCCGCCATCTCTGTAAGCTCTGCCCAGCGCTCCATTCTCTCTTCCAGCCGGGCGCTTGTTTCCTGTTGTCTGTCGGTCAGCGTTTGTAGCTTTACATAATCGCTGCCGCACTGTTCCATTTCCGTTTGAATCAGGTTCAGCTCCTGCTCCAGATTTTCAATCACCTGCTCTATGGTGTCGTATTCTCTTTGTTCTTTATAGCTGAATTTTGTTTTTGCCTTGGGCCTGTCCTCTGTTTTTCCGGCCGCCGGTTTGGCTTGTCGGCTTTCGGCCTGCGCCTGTTGTTTTTCCTCTTTTTCCTGCGATAAATAAGCCGTATATCCGCCCAAATAGGGTTTTACCAGGCCGCCCGGCTTTAACGCAAACACCTTGTCCGTCACCCGGTCCAAAAAATACCGATCATGCGATACCACAATCACAGCGCCTGCAAAGCTTTCCAAATATTCTTCCAACACCTGCAAGGTCTGTATATCCAAATCGTTCGTCGGTTCATCCAAAAACAAAAGATTCGGGCTGCCCATCAATACACACAACAGCAGCAGCCGTCGCTTTTCTCCGCCGGAAAGCTTTTCCACCCGGCTGTATTGCAGTTCGCCCGGAAACAAAAACCGCTCCAGCATCTGGCTGGCCGTAATCACGCCTTGCTTGGTATGCACGTCCTCTGCAATCTCCCGCACCACGTCAATCACGCGCTGTTTGGGATCCAATTCTTCGCTCTCCTGGGAAAAATAACCGATTTTCACCGTTTCTCCCAAAACAACGCTTCCGCTATCCGGAGTAATTTGGCCGCAAAGCAATTTCAACAGCGTGCTTTTCCCGCTTCCGTTTTTGCCTACCAGGCCGATTCTGTCCCGCGGCAATACAATATAGGAAAAATCGGAAATGACGGTCTTTCCGTCATACGCTTTTGTCACATGGTTTGCTTCCAGCGTTTTTCTGCCCAGCCTTGTGGATAAAGATTCCATTTGCAGTGCTTGCTCCTCCGGCACGCCCTGTCGGTTTTGCAGCTGTTCAATCCGCTCGATTCTCTCTTTGCTTTTGGTGCCTCTGGCTCTGGCGCCTCGCTGCAGCCAGGCCAGTTCTTTCCTCAACAAGCTCTGCCGCTTTCTTTCGCTGGCCAGCGCGCTTTGTTCCCGCTCGCTTTTCAGCTGCAAAAAGCCCTCATAATTGGCCTGATAGCGGTACAGCTTGCCTCGCTCCAGTTCTGCAATGCAATTGCAGGTTCTGTCCAGAAAATACCGGTCATGCGTCACCATCACAACCGAGCCCTTGTATGCTTTCAGTTGATCTTCCAGCCATTCCGCCATTTCATAATCCAGATGATTGGTCGGTTCGTCCAAAATCAACACATCGCTTGGCGACGCCAGGGCCGCCGCCAAGGCCAATCGTTTTTTCTGTCCGCCGGAAAGATGATCCACCTTCTCTTCAAAATCCACAACGCCCAGGCGCGTCAACAGGCTCTTGGCTTTATATTCCCCTTCCAAGGCCCGGCTGTCCGCCTGGCGCATCACCTGCTCTATCACCGTGGCGCCCGGCGTAAACACCGGGTTTTGCGGCAGATACACCACCCGTGTGCCCGGCTGTACAAATACACTGCCGCGCTCCGGCACTTCTTTGCCCGCCAAAATTTTCAAAAGCGTGCTTTTCCCCGTTCCGTTCACACCGATCAGCCCGATTTTATCCCCCTGGTTAATTTGCAGCGTCACATCCGTTAAAAGCGGTTTGTCTCCATATTGAAGCGCAATATTTTCCACAGCCTGCAGTCTCACTGTTTCACCTCATATTTTTTATACCTTATACCTATTTATATATAGGCCGCCACACACATCCTTGTGCTTTATCCACATTTATGCAATCCATTTTTTCTTTTGGTATACATGTATTATACACAAAAACCAAAAAAATCAAAGGTTTTTTGAAATATTTATGCAAAAACCTCTTGTATTTTTTCATCTTGTGTGTATAATTATAGACACGTTATTCGAGATGCGCTTACATCCCAATCTATGGAAGAAAGGTTGTTTATCATTATGAAAAAATATAACAAAGTTGTGCTTGCTTATTCCGGCGGTTTGGACACCTCCATCATCATCCCGTGGCTGAAGGAAAATTACGGTTGCGAAGTCATCGCCATGGCGGCTGATGTGGGCCAGGGCGCAGAGCTCAGCGGTTTGGAGGAAAAGGCCATTAAAACCGGCGCTTCCAAATTGTATATCGAAGATCTGACCGATGAATTTGTCAATGAATACATCATCCCCACCATGCAGGCCGGCGCTGTGTACGAAGGAAAATATTTGCTGGGCACCTCCTTTGCGCGGCCTATCATCGGCAAACGGCTGGTGGAAATCGCCAAAAAAGAAGGTGCGGACGCCATTGCACACGGTTGCACCGGCAAAGGCAACGACCAGGTACGTTTTGAATTGGCAGTAAAGGCCTTTGCGCCGGAAATGCCTATCATCGCCCCGTGGCGGGAATGGGACATCAAGAGCCGGGATGAAGAAATCGACTATGCCATCGCCAAAAACATTCCGTTGGCCATCTCCCGGGAAACCAACTATTCCAAAGATAAAAACCTCTGGCATTTATCCCACGAAGGCCTGGATCTGGAAGATCCCGCCAACGAACCGAAATATGACGAGATTTTGGAAATGGGCGTTTCTCCCGAACAAGCGCCCGACGTGCCCACCTACCTCACCCTTTCCTTTGAAAAAGGTGTGCCCGTTGCGCTGGATGGTCAAAAGATGAGCGCCAAGGAAATCATCCTCAAGCTCAACGAATTGGGCGGCGCCAACGGCATCGGTTTGGTAGACCTGGTTGAAAACCGGCTGGTGGGCATGAAGAGCCGCGGCGTATACGAAACTCCCGGCGGCACGATTCTCTATCATGCACATGAAGCGCTGGAAACGCTGTGTTTGGATCGGGAAACCCAACATTACAAACAACAAGTAGCCATCAAGTTTGCCGAATTGGTTTACTATGGCCAATGGTATACACCGCTTCGTCAAGCATTGACGGCGTTTGTGGATTCCACCCAGCAAACCGTCACCGGCGATGTAAAGTTAAAGCTTTATAAAGGCAACATCATCAACGCCGGTATGACCAGCCCGTATTCTCTGTATTCCGAAGAAATCGCCACGTTTGGCGAAGACAACGTATACGATCAGACCGATGCGCAAGGCTTTATCAACCTGTTCGGCCTGCCGATCAAGGTAAAAGCCATGCTGGATGAAAAGAACAACCGCTGATCTTTACTCTCCCGCAGCAGCGCTTGTTTCGCTGCTGCTTTCCTTGTTCAACACCCCGCAAAGGAGGCCATTCTCTTGAACAAACTTTGGGCCGGACGCTTCTCCAAACAAGAAGACGAGCGCGTAAATGACTTTAATTCTTCCATCGCTTTTGACGCCCGCATGGCGCAGCAGGATATTCAGGGCAGCATCGCGCATGCCACCATGCTGGGCCGCCAAGGCATCATCGAGCCCGGTGAAGCGGACCTGATCGTTCAGGGATTGGAAGGCATTGCCCACGATTTGCAGACAGGCGCGCTTGCCATAGACCCCACCGCAGAGGATATCCACATGTTTGTGGAGGCCGTTTTAACCAACCGTCTGGGGGATACAGGCAAACGCCTGCATACCGCGCGCAGCCGGAACGACCAAGTTGCGTTGGATATTCGCCTGCACCTGCGCGATCAATGCCGGGAAATCAAAGCGTTGCTGCTTTCCTATATCGATGTGCTGACAAATCAGGCCGAACAGCATTTGGAAACCGTCATGCCGGGATATACACATATGCAGCGCGCGCAGCCCATCACCTTTGCCCATCATTTGATGGCCTATGTGCAAATGGCGCTCCGCGACGTGCAGCGCATTGAGCAAACCTGCGAGCGTATGAATGTCATGCCGCTGGGCAGCGGTGCTCTGGCCGGCACCACCTATCCCATCGATCGGCAGCTTGTCAAGGATTTATTGGGCTTTAGCGCCGTTTCCGCCAACAGCCTGGACGGCGTGAGCGATCGTGATTTTTGCATTGAGCTTGCCAACGACATTGCCCTCATCATGATGCATCTGTCTCGGCTGAGTGAAGAGATCATCCTCTGGTGCTCTTGGGAATTTAAGTTTGTTGAGTTGGACGATGCGTTTGCCACCGGCTCTTCCATCATGCCACAAAAGAAAAATCCGGACGTAACCGAATTGATCCGCGGCAAAGCCGGGCGTGTGTTTGGCGATCTTATCACGCTGCTTACCATGATGAAAGGCCTGCCGCTTGCCTATAACAAAGACATGCAGGAGGACAAAGAAGCGATTTTTGACGCTGTAGATACCGTCAAACTTTGCCTCACTACCCTCATTCCCATGATGCAAACCATGCGGGTAAACAAAGAAAACATGCGCGCCGCTGCCGCCAAAGGCTTTATCAACGCAACGGACTGCGCAGATTATCTGGTCAAAAAAGGCGTACCGTTCCGCGATGCCTATAAAATTACCGGCGGCCTTGTAGCGCAGTGCATTGAAAAACATCTGACGCTGGAAACCCTGCCGTTGGCGGCATACAAAGCGGCCAGCGATGTTTTCGATCAAGATGTATACCAGGCCATCGCACTGGAAACCTGCGTAAAAGAGCGCAAGGTGGAGGGAGGACCCTCCCCCGTTGCGGTGCAAAAACAAATCAACGCCGTAAAAGCATGGCGTAAGGAGGTCTAATCATGAAAACCAAAGTCGGCATCATCGGCGCCACCGGCTATGCCGGTGTGGAGCTGCTGCGGCTTTTGCTTTCCCACCCGCAGGTGGAAGTGGCGGCCATCAGCTCCGTCAGCTTTGAAGGGCAGCCCATCAGCCAAACGTATCCGTCCTTATCCCATTGCTGCGATGCGCTTCTTGCCAGCGATCAGGATGTAATCCAGGCTTGCGATGTGGTTTTTGCCTCTTTACCGCATGGGCACAGCGAGCCCTATGCCGAAGCCTGCCTGGCACAAGGCAAGGCGTTTATCGACCTCGGGGCGGATTTTCGTCTCTATAACGAGGCGGATTATACCGCCTGGTACGGCCTTTCCTACCAAAACCCGGCCCTGCATAAACAAGCCGTTTATGCCCTGCCCGAACTCTATCGTGAAAAAATCAAAAAAGCCAGATTGCTGGGCAATCCCGGCTGTTATCCCACCTCCATCGCTTTGGGGTTGGCCCCCGCGCTTTGTTCGCATCTCATCGACCCAAACACCCTTGTGTTAGACAGTAAATCCGGGGTTACGGGCGCAGGGCGCGGCCTTTCCCAAAACACGCATTATCCGGATTGCAACGAGGCGTTTGCCCCGTATAAAATTGCCAACCACAGACACACGCCGGAAATCGAGCAAACTATATCCGATCTGTCCGGGCAAGCGGTCAAGGTAACGTTTGTGCCGCACCTTTTGCCCGTCAACCGCGGCATCGTTTCCACCATGTATGCGCAGTTGACCCAGGATAGATCGCTTGATGAAATCCATCAGATATATCTTTCGTTTTACCAAAACGAACCGTTTGTGCGCGTCAGACCGCTTGGGGAAATCGTCAACCTAAAGCATGTAAAATATGCTAACTATTGCGATATTTCCCTGCATTTGGATCCGCGTACCCATCGGCTGATCGTGGTTTCCGCCATAGACAATATGGTAAAAGGCGCCGCCGGTCAAGCCATCCAAAATATGAATTTGCTTTGCGGGTTTGAAGAAACCGAAGGACTTACCATGGTTCCTCCCGCGTTTTAATATAGAAAGAAGGAATCGTTATGAATCTCATCCCGATTGAAGGCGGCGTGTGCGCCGCAAAAGGATTTACAGCTGCGGGCGTTCACTGCGGCATTCGGAAAAACCGCACCAAAAAGGATTTGGCGCTTATTTACAGCGAAACGGAATGTGCCGTCGGCTGCACCTATACACAAAATAAGGTCTACGGCGCACCCATCACCGTAACCCGCGAAAACGTGAAAAACGGAAAGGCCAAGGCCATTGTCTGCAACAGCGGAAACGCCAACACCTGCAACGCCAACGGCGTTGAAATCGCCCAACAGATGTGTCTTCTCACCGGCCAGGCGCTGGGGATTGATCCCGGCGATGTTGTCGTGGCCTCCACCGGGGTCATCGGCCAGCCGCTTTCCATAGAGCCCATTCAAAAGAGTCTGCCGGCGCTGGTTTCTCAGCTAAGCCATGCCGGCAGCACCGATGCCTGCGAAGGCATTATGACCACCGACACCTACCCCAAACAGGCCGCTTATGAATTTACCCTGGGCGGCGCAACCTGCCATATCGGCGCCATTGCAAAGGGCTCCGGCATGATTCATCCCAACATGGCCACCATGCTGGCCTTCCTCACGACGGATGTCGCCATCACGCCGGCGCTGCTGCAAAAGGCCGTGTCCGCCGTGGTGGATGATACATTTAACATGGTCAGCGTGGACGGAGACACCTCCACCAACGATATGCTCTCCGTATTGGCCAACGGCCTGGCAGGCAATCCGCTGATCGATTCGGAAAACGAATTGTATGCAAACTTCAAGCAGGCCCTGTTCACCGTTTGCGAAAACATTTCCAAAAAATTGGCCGGCGACGGCGAAGGCGCCACCAAGCTTTTGGAATGCACGGTTTCTCAGGCGCCCGCCAAAGACATCGCCAAAAAAATTGCCAAATCCGTTATCTGCTCCAGCTTGTTCAAAACCGCTATGTTCGGCGCCGATGCAAACTGGGGACGCATCCTCTGCGCCATCGGATATACCGAGGCCGAGTTTGATATTTCCAAAATCTCCGTGGATCTCTCCTCTAAAGCCGGGCAGATCCATGTCTGCGAAAACGGTGCCGGCGTGCCGTTCAGCGAAGACGAAGCCAAAAAAGTTTTGCTGGAAGAAGAGGTGCATGTGGAAATCAACATGCACGACGGAACCGCCTCTGCCACCGCCTGGGGCTGCGATCTTACCTATGATTATGTGAAAATCAACGGCGATTACCGGACTTGAGGAGGACACGATATGACGCTTTCCACCGCGGACAAAGCCGACATTCTCATCCAGGCTTTGCCTTACATTCAAAAATATACCGATAAAATCGTCGTCATCAAATACGGCGGCAACGCCATGGTTGATGAATCGCTAAAACAGGCCGTGATGAGCGATCTTGTGCTGCTCACCTTAGTCGGCATCAAGGTTGTCTTGGTGCACGGCGGCGGCCCGGAAATCAGCGAAACCCTTGCCCGCATGGGTAAAAAATCCGAATTCATCGGCGGCCTGCGTGTGACGGATGAGGAAACCGCCAAAATCGTTCAAATGGTGCTGGCCGGCAAGGTAAATAAAGATCTTGTTTCTTTGATTCATCAAAACAACGGCAGAGCTTTGGGGCTTTGCGGCATAGACGGCAATATGATTCAGGCGCAAAAGCTACCATCCGAAGCGGATTTGGGCTATGTCGGCGAAATCACCGCCGTAGACACCACGCCCATCCTAAACGCCCTGGATAACGGCTATATTCCCGTCATCGCCACGGTTGGCACAGATGACCAGGGCCATGTGTACAACATCAACGCCGATACCGCCGCCTCCCGCATCGCTTCGGAGCTGGGGGCTGAAAACATCATTTTAATGACGGATATTCGCGGCCTTTTGGAGAAAAAGGAAGATGAATCCACCCTCATCCCCTGCGTTCAGGTCAGCGAGGTACCTTATTTAAAAAAACAAGGCATCATTTCCGGGGGAATGATCCCGAAAATAGATTGCTGCGTGGAGGCCATTCGCCGCGGCGTGCATTCCGCCGTGATCATTGATGGCCGTATCCCGCATTCCATTCTCATAGAAATCTTGTCCGATGAAGGCATCGGCACCTTATTCTGTTAATTTGAGGAGGTTTTCTTCATGGATTTTAAAAGCATACAGTCGTTAGACCAAACCTATGTCGCCCATACCTACGGCCGGTTTCCGCTGGCGCTTGCGCAGGGCAAAGACGCCGTTTGCACCGATGTAGACGGCAAATCCTATATAGATTTCACCGCCGGCATCGGCGTAAATTCCCTGGGCTTTTGCAATGATCAGTGGGTAAACGCCGTTTGCAAACAGGCTGCCACGTTAAACCACACCTCCAACCTTTACTATACGGAGCCCGGTTCCGTGCTTGCGGAAAAGCTCTGCAAAAAAGCCAATATGCAGCGCGTGTTTTTTGCCAATTCCGGCGCAGAGGCCAACGAGGGCGCCATCAAAGCCGCGCGTAAATACAGCTTTGATAAATACGGGGAAGGCCGGTATGAGATCATCTCTCTAAACAATTCCTTCCACGGCCGCACCATCACCACCCTCTCCGCCACCGGACAGGCAGTGTTTCACACAAAGTTCAACCCGTTTACCGAAGGGTTTGTCTTTGCCAACGCCAACGATATCGATTCCGTAAAAGCGTTGGTTTCCGAAAAAACCTGTGCTGTTCTCATTGAATGCATTCAGGGCGAAGGCGGCGTTGTGC
Source organism: uncultured Bacillota bacterium (assembly GCA_905188085.1). Taxonomy (GTDB): domain Bacteria; phylum Bacillota; class Clostridia; order Christensenellales; family QAND01; genus UMGS1975. The sequence goes on from CAJJKN010000003.1 coordinate 214,206, forward strand.
CGCTGGAAAAATCCTTTGTGCAGGCGCTTGCCGCTTTGTGCAAAGAAAAAGACCTTTTGTTGGTGGTAGACGAGGTGCAAACCGGCATCGGGCGCACAGGCTCCTTCTTCTGCTATCAGCAGTTTGATGTGCAGCCGGATATCGTTTCTGCCGCCAAGGGACTGGGCGGCGGCTTGCCCATCGGCGCCGTTCTCTTTGGCGAAAAAACCAAAGACACCATGGACGCCGGCACCCACGGCAGCACCTTTGGCGCCAATCCCATCGTAGCCGCCGGAGCCAATGTCGTGGTGGATGCCATTGACGAAGCGTTTTTGGCCGATGTGCAGAAAAAAAGCGCCTATATCTTTGAAAAGGTTCAAAAATTCCCCCATGTAAAATCCGTCACCGGCCTGGGGCTGATGATCGGCGTGGAATTTGAAGACGGCATCACCGGCAAACAGGTAGTGGATCAGTGCATCCCGCAGGGCGTTTTGTTCCTCACGGCCAAAGCCAAGCTGCGTATGCTGCCGCCGCTTGTCATCACCATGGAACAAATCGATCAAGGGCTGTCCGTCCTGGAAAAAGTATTGACGGATTGGGAGGCATAACGCCATGAATCATCTTTTGAAAATGCTGGATCTTTCCGGCGAACAAATTCAAGATCTGTTAAACGTGGCGGATCAGTTAAAATATGAGCAAAAGCATCATATCCCGCATCCGCATCTTAAAGGACAATCGCTGGGTATGATTTTCCAAAAATCTTCCACCCGCACCCGCGTTTCCTTTGAAACCGGCATGTATCAATTGGGCGGCCAGGCTTTGTTTTTAAGTTCCCACGATCTGCAAATCGGGCGCGGCGAGCCCATTCAGGATACCGCCCGCGTGTTGTCCCGCTATTTGGACGGCATTATGATTCGCACCTTTGCCCAGCAGGAAGTGGAGGATCTTGCGCAATACGGCTCCATTCCCATCATCAACGGGCTTACGGATTTTTGCCATCCCTGCCAGGTATTGGCGGATTTGATGACCGTCCGCGAATATAAGGGTCGTTTGCAGGGGCTAAAGCTCTGTTATATCGGCGACGGCAACAACATGGCCAACTCCCTGATCGTCGGCGGTTTAAAAACCGGCATGCAGGTTTCCGTGGCCACGCCCGCCGGTTATCAGCCGGATTCCTCCGTGCTCTCCTTTGCCGAAGGCTATAAGGATAAATTCCTGCTCACAGAAAACGTCCTGGAAGCGGCTGCCGATGCCGATGTGCTGTTTACCGATGTTTGGGCATCTATGGGCCAGGAAGGCGAAGCCGCCCAGCGCCGCATTGCCTTTGAAGGAAAATTCCAGATCAACAATCGCGTGATGGCCGTTGCCAAGCCAGATGCCATGGTGCAGCATTGCCTGCCTGCCCACCGTGAAGAGGAAATTACCACGGAAGTTTTCGAAGCACACGCGCAGGAAATCTTTGACGAAGCGGAAAACCGCCTGCATGCGCAAAAAGCCGTTATGATGACTTTAATGCAGCGTTAAATTCTTTTTCCTCTATCGAAAAACCACCCAATATTTTGGGTGGTTTTTTGATGTCTTTTTTGCAAAATTCAAAAAAAGGGACATTCGTTTATTCTTTGTTCTGCCCTTTTGCCTTCTTTGTTTCATTCTAAGGCAAACAAAGCCTTCGCTCCCCCTGCCCAAAAATAATTTTGTAATGTCCCGTCGCCACGGCAAGGCCGCCGGTATTTTGCCTGCCCCGGCAAAATATTAACTTGTTTTTCATTGTGTTTTGCAAAATTGGCCTTCCTTACTACGGCGCTCCATTTTGTTCTGCTCGATCCGTCTTCCCCTCATAAAAAATACTCTTTCCCTTTATAATCCCCTTTTTAAAGCCGGAAAGCCGCCCAAACGGTTTCCTGCAATGCCGTTTGCCCATCCCCGGCCCAACGGGCTGATTTTATCCTCGCATCGTTGCATTCCTACGGAAACTATGTTTCATTTGCGCCTTATAAAAAAGAGCCGCACTGTCTGCGGCTTTCTTCACTGCTTTTTGTCATCCCAAAACGGAATCTTATCCACCAGCACGGCAAAGAAAATGCCGATGCTGGTATCCAACACCCTTGTACAAACATAGAGCCAGGTATTGGGAATATCTCTGTTTACATGCGTGCGTCACAATGCTCAAAAATACAATGCAACAGATGGATACAGACGCCTTTCGCCCCGTTACATTGCACACATAAATCAAAAACAGACAGCACACCGGCACAACGCAAACCTGCACCCACGGCATTACATTTGCAGGCAGGCAAAACAGGCCCACCAGCACCACATACCCCACAGCGCCGCCGATCAACGTGCCCAACATCCTATGCAGGCCCATATTCACCGTTTTTTCATGCGTTTGTTGCGTACACACCACCGCCGCAATCGTCGCGTAAAACATGGTCTCCTTTTGCAAAACCAGCCCTGTCAGCAGGCATAAGAAGATAGAAATGCATGTTTTAACCGCCCGGCCGCCCGGTTTATAGTGAAAATCCCATTTCATTGCTTTTCATCGCAGTCCCTTGCTTTTGTATCTGGTTTAGCATAGCATAGTCTGTCTTTCCAAACAAGGCAACTCCGGCACCCCCACGGGGTTTCCATCGCCAAGTTCTTTTGTGCGGCGCCCTGTGCTTTGGGTGCGCCTCTTCCTTTCTCCCGCAACCGTGTTTTCACAGTTTTCTATCTTCTCCCCTGCAAACGAAGAGAGTTTTCGTCCTCTTTGCCGTTTTCCTGTTCTCTTCCCTCCTGGTTTTCCCGCCAAATCCGCTTTTATCGTATCATCCATCGTCCCCGTTTCCCTTGTCTTTTTTTCGCCTTCCTCGGCTGTTGATTCCCATAAAAAAAGCAGCCGATCGGCTGCTTTCTTTATTTTTGGAATTTCCTGTCAAAATACGGAGATTTTTTGGAAACACTCAGCGGAATTCCCATGATCATCTGCACATCCTCCGCCATCAGGCCCAGCGACTTGGCCGCCTGGCCTACGGAAAACATCACGCGGTTGTCCACTCTGTCGTTTGCGGCCACGCTTACGGCCGAGCCGATGGCAATGCCAAGGTCAATCGGATCAAACACGCATACGCTGTTGTTTTTGATGCATTGCGCACAGTTTCCCTGCTTGCACAGCCCGCAGCCTTCGTTCAACCCCCGTGTATGATATGAAGCACCCACCAGCACCACGGCCTGGCTTTCCCGCACATTTTGCGCATCGCGGATAAAAAATTCATACCCTTCCCGTTGGCTGCCCATCCTTTCCATTTCTTCCGCCAGCGTTATCAGCGTTTCCTCTGTAACTACGCAGCTGTCCAAATGGTCAATGCCCCGGGCTTTCGGCGCCGTGCGAACCGCCGCGCACATCCGTTGCGCCGTTTGCAGCACCGCCGCTTTCTCCATTTCTTCCGCCGTATATTTCATGGTTTCCCTTCCCCTCTTTCAGCCGTTTTTCACAGCCGGCCCGTCTAGATATACCATTTGGGCAAAATCATCGCATCCGGCTTGTCCCCGTCTCTTTTTACCAAAATCGGCAACAGCGTATCCGTCATTTTTCTGTGCGGCATATGAGACCGTATTCCCATGATCGTGGTCAAAAAGACCTCTCTTCCCTCTGTCAACCCTTTTGGCACAGGCATGGCAAACACGCGGCCTACCTCGTTGAGAAGTACCCGGCCTACCTCGGCCTTGTCGTCCTCTTCGTCGATTTCTTCCTCATAGGCCTTTGTCATAAACAATTCATATGCCAGTTCTTCCAGGCAGTCTGCGTCCCGATAATAAAACGGGTCAAACGTGTAGATCACAACCAACGGATGGTCCTGCCGGCCCCGATGCCACAGCTTTTCATTGGCCTGTATGACATGCCCCAGCGCAATGGATCCTTTTTCCAAAAACACCGGAACCCTTTGATACCATAGGTTTAACGGATCTTCCGGACTCCATTTCAGCCAGGACGGTTTTTCCGGCACATCCTTTGCCCGTTTTGGCTGTTCTTTAAACCATCGATTCAACTCACAAAACACAGGCCACAAATTAACCTGTTGTTCTCGCTCGCTTTCTCGGTCGTTCAACAAACGCCCTCCTTATTTGGCAAAGATTTTTTGATAAGCCGCCTCGATTTTGGCATTTTCTTCATCCGTCAAGGCCCAATCTGCCGCCTGCGCGTTCATCACGGCCTGTTCCGGCGTTTTGGCACCCACCAGCGCCACCGTAATGCCCGGCTGTTTTAACACCCAGTTGATCGCCGCCTGCACCGTCGGCCGGCCATGCGCCTGTGCAATCTCCTCCAAAACATCCAGCATCGCTCTGGTATACGCCCAGTTTTCTTCCCGGAAGAATTCATAAAACGAGGCTCTTTCATCGTTTTCCGCCAACACCGGCCTGTCTTTGTATTTGCCGGACAACGCGCCGCCCGCAATGGAGCCGTAAGACAACACGCCGATCTCTTTTTCCCGGCAATACGGCAGCAGATCTTCTTCAATCTGTCTTATCAACAGCGAATACTGCGGCTGCGTACTGACGATTTGGCAATATTGGGCCGCTTCCTCCGTCTGCGCCGGGCTGAAGTTGGAAACGCCGATATAGCGGATCTTTCCTTCCTTTTGCATTTTCGCCAGTTCGCCAAACGTCTGTTCAAACGGCACTTTATCATCTGGCCAATGCACTTGATACAGGTCGATATAATCCGTGCCCAGCAGCGTTAAAGAACGCTCCAGCTCTTTGCGAATCTTTTCCGTTTCGCAGGTAAATCTGCCGCACTTTGTCGCAATGATCAGCTCTTCGCGCTTTAGCCCGTCTATCGCTTTGCCGACCACCTCTTCCGAATGGCCGTCGCCATACACCGGCGCCGTATCAATCAGGTTGATGCCCGCTTCCACGCCGGCTCTCAGCGCCGCAATGCTGTCTTTATCATCCACGGTTCCGAAAAAGCCGCCGCCAATGCCCCAGGTGCCCAGGCCTACCACAGAACAGTTTAAATCGCTCTGTCCCAGTTTTCTAAATTGCATGTTTCCCGTTCCCTCCGTTTTTAGAGAGAAAGGCCCCAAAAGATCAGGGCCTTTTCTCTGCATTTTTACTCAAAGATTTTTGTGTATGCCGCTTCGATCTTTGCGTTTTCTTCGTCGCTCAGTTCCCAATCTGCCGCCTGCGCGTTCATAACAACCTGTTCCGGCGTGCGGGCGCCCACCAGCGCCACCGTGATGCCTTTCTGTTTCAGCACCCAGTTGATCGCCGCATGCACGGTCGGTTTGCCGTGGCTGGCCGCAATTTCTTCCAGCGTATCGATCATCGCTCTTGTCTTCGGCCAGTTTTCCTCGCTGAAGAATGCATAGAAATTGCCGCGCTTGTCGTCTTCATCAAACACCGGGCGTTCTTTGAATTTGCCGGTCAACGCGCCGGCGCCGATGGAACCGTAGGACAGCATGCCCATGCCATGCTCAATGCAATACGGCATAATGTCTTTTTCGATGTCGCGCTTTAGCAGCGAATACGGCGGCTGCGCGCTGACGATCGGGCAATATTTGGCCGCTTGGTCCATCTGTTCGCAGCTGAAGTTGGAAACGCCAATATAGCGAACCTTGCCGGTTTCGCGCAGCTTATTCAGCGCTGTAAACGTTTGTTCTATCGGCGTGTGCAAGTCCGGCCAATGCACTTGATACAAATCGATATAATCCGTATCCAGCCTGGTTAAGGATTCTTCAATTTCCTGCTGAATGGTTTCCGGCGTGCAGATGTGTTCTTTGTTGTGGTGAATGTCGATCCCCACTTTGGTAGCCAGGATAATGTCTTCGCGCTTGCGCCCCTTGATGGCTTTGCCGATAATCTCTTCGGAATGGCCTCTGCCATAGGCAGGCGCTGTGTCGATGCTTGTGATGCCCGCGTCCAGCGCGGCCTGAATGGTAGCAATGCTCAGTTCGTCGTCAACCTTGCCCCAGAAATCGCCGCCCATACCCCAGGTGCCCAGGGTAATGACGGACATGTTCAAATCACTACTGCCCAGTTTGCGAAACTTCATCTTTTCTACCTTCTTTCTTTTTTAAAAAAGGCCCTGAGAAACCCAGGGCCTTTTTATTCAACTCTTATTCAAAGATTTTTGCGTATGCAGCTTCGATCTTCGCGTTTTCTTCGTCGCTCAGTTCCCAATCCGCTGCCTGCGCGTTCATAACAACCTGTTCCGGCGTACGAGCGCCTACCAGCGCCACCGTGATGCCTTTCTGTTTCAGCACCCAGTTGATGGCCGCGTGTACGGTCGGTTTGCCGTGGCTGGCTGCGATTTCCGTCAAGGTGTCAATCATAGCCTGCGTCTTCGGCCAGTTTTCTTCGTTGAAGAATTCATAGAATTCGCCGCGTTTGTCGCCATCGCCAAAGGTCGGGCGTTCTTTGAATTTGCCGGTCAAAGCACCTGCGCCGATGGAACCATAGGACAGCATGCCCATGCCATGCTCAATGCAGTACGGCATAATGTCTTTTTCGATTTCGCGTTTCAGTAGGGAATACGGCGGCTGCGCGCTGACAATCGGGCAATATTTGGCCGCTTCGTCCATCTGTTCGCAGCTGAAGTTGGAAACGCCGATATAACGAACCTTGCCGGATTCGCGCAGCTCGTTCAGCTTGGTGAAGGTTTCTTCAAACGGGGTTTCGGTATCCGGCCAATGAACCTGATACAGGTCGATATAATCCGTGCCCAGTCTGGTCAGGGATTCTTCCACTTCCGCCTGAATCTTCTTGGCAGAGCTGTCTCTGCGGTTATCGTTGTAGATATCCAGGCCCACTTTGGTTGCCAGGATGATATCTTCACGCTTGCGGCCTTTGATGGCTTTGCCGACCACTTCTTCGGAATGGCCTGCGCCATAGCAAGGTGCGGTGTCAATGGTCGTGATGCCCGCGTCCAAACCGGCCTGGATGGTCGCGATGCTCAGTTCGTCATCAACTTTGCCCCAAAAGTCGCCGCCCATACCCCAGGTGCCCAGGGTAATAACGGACATATTTAGATCACTGTTGCCCAGTTTGCGAAAATACATCGTATTTCCTCCTTATATTTTTATGCTCTTCTCGGCATAATTTTTCTTTTATTTTTCCACCGAATAGAAAATGTTTTTCACATCTTCATAGTGCAGCGGAATATGATGGCCCACGGCCCCGTCTTTGGCGCAGGTGTGCTCCAGCAATTTTGCCACATCGTCGCTGCTCAGGCCCAATTCTGCAAAGGTCAGCGGCATGCCGATTTCTTTCAACCATGCACGGAAGCGTTTCACGCCTTCCAACGCCACTTTCTTTTCGTTTTGCGGGTCTGCTTCCACATCAAACACGTTGGTCGCAAACTTGATAAACTGATGAATGTCTTCCTGCGTGTTGATCATATATTCCATCCACGCCGGCATAATCACAGCCAACCCTGCGCCGTGCGCCGTATCAAACAAGCCGCTTACCTGCGTTTCCAGGCCGTGGCAGCTGCCGTCCATGCCGTTGCGGCCCAGGCCCGTGGTATCGTTGTGGCTGAAAGAGCCCGCCAGCATCAATTCCGCATGGGATTCATAATCTTTGGGATCCTGAATGGCAATCGGCGCATATTTTACTACCGAGCGCAGCAGCCCTTCACAGAACTTATCGCCCAAATAGCAATCGCCTTCGGCAAAATAGCGTTCCACCGTGTGCGCAAAGATATCCGCAGCGCCTGCCGCCGTCTGGTAGGCCGGCAAAGTCATGGTCCATTCCGGGTTCATCAGCGCAAATACCGGGCGGCAAGGTGCCAACATAAAGCCAAACTTATGCTGCGTATCCAGGTCGTCTTTGATTACGCTGGAACGGCTGGTTTCGCTGCCGGTTGCGGAGATGGTGTGAATCGTGCCCACAGGCGCCATCTTGGTCGGCACCAGCTTTTTCTGGAAAATCTTCCAGAAATCATCGCCGTATACCATGCCCAGCGCAATGGCCTTGGCCGTATCGATTACGCTGCCGCCGCCAACGGCCAGGAAGAAGTCTACCCCTTCTTTTTTCGCCGTTTCCAGGCCCTGTTTTACCAAGGACAGCCGCGGGTTCGGCTGAACGCCGCCCAGCTCTACAAACGGAATTTCGGCATCTTTGAGTTCGGTAACCACCGTATCATACAGGCCGGAGCGTTTCACGCTGCCGCCGCCGTATACCAGCATCACCTTCGTGCCGCCATATTCTTTGACCTTTTTGGCAACCTGCTTTTCAGCCTCTTTGCCAAAAACAACGTCCGTGTACATGTGGTATTGGAAATTTTCCATTTTCACGCACCTCTTTCATCCATATTAAACCCATTTTTGTTGGGCTTATTTACTTTAAAAAAACACGACGCGGGGTTTCCCCCTTTGTTCGTTTTTGAGAAAAACAATCGATTATATATGCCTACACTCTTACAATTTTATTGTAAAAAAGCCCTCTTGTTTTGTCAAGAAATACCATGCCGCATCAAACGACTTTCCCCGCCCTTTCATTTTTCCTTTCCGCGCTAAAAAAGCCCCTGTTTTGCTTTGTTTTTTGTTGCGTTCCCGCAAACCGGGGGCGTTTATTTTTGCAAAATTACAAAAAAATTTTTTATTATTTTTACAACACATAAATTATTTTTTCTTCCTTCAAACAAAAAAGCCCCTTTCGGGACTCTTTTATTTGGAAAGATATCGTTCCATACGCTGCATGGCTTCGATAGTATTGTCCTTATCGCCAAAGGCCGTCAGGCGGAAATAGCCTTCTCCGTTTTTCCCAAACCCGGCGCCCGGTGTTCCCACCACCTGCGCGTTTTCCAAAAGCGCATCAAAAAACGTCCAGGAATCCATTTCGTTGGGGCACTTCATCCACAGATACGGCGAATTTTCGCCCCCGATAAACCAAATGCCCAGCTTTTTCAGCGTCTTGGCCATCTGCTTTGCGTTTTCTTTGTAATAATCAATCGCCTGCCGGGTCTGCTTTTCCCCTTCTTCGGTAAACACCGCCGCCGCGCCGCGCTGCACGATATACGGCACGCCGTTAAATTTGGTCGTTTGCCGCCGCAGCCACATACGGTTCAGGTTCATGTTTGCCCGTTCCAATTCTTTGGGCACAACGGTATAGCCGCAGCGCGTGCCGGTAAAGCCCGCCGTTTTGGAAAACGAGCAAAATTCAATGGCACAGTGCTTAGCGCCCTCTATTTCATAAATGCTGCGCGGCAGCGCAGGATCTTCCACAAACGCCTCATACGCTGCATCAAACAGCAAAACAGCGTCGTGGGAAAGCGCATAATCCACCCATTTTGCCAGCTCTTCTTTTGTATATACCGCGCCCGTCGGGTTGTTCGGCGAACACAGGTAGATAAGATCTGCCTGCAAATTTTCCGCCGGCAGCGGCGCGAATCCGTTTTCCTCCGTAGCATCCGCATACACAATGCGTCGGCCCGCCATCACGTTGGTATCCACATACACCGGATACACCGGATCCGGCACACAAACGGTGTTGTTCACGGCAAACAGATCCAAAATATTGCCCAGGTCGCTTTTGGCGCCGTCGCTGATAAAAATCTCTTCCAGCGCCAGCGAAACGCCTCTTTTTGCGTATCTTTGGCGAATGGGTTCCTTTACAAAATCATAGCCCTGTTCCGGCCCGTAGCCGTGAAAGGTCTGCTTGTTTCCCATCTCCTCCACGGCTTTTTGCATGGCCTGCACCACGGCCGGGCAAAGCGGCAGCGTAACATCGCCAATGCCCATCCGAATCACTTTTTGCTCCGGGTTTGCTTTTGTGTAGGCCTCCACTTTCTTTGCAATCGTAGAAAACAGATAACTTTCCGCCACATCGTTATAGTGCAGATTCATCTTCATTTTCGGCACCCGCTTTCTTTAGAGCTCCACTTCGCCGGTAAAGGCCAGTTCGGCACGGCCTGTCATATATACGGTTTTGTCTGTATATTCTACGGACAGATCGCCCCCGCGCAAATGGATGGTAATGGGCGCATTTTTGGTGCAGTGCCCATTTTCCACAGCCGCCACCGCCGCCGCGCACGCGCCCGTGCCGCAGGCCATGGTTTCCCCGCTACCGCGTTCCCAAACGCGCATTTTCAATTCGTTCGGCCCCATCACCTGAATAAATTCCGTATTCACCCGCTCCGGAAACAGCGGCGCGTGTTCATACACAGGGCCTATCTTTTCCAACTCCATCGAATCCACATCCTGCACAAACACAACGCAATGCGGATTTCCCATGGAAACACAGGAAATATGCACCCGCTGCCCGCCGATGGTCACTGTTTCCTCCATCACGCGCGGCAAGGTTAACTTTACCGGAATCTTTTCCGGCCGCAATTCCGCCGGGCCCATATCCACCCGCGCCGCCGTGGCCACGCCCTGTTCTATGGTCAACAGCAGCTCTTTAATGCCGCTCAAGGTTTCAATGCGCACCGTTTCACTTTTCACCCGGCCCGTATCATACAAATATTTGCCTACGCAGCGAATGGCATTGCCGCACATTTTTCCTTCGCTGCCGTCTATATTAAACATCCTCATTTTGGCGTCCGCCACGTCGGACGGGCAAATCAGCACGATGCCGTCTCCGCCGATGCTTTTATGCCGGTCCGAAAGCCGAATCGCTGCCGCGTCCGGGTGTTCAAGCCCCGTTTCAAAACAGTCAAAATAAATATAATCATTGCCGCAGCCATGCATTTTTACAAAGGCCCGTTTCATCTGCCATCCTCCTTTGCCGTGTTCGTTATCTTTATCGCACCGCTTCTGCCTGCTCTAAAATCCGCTCCGCCACTTCTCTGCGCGTAATGCGCAAATCCATCGCCTGTTTTTCCACATAGCGATGCGCCTCTGTTTCCGTCATACCCTTGTTTTCTATCAATAAACATTTAGCGCGGTCCACCAGGCGGATTTCCATGATCTTTTTCTGCAACCTGTCGTTTTCGCTTTGCAGGCCCATCATGCGCCGCTGCGCCGCCAAAGACAGCTTCACCGCCTGAAAAAACAGCGCTTTGCTCATCGGTTTTTCCACAACCAAAATGCCTTCGTTTTCCACCTGATGCGCCACTTCGTCCGCCTGCTCGTTTTTCACCAGCATAATCACGCTGGCGGAGGTCTGCTCGGTGGCAAACAGGGCAAACGATTCTCCAAACTCATCACTCAGCGGCGTATTGATTACCACCACAGACGCCTGCCCCTGGATTAAAAAACGACGTGCCTGGCTGCCGCTGCCGGCCATATGTATTTGTGTAATCGACGCTTCCCTCAACAGGGCCGCCAACCCATCCCGGCCCTTTTCCGAGCTGGAAACAAGCAGCACGCCTGGCATCGCTTTCCCTCCCTTGCGTTTTGGTTATCTTTGGTTAAACCCCTTCAAAATACAATTCCTTTTCGCACCGGAATGCGTTACCCGCCTTTTGGCACGCTCGGCATTCCCGCTCCTTTTTCCCGGCAAATTTTTCCACATATGCCGGCGGCAGCACCCGGTTTACAAAATCGCTGTTTTTCGCCAAAACCAGCGCCTGTTCCAACGAATCCGGCAGTTTGGCATAGGCCGCCAACGTTTTTTCGTCTGCCTTGCGCAAATTCAGATTCGTAGGTTTGCAAAGCGTCCGCTTTTTCTCTATGCCTTCCAACCCTGCGTAAATCAGCAACGCAAAGGCCAAATACGGGTTGCAGGCCGGATCCGGCGAACGTAGCTCCATCCGCGCATTTTTCCCCGTGCCCGGCGGAATGCGAATCAATTGCGATCTGTTTTCATGCGACCATGTGATATATTTCGGCGCTTCGTCCTCACCAAACCGCCGATAGGAATTGACCAGCGGGTTCAAAAAGGCCGTCATCTCTTCAATGCGGTCTAAAATTCCCTGGATAAAGCCTTCCGCATCCGGCGAATGCAGGTTCTTTTCGTTTTTGAAAATGTTCTGCCCGTTTTTGTGCAGCGATATATGCACATGTAGCCCACTGCCGCTTTTATCCTGCATGGGTTTTGGCATAAAGCTGGCGTGCAGCCCGTTGCGGTTGGCCGCGGTATTCACCACCGATTTAAAGGTAATCAGGTTATCTGCCGTTTCCAACGCATCATGATATTTAAATACAATCTCGTTTTGCCCCGGGCCCTTTTCATGATGCGAGCTTTCCGGCGCCAGGCCCATCTGCTCCATATTCAAGCAGATCTCGCGCCGCACGTTTTCGCCTTTGTCCAGCGGTGCCACATCCAGATACCCCGCCTTATCCTGCGGAATCTCGGTGGGTTCTCCCTTTTCATCCAACTCAAACAGATAAAACTCGCATTCTGCGCCGATTTTGCAGATATAGCCCATTTCCGCCGCCTTGGCAATGGCGTTTTCCAGCAAATGCCGCCCGTCTCCCAAAAACGGAGAGCCGTCCGGATGCTGAATATCGCAATAAAACCGCACCACGCGCCCCTGCTGCGGGCGCCACGGCAAGATGGCCAACGTGCCGGGATCCGGCACCAAGAGCAAGTCGCTTTCTTCGATATTCATAAAGCCGTCCACCGCGGAAGCATCAAAAGACACGCCATGGTCAAATGCCTCCGGCAATTCGGACGCCATGATGGATATGTTTTTTAACGTGCCAAAAAGATCACAAAACGCCAGGCGCACAAATTTTACGTCGTTTTCCTGCACAAACTGCAGCACCTCGGCTCTTGTTCCCATTCTCATTTTTGGCTCCTCCTTTATCAGATCATCGATTTCCATCCATCGTCTCTCCTATTATATCAGGTTAATGATGCGTATACAGTTGTTTATACGGGTTTTTTGTATCCGGTTTCAAAACGGTATACGGCTCAGCCAACAGCGTTTTCAGCGAGGCGCCGAAATGCATGCAATACGCTTCCAAATACGGCTCTATCTGTCTCATGTCCTCTTCCGTGGCCGGCTCGCTCAGCACCTGTGGCGATAGATCCTTCGGTGCTTCGCCCCTTAAAACAATCTTGCCGCCGTGCATGCCCGCCGCACAGAAATTGCCCACCAACGGCTGGTTTTTTCTTGGATGCAAACCCAGCACCAAAATCAGCCCGCCGGCTTGGTATTCTCCCAAAAAGCTGCCCGCGCAGCCGCCAATCACCAGAACCGGCAATTTCCCTTTATACGCTTTCATGTGAATGCCGGCCCGGTATCCCGCGTCGCCCTCCACATAGATGGCGCCGCCGCGCATGGCATAGCCGGTGGCGTCTCCGCAGCTGCCGTGCACCACAATGCTGCCTTCGTTCATCGTATCGCCCGTGGCTTCCTGCGTGTTGCCCATCACTTTAATATCCGCCCCGTCCAGATAAGCGCCCAACGCGTTGCCCGGCGTTCCGTAAACGGTAATATGCTTATCCGTCAGCCCGCTTCCGATATATCGCTGTCCCATGCAGTGGTCGATGATAATCTCTTTCCCTTCACAGGCGCGGACTTGTTCGTTTAACGTTTTAAAATGCATATCTTGCGCATTGATTCTCATCTGTTTGTCCTCCTTGCTGCCCGCTTTCCGGCCTTATTCCCCGGCATGCTGAATGCCCAGTATTTTCAGTTCGCGGTCCGTCAGCCCTACGCCGCGCAGCATCAGCCGGTTTCCTTTCAGCGCTTCGATGGAGTTGATGCCCATGCCGCCCATCATCTCTTTGATTTCTCTGTTCCAGGCGGTCAACAGGTTTACAAGGCGCCGGCTTCCCTCTTCCGGATCCAGGCGTTTTACCAGCTCCGGCTTTTGCGTTGCAATGCCCCAGTTGCAGTTTCCTTGGTGGCAGCTTCTGCAAAGGTGGCATCCCAGCGCAATCAGCGCGCTGGTCGCCAGATACACCGCGTCCGCACCCAGCGCAATGGCTTTTACCACATCTGCGCTGTTGCGGATGCTGCCGCCTACCACCAACGACACATGATGGCGGATGCCCTCTTCGCGCAGCCTTTGGTCCACGCTGGCCAAGGCCAATTCTATCGGAATGCCCACATTATCGCGAATCCGGGTCGGCGCTGCGCCCGTGCCGCCGCGGAAGCCGTCAATGGCAATGATGTCCGCGCCGCTGCGCGCAATGCCGCTTGCAATCGCCGCCACATTGTGTACCGCCGCCACTTTTACAATCACCGGCTTTTGATAGCCCGTTGCTTCCTTGAGCGAATATACCAGCTGCCGCAGGTCTTCAATGGAATAAATATCATGATGCGGGGCCGGGGAAATGGCGTCCGATCCTTCGGGAATCATACGGGTCTGCGCAATGTCCCCTACGATTTTCTTGCCCGGCAGATGGCCGCCGATGCCCGGCTTTGCGCCCTGGCCCATTTTAATTTCAATGGCCGCGCCCGCTTCCAAATATTCTTTATGTACGCCAAACCGGCCGGACGCCACCTGCACGATGGTGTTTGCCCCATACTGATAGAAATCCTTATGCAGGCCGCCTTCGCCGGTGTTATAGAAAATGCCCAGTTCGTTGGCGGCTTTGGCCAGGCTGGCATGCGCATTGTAGCTGATGGAGCCATAGCTCATTGCCGAAAACATCATCGGCATGGAAAGCGACAGCTGCGGTGCCATGTTCGGCACCAGTTCTCCGTTTTCGTCGCGCACCAATTCGTCGTTTTTCTTTCCCAAAAACACGCGGGTCTCCATCGGCTCGCGCAGCGGGTCTATCGAGGGGTTTGTCACCTGCGAAGCGTTGATCAGCATCTTATCCCAATAGACCGGCAGCGGCCTTGGGTTGCCCATGGAGGAAAGCAGCACGCCACCGGTATCTGCCTGCCTGTAAATCTCGGTAATATTATCCGCCGACCAGTTTGCGTTTTCCTTAAATGTATGGTCGGTCTTTACGATTTTCAACGCCCTTGTGGGACACATCGCCACACAGCGGTGGCAGTTGACGCATTTTTCTTCATTCACGCGGAACGCGCCAAGTTTTTCATCCCAGCAGTGTACGCCGTTGGCGCATTGTTGTTCGCAAATTTTGCAGTGTATGCACTTGGTTGCATTGCGCACCACCTCAAACTCAGGATACAAAAAGTTCATCCTTGTCGCCCTCCTTCCAGCGTAACGATCACCGGTTCCCCGCCGCGCGGAGACCATATTCTTTCCACATCCGGCTCCACGACACGAATGGCGCATTCTTCGCTGGCGATATACACTTTATCGCCCTTTTCGCCCACCACCATGCTACGAAGCTTCAGCCTGTCATTCAGTGCCATCATGCCGCCTTCAAAGCCCAGCAGGATGGAAAACGGTCCTGTTACCAACAGGCTGCTGTATAGGTTTCTCAAATACGTTAAGCGCTGCTTTTCCTTTTCTTCCTTTGTTTCAATCGTGGACCAGAACGGCGCTGCAATCACATGCGCCATTTCTTCCAGCGTCAGCCCTTTTTTCCGCACCAGATAATCTATAATATAAGTAATTACCTCCGTATCGGTCAGCAGCGTGCACTGATAGCCGAACATTTCAATATAACGCCTGTTTGCATCATAGGAAGAAATTTCCCCGTTATGCACCACCGAAGTATCCAATAGCGCAAACGGATGCGCGCCGCCCCACCAGCCCGGCGTGTTGGTAGGATAACGGCCGTGCGCCGTCCAGCAATAGCCTTCGTATTCATCCAGCCGGTAAAATTCCCCTACGTCCTCCGGAAAGCCTACCGCTTTAAAAACGCCCATGTTTTTCCCGGAAGAAAACACATACGCGCCCTGGATCGCCACATTCACTTTCATCACGCATTTTGCCACAAATTCCCGTTCGGGCAATTGGCTGTCTGCCAGCTTTGTCGGAAGCGGCTGCACAAAATAACGCCAGATCAAAGGCGCGTCCGTAATGGCCGGCGTCTTTTTTACCGGAATTTTAGACAGGTTGATGATTTCAAAGTGTTCATCCAAAAACCGTTCGCAGGTTTTCTTCGCCTCGTTATCATCATAGAAAATATGAAACGCGTAATAATCCTTATATTGCGGATAAATCCCATAGCCTGCAAACCCGCCGCCCAGGCCGTTGGACCTGTCGTGCATGGTAGCGATGGATTTTATAATCGCGCTTCCATTCATCGCTTCGCCTCGTTTGGAAAAAATTCCGGAAATGGCGCACCCCGATGGAATTCTTACTTGTCCTTCGCGCAACATTTGCCTTCCCCCTCTTTATTTGCGGATGAAAAAAGGCGCCTACCAAAAATACAGAGCCAGTCCTGTATTCTTGGTAAACGCCTTTGTCTACCGTTAGTGCAAAGATTATACACAATCCTATTCCCGCCGTCAAGAATATTTTTGTCTTTTTCGTCAAACTTTTTCTTGAAATTTTTTCAATTTAGGGGTTGACAACCCGCCTAAAACGTCTTATACTGCCCACATCAGCAAAGGCGCTGTGGAGTTTTCCACGGCGCTTATTCTTTTTTTACAGGCCTTTTCGGCCGCATGTCTGCGGTCTTTGGACTGGCTGGTAACAAGAAGAGGAGGCATACACCATGAACAACATTTCCGATGTCTTTGGCAGCCTGGTTTTCAACGATACCGCCATGCGGGCCCGCTTGCCCAAAGCAACCTATAAAGCCTTACAGGAAACCGTACAAAAGGGCGTACAGTTGGATCTGGATGTGGCGAATGTGGTTGCCAATGCCATGAAAGATTGGGCCATTGAAAAAGGCGCCACCCATTTTACACACTGGTTCCAGCCGATGACCGGCGTAACCGCAGAAAAGCACGACAGCTTCATTTCTCCCTGCGGCAACGGGCAGGTGATTATGGAATTTTCCGGCAAGGAACTGATTCAGGGTGAGCCGGATGCTTCCAGTTTCCCCTCCGGCGGTCTTCGCGCCACGTTTGAAGCGCGCGGCTATACCGCCTGGGACCCCACCAGCTATGCCTTTATTAAAGACAACACGCTTTGCATTCCCACCGCGTTCTGTTCTTACGGCGGTGAAGTGCTGGATAAAAAAACCCCGCTGCTTCGCTCTATGGATGCGCTGAGCAAGCAGGCTCTTCGTATCCTCCGGTTGTTTGGTAACACCGAAGCCGGCCGCGTGCTTACCACCGTCGGCCCGGAACAGGAATACTTTTTGATCGATCAGGATATGTTCGATGCCCGGGAAGATTTGGTTATGACCGGCCGCACCCTCTTCGGTGCACGCAGTCCCAAAGGCCAGGAATTGGAAGATCATTACTTTGGCGCCATCAAGCCCCGCGTAAAAGCCTTTATGAAGGATTTAAACGATGAATTGTGGAAATTGGGCGTGTTGGCCAAAACCGAACATAACGAAGTGGCGCCCGCCCAGCACGAGCTGGCTCCGATCTTCACCACCAGCAACATCGCTTCGGATCATAACCAGTTGACCATGGAGATCATGAAAAAGGTGGCCCATAAACACGGCATGGCTTGCCTGCTGCATGAAAAACCGTTTGACGGCGTAAACGGCAGCGGCAAACACAACAACTGGTCCATTTCCACAGACCTTGGCGAGAATCTTTTGGAGCCCGGCAGCACGCCTTCGCAGAATGCGCAGTTCCTGTTGTTCCTAAGCGCCGTTATCAAGGCCGTGGATGAATATGCCGATCTGCTGCGCGTCTCCGTAGCGTCCGCCGGCAACGACCACCGCTTGGGCGCCAACGAGGCGCCGCCCGCCATCATCTCTATGTTTATCGGCGATGAATTGGCAGAGCTTCTGGATGCCTTGGAAGCAGGGGCCGATTACAACGAAAAGAGCAAACACAAGATGAACGTCGGCGTGGATGCCCTGCCGGATTTTGTGCAGGATACCACAGACCGGAACCGTACGTCCCCGTTTGCTTTCACCGGCAATAAATTTGAATTCCGCATGTTGGGTTCCTCGCTGAATATCGCTTGCCCGAACCTCATACTGAATACCATGGTGGCCGAAGAATTGGCCGAATTTGCCGATCAGCTGGAAAACAGCACGGACTTTGAAAAGGATCTGCATGATCTGGTCGTTAAGACCTATACCGAACATAAGCGCATCATCTTCAACGGCAACAACTATTCCGATGAATGGGTGGCCGAAGCGGAAAAACGCGGCCTGTATAACCTGCGTACCACCGCCGATGCTCTGCCGCATTATGTGGATCAGAAAAACATCGATCTGTTTACCAAGCACCATATCTTCACCAAGGCCGAAATGTATTCCCGGTATGAGATTATGCTGGAAAACTATACCAAGGTGTTGAATATCGAATCGCTTACCATGCTGGATATGGCGCACAAACGCATCATTCCCGCCGTGGCCGATTATATCAAGGATTTGACCCAGGCCATCGCGGCAAAGCGTGCCGTTTCCGCCTCGATTCCCTGCCAGACAGAGCTTGATCTGGTGCAGGCCCTGTCCGAATTGCTGGATCAGCTGAGCTTGAAAACAACAGAACTGGAAACCGTTTCCGCAAAGGCTACCGCAGAGGACAGCCTGACGCTGGCCGAATATTATCGAGACAGCGTGCTGCCCGCCATGCAGGCGCTGCGCGATGTGGCCGATCAGCTGGAGCTTCTGGTCAGCAAAAAATATTGGCCGTTCCCGACTTACGGCGATCTGCTGTTCAGCGTAAACTGATCTCCGTATTTTAACCCTTATTTTTACACAAAGGCGTGTATTGGCTTGTCTCCCCCTCCCATTCAGAGCACAAGCCAATACACGCTTTTTATATATTTTCATACTTTTTCTACTTTTTATTAAGGAGGCATGTATCATGTTTTCGTCCGTTGACACCATATGGACCCTGGTCGGCGCTGCATTGGTCTTCTTCATGCAGGCCGGGTTCGCCATGGTAGAAACCGGGTTTACCCGGGCCAAAAATGCCGGTAACATCGTCATGAAAAACCTCATGGACTTTTGTATCGGCACTCCCGTATTCTGGATCTTGGGCTTCGGCCTGATGTTCGGCACAGACATCGGCGGGTTGATCGGCACACCGGACTTCTTTGTCCAGGGCAATTATGATTCCAACATCCCCACTCTTGTTTGGTTGATCTTCCAGACTGTATTTTGTGCCACAGCCGCCACCATTGTTTCCGGCGCTATGGCAGAACGTACAAAATTCTCGTCTTACTGCATTTACAGCTTGGTAATCAGCGCGCTGATCTATCCCGTTTCCGGCCACTGGATCTGGGGCGGCGGCTGGCTGAGCCAGCTCGGCTTCCATGATTTTGCCGGTTCTACCGCCGTTCATATGGTGGGCGGCGTAGCCGCTTTCATCGGCGCTAAAATGTTAGGACCCCGTATCGGAAAATACGATCGTGACGGGAAACCGAAAGCCATCTTGGGCCACAGCTTAACCCTGGGCGCGCTTGGCGTGTTTATCCTCTGGTTCTGCTGGTTTGGCTTTAACGGCTGCTCCACAGTTTCCGCCACCGGCGACGATACTTTGATCTCCATGGGCAGCATCTTTGTTACCACAAACCTGGCCGCTGCCGTATCCACCATCACCGTCATGTGTATCACCTGGATTCGCTATAAAAAGCCGGATGTATCCATGACCCTCAACGGTTCTCTGGCCGGCCTTGTTGCCATCACCGCAGGCTGCGACATGGTAGATCCGTTCGGCGCAGCCTGCATTGGCCTTATCGCCGGGTTTGTCGTAGTGTTCGGCATCGAGTTTATCGATAAGAAGCTCAAAGTGGATGACCCCGTAGGCGCGGTTGGCGTACACGGCCTGTGCGGTGCCACCGGCACCCTGCTTACCGGCCTGTTCGCCGTAGACGGCGGTGTGTTCTATGGCGGCGGGTTCCATTTCTTCGGTGTACAGGCGCTGGGCGTTGTAAGCGTAATCGCCTGGGTAGTCGTTACCATGACTATCGTCTTTACCATCATCAAAAAGACCATTGGCCTGCGCGTATCCGCAGAAGAAGAAATCGTTGGTCTGGATATCAAAGAGCATGGCCTGGCCAGCAGCTATGCGGACTTTATGCCCACCACCGGCGCCGGCGCAGGGGTTGCTTCGATGGAACAGGCCGTTCCTGTAGAACACGTTGTTGCACATCCTGTAAGCCCGGATTTGAAGATGACAAAATTGGCCATCATTACCAATCCGAATCAGTTTGAGCCGTTGAATGCCGCGTTAAACGCCATCGGCGTTACCGGGATGACCGTCACCCAGGTGATGGGTTGCGGCGTACAGCATGGGCATGGCGAATTCTACCGCGGCGTAGAAGTTGAAATGTCGCTGTTGCCCAAGATCAAGGTGGAGGTTGTGGTTTCCACCGTGCCGGTTGAAACCGTCATCAAAGCCGCCAAATCCGTTCTGTTCACCGGCCATATCGGCGATGGTAAGATCTTCGTCTACGATGTGGAAAACGTGGTGAAAATCCGTACCGGGGAAGAAGGCCCCGCCGCTTTGCAGCAGGAAGGCGAATAAGCCGTTTATAGATAACTAACTTTCCCCCTCTCTTGTCAAACAGCCGAAAGGAAGCAGCAATGCCCTTTCGGCTGTTTGTTGTTGACAGAATGTTTTTTGCGCACTATACTGTGCATATGCCCAATATAGGAGGTGAGCTTATGCCCCGTACCAGCAAATGCCGCCGCGTGTGCGCTTTGCCACCCAATGCCGTGTTTACACCGGAACATACGCCCTGCGCTTATGTTGTGTTGACAGTAGAGCAGGTTGAAGCGCTGCGCCTGTGCGATCTGGAAGGGTTTGATCAGGATAAAGCCGCCGAACAAATGCAGATTTCCCGCGGCACCTTGCAGCGCATTGTTTACAGCGCGCGCCGCCAAATGGCCGATGCGCTTGTGCACGGCAAGGGCATTCGCATCGAAGGCGGGCATTATCAGCTTCACCGGCCGGATTGCCGTTGCCAATCCGCCTGTCAATTTTGCAAACTTCCCCATTCTGAAGAAAACAAAGAAAACGAGGTATCCCAACATGAGTGAACAATGTACACACAACTGCGATTCCTGCCCCTCCGCCGGCAACTGCCAGAGCGGCGCAGCCAACAGCAAAGAGCAGTTTCGCGCCTATTTGAATCCGGAAAGCTCGGTGAAAAAAGTCATCGGCGTGGTGTCCGGTAAAGGCGGCGTCGGCAAATCCATGGTCACGTCCCTGATGGCCATTGCCGCCAACAAAGCGGGCCTTCGCACCGCTATTTTGGATGCGGATATCACCGGTCCTTCCATTCCGCGTACCTTCGGCCTTACGGAAAAGGCCACCGGCACGGAAAGCGTTATCTTCCCGGTGGAAACCAAAACCGGCATTCAGGTAATGAGCATCAACCTGCTGCTGGATAAGGAAAACGACCCCGTTGTATGGCGCGGCCCCGTCATCGGCGAAACCGTAAAACAGTTCTGGTCCGATGTGCTGTGGAAAGATGTCGATGTTATGTTTATCGATATGCCGCCGGGAACCGGCGATGTTCCGCTGACGGTCTATCAGTCTTTGCCGCTGGATGGCATCATCATCGTCACCTCCCCGCAGGAGCTTGTTTCCATGATCGTCGGCAAAGCGGTCAACATGGCCGCGCTGATGGAAGTGCCCATCCTCGGCATCGTGGAAAATATGAGCTATGTGGAATGTCCGGATTGCGGCAAACATATCCATTTGTTCGGTGAAAGTCATCTGGAAAAAACCGCCCTGCAATACAACCTGCGCATTTTGGATCGTCTTCCCATCGATCCGCAGCTGGCGCGCGCCTGCGACCAGGGCACGTTAGAGCTCTACGGCGGAGAGCTGTTGGGCCAAACGTTGGCAGCCGTACAGAAAATCTGAAAGGAGTTTTTTACCATGAAACTGGCTATTGCCGCCCAAAACGGGCAGGTTTTTCAGCACTTTGGCAAATGCCCCGCGTTTGCCGTATACACCATCGAAAACAACACCGTTCAATCCAGCGAAATTCTGGATGCCGCCGGCAGCGGCCACGCAGCCATGGCCGGCCTCTTAACAAAAAACGGCATTGAAGTCGTCATCTGCGGTGGCATTGGCGGCCCCGCCAAACAAATGCTGGCCGAAGCGGGGCTCCGGGTAATTTCCGGCGCTTCGGGCGATGTGGAAGCGGCCGTGCAGGCATTTTTATCCGGCACTTTGAAAGATAGCCTGGTTCCCACCTGCCACCATCATCACGGCGCGTCCCACGAACACAATTGCCATTGTTCCAACCATTGCGAATGATCTTGTAAAAGGGCCCATCATGGGCCCTTTTTTCTGTACAAATCTTTTGTTTTGCCTTACACTTGGTAAAAACGGGGGGAATTTCTATGGAACCAAAGCAAAACTACGATAAAATCATGCAGGCGCAGATTGCCGCCCTGCCGGAAGGCGCCCGCCCTTCCCTTTTGCTGCATAGCTGCTGTGCACCTTGCAGCTCCGCCGTAATCGAGCGTTTGGCGCCGCATTTTTCGCTCACCGTTTTTTTCTATAACCCAAACATCTTTCCTCCCGAAGAATATCGGCATCGGCTTTCAGAGCAGCGCAGGCTTTTGGCCGAATGGCCTGGCCCGCGCATTCCCTTAATCGAAGCGCCCTATGAGCCGGAGCTTTTTCTGTCCCGCAGCAAAGGACTGGAGGACCAGCCCGAGGGCGGAAAGCGCTGCGTACAATGCCTTTCTCTTCGTCTTGAAAAAACCGCGGTCTTTGCAAAGGCGCACGGTTTTGATTATTTTACCACCACATTATCCGTCAGCCCGCACAAAAACGCGGCCTTGTTAAACCAAATCGGCGCCCGGTTAACCGACGATACCTGCCAATATCTCTATGCGGATTTCAAAAAGCGCGACGGCTATCGCCGTTCCATCGCGCTTTCCCGGCAGTATGGCCTGTATCGGCAGCAATTTTGCGGCTGTCGGTTTTCCATGCGTCCATAAACCCTGTTCCTTTCCTTGGTTTTATGATACAGTGAAGTTGGCCCGGCCGCCCGGTCCGCTTTGCATTCGCTTAGTCTGGCGCACCTGCCCGGTGCGCTTTTTCTATTTTTCTGTATTTTAGGAGGCTATCATGGAGCAAACCCGCATCCTCATCGTAGAAGATGATCAAACCATCGCCATGGGGCTGGAATTTGCCTTAACGCAGGAGGGATATGCCGTTTCGCTGTGCGCTTGTCTCAAAGACGCCCGCGACGCACTTTCCCGGCAACCGTTTCAATTGGCCATTTTGGATATCAATCTGCCGGATGGCGACGGTTTTTCCCTCTGCAAGGAAATTAAAGGGCATACGCCCGCCCCGGCCGTCATTTTTCTGACCGTGCACGAAGAAGAGGGCAGTGCCGTCATGGGGCTGGAGTTGGGGGCCGATGATTATATCACAAAGCCCTTTCGCCTCCGCGAGTTATTGGCGCGCATCAAAGCGGTCTTGCGCCGAAGCAACGCCGCCGGTGCAGATTGTCTTTCCATCGGCCCGGTCTGTTTGTATCCTGCGCAGGCCCGTGTTACCTGCCACGGCCGGGAGCTTTCGCTGACCGCCATGGAATATCGCCTTCTATTGCTCTTTATGCGCCATCCGGGGCAGGCGCTTACGCGAAACCAGCTCATCCAGTCCCTTTGGGATATGGACGGTGTGTTCGTCGAGGACAACACGCTTTCCGTCTATGTGCGCCGTCTGCGCGAAAAACTCGGCGATACCGATTCTGCCGCGCCGCTGATTACCACCGTGCGCGGGCTCGGCTATCGAATGGAGGCCTAACACATGTCTTTTTTGAAAAACCCCGAACTTCGTTCCTATCTTCGGTGGATGGCTTTATGTCTTTTGGTGCTGCTGGCGCTGGGCCTTCTCTTTACCGGGCTTTTACAGGCCCAATATCAAGATCAAATCTTGCGGCATGATGCCGCGCTTTTAGGCACCCTTTTGCAGCTTTATCCCGAGCAGGAAACCGCCCTGGTTTCCCAATTGACCAAATCGGCCGATGCCTCCTCCCTACAGGCCGGCCTTTCCGCGTTAAACCTCTACAACTATACACCGGCAGAAGCCGTGCACACCGCGCCGCTTTTCAGCCTTTTTACGGTTTTGTGTTTTCTCTTGTCCGCGCTTATCTCCTGTGTTTGCCTGTATAAGGTATATCAAAAAATTCATCGAATCACCCAATATCTGCACCAGGCAGCCAAAGGCGAAACCCCTTCGCCTCTGTTGGAGGCCGAAGAGGGCAGCTTTGGCTATTTGGCCAACGAATCCACCAAAGTGGTGCATTCCCTTTACCGCAAGGCTACCCAGTCCGATGAGGATAAAGCGGCGCTGTCCCGTGCCATTTCCGATATTTCCCATCAAATCAAAACGCCCATCACCTCCATGACCATGCTGACGGATATTCTCTTGGAGCAGCCTGTGCCCGAAGCGCAGCGCGTTTTGTTTTTGCAGCGCATCCAGGCACAGCTCGGCCGCATCAAATGGCTGGTAGATGCGCTGTTGAAATTATCCAAATTGGATAGCGGCTCTGTGGTGATGGAGAAAAAGACCATCAGCTGTGAAACCCTGTTAGAGCAGTGTATGCTGCCGTTGTATCCCATTTTGCAGCAGCGGCAAATCACTTACCTTCCTTCCGGCCAACTAAACACCTGTTTTGTCGACGATCTGTCCTGGATGACGGAAGCGGTGGGCAATGTCATCAAAAACTGCATAGAGCACACCCCGCCCCAGGGCAAACTTTATATTCAAGCCTTGGGCAACCCGCTTTATACCGAATTGCAAATCCGCGACACCGGCGAAGGCATAGACCCGGAAGACATTCCTCATCTGTTTGAGCGGTTTTATCGCGGCAAAAACGCTTCGCCGGACAGCGTAGGCATCGGCCTTGCACTGTCGCGTTCCATCATCGAGCAGCAAAACGGCGTAATCGATGTTTCCAGCACACTCAAAAAGGGCAGCTGTTTTTCCATCCGCATGTATCATGGCGTGGTCTAACATGACAAATTTGTCATCTGCTCCGTCACCTTGCAGACACCCAAAGTCTGTATTGTATACCTCGGAAGGAGCGAAAACCCTATGAGCATTGTAAAAGCGGAAAATCTAACAAAGGTATACGGCAAAGACAACGCCCAGGTCGTGGCGCTGGATCATGTCAGTTTTGAAGTGCCCAAAGGCCAGTTTTTGGCCATTGTGGGCCCCTCCGGTTCCGGGAAAAGCACGCTGCTGCATCTTTTAGGCGGCGTAGACCGTCCCACCTCCGGTCGCGTTTTGATCGATGGGGAAGATATCTATGCCCTAAATGAAAGCAGCTTGGCTGTCTTTCGCCGGCGGCAGATCGGCCTGATCTATCAGTTTTACAACCTGTTGCCCGTGCTAAATGTTGAAGAAAACATCACACTACCCCTACTCCTGGACGGGCAAAAGCCGGATCAGGCACAGTTGCAGCAAATGGCGGCCACGCTTGGCCTTTCCGACCGGTTACGGCATCTGCCGAATCAGCTTTCCGGCGGCCAGCAACAGCGTGTTTCCATCGGGCGCGCGCTGATCGCCAATCCTGCCATCGTATTGGCCGACGAGCCCACCGGCAATCTGGACAGCAAAAATTCCCAGGAAATACTGGATCTTCTAAAGCTTTCCAACAAGATCTATCAGCAAACCGTCATCATCATTACCCATGATCCCAGCATCGCTCTTAAGGCAGACCGGATTCTTCGCATTGAAGATGGCCGCATTGTCAGCGATGAGGTGACGGGCGCATGAACATCATTTCGCGTCTTACGCAAAAACACCTTTGGTCCAACAAACGCCGTACCTGGGTTACCATCATCGGCGTTATGCTTTGCACCGCGATGATCTGCGCGGTTTCTACCCTGGTCAGCAGCTTTCGTCATTTTTTGATTGAATGTGAAATTTATGATAACGGCAGCTACCACGCCAGTTTTTCCGCTTTGCCTTATTCTCAGGTTTCCAAATTGGAGGCCAATGCCGAAATCAACACCACAGGTCTTGTCCGCAACCGGGGCGCAGCCCAAAACCTCAACATCCAAAACCCCGACAAGCCCTATTTGCAGGTCAGCGAATGTGATGGTGCGGCATTGTCCATCCTGCCGGTTCATCTGGTAGAGGGGCGCTTGCCTCAAAACTCCAATGAAATCCTCCTTCCGCAACATTTACAGGAAAGCGGCGGCGTTTCGCTGTCCGTTGGGCAAACCGTCACGTTGGATCTGGGAGAGCGAACCCTGGACGGCGTCGCCCTTTCCCTAAATAAAAAATATCAAGAGGGCGAAACCCTCGTTCATACACAGAAAAAAACCTATACCGTTGTCGGTATCATGGAACGGATGGGCTCGGAATCGTATTCTTCTGCCTGTTATACGGCGCTCAGCTTTTTGCAGCCCGCCACCCTTTCTCCCGGTACGCCGGTGACGGTCTATATGCAGATGGCCCATCCCTCCAAAACACACGAAATCATTCCCTCCATCGCAGAGCAAATCGGCATTACGAACGAAAACATCGATTCTAATCGGCTCCTTTTGGCCTATTACGGCAGCTTTGACGATTATAACCTCAACACTATGTTTTCGGGCCTTGGCATTATTTTGATCGCTTTGATCATGATGGGTTCTGTTTCCGTTATCTACAACGCCTTTGCCATCTCTGCCACGGAGCGTAAAAAGCAGTTCGGCCTTTTGGCCTCCATCGGCGCTACCCAAAAACAGATTCGAAAATCCGTTTGGCAGGAAGGGCTTACCGTGGGCCTGATCGGCATTCCCCTCGGCATCATCGCCGGCATTTTAGGCATTGCCGTCACGCTGTCCGTTGTACAGTCTCTCATCAAAGATATGCTGACCCGCACAAGCGCCACGCTCAGCCTGTATGTTTCGCCGCCGCTGATTCTGCTTTCCGTCCTTATCGCCGGCGTCACCATTGCGCTTTCGGTCTTCATTCCCGCCAGGCGCGCTGCCAAAACCCCGCCCGTAGAGGCCATCCGCGCCACGCAGGAAATCAAAGCCAACGGCAAAGTGCGTACCAACCGTCTTACCCAGCGCATTTTCGGGTTTGAGGCCAATCTGGCAAAAAAACAGATGCAGCGCAACCGCAAACGATACCGCACTACCATCTTCTCTCTGTTTATGAGCCTTGTCATGTTTCTAAGCTTCTCCAGCTTTGTACACTACATGAAAACAGGCCTGGATATGCAGTTTCAAGGCGGCGATTATGACTATTCCATCAACGGCCCCACAAACCAAGACAACCAAACGCCGCATTTGGATGAGGTATACAACCAGCTGAAAAGCAACCCATACGTCAGTCAATGCGCAGAGCGCAGCTCCCTGTCTCTGTCTATGAAATTGGATGATTCGCTTTTCTCCTCCTCTTTTCTTTCCGAGCTTCGCACCCAAGGCGTGGGCCTAATCGAGAAAACCGAAGAATTGGATTTTGAACAGCTGCCGCTTTCCGTTTATGCCCTTTCGGATGAAGAATATGATACACTTTTGTCTCAGCATCATCTTTCTTCGCCGGATCGCAGCGGTCTCATCCTCGTTGATCAATTTCAATACAAATCAGAGGACGGTGTAAAACATTTTCTTTCCGGCGCAAACAAATCCGCCCTGCCAAAGGAGATCACCCTGGTCGGCTTTGAAAAAATCGAAAACGCCCGCGAAGAAGAGTTTGATGTTGTCCCTTACGAGACAAAGCCCGTCTTTGTTTCCGCGCAGCTTATCGGTACCGTTTCCGAACTGCCTTACGCGGTATTCCCGCCCTCCACAAGCCTCGTTTTCCTCTGTTCGAAAACGCAATACCAAACGCTTCATAAAGCCTTCCCCTCTGATGAGAGCATGGGCAGAACCCTGTTTGTCTCTGTCGCAAACGAACAATACGAGGCCTTTGATGCCTGGCGGCAGCAAAATCCGCTGTTAAACGACCACAGCTCCCTGTATGTATACAGTGTACATGAGGTCATTGAGGCCAACCGCCGTGTGCTGATCGTTCTTTCCATCTTCTGTTACGGCTTTATCACGCTGATGACGTTGATCTCCATCACCTCGGTTTTGAACACCATCTCCACCAATATGCAGCTGCGTAAAAAGGAATTTGCCATGTTGCAGTCCGTAGGGATGACGCAAAAATCCATGCGGCGGATGATTCGCTTTGAAAGCCTGTTTTACGGCATGAAGGCGCTCCTGTTCGCGCTGCCGGTCAGCCTTGGCATCAGCTACTATATGTATCGCATGTTCGCCAAGCAGTATCAATTTGCTTTCACTCTGCCCTGGACTCAATACCTGGGTGCCATCCTTGGTGTGTTCCTCATCGTGTTTGCCACCATGCAATATGCCACCCGAAAGATGCGCAAGCAAAACATCGTAGAAACCATCCGACAGGACAGCATTTAACCCTTCCTGTTCTGTTCACCACTCAATCAAACAAAACACCTTCGAAAAACGAAGGTGTTTTGTTTTCTCTTTTCTATTTTTCCAAAAACGCCGTGGCCCCCTGCTTGCCCTTTTATCCCGCTTTTCCCAAAGCAACTCTTTTGCTAAGCCCCACAAGGCTGCCGTTTTACACATCGCCAAAGCCGAATTTTCCCACAGCCGCTTTTTATCGCTGTGCCTGTTCCTTTTTCTCATTTAGCCAGCACAATACATCTTGATACACCTGCTGCCTGTTTTCTTCGTTTAACACCTCGTGCCGTGCTCCGGGATATAATTTCAGCGTTACATCCTCATGCCCGGTCCGGCATAGCCATTGGTATACCTGGCGAACGCCCTTTCCGTATTGCCCCACCGGATCCGCTTCACCGCTGATCACTAGAATCGGCAGCGCCTGCGGAATCTGTTCTGCCCATTTTTCGCTTGAAACGCCGCGCAGCAACGCAAACAGTTCGCGATATGCGCTCAGCGTAAAGCTGAATTTGCAATACGGGTCGTTTTCATACGCACGCACCACCTCCGCATCCCGGCTCAGCCAGTCGTTTCCACATTGCGGATGATCAATTTTCTTATTGTATGCGCCAAACGCCAGCTTATCGATCATCTTGCTTTTGCCCTGTTTTCCTTTCAGCGCAGCTAAAGCAGATGCCATCATAATCCCGGCCCAATCCATCGGATTTTTGCCGCTGGTGCCCATAAAAATCACGCCGTCCAGCGCCTGCCCGTATTCGGCGGTATATTGCCTGGCTACAAACGAGCCCATGCTGTGGCCCAGCAAAAAATACGGCTTCCCCGGCCAGCGCTTTTTGGCATGCTGCGTCATGGTATACAGGTCTTTAACAACATATTTTCGCCCGTCTTTTTCTGCAAAAAAGCCCAATTTATCTATGCCCGCGGTCTGTCCATGCCCCAAATGGTCGTTGCCGCATACCGCAAATCCCTGTTCCGTCATATACCGAATAAACGGCTCATACCGTTCTATATATTCACACATGCCATGAGAAATCTGCAATACCGCGCAAATTTCCGTCTCCGGCTCATAGGCATAACCCTGCACTGTGTCCGTTCCGTTGCTGGAAGCAAACCGAATGTCTTTGTCCTTTTTCATTCCAGGCCCTCCTTTGTTTTCAGTATATCATGCATTCCGCTTGTCTGCATTGCCGGCAAAATGCTATACTGACTATATCATTTGCAATATGAGGAGGACTTCATTCATGGCAGATTTTTTTGAAAAGATGAAATCGACCATCGTTAAAAGCGCCAACTCCGTCGCCGATGAAAGCGGCAAACTGGTAGAGCGCGGAAAAATCAAAGCGTATATTCGGAAATTGGAAGACCAGAAAAAAGGGCTCATCGTCTCCCTGGGCGAAAAATACTATGCCCTTTCCAAGCAGGAATCCTTCAGCGATGAAGAATTGCGCGCCATCTGCACGCAGATCGACGCCCTGCAAGCGGAGATCGACGCCAAAACCGAGGAAAGCGAGCGTCTGAAAAGCGAGGACTAAGCTGCGCGATTTTTCCTTTTGTAAAACAGATACTTTTGCATATAAAAAAGGCCCCTTTTCGAGGCCTTTTTCTTTTATCAAACCGGTGCTTACCGCTCTTCTCTAAAGTACGATCTGCTCAGCCATGCCGGCGGTTGGTTTTCTTTTTTCTTCCTCATCGTAATGATGACAAGCACTACAATCGTCGCCACATACGGCACCATATCCAGCAACTGAGAAGAGAAGGTGATCTTCATGCCAAACAGCGAAATCACCGTATTTTGCAGCTTATAGCCCATTCCGCGGAACGCTCCAAACAGATAGGCGCCGAAAATGGCTTTTGCCGGGTTCCATGTGGAGAAGATAACCAGCGCCACCGCAATCCAGCCCAGGCCGTTGGTAATGTTATCCTGCCAGCTGGGCACAAACACCAGCGATAAATACGCGCCGCCTACGCCGCACAAAAAGCCGCCCAGCAACAAGCTTACATATTTATACCGCGTTACGTTGATCCCGGAGGCATCCGCCGCCGCAGGGTTTTCCCCTACCGCCCGCATGTTCAGGCCGATCTGCGTCTTTTTGATGAAAAAGTAAATCAAAATTGCCAATACCGGCGCAATTTGCACATAGATGCTCTGCGAAAACAGCGCTTTCCCGATAATGGGAATGTTGCACAAGCCGGGCACATCATATGCCGCAAACGTGTTCATCACAGAAGCCGGCAAGCTTACGCCGCTCATGGATTTTCCCAGCATACCCGCAAAGCCCGTGCCGAAAATCGTCAGCGCCAGCCCCGTTACGGTCTGGTTTCCTTTCAGCGTTACGGTGATAATGCTGTAAATCAGCGCGCCCAGCGCACCGGCCAGCCCGGCCGCCAACACAGCCAGCCACGGGCTTGCCGTCACCAGCGCGGTTTTAAAGCCCACTGCGGCGCCCATGATCATCATGCCTTCTACGCCCAGGTTCAGGTTTCCTGTTTTCTCTCCCAAAATGCCGCCCAGCGTGCCAAACAACAAGGGCGTGCCCATCTGTACGGAGATCTGCAAAAATAATGCCGTTGCCATCATCCAGCCCATGCTTTCAGCCCTCCTGCTGCGCTTTATGTTTGCGCACAACCTTATAGCTTAGGAAAAATTCACTGCCCAGCACAAAGAACAAAATCGTTCCCTGAATCAAGCTTGCCAGCGAAGACGGCACCTGCAGCGCCGTTTGAATGTAGTTTCCGCCCTGAAGCAAAATGGCAAACAGGAACGAAACCACCGCAATCGCCGGTGCAGACAATTTGCTAAGCCAGGTGGTAATAACCGCCGTAAAGCCCAGCCCGCCAGACAGCTGATTGGTCAGCGAGCGCTCAATGCCGGAAGCCTGCATCATCCCGGCCATGCCGCAGATCCCGCCGGAAATCAAAATCGCAATCAGCATCACCTTCGTCGGATTGATGCCCGCATACCGCGCCGTGGTTTCGCTTTCGCCCACCACGGCGATTTTATAGCCCAGCTTGCTCTGTTTAAACAGCAAATGAACAATCAACACCAATACCAGCGCAATGATCCAGCCGATATGAATGCCAAACACCTTGGGCAGCACGCCATTATCCGAAAAATACGGCATGCGCGGAAATCCTGCCCCTTTGGGGTCTTTCCAGGGCCCGTATTGCAAATAGGTAATCCAGGTGGTGGCAATATAGTTCATCATCAGCGTTACCAGCGTTTCGCTTGTCTGCCATTTGGCTTTCAAAACAGCCGGGATCATCGCCCACAGCCCGCCGCAGACAAAGCCCGCCGCCATCATCATGGGAATCAGCAAAATCCCCGGCACATCCGGGCAGGCAAACGCCACGCCCGCCGCGCCAAACGCCCCCATGTAAAACTGGCCCTCGGCGCCGATGTTCCAAAATTTCATTTTAAACGCCACCGCCGTGCCCAGCGACAGCACCAGCAGCGGAATGGTTTTGTTGATGGTTTCCTGCAAACGATAGGACGTGCCTGTGGCCCCCTCTACCATTTTTACATAAACGGTAAACGGGTTCAGGCCCAAAAACATCATAATCAGCCCTGTGGCCGCCAAAGCCGCCACCACAGCGATCAGCCTTGTCAAAAGCTCGCGCCCTCTGGAGGGTTCTTCTTTTTTTACTATGTTCAGCATGCTTTTCCCTCCTCCGGCGTATGGCCCAGCATTAACAGCCCTACGTCTTCTTTTGTTACGGTCTTGGGATCCACAATGCCCATAATTTCGCCATCATGAATCACCATCAGCCGGTCGCACAGTCCCAGCAGCACATCCAGGTCCTCACCGATAAACAAAATCCCGACGCCCTTGGCCTTCTGCTGGTTTAGAATGTCATAAATGTTATACGAAGCGCCGATGTCCAATCCGCGCACCGGATAGGCCGTAATAATCAAATGCGGGTTCATATCAATTTCCCGGCCCAGCAACACCTTTTGAATGTTCCCGCCGGATAGTTTTTTTACAATATGGTTAACAGACGGCGTATCGATTTGGAACCTTTCCACAATCTTTTCCGCCCGTTCGCGCCCCGCTTTTCTGTCCACAAACGGCGATTTTCCCTCGTGGAATGTCTTGAGCAGCACATTGTCCACAATATCCATCCCGGCCACCAGGCCCATGCCCAGCCTGTCCTCCGGAATAAAACTCATGCTGATGCCCTTTTGAATGATCTTCGCCGGCGTCATCCCCAAAATGGATTCGCCTTTAAACACCACATCGCCGTCCTGCGCCTTATACAGCCCGGCAATCAATTCGCACAGCTCTTTTTGTCCGCTGCCTGCAATGCCGGCCACGCCCAAAATTTCTCCGGTTTTCAGCGTAAAGGACACATGCTTTAATACCTCCATGCCCTCGCCGTTTTTCGCCGTCACATCTTTGAGTTCCAACAGCGGTTTCTGGTTTGCTTCGTCTACCGGCGTGCGCTCAATGTCCAAATTCACTGCCCGGCCCACCATCATTTCCGTCAGCTGCCGCGGGTCTGTGTCCTTGGTGTTCACCGTGCCGATGGTTTCGCCCTTACGCAGCACCGTCACGCGGTCGCTGATCTCCATCACTTCGTTCATCTTGTGCGTAATGATGATGATGCTGCAACCTTCCTTTTTCATGTTGCGCAGTATATCAAACAGCTTTGTAATTTCCTGCGGCGTCAATACCGCCGTGGGTTCATCCAAAATCAGAATGTTCGCCCCGCGATACAACACCTTTAAGATTTCCACCGTCTGCTTTTCGCTGACGGACATGTTGTATACCTTTTTGTCCGGATCTACGATCAGGCCGTATTTTTCCTCAATGGCCCGAATCTCCTCCGTCAATTGTTTTTGTTTTATAAAAAAGCCGGCTTTTTCTTTTCCTGCCACAATGTTCTCTTTTGCGCTCAGCACGTCCACCAGCTTAAAATGCTGATGCACCATGCCAATGCCCGCTTTGATAGATTCTGCGGGCTCGGAAAAACTGACGGCCTTGCCGTCCAGATAGATTTCCCCTGCGTCCGGCGAATAAATGCCGGAAAGCATATTCATCAACGTGCTTTTCCCGGAGCCGTTTTCTCCCAAAAGCGCGTGGATTTCCCCTTTTTCTACCGAAAGATTGATGTTGTGGTTGGCCACCACCGGGCCAAACGATTTACAGATGCCTTTTAACTCGATATATGCGGGATGGTCTGCCATTGCCTGCCTCCTGCCTGCGTGGGTTGTTTTGCCATGAAATGGAGGAAGAGCACCCCGAATCGGAATGCTCTTTCCTCCTAAGCCATGTTAGTTTAGGACTCAGTCTTCGGAACGGAGCCGATAACGCCTTCTACGAACCAATCCATAGACAGCATTTCTTCATCCGTCATGGTGGCGCCTTCCGCCACTTTCACATT
Organism: uncultured Bacillota bacterium; assembly: GCA_905188085.1. Classification (GTDB taxonomy): domain Bacteria; phylum Bacillota; class Clostridia; order Christensenellales; family QAND01; genus UMGS1975. Next base: position 247,731 of record CAJJKN010000003.1, read on the forward strand.
GCCTTCGTTGTCTTTGATCGGGCCGGCAAATACATGCTTGCCATCCGCGATCTCTTTCTGCGCTTTTTCGATGGCTTCTTGGGTGCCTTCTGCACAGTTTTTAGACAGCTTGTCCAGTTTTACGATACCTTCGTTCATGTTGCCATGGCCCCAGTAGTTTTCAGCTTTCCAGGTGCCGTCCATGATCTTCTGTACCTGTTCGGTGTAGTAGATGCCCCAATCCCACAGCGGTGCGGTCAGGTATGCATCCGGGCCTTTGGAGAGCGTGTCGGCATTGTAGCCCACCGCATAGGCGCCTTTTTCCTGCGCAGCCACAACCGGGCCCGCGCTGTCGCAATGCTGTCCCAATACGTCGCAGCCGGAGTTCAGCAGTTCCACAGCCGCCTGTTTTTCGCCGGTCGGATCAAACCAGGAGTTGGTCCATTTTACTTCTACGGTCGCATCCGGGTTTACCGAACGAACACCCAGCGTAAACGCGTTGATGCCGCGGGTTACTTCCGGCAACGGCATAGCCGCTACATAACCGATCTTGTTGCTCTTGGTACGCAAGCCCGCCGCAATGCCGGACAGATAGCGCATTTCATACATGCGGCCGAAATAGGCGGACATGTTATCCGCGGTTTTGTAGCCGGAGCAATGGAAGAAATACACATCCGGATGCTGCTGCGCCACATTCAGCGTGAAATCCATAAAGCCGTAGCTGGTGGAGAAAATCACGTTGCAGCCCTGATCGATCATATCGTTCAACGCTTTTTCGCAGTCCGCATTTTCCGGTACGCTTTCTTTGATGATTACCTGATCTTCAGATAAGCCCAGGTTTTCAATCATCTTTTTACGGCCTTGGTCATGGGCATACGAATAGCCTTCGTCTCCCACCGGTCCCACATAGACAAACCCAATCTTCAGCTGATCCTTCGGAATCGCTTTCAGGTTGGAGCTGCTGCTGCCGCCTTCGGTGCTGCTGTTGCCGCCGCCGCAGGCAGTCAGGGCAAAGATCATCGCGCAAGACATGATCGCTGCCAGGATACGTTTTGTCCTCTTCATCTTTCTCTCCTCTTTTCCCTTATTGATTCAAACAAACCGTTTCGGCTTGCTTAATCTCTGAATACAATGCCCGTTTCCACATCCATTTTGTCGATGATGGCCAGCGATTCCACGCGAACGCCCTGTCCGCGAATCAAGTCTCCGCCCTCTTGGAACCCTTTTTCAATGGCAATGCCGGCGCCCACCAGCGTGGCCCCGGAATCATGAATCAAATGGCAAAGGCCGTTGAGCGCGCTGCCCTTTGCCAGAAAATCATCTATAATCAATACGCGGTCTTCTTTGTTTAAAAACTTTTTGGAAACAATGATATCGTACACACGCTTATGCGTGAAAGACTCTACTTTGGTGGTGTACACATCTCCGTCGATGTTTGCGCTCTGCGTCTTTTTAGCAAATACCACCGGCACATCAAAATACTGTGCCGCCACACACGCAATGCCGATCCCGGAGGCCTCGATGGTTAAAATCTTGTTTACGCCCTGGTCGCCAAACAGTCTGTAAAACTCTTTGCCCATGGCGTTGAACAGCGCAATATCCATCTGATGGTTTAAAAAATTATCCACCTTCAGAATATTTCCCTCTTTCAAACGCCCGTCTTTGATGATGCGTTGTTTAAGCTCCTCCATACTCTTGTCCACCCACCGTCTTTGGAAAATGATAAAAATACCTCTCCTGATTTTAATAGCGTACAACATCTTCTCCCGATTTTCAATTTATTTCCGCCATTTTTTCGACAATTTCTTTCATTTTATTCTATTTTTATTTCTGTGTTCCCCTTTTCCCGCGCTCTTTTCCCTTTCTGCCGGCATAAAGCAGGCCGTTTCTCCCTACAATAGAACCAAAAGGGGGAATTCTGTTGAAAAACAAACACATCCGTCGATGGATAGATTACGGCATCTTGGCCCTGTCTTTGGCCCTTATCGTGCATATCGGCTTTCTGGTTCCCAAGGTCACCTCCGTCATGGCCGGCGGCAACGACTGGGGACTCGGCTTTGGCAAACAGGGCGAACAGCCCCGCGGCAATACAGACCGCGAAACCCTTGCCAAATACGACGCTTATTATATCGGAAAGCCCGAAGAAAAAGTGCTTTACCTCACCTTTGACTGCGGGTACGAAAACGGCAACACCGGCGCCATTTTGGATACGCTGAAAAAGCACAACGTACACGCCGCCTTTTTTGTCGTGGGCCATTATCTGGAGGAAAGTTCGGACTATGTAAAGCGCATGGTAGCCGAAGGGCATATCGTCGGCAACCATACTTACAGCCATCCGGATATGTCAAAAATTTCCACCCGTGAATCTCTGCAAAAAGAGCTGGAGAAAAACGAAACGCTGTATAAAGCGCTCATCGGCGCTCCCATGCCCAAATACTATCGGCCGCCGGCCGGCAAATACAGCCTCAGCAATTTGGAAAATGCCCAGGCGCTGGGCTACAAAACCATGTTTTGGTCGCTTGCCTATGTGGATTGGCTGCAAGATGACCAGCCCTCCAAAGAAACCGCATTCGAAAAACTGCTGCCGCGCACGCACAACGGCGCCGTGATTCTCTTGCATAACACCAGCGCCACCAACGCCAAAATTTTGGATGAACTTCTCCAAACCTGGAAAGACAAAGGCTATACCTTCGGCACACTGGATCAGTTGACCGCCCCGCAAAAATAACGCTTCCCATAGAAAAACCGCACGGTATCTGTGCGGTTTTTGCTTTTCCTTATTTTTTCGTCCACCCCTCCTGCTTTATTTCCTTGGGGCCGCCTGAAAATCAACATTGCCCAGCTTGGCTTCTCCACCCCTATCTTTATATTGCATAAAAGGCCCTCCGGCTCGTTTTTTCTCTTTCTACCGGCTGCATGCTCTCTCCTTTGCAAACGCTTTTACCGGAAGAGTTTACATTTCTCCCCTTGCCAATTCCCGTTAAACAATGGTATTCTTAATATAATATAAATTGTCATATTTTTGACTTAATTTTAGGAGGGTGTCCTATGAGTTTTATCAAAGAAAAATGGAACATGATCTGCATGGCTCTGTACGGCGTCAGCGCGCTGTGCCTGCTGTTCCCCGCATTCAGCGTAGGAGCTTACGGTTTTAGCCTCGGCATCAATGCCTTCAGCTTGTTGTTTGGAGAATCGTTCTGGGCTCTGTTATTGTTCCTGGTCCCCATCGGCGGCCTTGTTTTCTCCATCGTAACCCGCGCCCAAAAAAATTATCTGTATCATATGATTCTGTTCATCGTTGGCATTGTGTTGATTTTTGTCGCCAAAGGCTTGGTTGGCGGTAGCTATAGTTCTTTCATCAGCCTTGGCATGGGCAGCATTCTCACCATCATCTGCTATGTTGTAGGCGGGCTTGTGTCCTTTTTGAACATGGGCAACAAATAATCCGTTGATAAAAAAAGAGGGCGGTTGCCCTCTTTTTATTTTCCCTCCAATGCCTTTTCCATAAAATGTTCCGTGCTGATGCCGCTCGGCCTGTTATATCGTCCCAGACGCCATAGGCAAGCCGACTCCTTTGTTATATAATTCTGCCTTTCCCGGCAGGATAGCGTCGCTAAAAACCCCATTTCGCGCAGCACCGGCTCCGACTCTTCTGAAATCTCTCCAAACGGATAGGTATATACAACAGGATTGGCAAGGCCGCTCTTTTTCAAAACGGACAGCGCATTTTCCGTGTCCCGGCGAAATTCCGTCTGGTATGCGCCCGTGCTCTCCCCTTTTCTTTTCCCTGCGCCCTTTCTTTGTTCCTGCCCATGCATATCATAGCTGTGCACGCCAATTTCCACACGGCCGGATTCGGCCAGCTTTTGCACTTCCTCTATCGTAAGATACGAATAGCTCGGTTTTTCCGCGCCGTCCTCCGTGGCCTGTTCGGTATAACGGCCCACTACGGAAATCGTCGCTTTCATGTCGTATTTTTCCAACAGCGGCAATACATAGGTCAGGTTGTTTAAGTATCCGTCATCCAGCGTAATGACAACGGGCTTTTCCGGCAGCGGTGCATTTTGGTATACATACTCTGTCAATTCCCGCACAAATACCGTTGTATATCCTTTTTTCTTTATATATTTCAAGTCCTGCTCCAGCGTGTCCGGCGAAACCACATACATTCCCGCCATTTTTGGGTTTTTCAACACGCTGTGATACATCAATATCGGCACACGGACGCCTGCCTGCACCCGGCCCATTGCGCTCAGCGCCGGCGTTTTCGTCAGCCCTGCCGCTATCAACAACATACCCAGTGCACATATGATCCATCCCTTTCTTTTTTCTCGTTTCATCATCCGCCTCCTTTGGCCTCTGTTCACCTTATGCCAAAAAAGGCGCAAATCTTCCGGTTTTCTTTTTGTTTTCCCGGCCGAAACATTGCGCTTTCGCCGTTTTTTACAAAATAAAAAAGGAGCGGTTTCCCGCTCCTCTTTTTCCTTTTTTAAAATACCGGAATTACAGAACCTTTGTATTTTTCTTCGATGAATTTTTTCACTTCATCGCTCTGCAACACTTCAATCAGGGTTTTAATTTCTTCCCTGTTTTCATCTCCGTTGCGCACAGCCACGATGTTTGCATAGGTCTTTGCCGCCAGAGAATCTTCAGATTCCATCGCCAAGCCGTCGGTTTTTGCATTCAGGCCGGCCTGCAAAGCATAGTTGCCGTTGATGACCGCCATATCCAAATCCTGCAGAGAACGCGGCAGCTGCGCTGCGTCAATTTCCATGATCTCCAGGTTCTTTTTGTTTTCCACAATATCCAGCTTCGTAGCTTCCAGGCCCACGCCGTCTTTCAGCTTAATCAGGCCCTGGTCCTGCAGCAGCAACAGCGCACGCGCTTCGTTGGTGCTGTCGTTCGGCACGCCGATCTTGGCTCCGTCTTTCAAGTCCGCAATCGTCTTGGTTTTGCCCGGGAACAGCGCCAACGGTTCATAGTGAATCGTAGCCGCCACCTTCAGGTCCGTACCGTTGTTTTTGTTGAAATCCTGCAAATACGGCTCATGCTGGAAATAGTTTGCATCAATATCTCCGTTGTTCAACGCCTGGTTGATCAGCGGATAATCCGTGAATTCCACAATCTCCATTTCCACGCCGCGGTTTGCCATCTCGTCTTTAATAGACTCCAAAATCTCCGCATGCGGAGCTGCCGTTGCGCCCACTTTCAGCGTTTTTTTACCGCAGCCTGCCAGCGGGAACACCAACAGCGACGCCATTGCCAAAACCAAAGCAAATTTTTTCATTTTTCTTCTCCCTTTCCCTTTATTACCAACCTATCCGGTAGGTTTATCGGTATAATATGCCAACACCCTGTGCTTGTCAATAGGTTTTGCAAAATCTTCCCTTATTTTCTATGGTCTATCTTCTTTGCAAGGCCGTTGCCCAGGGCCTGTATGATCTGCACCAGCGCGATCAAGATCACCAGCGTTAACAGCAGCACATCCGTCTGATAGCGGTGATATCCGTATTTGATGGCCAAATCGCCCAATCCGCCGCCGCCCACGGCCCCGGCCATCGCCGAATAGCCGAGGATGGTGGTCAGTGCAATGGCAGCGCCCGTGATCAAACTCGGCACCGCCTCTTTCAGCAGCACCTTGGTCACAATCTGCCAGGGGCTGGCGCCCATGGCCTGCGCCGCTTCCACCACGCCGGCATCCACCTCCAATAAGGAGGATTCCACCATGCGCGCAATAAACGGCGCCGCGCCCACAATCAGCGGCACCACCGTTGCCGTAGCGCCAATGCTGGTGCCCACGACAAACCGGGTAAACGGAATCAACACGATAATCAAAATCAAAAACGGCACAGAACGCATGATGTTTACAATCGTTCCCAACACCGCATTGGTCTTGGGCGCCGGGCAAATGCCGTCTTTGCGCGTTACCACCAAAATCACGCCCAGCGGAATGCCGATCAAATAGGCAATCAGCGTGGAAGCCAAGGTCATATATAAGGTATCCAGCGTGCCCTCCAAAAGCAGCTGGCTCATCTGCGCAAAATTCATTCCGCTCATCTGGCTTCCACCTCCTCTGCGCGCACGCCCTGTTCTTTCAAATATTGCCGAGCCCGTATGCTGGCCTCCAAATCATCCGGCAGTTGAATGGTCAGCTGCCCGTATTGGCCCTGGCCAATGGTGCGGATTTCCGCCGTTAAAATGGAAACCGGCACGCCGCAAGCCAAAATCATCCCGGCCACCACCGGCTCATACAGCGTATTTCCGTCAAAGACCAGCCGCAGTAGCGCCCCGCCTTTTACATCCTCGCCGTCCGGCAGCACATGAAACAGCTGCCTGGCCGCCGCCGTTTTGGGCCGCGTGAAAATTTCCGTAACCTCGCCCTGTTCTGCAATCACGCCGCCGTCTATAATGGCCACCCGGCTGCATATCTTGCGGATCACTTCCATCTCGTGGGTTATGATTACAACGGTAATGCCCATCTGTTGGTTGATCTGTTTTAACAAATCCAAAATGGAATCCGTTGTCATCGGGTCCAAAGCACTGGTCGCTTCGTCGCACAGCAGCACCTTCGGGTTGGCCGCCAGCGCACGGGCAATGGCCACACGCTGCTTTTGCCCGCCGGACAATTGCGACGGATACGCCTCAGCCTTATCTGCCAGGCCTACGATCTCTAAAAGCTCTTTCACCCTGTTTTCCGCGGTCTGCTTATCTGCCCCGGTAATTTCCAGCGGAAACGCAATGTTTTTCGCCACGGTAGACTGCATCAACAAATTAAACTGCTGAAAAATCATCCCCACGCTGTGACGCATCTGCCGAAGCGCCTTGTTGGATAAACCCGTGACGTCCTGCCCGTCAATTTCAATGCTGCCGGAGGTCGGTCTTTCCAATAAATTCATACAGCGAATCAGCGTGCTTTTCCCCGCGCCGCTCATACCGATAATGCCAAATATTTCGCCCTTTTGTATTTCCAGGTCTATTCCCTTCAACGCATCCACCGTTCCGCCCGGCACCTGATAGGTTTTGGACAGCGACTGAATGCGAATCATCGGCTTTCCTGTTTGTTTTTCCTGTTCCAACTACTCTATCCCCTTTATGAGGTCATATATTTGTAAGTTTACCGCAAAATTCGCCTTTTGGACAGGATTTCTCCTTATTTTTTTCATTTTTCCGTAAAGATTCCTTTGCCGCCGGTTTCTTCATGCGTTTTTGCCTTTTATTTTTGTGTCGCCGCCCTGTTTTTAGGCGCTTTTCTTGCTACCGGTATAAAGTTGTTGTATGATAAATTGATATAATTTTAGGCTTTTTTCTATATCCTTTATCCTTAGCACAGAAAGTAGGATTGTTTATGGTCTATCCAATTAAATATCGCTGGCTTTGCCTGTTTCTATGTCTGTGTTTGTTGATTTGCTGCTGCCCGGTTTCGGCGCAGGCGGAGCAGACTCCTTCGGCAGATACAAGCTGGTATAAAGAAGACGGCGTCTTCTTCACCTTGGAAAACGAGGCGGATTTCCTGGGCTTTTTAACGCTCGTCAGCCAGGGAAATTCCTTCCAAAATAAATCCATTCAGCTTTCTTCCGATCTTTCGTTAAAGGATATGGCTTTGCCGGCCGCCGGCATCTTCAGCGGACATTTTGACGGCAAAAACCATACCGTTTCCCATCTTTCGCTAAAGGGAGAGTCCTGCGCGCTGCTTCATACGCTTACGGGCTCTGCCTCCGTGCAGAATCTTGTCTTTTCCGAGGTTTCCGTGCAGGGCACTGCCCGAGCCGCCGTGCTTTCGCTGGAAGGTCAGGAGGGGCTTCGCGTTTCCAACTGCACCTTGCAAAGCGGAACCGTTTCCGCCGATAAAGCGGCCGGCTTTATTTGCCAAGCCACAGGTCCCGTTACCCTTTCCCGCTGCGAAAACAACGCCGACGTTTCCGGCAACGCCGTAGCCGGCGGGTTGGTTGCGGAGTTTGCAGCTTCCGCTGCTTCCTCTTCAGCGCAAGTGATCGCCTGCATAAATACCGGCGCCGTCTCCGCCCGGCAAACGGCCGGCGGGCTGATTGGACAAGCGCAGCACTTTGTTTCTTTATCGCATGATATCAACCGCGGCGCTGTGTCCCTTTTGCAAAGCGGCGCAGTTGGCGGGCTGATCGGCACTGCCGAAAATGCAAAAATGGAGGATTGTACCAACAGCGGCGCCGTCAGTTCCGCCGCTTCTTCCGAAAAAACATGGGCAGGCGGGCTTGCCGGTAAATTTGGCGGGCAGGCAGAAAATGTCTTAAATGCCAAAGAGGGCAGCGTTGCCAACGCTTCTTCGCACAGCCAAAGCGCCGCAGGCGGATTGTTCGGCCTGTTTAGCCAGGGCACCGTGCGCAGGGCTCGCAATCTGGCGTCCATTTCCGGGCCGGCGCAGGCCGGCGGCCTGATGGGACAGGCCGTTTCCGTATTTCAAAATTCGTTTAGCTTTTCCATGATGGAAAACAGGGGCACCGTTGAAGGCGGCCTTCACACAGGCGGTGTTATCGGCCTATTAAATATGCAGGAAAGCAGCGCCAGATCGGCCTCCAAGGCCCTTTGGCAGTGCGCCAACCTGGGCCAGGTTAAAGCCGGCCATTATGCCGGCGGCCTTCTGGGCGCCGTCAACGTTTCCGAACGCGCCACGTTGGAATCTCTGCTTGTGGATTGTTTTAACACCGGCGCCGTTCAAAGCGGCCAGCTGGCCGGGGGCCTGGTAGGGTTGCTGCCCCGCGTGCAAACCGCCTCTTCCCAGGCCGTGATCAGCCACAGCTATCAAAACAGCCAACTGCAAGCGCCGCATATCGGCGGATTGATCGGCCAGCTTTCTGCACAGGGAAATATTTTCTCGCGTTGTGCCTATCCCAATTCTCAGCCGGTCATCGGCAAAGGCTCCGCCAACGGCGCAGAGGGGCTTTCCAAAGAAGATCTTTCTTCCAAAGCGCTGGTCTCTCTGCTCAACGGCGCAGAGGGCAGCGTTTGGAAACAACAGGAAGACGGCAGCGTTGTGTTTTCCTTTATCACAGAATTGCTCGCGCCGGCCGCCAATATAGAAGAAGGCGGTGTCATCAAACATACCGATCCGTTGGTGCTCTTTTCCACAGCCGGCAGTGAAATTGTTTATACCGTCACCGCCACGGTCGGCGGCAAAACAAAAATCGCAGAACAGAAGCGCATACAAAGCGGGCAAAGCCTTTCCCTTTCTTCCTATAAGCCCGGCACGGAATTGCAAATTGAAATGACCGCCCATAGAGACGGCGTACCGGACAGCGCGCCCGTTTTGCTGCATATACAATTGCAGGCCGTGCAACCTCTTACCATCACCGGCCTTTCGCTCTCCTCCGCTTCTCGCGAATATGACGGTACAAACACCATCGCCTTGCAGGGTACCCCCTCTTTGATGGGCGCCATCACGGAAAACGACGACATTCATCTGGAAGGCACCCCCGTCGGCCGCTTTCTGGATAAAGACGCCGGCACCGGCAAGGTGGTTTCCGTTCAAGGCATTGCCCTTGTGGGCGCGGATGCGGAATACTATACCCTCATCACCCCGATTTTCACAGCGGACATCGTTCGAAAGCCACTCACGCTGCAAAACGTTTCCATTGCCGATAAAGGGTATGACGGCACAGCCCTTGCCAACCTTTCCAATGTGGATCTGGTCGGCATATTGCCCGGCGAATCCGTTTCTGTGGATTATCTAAATGCCAAAGCCGCCTTTACCAGCGTAGAAAAAGGCGACGCCGTGCCCGCGTTTGTTACCAACCTTCAATTGCAGGGGGCAGATAGCCATAATTACAGCCTGCTTGAAACCAACGCCATGACAACGGGCCGCATCGTCACCATGCCCGAAATCGAGCGCAGCAACACGGCGCAAAGCGGGCAATGCACCGTAACGCTGGAGGGGCTGGAGGCCGTGATGCCCTCCACCCTATCGCCCGGCAGCGGCGGCCGTGTGCAGCTGTATGCCATGGCAAACGACATTGCTTTGCCGCAAAGCGCACAAACAGAGCAGAGCGATACACAAACGCAATCCCTTCTGGCGGTTGATCTTCAATTAAAACAAGCCTACCTCACAGGCCAAGCCCGGCAATCCGAATCCGTTTTGCCCCCCGGCATGATCACAGCGCCGCTTACCGTAAAATTGACCTTTACCCCCGGTGATACAAAACAGACCTTTGCCCTGGCCCAGCCCAACGCCGCGGGAGAGCTGATCCGCCTGGAAACGCAAACGCAAATCAACCAGGACGGCACCGTAACCTTAATCGCCAAAACCCAAACCATGGGCGAATTGGTCGTGCAGGGCACAAAAACCGCCAAACAATCCGGTTTTTCCATGTCCACAGTGCTGCCGTATATTCTGCTGTTGGTGATTATCGTTCTAATCATTTTGGCCGGGCGCAAAACCAAAGGCTCCAAAGCATAATCCGCTATAAAAAGGATCGGATCTCCGGTCCTTTTTTATTTGCCCGGAAAATTGTTTAAGCCTGCGAAAACCGCAAATCCCCAATCTTTTCCAAAGCATAAAATCCTTTGCTCCCATCCTTAACCGCCTCCCCTAAATCTCCCCGACAAAGCGGCGGCATTTTCTTTTGCCGGCAACCCTTGTCCCTTACAGCGTTGGCACGGCCAAACATTTGCATAGAATTGTTTTTTATCGTCTGGCAAATTGGCCTTGTTCTTTCATTGCACTTCCCTTTTTGCCGTTTTTGTTGCCGGGATCATTTCCCATTGCAATCGAAATTTCCTCATCACGCTTTTTCACCGCCCTGAGCCCCTTTTTCTATAAACAAAAAACACCCTTTTCAGCCATTGCCGGCAAGGGTGCTTTTCATCCTCTTTATATTTCTTTGGGTTTTTCGATTTTTTCGTCTGCCTTGTTCATTTCAAAAGCCGGCGTTTTGGCGTTTTCGTCGGTTTTATATCCTTCGATGATGGCTTTTACCTTTTCTTCCTTCAGCCATTGTGCAAACTCTTCTGCATACGATGCCTCGTCCTGTGTTTTCCCCGGTTTTGCCAAAATATAATACTGATCTACCAAGCCCACCAGGCGTTGGTTTAATACTGCCAGTTCCGGAAACTGTTCTCCATACAGCGCCCAGTTTTCACGGCTGATAAACGTATAGCCGTTTTTCTCCTTGGCCGTTTGCAGCATCTGTTGCCCGTCATCGGCCGCCTCCACATACCAATCGCCCACTTCCAGGCCTGCGCCTTGCAGCATTGCGTTGATCTTGGTTTGCAATTCCGTTCCTTTGGCCGGGTGGATAAACGGCTGATTCAGCAGGCTTAAATGCTTTAACACATCCTGCGCTTTGTATTGTCCCAAATGCTTGGCCCGTGCCGGGTCCGCCTTGGGGCCTACGATCAAATAAGTGTCGTAAAACACTGCGCTGCCCTGATAGGTTCCCCGTTCCAGCGTATCGTTGATATCCGGCGTAAACGGCGCCAAAACACAGTCCGCTTTTCCTTCGTTTACCAGCGCCTGGATTTCCTCTTCCGTTTTTCCCTCCACTTTCAGCGAAACGCCCTTTTCCTCCTTGTACGCTTGTGCCAATTGGGAAACCAGCGGACTGTCCGCCAGGGCCTGTGTGGTAGTCACTTTCACGGATTTGCCGCCAAAACAGCTGCCGATCAAAAACACCAGCCCTACCAACAGCGCCAGCGCCGCAAGGCCGGCCAAAATCCATTTCCAATCGAATCGGCTTCTTCCGTAACGCGATGCTCCGCCGGCACGCCTGTATGTTTTTTTTGACGGTATATATACTTCCATAAAATTCCCCTTTATTTTTTCTGTTTTGCCGTTAGTATACCATATTCTGGCACTTTTAAACACAACCGCCGTGCACCTTCTCTTTTGCTAAACATTCTATGGTATACTGAGAAAAAACGGTTGAAAAAGCGAGGTGCCTTATGAAATCCATTGTTAAACATGTTGTCTGCGTGCTGTTTTCCCTTTGCATCTTGCTCGGCGCCGCCGAAGGATTGCCCACAGACAAAACCGGCATGCTCTCCCATACCAAAGCTTTTTATGTAAACGATTATGCCGATGTGTTATCCGGCGAAGAAGAATCCATCCTCTTGGAGGCCGCCTCGCAGCTTCATGCGGCAGCCGATGGCGCGCAGCTGGTGCTGGTCACTGTGCCGCGCCCCATTTCGGATAACCCGCGCGCCTATGCCGAACAATTGCTCACCCTGTGGGATGTGGGCCGCGCCGGCCGGCAAAACGGCATGCTGATTCTGGTTTCGATCGACCCTGTTGAAATTACCGTTGTCTCCGGCTCCGCATTGTCGCCTGCGCTGGAGGAATTCAAACAATCCGGTTTTATCAACAACGCTGTTCGTCCCGTTTTGGAGCAAGGCGAAATCAATTCCGGCCTCTGGCTTTTGTATCAAACGCTTTACGAGCGGGTGTGTGCCGCCTATGATCTGGATGCTTCCTCCGTATCCGGCGGCGTCCTTACCGCCACGCCGCCCGTTGCGCAATCTCACGCGGTTTTATGGGCCGGGCTGGGGTGCATCGTGCTGTTTTCCGGCCTGGTCGGGTTTCTGCTTTTACGAAAGCCCAAAAAAACAACCGAAGATGCCGACGATCCTTTGTTATAATCGTCTATTTTGCCCTGGTGTTTTCCGGGGCTTTTATTCTGTCTTTTCAAAAGCAGCCCCGGCCAAAGGAGCCAAAACCAACGCCCTTTCTTCTTTTCTCTAAAAAAACCGGCCCCGCTTTTTCTCCATGCCTTGGGCCATGTTTATAAATTGTTTTGCCCTTGTAATAGTCCAATAAAACCCCGTTATCCTTCTCTGCTTTCCCTCTAAAATCGTTTCTATATTCTATGCGCACAAACTTGTCTTTTGCTTTTTCCAAAACAGCCTTTTCTCCGCAAAGCTGCGCATGTTTCTTCTCCGCATAAAGTCCATTGTTCTCCCTCGGTTTATGCGTCGGTGCACTTCGAATTTTCCTAAACATGGTTCTCATTGCTCATAAAAAGGCAATTTTTCCGTGGGCCGCCGATTTCCGCTATCCTTTGTTAGCCAATTTCCTTTGTATGTCTTTTTATGCTTTTCCGCTGCTCATACGGTCTTTCTGCTATCTCGCTTTGTTTCTCTAAAATATTTTCCTTCTTTATGGTCCTTTCCGGGCCGTCAAATTTTTTCAAACCGTCAGCCCGATATTTTTCTACAAAAAAGAGGACGAATCCGCCCTCTTTTTATTGGTTTCTTATGCTTCCGGCTGTTCGGGTTGCTGGGTTTGCACTGCGCCGTCTGTCAATTCTTCCTCTTCCAGCTCCGGCGCTACCACTTCCACAGCCGCCACCTTTGCCTCCTGGCCCAGTTTCATCAGGCGTACACCCTGCGTGCTGCGGCCGATGACGGATACCTGCGCACCCGCAAAGCGGATGATCGTGCCGTTGTTATCCATCAACACAACATCCTCGGTGCCGTCCACCATCTTAAGCCCGGCCACGCGGCCCGTCTTTTCCGTTACCTGCATAGTTTTAATGCCCTTGCCGCCGCGGTTTTGCACATTGTATTCTTCAAACGGCGTCCGTTTTCCGTATCCGTTTTCGCTGATGGTCAACACATACGGCTTTTGCGCCGGCTGCACATCCACCACCGCGTCATCCTCTGCCAGGCGAATCGCGCGCACGCCCTGCGCCGTACGGCCCATGGGGCGAATGTCATCCTCTTTAAAGCTTACGCTCATGCCGTTTCTTGTGCCCACGATGATGGTATCTTCCCCGGAGGTGATAAACACGCCCGCCAACTCGTCCTCTTCTTTTAATCCCATGGCAATCAGCCCGTTTTGGCGAATATGCTGGAATTCCTGAATCGGCGTCTTTTTAATCATGCCCTTCCGCGTTGCAATGACCAGATATTTTCCGCCGCCGTCTTTGGGCACCGGGAACACCGCAGCCACCTTCTCTTCCGCCTGCAATTGCAAAAGGTTTACAATCGCCATGCCTTTGGCCGTACGCCCCGCCATCGGCACTTCGTAGCATTTTAGTTTGAACACGCGTCCTTTGTTGGTAAAGAACAACAGCGGCGTATGCGTTGTGGCAAAGAACAGGTTTTCCACAAAGTCCTCTTCCCGCGTGCTCATGCCGGAAACGCCTCGCCCGCCTCTGTGCTGCGCGCGGTAGGTATCTGCCGGCAAACGCTTGATATAGCCAAAATGCGTCAGCGTCAGACACATATCCTCTTCGGCGATGAGGTCTTCCATGTCCACTTCGCCTTCCACGGGCAAAATTTCCGTGCGGCGGCCGTCGCCGTATTTATCGCGGACGGTGGTCAGCTCATCGCGAATCACGCCCATGATCTTTTCTTCATGCGCCAACAGATCCAGATAATACGCAATGCGTTTGGACAATTCATCCAACTCCGCCTGAATCTTGCCGACTTCCAACGCCGTCAACCGACGCAAACGCATATCCAAAATGGCTTGCGATTGCTTATCAGACAAAGCAAAGCGTTCCATCAACCGGCTTTTGGCCTCGGCATCGTTGTCCGAAGAGCGGATGATATGAATCACTTCGTCAATATTATCCAGCGCAATCAGCAGGCCTTCTAAAATATGGGCTCTTGCCTGCGCGCGTTCCAGTTCAAAACGCGTGCGCCTTGTCACAACGTCTTTACGATGATCCAGATAATGCACCAGCATCTGCTTTAAGCTCAGCACACGCGGCTGCCCATCCACCAGCGCAATGTTGATCACACCGAAGGTATCCTGCATCTGGGTATGTTTGTATAGGTTGTTCAGCACCACATGCACATTCGCATCGCGCTTGATTTCAATCACAATGCGCATACCGTTTCTGTCGGATTCGTCTCTTAAATCCGAAATTCCTTCCAGGCGCTTATCGCGCACCAGGTCCGCAATGTTTTTCACCAGACGGGCCTTGTTTACCTGATAGGGAATTTCCGATACGATGATCCGCTGCCGGTTGTGGCCAAATTCCTCAATTTCGGTACGCGCGCGCACAATCACACGGCCGCGGCCCGTTGCATAGGCCTGGCGAATGCCGGAAAGGCCCATCACCAAGGCGCCCGTCGGGAAATCCGGCCCTTTGATGTATTGCATCAGCCCTTCAAAATCCAGTTCCGGATCGTCAATCAAGGCAATGCACGCATTGCACACTTCCGTTAAGTTGTGCGGCGGAATGTTTGTGGCCATCCCTACGGCAATGCCGCCGCTGCCGTTGATCAAAAGATTGGGCACACGGCTCGGCAAAACGGACGGCTGCATCAGCCGCTCGTCATAGTTCGGCACAAAATCCACCGTGTCCTTATCCAAGTCCGCCAACATTTCCTCGGCAAACTTGGTCATCTTGCTTTCCGTATAACGCATGGCAGCGGCGCCGTCTCCGTCTACGCTGCCAAAGTTTCCGTGCCCGTCTACAAACGGATACCGGGATGAAAAATCCTGCGCAAGCCGCACCAAACTGTCATACACGGCAGAATCGCCATGGGGATGATATTTACCCAGCACATCCCCTACGATCGTGGCGCTTTTCCGGTAGGGCTTTTCGTTTGTCAGCCCCAATTCATGCATGCTGTATAAAATACGCCTGTGTACCGGCTTTAATCCATCGCGCACATCCGGCAGCGCACGGCTGACGATTACGGCCATTGCGTAGGAAATAAAGCTGGTTTTCATCTCGCGTTCTAGGTCAATCGGTTTTACTCTGCCGATTCCGGTTCGCTGTTCTTCCACGTTCTTTCCTCTTTTCCTTCCCAATTACACAAACGCTTTATTTTTTCTTGCGCTTTGCCTGTGCCTGGCGCTCTGCCAAAAGCTCTGCCGCGTCTGCCATCGGGTCCTGTTTGCTGCGTTGGGCACGAATCTTATCCCTGTTTTGGATCTGTTCATACGGCGTCTGATTCATCTGAGAAAGGCGCTGTTCAAATTTTTTCGAAACAGCACGCTGTTCTGCTTTTATCTGCTCTTTGGTTTTGCCCCGGCGCGAAAAATAAATCCATAGGCCGCCGCCGATAAAACAGACAATTGCCAAAACCAAAAGCAGCGGGTTGCCTGCGGAAAACATTCCTTCCATCCTTGTTCCTCCTTTAATTACACATCCAAATTGGCCACGAGTTTGCAATTTTCTTCGATAAATTCGCGCCGCGGTTCCACCTGATCCCCCATCAAAACGGAGAAGATCTGGTCTGCCGCCATCGCATCCTCCATGGAAACCTGCAAAATCGTACGCGTCTGCGGGTCCATGGTCGTTTCCCAAAGCTGTTCCGGATTCATCTCACCCAGGCCTTTATAGCGCTGGATTTCCACGCCCTGGCGCCCGTTTTCTTCCAATTCGCGGTCAAGGTCTTCCTCTTCATAGCAATAGACTTCCTTTTTCCCGCGTTTCACCTTAAACAGCGGCGGCTGGGCAATGTATACATGCCCCTGCTCCACCAAAGGCCGCATATAACGGAAGAAGAACGTCAACAGCAAAATGCGGATATGGCTGCCGTCCACATCGGCATCCGTCATGCAGATGATCCGGTCATACCGCAGTTTTTCCACATCAAATTCCTGCCCGATCCCCGCGCCGAACGCGGTGATCATCGCGCGGATTTCTTCATTGGCCAGCATGCGGTCCAGCCTTGTTTTTTCCACGTTGAGGATTTTACCGCGCAGCGGCAAAATTGCCTGGAAAGTTCTGTCCCGGCCCTGCTTGGCGCTGCCGCCGGCCGAGTCCCCCTCTACGATGAAGATTTCGCATACGGCAGGGTCTTTTTCCGAACAGTCCGCCAATTTCCCGGGCAATGAATTGGATTCCAAAGCCCCTTTTCTCAGCGTCATTTCCCGGGCCTTGCGCGCCTCTTCCCGGGCTCTGCGCGCCACCAAACACTTTTGAATCACTGTTTTGGCCACAGACGGGTTCTCTTCAAAAAACACCATCATCCCGTCATACAGCGCGCCTTCCACCAGCCCGCGGATATCCGCATTGCCCAGCTTTGTCTTGGTCTGCCCTTCAAACTGCGGGTCGGTCAATTTTACGCTGATCACGCTGGTCAGCCCTTCGCGCACGTCTTCGCCGGTTAAATTCGCATCGTTTTGCTTTAACAGGCCGAATTTTCTCGCGTAATCGTTTACCGCTCTTGTCATCCCGTTTTTAAAGCCGGTTAAGTGCACGCCGCCCTCGTGGGTGGCGATGTTGTTGGCAAACGTATAGGTATTTTCTACAAACCCGTCGGTATACTGCAAGCCGATCTCCACCGAGGCATCCTCTTTTTTGGCGGAAATGTAAACCGGCGGCTCATGCAGCACGGTTTTGTTTTTATTTAAATATTCCACAAAGCTGGGAATGCCGCCTTCAAAATGGAACACATCTTCCCTGCCGTCTCGCACATCGCGCAGCACGATTTTAATGCCGCTGTTCAAATGCGCCAATTCCCGCAGGCGTCCCTTTAAAACGTCGTATTCCAGCTTTGTTCCTTTGTCAAAAATCTCCTCATCCGGCAAAAAGCGAATCACCGTACCGGTAATTTCCACCGGTTCCATCTGCTCTACATAGGTCACCGGTTCGCCGCGCACATATTCCTGCCGATAATGATATCCGTCTCTGTATACATCCGCCGTCAGCCAGGCAGACAGCGCATTTACCACGCTGACGCCCACGCCGTGCAGCCCGCCGGAAACCTTGTATCCGCCGCCGCCGAATTTGCCGCCGGCATGCAGCATGGTCAGCGCCACCTCCAGCGCGCTTTTCCCCATTTTGGCATGTATGGCCACGGGAATGCCGCGCCCGTTGTCCGTCACGCTGCAGCTGCCGTCATGGTGCAGGGTCACGATAATTTCCGTACAATACCCCGCCATCGCTTCATCGATGCTGTTGTCCACAATTTCCTGCACCAAATGATGAAGCCCTCTGGAATCCGTAGAGCCGATATACATGCCGGGGCGCACGCGAACCGCCTCCAGCCCTTCGAGCACTTGAATCTCGTCTGCGCTGTATTCGCCTTGCACAGCCGCGTCCATCGTGCCCTTTTCAAACTCCACATGCTCATATTCCTGGCTTGTTTGTTCTTCTAAAATCTCGTTTTCCCTGGTTTCAAATTCGTTCATAGGATCAGATTCACCCCTTGGTCATTCCTCTCTGCGCGTTTTTTCAACGTTGCTGCAGAAATAGGCGATGCATAAATGCGCTCCTCCCCATTGGGAGTTGATATAACGACGTAGCTTTTAATCTGCTTTTCTTCGATGACGATCAGATGTCCTCTTTTTTGCGCCTCTTGCAAAAAGCACCCGTTCCGGGTATCCGGCCCGCAGCCATCCGCTTTTAAAACAAACAGCACGTCTTCAAAAAAACAGCAAAATTCTCCACCTAGATGAAGAATCATTGCTTTCACCATCCTACTCAGCTTTGGCTGATTTTTCTGTTTATAATTATATACTATATAATAATATAATGAAAGGTTTTTCACCTGATTTTTCGGCCTTTCGGCGGAAAAAAGCTCCTTTTTTCCTTGCTTTTCCCAGCGTTTGGCAGACGTCGTTTCCCCGCCTGTTTTTTATGGGATTTCCCATAAGACCGCAGCGCGTTTATACAAGATTTTTTAAGTATTTTTCGGTTGGATTTTGCCTTTGTTTTTACAAAAATGCCGGTGCGTTTTTATGTAGCACCGGCATAAAGTATATGCGTTTTTATTCCGTCAGTTTCCCCTGTTCCACTTTGAATATCTTTGCGGCTTTCAAATGTTCCGGCGGCCTTGTGGCCGTTGTAAGCAGCACCTGGCCTTCCACATGCTCTGTCAGCGCCTGCTGCCGCTTCAAATCCAGCTCCGAGAGCACATCATCCAGCATCAAAACCGGCCTGTGCCCGCTCCGCGCCTGCATCCTGGCCACCTCCGCCAGCTTTAAGGCTAACACCGCCGTCCTCTGCTGCCCTTGGGAAGCATAACTGCGTGCTTCCTTATCGCGGATAACAATCTGCAAATCATCCCTGTGCGGCCCTACACCGGTTATATATCGCCTTTTATCGGCCGGCCGTGCATTTTTCAGCGCCTCGGTCAGCGCTTTTTCAATCTCCTGTTCCGTTCCCTGCGGTACCTGCGAACGATACATCACGCGCATCGGCTCACCGTTTGCTATGTCGCTATACAGCCGGGCCGCCA
Source organism: uncultured Bacillota bacterium (assembly GCA_905188085.1). Classification (GTDB taxonomy): domain Bacteria; phylum Bacillota; class Clostridia; order Christensenellales; family QAND01; genus UMGS1975. The sequence continues at coordinate 266,823 of CAJJKN010000003.1, forward strand.
TCGGCTCTATTTCTATGCAAAACTGCTGTCTGTGCCACAACACCTTTGCCCCCACATGCGCCATGGTTTGCTCATAGGCATCGTAGACAGTCTCTTCTTCTATCCCTTTTTTCAGCAGCGCATTTCTTTGGGAAAGCGCCGCGTTGTATTGCATCAGCGAAGAAAAATAAGCCGGGCTCATCTGGCATAACGCGGTGTCCATATATTTTCTGCGCAGGCTCGGCCCGCCTTTGATCAATTGCAAATCCTCCGGTGCAAACAACACGCACTGTACATGCCCCATCAATTCGCTCATCCGCCGAATCGGCACGCCGGATACCGAAATGCGCTTATGTTTGTTGGCCTGAAGCATCACCTGGATATGCCGCGGGCCGTCATGCCGCTTTACCCGCAGGCCGATCTGCGCATTTTCTTTGCCGTAAGAAACCATCTCCGCGCTTTGCACTGTTCTATGGCTTTTCCCAAGGCAGCAAACATGCACCGCTTCCAACAAATTTGTTTTTCCCTGCGCATTGCCGCCCCAAAATACAGACAACCCGTCTCCCAAGGAGAGCTGCAATTGTTGATAATTGCGAAAATCTTTCAGCACAAGCTGTGAAATGATCATCATACACCCTCCTTTTGAATCGTACTGTGTATTATATCACACTCTTGCCCCGTGTTCGCTTTCGGTTGCAAATTTACTTGTCCCTATGTTACACTAAAGTTATCATTTCGGCGGGCTTCCGCTTTGGTTTGAGCTTCAAAGCCCGCGGGCTTATTTTAGGTATAGGAGGTCTTTATCTATGCTGAATTTCACTTTCTATTCTCCCACCAAGTTTGTTTTCGGCAAAGGCGAAGAAAAAAATATCGGCAAGCTTTTGGCCGAGCGCGGCACCAAAAAGGTATTGCTGCATTACGGCGGACAGAGCGCAGAAAAATCCGGTCTGCTGGGTCGTGTGCGCACTTCTTTGGACAGTGCCGGCATCGCGTATGTGGAGTTGGGCGGCGTACACCCAAACCCGCGTTACTCACTGGCCAAGGAAGGCATGGAATTGGCGCGTAAAGAAAATGTGGATCTTATCTTGGCCGTCGGCGGCGGCAGCGTGGTAGACAGCTCCAAGTGCATTGCTATCGGCGCTTTGTATGATGGCGATGTCTGGCAGGATTTCTATATGGATAAAAAAGAAATCACCGCCGCTTTGCCGGTAGCCTGCATCCTCACCATCGCGGCGGCCGGTTCCGAAGGCAGCCCGGGCACTGTTATCTCCAACCGAGAAGTGGGCATCAAAGAAGGGGTACGCGCAAGCGATCTGCTTCGCCCCGTGCTCAGCATCCTCAATCCGGAACTGACCATGACCCTGCCTGCCTACCAGACCGCCTGCGGCGTTACGGATATGTTTATCCATCTGATCGAACGGTATTTTACCAACACACCGGATGTAAACATCACCGACGAAATGATCGAAGGCTTGATGCGCACCATCTTGAAATACGGCAAAGTGGCTGTGGAACATCCCGATGATTACAACGCCCGCGCACAGATCATGTGGGCCGGCACCTTGGCACACAACAACATCTGCGGCGTCGGCCGTGAGCAGGATTGGGCCAGCCATCATATTCAGCACCGCATCGGCGCCAAATACGACAGCGCACACGGCGCAGGTTTGGCCACGGTGTTCCCGGCTTGGGCCAAATATGTATACAAACACGATGTGCCGCGCTTTGTGCGTTTTGCCACAAAAGTCATGGGCGTAGACAACGATGTGTTCCATCCGGAAGAAGTGGCGCTGGAAGGCATTGCGCGCATCAAAGCGTATTTCTCCTCCATCGGCATGCCCACCTCTCTGTCCGAACTGGGCGTAAAGGATGAGGATATCAAAGAACTGGCCAACTTTAACGACGGCTTCTTTGTAAAACTCACCCCCGCCGATATGGAACAGATTTACGAACTGGCCAAATAACACAAACAAAAAGCAATGGATCTTTTTCAGTCCATTGCTTTTTTGAAAGGAAATTTTATGCTGAATTTTAATTTTTATTCTCCGACTCAATTCGTATTCGGCAAAGGCGAAGAAGCCAACATCGGCACGCTTTTGGCCGCGCGCGGCGCTAAAAAAGTATTGCTTCATTACGGCGGGCAAAGCGCAGAAAAATCCGGCCTGCTGGGCCGTGTGCGCGCTTCTTTGCAGCAGGCGTCCGTTCCGTTTATCGAGCTTGGCGGCGTACACGCCAACCCGCGCTACACCCTGGCGCTGGAAGGCATGGAATTGGCGCGCAAAGAAAACGTGGACCTCATCTTAGCCGTCGGCGGCGGCAGCGTGGTAGACAGCGCCAAATGCATCGCCATCGGCGCTTTGTATGACGGCGATGTCTGGCAGGATAAATATGTGGATCAAAAGCCCGTAACCGCGGCGCTTCCCGTGGCCTGCATTCTCACCATTGCGGCGGCAGGTTCCGAAGGCAGCGGCAGTTCGGTTATTACAAACCAGCAGGAGGGCAAAAAAATCAGCCTGCGCAGCGATTATATCCGCCCTGTGCTCTCCATTATGAATCCGGAATTAACATACACGCTGCCCGCTTATCAGGTTGCCTGCGGCGTAACGGATATGTTTATTCATGTAACGGAACGGTATTTTACCAACACGCCGGATGTCAATTTAACAGACGAACTGAGCGAAGCTGTGATGCGCACGATTCTAAAATACGGCAAACAGGCGGTTTTCACCACGGATTATAATGCCCGCGCGCAAATCATGTGGGCCGGCACCCTGGCGCACAACAACCTTTTGGGCGCAGACCGCGAACAGGATTGGGCCAGCCATATGATTCAGCTCCGCATCGGCGCCAAATACGACAGCGCCCACGGCGCGGGCCTGGCCACGATTTTCCCTGCCTGGGCCAAATATGTGTATAAACACGATGTGCCGCGTTTTGTGCGTTTCGCCACCAAAGTGATGGGCGTAGACAACGATGTGTTCCATCCGGAAGAAGTGGCGCTGGAAGGCATTGCGCGCATCAAGGCATATTTTGCTTCCCTCGGCATGCCCACCACGCTGGCCGAACTCGGCGTAAAGGAAGAGGACATCAAAGAACTGGCCAATACCCACCAGGGTAAATTTGTGGAGCTTTGCCCTGAAGACATTGAACAAATCTACGAACTGGCCAAATAACAAATAACGCCATACAAAAATATCCGTAAGCGTTTGCTTACGGATATTTTCTTTTTTTAGAAAAACAGCTTGCATAGATAGCTCAATCCCAAAGCGCCTGCCAGGCTGATCGCCGTTTGTTTGGGCGATTGGTAAAAAACAACCACACTTAGGATAAACAACAGCGTGTTGATTACACTCATGCAATCAAAATACCAGAACCCCAGAGAAAAACAGCAGAGCATCATCCCCGCCAAAACCGCACTGTTTATCGCCAAAGAAATCCATGTTTTCCCTTTTCCATACCAGCACACATATGCCAAACAAGGCGATAAAACCGTAAGCCCATACCAGATTTTCATATATTGTTTGGGGTTAAATCCGCTGAATAAAATCGTATAGCAATGATAGCTGGTACACATGCCCGCAAAAAAACAAAAAACATGCAGCGCCGCCCGCTTTGGCGTTTTGCTGTATACCGCAATTGCCAGCGCAAGCAGCAGCCAAACCGGAAGCGATGAAAACACATTGCCGAGATCCATCCAGCCCAAAAGGTTTTGCCACCAGATCGTTGGGTCGATCGAAAGGTTATCCAGCCATTTTGCAAAAAAGCCCAGAAAAATGCCCGCCAAAATAATCAACAGGCTTTGCATCCCTCTTTTGGATGGGTTTTCCTCCTTGGGTTCTCGGATTTCATGGAACCGTCTTTCCATTTTGAAAAAACATCCTTTCCTGTTTCGGCTTTTTTGTTTTCCCGGCCGTTTTTTCTCCTTACTAAAGAATGCCCGAAAACCTTCGGGCATTCCTTTTTGTGTTTTTATCGGGTTTTAATTCCAATCGTCGCGCGTGGTTACAATATCAATGCCGGTATCCAAGATATTCGGCACCACCACCGTACCCGCCTTGCTGCCCTTTTCCAGCACAGTATCATGCAAAATTTCCAGACACTGTTTTAATACCGCTTTGGGAATGGGCTGTGCGCTTCGCACCGAAACGGGCACCGTACCCCCCGCCACCTTTACGGAGGTGGTCAGCGTGCGGCGCGGATCCGTCACTTCGCTTTTCCCATACATTGCCCCGTTTTTACAGGTGTTTCCCGTTACCACCGGCTCATGCTCGCCGTCGTATTCCACAGTCAGCTGGCATCCCAGCGGACATTGCACACAAATCAAATGACGCACCATCTGTTATGCCTCCTCTACTGCCACTGTAATCGGGCCATTTTCCGCCAGCACGCCGGACAGATCCAACGCCATGGTTTCCATTTCGCCCGGCGCCACCACCGGCTTGCGTTGGGCTTTGAGCACCGTTCCATTTTGCGTTGCCACCAGTTTCACTTTCTTTTCCGGCGCGCCCACGCGGAACCGGATATTCACCTTTTCGCCCGCTGTTACGCGCTGTGGCACGGTATAACGCACATTGCGCCCTGTCTGCATTTGGATATTGGCTTTTCTTTCTTCGCCCGTCATGGCAAACTGTGCCGCATTGGCGCCCGCCTGTTTGGCTTCCTGGCTAACAAAATCCACCAGGTCATGCACATGCAGCACATTGCCGCAGGCAAACACGCCCTCTATGCAGGTCATAAACGAATCGTCCACTTCCGGCCCGCCCGTAATGGGAGACAGCGTCACGCCCAGTGCCTGGCTCAGTTCGTTTTCCGGCAGCAAACCGACGCTCAACAGCAGCGTATCGCAGGGAATGGTCTGCTCCGTGCCGGGAATCGGCTTTTTCGTTGCGTCATCCACTTTGGCAATCGTCACAGCCTCCACGCGCCGGTCGCCGTGAATTTTCACCGCCGTATGGCTTAACAGCAGCGGAATATCCAAATCTTCCAAACACTGTACAATGTTGCGCTGCAAGCCGCCGGAATAGCTCATCAATTCGCATACGGCATGCACTTTTGCCCCTTCAAACACCATGCGGCGCGCCATAATCAAGCCGATATCGCCGGAGCCCAAAATCACAACATCTTTACCCGGCAACAAGCCTTCCAGGTTTACCATGCGCTGCGCCGTGCCTGCTGCGTATACGCCGGCCGGCCGCGTGCCGGGAATGGCCAACGCGCCTCTGGGCCGTTCGCGGCAGCCCATTGCCAATACAATCGCCTTGGCCTGCACCGTACAAAAGCCATGCTCACTGGATACCATTGTAATGCGGCGATCCTGCCCGATAGACAGCACCATCGTATCCAACCACACTTCAACATCGGTCTTTTTCAGCATCTCAATATATTGCAGCGCATATTCCGGGCCGGTCAATTCTCTGCCAAAGGTATGCAGGCCAAACCCTGCATGAATACATTGGTTCAAAATGCCGCCCAAAACCGTATCGCGCTCAATCACCAATACATCTTTGGCGCCCTGTTCTTTGGCCGAAACAGCCGCGGACAGCCCGGCCGGGCCGCCACCGATAATCGCAACATCCACCTGTTTTATCTGCATGGCGTTTCCTCCTTTACGCACAGAGCCGAGCCCTCGCCTTTTTTGGTAATCTCTTCCATGGGCATGCCCGTTTTTTTATGAATGATTTCCGCTACGCGCATCATACAAAATCCGCCCTGGCAGCGGCCCATCCCGCAGCGGGTGCGGCGTTTGATGCCGTCAATGGTTACGCGGCCGATCGTGCGGTCGATCGCCTGTTCCACCTCTGCCTGCGTTACGGTTTCGCAGCGGCAGATGATCTTGCCGTACGCCGGGTTTTCCTCCGCCGCTTTGGCGCGCTGTTCATCCGTCATATGACTAAAGCGCGCAATGGGCTTTCTTTCGGCAATCCAATCTTTCTTTTCCGCCGCCTGCAAATCTTTTTGTATTTGCTTGGCCAAGGCCTGTCCTACGGCGGGCGCGGCCGTCAGCCCCGGGCTTTCAATGCCCAGCGCATGATACAGGCCTTTTACCTTCGGGTCTTCCCCTACAAAGAAATCCCCCGCCAAATCATGCGCTCTCAAGCCGCTAAACTGCGTAATCAGCTGCCTGCGCGGAATCTGCGGCAGCGTCAAAGCCGCCGCATCCAACACATCATCCAGCCCTTCGGCCGTGGTAGCTGTATCCGCTTTGTCTTCAATATCCTCCGCCGTCGGCCCCATCAAAAGGTTTCCGTCTACCGTCGGCGTTACCAAAATACCTTTTCCCATCTTGGTCGGCAGTTGAAACAATGTGCGCGTAGCCAAATGTCCCGCCGCTTTGTCAAACAGCATATATTCCCCTTTTCTGGGCTTGATGGTACGCTCTATGCCTCCCGCCATGCGGGCAATTTCGTCGGCATACAGCCCGGCAGCGTTGACGATGGTTTTGGTTTCCACCGTCTTTTCCCCCGCCGTTACACGAAAACCGCCTTCAATTTTCTCTATTTTGGTAACCGGGGATTCAAACAAAAACTCCACGCCGTTTTGTTTGGCGCTTTCGCTCAAAGCAATACACGCCTCATACGGACATGTAATGCCCCCCGTCGGTGCATACAGCGCCCCCACCACTTCGGGATTCACATGCGGCTCCATTTCCAGCACCTGTTCCCGCGTCAAAATTTCCAGCTTTTCAACGCCGTTTTGGATCCCGCGCTGATACAGCACTTCCAGTTCCGGGCGGTCTTCTTCTTTAAAACATAGGATTAACGAGCCATTATTGATAAACGGGAACCCCAGCTGCTCTGCCAGCGCCGGATACATTCTGTTTCCCTCTACGTTGTATTTTGCTTTCAACGTGCCCGGCTTTGCATCATACCCGGCATGCACAATGGCGCTGTTGGCCTTTGTGGCCCCCTCCGCCACATCCTCTTTGGCCTCCACTACCAAAACAGACAGCTCTGTTTTAGACAAAAAATGCGCAATCGCCATCCCCGTGACGCCAGCGCCGATAATCATTGTATCAAACATAGAACGCCTCCTTCGATTGTTCTATGTTTACGATAGCAAAATGCTTGTGAAAGGTCAATCAATCGCAGTGAAAACCAGCAAAAAAATTGGGTTTTTTTTCGAAAAACACAAAGGCGTTTCCGAATAATTTCTTACCTGAATCGGGTGGCTGGTGCAAGGCCATTGCCAAATACATTGCCCTATTCCGTTTTGCACCGGGCAAATGCCGCCCTCTGTCACCATACTCCCATAGCACAGCGCCAATACGGCTTTTTCCGGGCCGCCGGAAATCTGCAACAGATACCTTCCTTTAGGCAGCGGCGTTGTTAAGCATTCCAATTCAATTTCCTGGCCAATGGGTACGGTTTGGCCTGTCTTTGCCGTATATATGTAGGGCTTTGGCCGCAAAAACGCGAAAAAATCTTCCTTTGTGCCGGTGTTTCCCGCCTTTAGCCACACTCCATAGGCAGACAAGCCATCTTCGCCTTTGAGGCCCTTGGGGCCGCGAACGGTACGCAGATGTCTTTTCATTTGCATTTCCTCCTCGTAGTATGCTATGAAATCCGCGCGCAAACGGCTCTTTTTTTCATCGTTTTTTCAAAAGAAAAAGCGGCTTTCGCCGCCTTTTTATTCCAGAGGAATGTTCACCCTGTCTATGATCTTCAAATGCTTGTCCGAAAAACGTTCCTTTTCTTCCGGAGAAAGCTTATCGTAAATTCCTATACAGGATACCAGCAAAAACATCGCAATACCCGTTTGCGGGAAAAACACCGCCACATCCAGCATACCGTGCAAGGTAACCGCGCACAGCGTGCAGATGCCGGGCACGGCAAACAACGCCACATGCTTTAAGCGGTACATTCTCGTTAAATCCCGAACCAAAATCAACACATACCCCGCAATCAGCGTGGTGCCCACCACACCGCTCATCAATAAGATTTCAAAAAACAGGTTATGCGCGTGCACTTCGTACAGCCCTGCATAAAACGGAACGCCGATCTTTTCAAACATCCATGCCCCCTGCCCAAAAACAGGCGCCTGTAAAAAGCCCTTCACAGCCGCTTTCCAAATCAAAATACGGTGTTCAAAATCCGCCGAAACACTGACCCCTTCCAGGCGGATAAACATATTGGGAAAAATCGTCATCAAAAGCGGTACCAAAATGACCGTCAATAAAATTAGAATGATCGTCAGCCGCCATTGTTTGAGCAACAACAGCGCCAATAAACTGCAAATAGCTGCTGTAATCAATGCGGCCCGGCCATCCGCCATGATGATGCCGCTTAACCCCAAACACAGCACGATGGCATACAGATACCAATGATTGCTTTGCACCAGCTGCACCACAGCGCAAATACAGGTGAATACCATCATCAACGCAAAATAGTTTGGGTTTAAAAATACAGACGGACCCCGAAACCCTGCTACGCCGTAGTTGATCAATTTTTCTATCAGCCCGTACAGTCCTGTGATCGCGCCGCCCGCACAAAACAAATCCAAACAGGTATGAAACAGTGGAAGCGTCATAACCTGCCTGAAATACAAACAGAGCAGTAGGCAAATTACCACGCCGCCGGCCACAACCCGATTAAACCCCGTACCTCTGACAAATGTAACCAAAAGCAACAATACACCAAACGCCATCAACGCCTTTGCGCCCGGCAGTTTCATCGCTTGGGTGAAAATTTCCTTTTTGCAAAAAAACCTTACAATCACGGCCAACGCCGGGCCGACACAATAAAACGGAGGAAAAAACAGAGAAATCGTCAACAGGCAAACCAAAAAAGAATCCACAACATCACATTGACAGTATCGTTGATTGAACTGCCTAAACCATTGAATCAATACATCCTCCTCCTTTCCCATGTGCCCCCATTGTATTGGTTGCGGTATGGAATGTCAAACAATCTTGTCATTTTTGTGTTCATTCCTATTTTTTATTTTTTTTATACGTGCAAACAAACCCGTTATATGCTTATGCCTGTTTATAGAAAAACAGCGCTTATTTTTTTTGATTGTATAAAAAAAACGGCTTTCGCCGTTTTTTCTTTTACACATTAAACCGGAACAGCACCACATCGCCGTCCTGGATAACATATTCCTTTCCTTCCGAGCGATACAGTCCCTTTTCACGGGCCGCTGCGATGGATCCGCATTCAATTAAATCATCATAACTCACAATTTCCGCCCGGATAAACCCTTTTTCAAAATCCGAATGAATTTTTCCGGCGGCCTGCGGCGCTTTGGTTCCCTTTTTAATTGTCCAAGCTCTCACTTCTTTAGGCCCGGCGGTTAAATAGCTGATCAAGCCCAGCAAACGATAGCTGGCTTCCACCAGCCGATCCAGCCCTGCGCTCGGCAGCCCCAACTCGCTTAAAAACAAGGCGCGCTCTTCCTCTTCCAGTTGTGATAATTCCTCTTCCACTTTAGCGGACACCACAACCACTTCTGCCCCTTCTTTGGCAGCTGCTTGTTTCACCTGCTCCACCAACGCATTGTTTTCCACATCTTGTAAGGCATTTTCTTCCACATTGGCCGCATAAATGATGGGCTTTTGCGTTAAAAGGGAAAATCCTTTTACAATTTCTTTTTCTTCCTCTGTCAAATCCAGCGTACGCGCCGGCGCGCCATCCTGCATATGATCCAGCAGCTTTTGCAGTACCGCACATTCTTCTTTATATTTTTTATCCCCTGTTTTAATCAGTTTGGAGGCTTTGTCAAAGCGCTTTTGCAGCACTTCTAGATCCGCCAATACAAACTCCATCTGGATGGTTTCCATATCGCGCACAGGCGCCACCGTGCCGTCCACATGGGTAATATTGTCATCTTCAAAGCAGCGCACCACGTGCACAATGGCGTCCACTTCACGAATATGCGCCAAAAACCGGTTGCCCAGCCCTTCCCCTTTGCTTGCGCCGCGCACCAGGCCCGCAATATCCACAAATTCAATCGTAGCGGGCGTCAATTTTTCCGGATTATACATCTCGGCCAGCACATCCAGCCGTTTATCCGGCACGGGCACAATCCCCACGTTGGGGTCTATCGTACAAAACGGATAATTGGCCGCCTGGGCGCCCGCTTTTGTCAATGCATTAAAAAGGGTGGATTTGCCTACGTTCGGCAATCCCGCAATGCCAAGCTTCATCTTGTCTCCTCCTAAAGATGGCTAAAATCACACGTTAAAATCATACTATTATACCCCGTTTTTGTTTATTTTTCCAGAACATGCCCGGAAGAAAAAATTTGGATTTATGGTAACATTCCATGCTTTTTTTGTTATAGTAAAGATGTATATTTTATATCTCATATAAAGGGGTGTACCATGACTTTTTTACAGGCCATTCTTCTTGGCATCGTACAGGGACTCACTGAATTTTTACCGGTTTCCAGTTCAGGCCATCTGGTTATGGCCAGGGCTTTGCTCGGAATTCAAACTGAGCCGCTTGTGATGGAGGTTGTTTTACACCTGGGCACGCTGTTGGCCGTTTTACTCGTATTTTATAAAGATGTGGTAGCCCTTGTCCGCCACCCACTAGGAAAAACCATGCGTCTGCTTGTCATCGCCACCATCCCCGCCGTTGTTTTAACCTTGCTTTTGAATAACATTATCGAAGAAGCTTTTGGCGGCCGTTTTCTTGGGATCGGGTTTCTTATCACTGCCATTCTCCTGTGCGTAGCGGAACAAAAAAAGGTACGCTCTCCGCGTAAATACAGGGATATGGATAATTTTGACGCCCTGGCCATGGGCGGCATGCAGGCGGTTGCGATGTTCCCAGGCGTTTCCCGTAGCGGCAGCACGCTGGTCGGCGGCCTGTTTTGCGGGCTGGACCGCAACCTTGCTGTCCGGTTTTCCTTTTTGATGTCTATCCCCGCCATTCTGGGCTCGCTTGTGTTTAAATTCAAAGATATGATTGAAACCGGCCCCGGAGATGTCAGCGCCGTTGCCATTATTTTCAGTGTGCTGACCGCCGCCTTTGTCGGCCTGTTATCCATACGTTTTATGTTAAAATTGGTGCGGCGCCATAAACTATACGGCTTTGCCATTTATGTGGCCTGCGCCGGCGTGTTTGTATTGATCTGCCAATTCTGTGGCGTATTATTCCCGCCTCTGTTTGGATAATTCTCGTACAAAATAAAAAAAGCGGCTTGGCCGCTTTTTTTATTTTGCTTTGCTGATCGGGGTAAATCTCTTTAAGATTTCCATCAGCGAATTTTCCGCATATTCCCAATATTCCGTCTTTGAGGACAGCGTACACCAGTATTCTTTCTTTTCCGTTGTCCAGATGATCAGATGATTGATCGTCCTCATCTTGTTTTTATGCACCGCTTCAAACCGGATATCCACACCTTTATAATCCCCTATTTCTATTTCTTTGGGATCCGATTCATTTTCCACTTTCGTCCCGTGTTCTTCCTGAATAGCACGATACTTTTCCCATTTGCTTTCCACATATTGCAAATCCGCCTCTTGTTTTTTCTCTCCTGATGAAATGGAAAACGAGGTGATAAACGCTTGATCCGCCCGCAGGAAAAAATAAATCTGGTCTTTCGGCGCTCCCTCCGGCTGCATCCGCTACCAATAAATCGGAACGGAAAGTACGATATCCACATCCGGGTTTGCCATCATATATGTGATGGATTTTAATGATTCTTCGGAGATATCATCCGGCAGCCCTGCCTTTTGTTTTTCCTCCTTTGTAAACGAAGGCACAGGCAAACTCGCCTGCGGATACACCGGCGTTTGCTCCGGATTTTCCGCCTTTTGCGTATTTGTCGCCCCGCAGCCTGCCACGCACAACACAACCAGCCCCATCAAACAAACTCTCTTCCATGTCCCTTTCATTTTTATCCCCCTTGTTTATATTTCGGCGCTTCCGGCCGGAAAACTTTCTTCATCTGTTTTTATTGATTACATTTTTGTTCCTTATCTTTATTGTATCAAAAAAAGAGCTCTTGCGAGCTCTTTTTTCTCTTACACCATCAGTTTGTAGATTTCCATAATCTCTTTCTGGCCCAGCGGCACAAATCCGCCGCACTGAATGTTGGCCAATTCCGGAATATCCTCTTCCTTCACGCCCAATTCTTCTTTGGTTGTGGGCAATCCCAATCCGGACATATAAGCTTTCACTCTGGCAATCCCTTCCAGCGCCACTTCTTCCGGATGGAACACATCGTTGTCTACGCCCATGACTTTTGTGGCAAAACGCACAAAGCGCGGCACATCGTGTTTGTATACATATTTGGCCCAAGCCGGGAACACCGTGGCCAAACCTGCGCCGTGCGCGCTGTCGTATTTGGCGCCGATCTCATGCTGAATCTGGTGGCTGGCCCAATCCTGATCACGGTCGCAGCCGCAGATGTCGTTGTGTGCCAGCGTACCGGTCCACATAACCTGCGCACGAGCATTGTAATCATCCGGATGCTCCACAGCCACTTTGCCGTATTTGAAGATGTTGCGCATCAGCGCTTCGCACATTTCATCCGTCAGGTTTACATCTTTGGTGTTGGTGAAATAACGTTCGATCAAATGCGTGAAAATATCAGATACACCGCAAGCCGTCTGATAGGCCGGCAGCGTCATCGTCAGTTCCGGATTCAGCACAGCCAATACCGGACGCAGCGCATCAGAACCGGTGGAGAATTTACGGCCTTTGTAGGTAATTACCGTACCGTTGGAGCCTTCGGAACCGGCCGCCGCGATGGTCAAAATGCTGGCCACCGGCAAAGCTTTGGTTACCATGCCGTTGCCTTCATAGTAGGTTTCCCATACATCGCCTTCGTTTACCACGCCGATGGCAATGCATTTTGCGGTATCAATCGTGCTGCCGCCGCCGACTGCCAACACAAAATCAACGCCTTCTTTTTTGCACAGTTCCATACCTTCCAGCGCCAGTTCGTAACGCGGATTCGGATGCACGCCGCCCAATTCCACATACGCAATGTCTGCGCCTTTGAGGGATTCGCGTACACGACCCAACAAGCCGGATTTTTCCGCGCTGTGGCCGCCATACACGATCAAAACCTTTTTCGGAGCATAGTCTTGCAAATACTTTCCGATGTTGTTTTCTTCTCCCTTACCAAACACATATTTGGTCGGAGAATAGAAGCAAAAATTATTCATGGAACACACCTCCACTAAAATAAAACGCTGTGCGTTTTTTTAAGACAAAACAAAAAATCAAAAAGGGAAAATTTTGTTTAGAAAAAATGAAAAAACTATCACATAGAGTATACCATATTTATAAATTTTCAACAAGCCGCAATTTTACCATCTACACATAAATTATATTGTATTTTACCTATAATATATGCGTTGTCTTTATGATAGACTTTCCCTCTATTTTCTCCTTTTAAACCATTCTTCGTTTTTAGTATTTCATTTCCTTCCTCTTACGTTTGCCCTATTCCTATACTTTTCTTTATCTTTGCGTCTGTTTTTCTTTTCCACATCTTCTCTCTGTTTTTAGGGTAAAAGAAAAGAAGCCGCCTTTCGGCAGCTCCTTTTCCCCCTTACAAGACTTTGTTGAAAAAGTCAATGGCACGTTGTTCCTTTGGATTCATAATTACTTCCTGCGGCGTTCCCTGCTCCACGATGTAACCACCATCCATGAAAATCGCACGGTCCGCCACTTCTCTGGCAAACCCGATTTCATGAGATACAATTACCATCGTCATCCCTTCGGCCGCCAATTGCTTCATAACCTGCAAAACTTCGCCTACCATCTCCGGATCCAGAGCTGAGGTTGGCTCGTCAAACAACATCACATCCGGATTCATACACAGCGCCCGCGCAATGGCCACGCGCTGTTTTTGTCCGCCGGAAAGCTGCGAAGGATAGGCATCCGCCTTGTCGGACAGGCCCACTTTTTCCAGCATTTGCAATGCCTGCTGTTTTGCGCCTTCCTTGTCCGCTTTTTTCAGCTCCACAGGCGCCAGCATCAGGTTTTGCAAAACATTCAAATTATTAAACAGGTTAAAATGCTGAAATACCATACCGATATTTTCCCGCACTTTATTGATATCTATTTTTTTGGAATCCATATGGTTTCCGTCTACTACCACTTCGCCGGCCGTAATGTCTTCCAATCTGTTTAAGCAGCGCAAAAACGTGGATTTACCGCTGCCGGAAGGCCCCAGGATAACCACCACTTCTCCTTCGTAAATATCCAGAGAAATGTCCTTCAATACTTCCAGCTTATCAAAATTCTTTTTCAAATGCGATACATGAATTTTTACATTCTCTTTATTAACGGCCACGATTCAATCTCCTCTCAATGCGTTTTGCCACCTTGGACAAAATTGTAATGACCACCAAATACATAATCGCTACAATGGTCCATACTTCAAACGCTTTATAAGAGATAGCCACTACGTTTTTGGCGCTGTTTACCAGTTCCGGGAACCCGATAACAGACAAAATCGAGGTGTCTTTCAATGTTATGATAAATTGGTTGATGATGCTGGGGATCATGGTACGAATGGCTTGCGGCAAAACAACGCGGCGCATGGCACGCCAATACGGCAAGCCCAGGCTGCGCGCAGCTTCCATCTGCCCTTTGTCTACGGATTGGATGCCGCCCCTGATAATTTCAGCCATATACGCACCGCAATTCAACGCCAGACAAATCGTACCCGCTTGAAGCGGAGATAGCGTAAACCCTGCGCCTATAGCCACCGGCAGACCGAAAAAGACAAAAAACGCCAATACGATCATGGGCACACCGCGAATGATGTCCACAAATACCGTTGCTATCATGTTACATATACGGCTCTTTACTACGCTTAACAATCCGAAGAACAAACCCAATATACAAGCAAAGAACAAGCCGCATAATGCCAACAACAGGGTCTGACCCATTGCAGTTAATAGCAAATTGCCATAAACCGAAATGATTTTTACCATCTTCCAGGAAACTCCTTTTAATTACATCGGGGCATCGAAACGATGCCCCGACATTTGCTTTTTATGATTTAATCAGATCAATCGCCAAGGTACTTTTTGATGATTTCATCATATTTACCATTTTCTTTGATGTTTTTCAATCCTGCATTGAACAGATCCAAAAATTCTTTGTTTTCTTCTTTGAAGATCGCCACGCCGTACGGGGAACCTTCGTTTTCCGTTCCTTCAACCACTTTCAGATCCAGGCCGCCTTCTTTGATGGAAGCGCTCATAACCGGCGTATCTTCAAAGCAAGCATCCACCTGGCCACCGGTCACAGCCTGATACATCGTCGGAGAATCTTCAAAATACATGGTCGTAAAGCCATATTTGTCTTTCAGGCTTTCGGCATAGGTTGCGCCCTGCGTACCGGTCTTTACCGCCACTTTTTTGCCCTTCATGTCGTCAAAGGATTTGATGTCGGAATCCTTTTTCACCGTCATGGACTGCGTAGCCGTGTAGTAGCCGTCAGAGAAGGTCCAGCCGCTGTTTTTGCGTTCTTCGGTGATGGAAGCGCCGGCAATCATGGCATCCGCCTGGCTGGATTGGCAAGCCGCGATAGAAGCATCCCAGCCCATGCTCTTCAGTTCATAATCAAAGCCCTGATCTTCGGCAACGGCGGCCAGAATGTCCACATCGATGCCAACAAAGTTGCCGTCTTTGTCCGTGTATTCAAACGGTTTGAACACGGTATCCGTTGCAACGATCCATTTTTTGCCGCTATCGGCTTTTTTGTCCCCACCGCCGCAGCCGGCCAACACGCCGACAGCCAGCATCGCGCTCATCATCAGCAAGAGCGCTTTTTTCATCTTTTTCATCCCTTTTCTTCCTTTCCTATCTTTTAATCGTCTTTATCAAACGATTGAAATCTTATATCTATACAATAAAAATTTATAACTATTTACGCTTATTCTATCACAAAATTGCCTTTGTTACAATATTCATCCTTTCTTGTGTCACATTGTTTGGGCCAAAATTTTAGATTTTTTTGATAATCTTCCGGGATAACAGAATTTTTTGCCTCTCAAATTTTATTTTTCCCTCGTATTTTACTATGATTTAAACGAGCTTTGCTTCTATTTTCCTTTTGTCTTTTCTTTTTATTCACAGTTTATTCGCATACACGCTCTGCTGTATCTCTATCCCTCTCCCCTTTGTATCGCCCTGTTTGCATGGTTTTCTGTATCCTATTATTTTCTTTTTCATTTTTCATAAGCCCTATGCGCCAACAAAAAGCAATGTATTTTAAACTTTTATCCGAATTCGTTTATGCTTTTAAAATTATTTATCGTTTTTGAATATATATACTTTTTCTTATTTTCCATGAAGCCGGTTAGTTTTAATTTACAGGCAAAATTTTTATTTCTGCCTACGGACAATGGTACAAAATGGGCTGTCATCCGTATTTTTATACTTTATCATACAAAAAATTTATTATTTTTTGTTTTCTATATTTAAAATAAATGATCCGTTTACCATCGGTCCGCCTGGTATGTTTTTTTGTATGCCGGCGCCGTTTTTTTTGCAGAGAAAAAAACAGGAGCAAAATGCTCCTGTTTTCTTTGCGTTGTTTATTTTGCCAATTCGTAGATTTCCATTACTTCTTTTTGTCCCAGATGCACAAATCCGCCGCATTCCAAATTGGCCAATTCCGGAATATCCTCTTCCTTCACGCCAAGTTCAGCAAGCGTGGTCGGCAAGCCGATGTTATGCATATATTCTTTTACGCGGCGAATGCCTTCCAGCGCCACTTCTTCCGGATGGAACACGTCGTTGTCTACGCCCATTACCTTGGTAGCAAAGCGGACAAAGCGCGGCACATCGTGTTTGTATACATATTTCATCCAGGCCGGGTAAATCGTGGCCAGGCCTGCGCCGTGGGCGCTGTCGTATTTGGCGCCGATACGATGCTGAATCAAATGGCTGGCCCAATCCTGATCACGGTCGCAGCCGCAGATGTCGTTGTGTGCCAGCGTACCGGTCCACATAATCTGTGCGCGGGCATTGTAATCATCGGGATGTTCCACAGCCACTTTGCCGTATTTCAAAATGTTGCGCATCAACGCTTCGCACAGTTCGTCCGTCAGGTTTACATCTTTGGTATTGGTGAAGTAGCGCTCGATGATATGCGCAAAGATATCAGACACGCCGCAAGCGGTTTGATAGGCCGGCAAAGTCATGGTCAGTTCCGGGTTCATGATGGAGAATACCGGACGAATCATTTCGGAGCCCAAATCGCCTTTAATGCCTTTGTAGGTGATAACAGAGCTGTTGGAGCCTTCGGAGCCTGCCGCAGCCAGCGTCAAAATGCAGGATACCGGCATTGCTTTTTTCACTTCTTTATTGCCAATGTAGAAATCTTCCCAAGCATCGCCGTCATCGTATACGCCAACGGAAATGCACTTGGCCGTATCTGCCACGCTGCCGCCGCCGACAGCCAACAGCATATCTACATTTTCCTGTTTTACAATTTCCATGCCCTTTAACGCCAGTTCATAGCGGGGATTGGGCTGCACGCCTCCCAATTCTACAAACGCAACATCCGCGCCCTTGAGGGATTCGCGCACACGACCCAACAAGCCGGATTTTTCTGCGCTGTGGCCGCCGTATACGATCAAAACCTTTTTCGCGCCCAGCTCGTTCATATACTTACCGACGTTGTTTTCTTCTCCTTTACCAAACACAAATTTGGTCGGAGAACAATAGACAAAATTGTTCATGTTATCTTACCTCCGTTTTTAATTTTTTTATTACACCCTTACCGGCAGCACCAGATACAAATACTGGTTGCCTTCCAAGGGCTTTACAACACAGGGAGAAAGGCTGCTGATAAAATCCAGCAGAATTTCTTCGTCTTTGATTACGCGCAGCACATCCAACAGATATTTGGCATTAAACGCGATGGACAGCGGTTTGCCCTCCAGATAGATCGGCAATTTTTCTACTGCGTTGCCCATTTCGCCGTTTGCCGTAATGACCATAGTTTCTTCATCCATCTGCAAGCGGATCAAATTATGGTTGCGGCTGTCCCGCGCCATCAAAGAGGCGCGCTCCACTGACTCCAAAAAGGCCTGGGTTTGAATGCGCACCCGCGTTTGATGATCGCCCGGCAAAATCTGGCGATAATTGATATATTCGCCTTCCAAAAGGCGGGTAATAATTTTGGTCTGGCCCATTTCCACCATGGCCTGCGTATCGCCGATATAGATGCTGGCAGGCGCATCGCTATCTTCAAAAAGCTTGGCAATTTCGGACAACGAGCGGCCGGGCACAACAAAATTGACCGGCGTGGTGGATTGTAAAAGAGGCTCTTTGCACAAAGCCAGTCGGTATCCGTCCAACGCAACCAGGGTTACCTGGTCGCTTTCAATTTCCAAAAGCTCCCCGGTTAAAATCGGCTTTGTTTCATCCATGGCCACGGCAAAGGCCGTGCGCTGAATCATATTTTTCAAAGCACTCTGTTTAAGTTCGAGCGGTCGTGCGCCCGTCATCGGCGGCATTTCGGGATATTCTCTGGCGTCCATGCCTTGCAGGTTGTATTTGGCTTGTCCGCAAATGATGGTCACCTTTAATTCTTCTGTGGTAATGGAGACCGTTTCCTGCGGCATTTTACGAATCAGTTCGCTAAACATACGCCCGGGCAGCACCAGCGCGCCTTCCTGCTCTACCATGGCGGGCACGGTGCAGGCAATACTGAGCGCCAAATCGCTGCAAGTTAATCGAATCGCGTTATCCTTTGCTTCCAATAAAACGCCTTCCAAGGCGGGCATTGGAGATTTAGAAGGCATGGCGCGCTGCACGGTAGACATCGCGCTTGTCAATTCCTGAGAGGGGCATTGTACGATCATAATGAAAAACCTCCGTTCCGTTGTGTATTCTTTCTCTTTTCTATGTAATCATCGTCATCATCATATACACTATGGATTTGTGGATAAGTGTAAAAATGACAGTATATATCGGCATTTATTGTCCGCATCCCTTGCGGGAAAGCGTTGGAAAAAGGAGTTTGTTTTCCATACGTTTCCACAGGGGAAAATTTCATCCACAGGTTCTATGGAAAACCGATAAGGATAAATCATGGAATGGCTATGGAAAACAAGACAGATTTCCATAGAGAAGATCAGGATTCGTTGATTTGAGCGATCAGATCTTCCACCATTTCTTTGGTCTCGCTGTTGGTTTTTACCTCCTGCGCCACCTTTTCTACATCGTGCATCACGGTGGAATAATGCCGGCCGCCAAACAATTCTCCGATTTTCGGGAAGGAATGGTCTGTTAATGTGCGAACCAGATACATGGCCACCTGCCGCGGCACGGCAATATCGCGGCTTCTGCGCTTGCCGACGATTTCATCATAGGTAATGTCAAATTGGCTGCAAACAATCTGGATGATGTTGCGCGGGGTTAAAGCGCGTTTTTTCTGCGCGGCGGTATAGTCTTTTAAAGCGGCTTCGGCCAATTGCAGGGTGATGGGCTGTCCCATCAGGCTGGCATAGGCGGTAACTCGGTTAAACCGGCCGTCCAACTGCCTAAAATTCAAGCCGTCTTCGGAGGCGATGTATTCCAATGCGCCGTTTTCAATCTGCAAAAGATGTTCGGTTTCGGCGCGCTTGCGCAAAAAAGCAATTCTGGTTTCATAATCCGGCAGGGCAATGTCCACCGTGAGCCCCCAGGCAAAGCGAGAACGCACCCGCTCTTCAAATTCCACGATTTCATGGGGCGGCTTATCCGAGGATAAAACAATCTGTTTGCCTGCATCGTATAAATCGTTAAAGGTATGGAAAAATTCCTCCAAACAACGCCCTTTGCCGGCCAAAAACTGGACGTCATCCAGCAACAGCACATCTACCCCGCGGTATTGCTTTCTAAAATCATCAATGGGGTCTTTGCGCATCAAAACGCTGATTAAGGTATTGGAAAATTGTTCACTGGTTACATATAAAACATTGGCAGACGGGTTGGTCTCCAAAATGGCGTTGCCGATGGCGTGCATCAGATGGGTTTTGCCAAGGCTGGTACCCCCGTGAATAAACAGAGGGTTATATTTCTGCCCGGGCGCGATGGAAGCGCCCACGGCGGCCGCATGGGCAAATTGATTGCCTGTGCCTACCACAAACGTATCAAACGTATACGCGGGGTTTAGCGCGTGCCGCTTTTGTTCCAGCGGCTTTGCAGCGGACGGCTGCGGACGGCCCCATTCGCTCTCCAATAAAATTTCTACGGTAAAAGCGGCGTTGTTTGTCTTTTCCCGCACAGTATTGACGATCATCTCATAGCAGCGGTGCATAAGATTTTCCCTGATATTGGCAGCCGGTGCAACCAAAATGAGTCGGTTGTTTTCTAAAGAAACGGCATGCAATGGTTCTACCCAGGTATGGAAAGAAAAGTCGCTTAAATCCTCTTTTAATTCCATACAAACCTGCTGCCAAAGTAAGGTATAATCTTCCAAAAGGTTCACTCCCCGCTTAATCCTCTGATAATCCATAGAGTTTTAGACATTATCCGTATAGTTTTCCATAGGTTGTTGTGGAAATCATCCATAAACTATGGATAACTTCTTTAAAAATCTTATTACACACGTTTTAATTGTGGATAATACAAGGAAAAGAGGATAACTCTCCTCTTTTTACACGCCTTGTTCAGGCTGTAATTGCATTATATCATTGCAAAAAGTGAGAAACAACCTTGTCAAATAAAAAAGTGATGTTCACTTTTTCAAATATTGAAGCCCCAATTCATAGGCCTGTTTTTTGGTTAAACCCGTTTGGGAAGCCACTTGTTCTGCAGCTTGTTTATGTTTGATGCCTTGGGATAAATATTGCTGCATCAGCGCCTGTGCATAAGGAAGATCCGGCTTCGCTTCTGCTTGCCCGGGAGAAATCAACAAAACAAATTCTCCCTTTGGCGGCGTATCGGTATAGCGCAAAATAAGGTTTTCGGCAGTGTCGGAAATAAATTCTTCATATACTTTTGTCAATTCCCGTGCCAGGGTAATGACGGGGTTTTGGCAATAGGATTGCAGATCCTGCAAGGTTTTGATCAATTTATGAGGAGATTCATACAAAACCGCGGTTTGCGTTCGTGAGGCAATGGCGGACAGGATGGCCTTGCGTTCTTTGCCTTTCACGGGCAAAAAGCCGTAGAAAACAAAACCGCCCTGGGTAAGGCCTGTGGCGCTCAGCGCGGTAATCAAAGCGCTGGGCCCCGGAACGGGACAGATGCGGCTGTCCTGCTTTTGGCGAAGCTGTTGAATCAGCCGCGCGCCGGGATCGGAAATACAGGGCGTGCCGGCATCGGAAATTAGGGCAATGTCTTTTCCCTCCTGCAAAAGCGCATAGATTTCTTCCACCCGCTTTTGTTCGTTGTGTTCGTGCAAACTGATCAGCGGCTTATGAATTTCAAGAGATTGCAAAAGGCGCAGCGAATGGCGCGTGTCCTCCGCGGCGATGAGATCCACCTGCTGTAAAACCCGTATGGCGCGCAGGGTAATATCCTCCAGATTTCCGATCGGAGTGGCTACAATATATAAAGTGCCGGGCATCAGAGCAACCCTCCCTGGTAAATGGTGTGCATGGTAGCGGATGTTTTGCCGTCCGCATCGGTTAAAAACAGAGGCGGCTCCACCTTCAGCCCTTCTTTGCCGCCTTTGATACATTCAATTAAAACCAAATTGGAAACCTTTTTTTGGCTGCCGTGGACAAATTTCAATCGTTTTGGCATCAAATCCGCCTGTTGCAGCGTTAAAAGAAGTTCGGACAAGCGGTTGGTTTGGTGAATACAGAAAAAATGCCCCATGCTGACCAACGCCTTATTGGCGGCCATGCAAATTTCGGAAAAATCGGCGCAGATTTCAAACCGGGCCAAAGCATGGGCGGTGTCCATACTGCATTCCCCATGGCCCAATTTACCATAGGGGGGATTGCAAACCACAATTTCAAACTGCCCCAGGGTGGAAAGAAAGGGCTGTTTTGTATAATCTCCCGGAACAATCTCTATTTTATCGGTTAAATGGTTATAAGCTACGCTGCGGCGGGCCATATCCGCCATAGGAGGCTGAATTTCCACGCCTACGATATGTTTCGGATGAAACAGTGCTGTCATCAAAAGAGGCAAAATGCCGGTGCCTGTTCCCAGATCCAGCACGCGCTGATTTTTTTTCGCCCTGGCAAAATGCGCTAAAAGCACAGCATCCGTCCCGAAGCGAAAAGCGTCCGGGTGCTGCAAAATATACAATCCGTAAGGATTTAATTCATCCAACCGCTCGTTGGGGCCGATGAGCTCAGTCATAGATTCATCCCCTCTTTTGAAAAGCTGTGAGGCAAAAGCTCTGAAAGCGAATGAATTTCAAACTTTTCTATTTGCCGGCAAGCGCAGAGAATTTTCAAATCCGGTGCAAATTCGCTGAGCGCCTGACGGCATAGCCCGCAGGGAAAGGTATAGGATTGGCTGTCTGACGTGATGGCCAAAAGCGTAAAATGCCGTTTTCCTTCGGAAACCGCTTTAAACAGAACGGTGCGCTCTGCGCAAACGGTGGCCCCGTAAGAAGCGTTTTCAATATTGCAGCCGGTATATACAGAGCCGTCTTGGCAGACAAGGCAGGCCCCCACATGAAAATTGGAATAGGGCGCATAGGCATATTGCATGGCCTGCTGTGCCAGGCTCAGATAATGAAGATAGGTAGAATGCATCTTTATCTTTTCACCTCTTGATTATCATATCCTATCCATGCGCGGCTGACAAACAAAAAAAGAGCCTATACAGGCTCTTTTTTGATTTGCAAATCAAACGAAAAGGTTTAGCCTTCGCTGATAGCGCCTACCGGGCAAGCACCCGCGCAAGCACCGCAGGACAGACATTCATCTGCATTGATTTCGTAGGGAGAACCCTCTTTGATTGCGCCTACCGGACATTCGCCGGCACAAGTTCCACAAGAAACACAGGAATCACCGATTACATAAGCCATGTGGAAACACCTCCTATTTAAATCTTGCTATTATTCTACCACGGTTTTTTTCGTTTGCAAGAGGTAAATCAAGATTTGTCATTTTGTGGAGATTTTCGGCGCTTTTTCTCGCCCTCCGGCGGCTTGTTGTTTTGTTTTTTCGGCTTATTTTCCTGCTTTTTGGGCGGCTTTGTACGCTCAAAGGAAATTTCATCCAGTTTATATTCTCGGATTTCAAACGTCTCATCCGGCTTTTGAATGCGCACTTTAATCAACAGCGAAATGGGGTTGCTTTCCATGGCCACGCCGATTCCGTCCGGGGTTTTTACATTACTGCCGTTTCTCGGCAGTTTTTTGCGCATTTCTTCATAATAGGGCTGCTCATAATTTAAGCAACACATCAACCGCCCGCAAAGGCCGCTGATCTTTGTGGGGTTTAAAGAGATGTTCTGTTCTTTAGCCATTTTGATGGACACGGGAGAAAACTCCGGCAAAAACCGCTGGCAGCAAACCGGGCAGCCACATTTGCCAAGCCCGCCCAAAAGCTTTGCCTCATCGCGCACGCCGATTTGCCTAAGCTCGATGCGGGTGCGGAATTGATGCGCCAGGTCTTTTACCAATTCTCTAAAATCCACCCGGCCGTCTGCGGTGAAAAAGAAGGTGATGTTGCTGCCGTCAAACCCGTATTCCACGCTGACAGGCTTCATTTCCAGTTTATGCTCTGCAATCTTCTTTTCAAAAATCTTGAGCGCATCCGCTTCCTGCGCACGGTTTTTTTCCTGTTGTGCTCTGTCTTTGGGGGTAACAAGGCGCACCACGTTTTTCAGCGGAGAGACGATTTTTTCATCATCCACGTCCATAGGCCCCTGGGCCACCCGTGCGATTTCGGCGCCGCGCGCGGTTTCCACCACAACGTCATCCCCTACCTTACAGGCGATCTGGTTGGGAGAAAAATAATATACCTTATTCGATTTATAAAACTGAACGCCTACGACTGTTTTCATTTTTGTTCCTCTTTCCATTGGATCCAGAGCCATTCCGCCACCATCTTGGCGGATACATTGGCGCTTACCATTCGATATGCTTGGGTAATATGATCGGCCACAGCGGCCATTTGCGCATAGGAACAGCGTGTAAACGGCTCTATCCGGTGTTGTGCATGCAATTGATCGGAAAGAGATTCCATCCACTGCGTTAAACAAACCAGAGCAGGATCCTTTTTATCGGGAAAACACTGTTTGGCTTCTTCCAAAGAACGGGCTTTGTAAAAAGAGGCCATAGGTGTCACTTCGTCTTCTTTATTATAATTGGTTTGCCCACTATCATGCAACCATACGCACCGGGAGCGGACAGTTTCCAACAAAACGCCGGGTTGTTCGCAAAACAAACCAAACATCGTTTGAAAAGGCGGCTCTTCCAGCGTTTTCAATAGGCAGTTTTGTGCTTCCTGCGTCATGGTGTCGGCCTGCAAAATACAAACGGCCCGCTGTCGCCCTTCAAAGGGCTTATTGGAAAGCTGCTCTATCAGCTGCCGCGCCTGCCGGATTTTAATGCTTGCGCCGTCCGGAGTTAAAACAATGACATCCGGATGGTTATGGGTGCGAATGCGCAGCGCAACATCCGGAAATTGATCGGCCTGCATGGCGGTTAAAGCAAAAGTTTCCGCCAGCGAAGGCTGCAAAGAAACCGGCGCTGCAAACAAAAACGCATGTCCTCCTGTTAACCGCATGAAGATACCCACTTTTCAAAGCCGTCGATCACTTGCTTGTGTACCTGTTCCACGGAAGCATCGGCATGAATCAAACAATAGCGCTCCGGATGGCTTTGGTAGAGCGCTTCATAGCCTTCGGCCACTTTATGGCGAAAAACATCGTCCGTTTGTTCCATGCGGTCTTTGGCGCCGGTGGCCCGCTGCATGGCAAGGTCGGGATCGATGCGAAAATAAAACGAAAGATCCGGCAAAAGAGATTCTGTGGCCAGGTTATTTAAAGAGCGGACGGTTTGTTCTCCCAATCCTCTGCCGTATCCCTGATAGGCGATGGAGCTGTCCACATAACGGTCGCAAATGACCCAAATGCCTTTTTCCAAGGCAGGACGAATGACGGAATGCACCAGTTCGCTGCGGGCGGCAGCATACAGCAATGCTTCGCACAGATCGCCCATTTCGTTATCCGGGTCTAAAATCAGCGCGCGAATCTTTTCCGAAACGGGGCAGCCGCCCGGCTCTCTGGTTAATAGATGGGGAATGCCCTTTTGTTCCAGATATTGGCAAAAGAGCTTGATCTGTGTGCTCTTCCCTGCCTTGTCCGGCCCTTCAAAGGAGAGAAAACGGCCGTTCATTGATGGCCTCCCATCAAAATTTGTTTCAATTCCTCTGTGGAATGGGCAATATAGGTGGCGCCGGAATCCAAAACCTCCTGAATATCGGCAAAGCCAAAGGTAACGCCGATGGTCATGGTGTTGTTTTGTTTTCCGCCCTCAATATCAAAAATACGATCGCCGATCATCACACAACTTTCGGCCGGCACACCCATAAAATCAATACAGGAGCGCACCAGGGCAGTTTTGTTTACCTTTGTCTTGCTGTCATAGGTGCAGGCGATATGATCAAACGTATCGGACAGGCCGTTGGCTTCAAACAACGGATACAGCGAACGATCGCTGCGCGCCGTGGCCACGGTCAGCTGGCAGCCGGCCTGTTT
This sequence comes from uncultured Bacillota bacterium, assembly GCA_905188085.1. Lineage (GTDB taxonomy): Bacteria > Bacillota > Clostridia > Christensenellales > QAND01 > UMGS1975. Next base: position 292,387 of record CAJJKN010000003.1, read on the forward strand.
TAATTCGCGCAAGAGGTCGCCCATGCCGGGATACAACGCAGCATCTTTGATGCCTTCGGTCAAAAAGTAGTGATTGTACAATTCTATGGCTCGGTCCAGCGTTTCGCCGGCCAGGCCGAATTGATCTACAAACACCTTAGAAGATTTTTGGCCGACATAAGCAAAAATGCGCTCGTGGTTATCTTCTTTTAAATTCATTTGTTCGCAAGCATAGCGGTAAGCGCTCGCCATGGCACCGCGGGTGTCGATCACGGTTCCATCAATGTCCCAAATGATAGATTTTGTTAACATCACATTCTCCTCAATATGCGTGTAGCTTGTTGTCCCTGGGTAACGTTGGAAATAATAAGATCTGATTTATAATCAAACAATTCCTGCGGAGAGCCATAACCGTAGGAACATCCCAACATAAACAATCCGTTGGCTTTGGCGGCGATGCAGTCAAAATCTTTATCGCCCACCATCACGGTCTGGAGCGGATCCATCTTTGCTTTGTTCAGTTCGTATTCAATTACCTTGGCTTTGGTGTTGCGGCCGGAGCCTTCGTCGTTGCCCCACACATCATCAAAATAGGAAAGAAGGCCCATCCGTTCCAGCAGCGGCGCGCTGTTTTGCGGCTGGCGCACGGAACAGACGATCAAGGTGGCGCCGTCGTCTTTGAGCATTTGCAGCCAATCCGGAATGCCTGCAAACGGCCGCTGCAATTGATCGGCCAATTCGGCATAGCGCAGGCTCATCTGCTCGCTGATCTCGGCTTCCTCTTCCGCCGCAACGCCGTAAAGATCACGAAACACATGAAATTCGGCAAGCCCCAAATGAGGCATAATTTCGTCTTCGGTTTTGTAGGGAAGCTTGTTTTTGGCCGCCACATCTATAACGCTTTGCATCAGGCCGGGGGCAGAGTTAATCAATGTGCCATCAAAATCAAAGAGAAAATTTTGCATGAAAAACATCCTTTAAACTTTTATTACACGCCAACAGGCGATTTTATTCTTCACAAACATAAACATAAAGCCTACCGTCTTTTTCCAGACCACCGGAGACAGAAGCGCCTTGCAGATAGGCCTGCTCCAAATAAGAAATCTGGGCAGCGGTGATGCGCTCTCCCGGGCAGACAATGGCTGTGCCCGGCGGATAACAGCAAACGGCAGCGCCGCTGATTTGTCCTTTGCTTTCGGACAATAAAATCGCTTTTATTGTACCATACTCTGCATGCGCTGGGGTAAAAATTTCTTCGCTGCGCACAGGCAAAGTGGGCATGGCGCAGGCGGCGGATGAGGTTTTTTCAAATTGCGAAAGCGCGTTTGAAAGCCGGGCAAAATCGCGGGCGCAATCCTGCGGCGTACAGATTAAAACAAGATGCCGGCTGTCTGCCATTTCAATCCAGATGCCTTGGCTGTCCAGCTTTTGGCTGACTTCATAGCCGGAAAGCCCTGTGTTTGTGGTATCCAACACCAGCCTTGAAAAATCTTTGGCGCCATCGTTTGGCAAAGCAACGCTGAAACCGGTTTGGCAAAGCGAGGCGGAAAAGCGCTGTATACGATCAAAAAGCGCGGCATACGCCTGTTCGCCGTCTTTTTGCAGCTGCGCCCGGGCAAGATCCATTTGCGCGATCAGCGGCCAGGAGGGGCTGGTGGTTTGAAAACGGTGGATGTTTTTTTCCACGCGAGCAAGATTCATCCGCGAATGAGGACCGGTAAAAAGCATGCTGCCCTGGTTTTGCACGCAGAGCGTTTTATGCGCGGAAACCACCCATCCGTCCGCGGCAAGGGGCTGCGGCGGCAGCAGCGGCGAAAACCCGAAATGCGCACCGTGCGCGGCGTCGATGAGCAAAAGCGTGTCTGTGTTGCGGCAAAGCTCGGAGAGCTTGTCCACTTCGGCACAGACGCCGTAATAGTTTGGGCTGGTAAGAAAAAGCGCTTTGGCCTCGGGATACAACGCCAAGGCGCGCCGGGCTGCGGCATAGGAAAGAGGCCTCGGAAGGCCGGTTTCATCTTGCCCGGCATAGACAAGCGCTACGCGATACCCCGCCAACAGGCAGGCGTTGACGGCGCTGATATGACAATCGGAAGAAAGGAGAATTAAATCGCCGGGCTGTGCGCAGGAAAACAACAGCGCGTAAACGCCCATGGTAGAGCCGCAGGTGTTAAACCAGGCATGGCCGGCGCCGTAAGATTGGGCCAGCAGCGCCTGCGCTTGAAGCAAAGCGCCGCGGGGGTGCAAAAGATTATCCATTTCGCCGATTTCCGTAATATCCTGACAGGACAATTGCCCTTTATGCCCGGGCATACAAAAGCGAACATGTCCTTTTTCGGATTGCTGTTGTAAAAGCGTGTAAACAGGTGTCGTCATTTTTTAAATTCCTTAGAGAAAACAAAATTGAAATGATAATTTTATAGTAGCGGGTTTCCGTAAAAAATGCAAGAAAAGAATGGAAGAATAAATTGCATTGCATACAGGGTGTATCTGACATAAAATGACGATAGGATGATGAAGGGAGTCTAAAGATGAAAACCGTAGATTTAATGGCAACAGCGCCTCATATGTTTACCATGCAGGGGGATGGCGTGGGATATAAGGCAAACCAAACCCTGGTGGCGGATGGCGGGAAGATCCTTGCCGTTTTGGATGAACAAACCGCCAAAGCGGAATATACGGCCGAAGAGAATCTGGATCTTTCCCATCATATGATTTTGCCGGGATTTATCGATGCGCATATGCATACCGGCAGCAATATTTTAAGAGGGCTGGCGCAGGATACCGGCTATTGGATGATGTATGGCATTCAGCCGTTTTCCCTGCAGCAGACCAAAGAAGATTATGATGTGGGTAGCCGCGTTGCCATGGTGGAGGCGATCAAAGCCGGTACCACAACGCTGGGGGATTATCAAAAGGATATGGAAGAGCGCTGTGTGTTCCTTTCCAAAGTGGGCGCGCGCGGCGTGATTACACAGACAATTCGAGACGCTGTAAAACGGGTGTACGATCCCGGCGAATTATACGAATTTTCTCAGGAGATGGGCCGGCAAAGCTTAGAGGAAAACCTGCGGCTATACGAAAAATGGCATGGTAAGGACGGCGGGCGTATTCGGGTGATGTTTGGCCCGCAGGGCGCGGATTTTGTAAGCCGGGAGCTTTTGCATAAGATTTTTCAATTGGCCGAGGAAAAAGATACGCGCGTGCACATGCATACCCAACAGGGAGACAGAGAAACACAGCAAATGGAAATGCGCTACGGCAAACGCCCGGTGGCCTGGCTGGAAGAAGAAGGCCTGCTAAACAAACGGCTTTTGGCCGTACATTTGACGGACTGCACCGAAGAAGAAGCGATGATGGTGGCAAAAAGCGGCGCTTCCATGGTGGTGTGCCCCGGTTCCATCGGCATTATAGACGGCATTGTGCCCCCGTCTGTTGCATTCCAAAGGGCCGGCGGCGCCGTGGCGCTGGGTTCGGACCAGGCGCCGGGAAACAATTGTCATAACATCATAAACGAGATGAAACTGGTGGCTCTGTTTAATAAAATCAAATATAAAGATCCCGAACAAATGCCCGCCTGGCGCGCGCTGCGCATGGCAACCATCGAAGGCGCTAAAGCCTTGAGGATGGAAGAGGAAATCGGTTCTTTGGAAGCGGGAAAGAAAGCGGACTTTATTGCCATTGATTTGCATCATCCGTCCATGATGCCGATTTATACCTACCCCATGCGCAACATGGTGCCGAATCTGGTATACAGCGCGCGCGGATGCGAGGTGGATTTGTCCGTGGTAAACGGCAAGATCATCATGCAGCATCAAAAGGTGCTGGGCGTGGAGGAAGAGGCGCTGATGGAAGAGATGAACCAGCGCGCACAATCCATCGGCCAGAGGGCGGCGGAAACCTTTGAGAAAATCCACGGGACCAACGCCGTGTTTATGGAGCAAGGAAAACTCTGATCTTGCAAAGAAAAGGAAAACAAACCAAACACAGAGACAAATAACAAAACTTTTTATAGAAAACCGGGTCTCTTTGCTTTAAAATGGGAACATAACAAATTGGTTTAAGGGGGATACGGCACATGCAGGAAATTAAATTGATCGTTACGGATTTGGATGGTACGTTTTTAAGCCATTCGGAAACAGACGGATCGTTGGAAAAAAACATAAAGGCGATGAAGGCCGCGCAAAAGGCCGGTATTCCGGTGTTTCCCTGCACGGGGCGTTCGTGGCTGCAAAGCGCCGGCGTCATTCGCGATCTAGGATTTGACAACCTTTGCGTTGTCAACAATGGCGCATCGATTGTGGAAATAGACAGCGACGTTTTGCGCTATCGAAATCGAATTTCGCCGGAGCTCGTGCAGATTTTGGTGGAGGTCGGAGAAAAATATGCCCATCATAAAATTTTAACGCAAACTTCCTGCCGCGATTTTATCGGGTTTTTGGCTTCAGACGCAATGGACAAACACACGATCATCGAGCGTTACGGCCCGCAGATGCAGGGGGACGAAAATATCCGCGTGTTTGACTCTGCGGAAGAGTTGTATCGGGCAAGCATGTCTTCGGCCGAGATGGTGCGGTTTGTGGCGGAAAAAGAAGATGTGCCGCTGGCGATGATGAAAGAGCTGGACGCTCTGCCCAGCGTGGAAATTGCCTGGTCCTGGGATATTCACCTGGATGTTATGGCGGAAGGAGCCAACAAGGGCGCCGCTTTGCCCATCTTGGCGGATATGTATAACATCGGTCTGGAAAACGTCATGGCGCTTGGTGACCAGGACAACGATGCCCCTATGCTTAGCATGGCCGGCCTCGGCGTTGCCATGGGCGGCGCCAGCAAGATGTGTAAACAGGTAGCGGATTATATTGCAGAGCCTGTGGAGCAGGCCGGTTTTGCTCATGCCATTGAGCGCTTTGCTCTAAACAAAACCAAATAAATTCGTTCTTGGGATCCATAAAAAAGCAAGAAAGAATACAATACGAACAATTTTACACAGAGAAAAGGAGGAAAGAAATATGGAAATTCTGGCCTATTCTTATCGTGGCCCGTTAAAGGATTTATCCTACACAGGCAGCGTTGCAGTGGTAAACAGCGAAGGAAAACTGTTGTATTATGCAGGGGATCCTCAAAAGGTGGCGTATTTAAGATCATCTGCCAAACCGATGCAGGCCATGTGCGCGTTGGAAAGCGGCGCAGTGGATGCGTACGGATTGACAGAAGAGGAATTGGCAGTGCTTTGCAGCTCTCACAGCGGGGAAGCGTTTCATGTAAAGGCCATCCGAAGTATTTTGGCAAAAGCCGGGTTGGATGAAAGCTATTTGCAGTGCGGCGTGCATGCGCCGTTAAACCAAAAGGCAGCACAAGCGCTGGAACAAAGAGGCGAAGCGCCGGGCCAGATTCACAATAACTGCTCCGGAAAACATACGGGCATGCTAATCACGGCCAAATATTTGGGAGAAGATTTGCAAACCTACTATAAGCCGGAACACAATGTACAGCAGCGTATTTTGAATAAGATTGCGGATTTGTGCCAGTACGATCCCGCCAAAATCGTGATCGGGATAGACGGCTGCGGCGTGCCGGTGCATGCGCTGCCGTTGGATCATGCGGCCTGGGCTGCCGCAAAACTGAGCCGCCCGGAAACCTTGGGAGAAAAAGCGCCGCTGGCAGAGAGAATTACCTCGGCGATGATGGCGTATCCCAAAATGGTGTCCGGAACGGGCCGGTTTGATGCCGTGCTTATGAGCACATTCCCCGGCAATATCTTCTCCAAGGCCGGGGCGGATGGCTATGAGATCGTAGGCATTAAAGATAAGGGCCTGGGCATTGCCGTCAAAGCGGATGACGGCAATACGGACATCCGAAGCATGGTGGTTGTGGAAACGTTAAGGCAGCTTGGGTATGTCACGAAGGAAAATGAGCAGGCGTTTGAAAAGATTGTACGCAAAGAAGTATACAATCATAAAAAAGAGTTGGTAGGATATACGGTTCCGGAATTTACCCTGCATAAGGCATAAGAAAAAGAACTGCGCAAAGCAGTTCTTTTTTTCTTATTTTTCCGTTAGCCATTGTAAGGCAAGTTCCAAGTTGCGGTTTAAAAAATCCCAATCATGAATGCCGGGTACCAACGGGGCCGTGTAGTCGGCTTGTACGGACTGTAATTTTTTCTCAATGGTTTGGTGCACTTCAGCCAAAAAGTCGTCCTCTCCGGTTGTCAGATAGATTTTAGGCAACGTAATACCCTGTGCCTTCAGCGTATCGATCAACCACAGCGGGTTTTTATCGCTGTTGTGCGCGGCCTTAAGATCCGGCCCATAGTGCGATTCCGCATAGCCTCGGCAGGATAAGGGGTCCATTTCATCAAACCGGCCTTCCAAGATATATTCCAATTCTAAATCCGGCGCAAAGCAGCAGATTTTTCCAAACGTATCGTGATATTTTAACCCGTTGCGCAGCGCGCCGTAGCCGCCCATGGAAAAGCCGCCGATGAATGTGTCTTCCCTGCGTTCAGACAACGGAAATGCCCGGCGCAGCAGCATCGGCAATTCCTGGGCAAAAAAGCTGTCCCAATTTTCAAACCGATCTTCCTGGTTTAGATAATAGGTGTTTTCTCCGCTCGGCAAAACAACGCAGAGGTTGTATTTTTCCGCCAATTCATACAGGCGCGTGTTTAACAGCCAGGCCATGTTATTGTCCGTTGTGCCGTGAAGCAGGTAAAGCGTGCGGAATTTTTCTCCGGCAGGGTGTTCCCTGTGGCTGTCGATCGGCAAAAGCACGTTCACGGAAATCTTACGGCGGATCTCTTTGGAGCGAAGGTTTTGGATTTGAAAAAGTGCCATAAAACTACTCCCTTTCTAAACAAAATAAAACAGAGATTAGGTTGCTTTCATTCTAATATGAAAATTCTAAGAAAGCCAAGCATTATTCAAAAGAAAATAATGCGCTTTTGTTATAAGGGGCAGGATGTTTGCAAGTGGCGGTATCAAGCACAGGACAATAAAAAATAGGGTGTTCTGTTTTTTTATATAAGAGGAGAAACGGAAAATAAAAAAGGAACTGCATCATGCAGTTCCTTTTTTAAAATGATCAATCCTTGGTCAGCCATTGCAAGGCGGTTTCCAGATTGCGATTCAGGAAATCCCATTCATGGCTGCCGGGCGTAACATAAGCCGTGTAATCGGCCTTTGCGGCGTCTAAATGCTGCACAATGCTCTTTTGTACGGCCAGCAATCCATCATCTTCCCCGGTTGCCAGGAAAATTTTCGGCAGCTCCACGCCCTGTGCGCTAAGCTGGTCGATCAACCATAGCGGGTTTTTATCGGTTTCTACGGCATCTTCCAAGCCTTTCCCGTAATGGGCCTCTACAAATCCGCGGTTTCGCAGATAATCTTCGGCATCGTAGGTGCTGTCCATGGTGTATTCCAGTTCAAGCGCCGGTGCAAAACAACAGATCTTTCCGAATGCGTCGTGATATTTTAACCCGTTGCGCAGCGCGCCGTAGCCGCCCATGGAGAAACCGCCGATAAAGGTATCTTCCCGTCTCTCGGACAGCGGAAACGCCCGGCGCAGCAGCATAGGCAGCTCCTGAGCAAAAAAGTTGCCCCAATTTTCAAACCGGTCTTCCCGATTCATATAAAAACTGTTTTCGCCGTTGGGCAAAACAACGCAGAGATTGTATCTTTCCGCCAACTCATATAGGCGTGTATTTAACAGCCAGGCTGTATTGTTATCCGTCACGCCGTGAAACAGATAGAGCGTGCGAAATTTTTCCCCGGGCTGGTGTTCCCTATGGCTGTCGATCGGCAAAATTACATTGACAGAGATCTTGCGATGAACTTCTTTGGAACGAAGGTTTTGAATTTGGAAAAGCGCCATAAACATCATCCTTTCTAATGATCTAAAAACAGAATATAGATTATTTCTATTTTAATATGAAACAAAACAGATTGCCATGGTTTTAAGAAAGATAGAAAGAAAACAATTGTAGGCCCTCGTAAAACAGAGCGTCTCCGGGCGGGACGTGGTGCAAAAAAGATGTCGGGCACCGTAAATGCCTCGAGAATTTGTTCTTATAGGATTTATCAGGCAGAGATTTAGAGCATTGACATCTATATACCATTGGATATGGCTTGCAGGAAATATAAACGGCTTTCTCTATTTATTGGGATACACTTATGAAGGGCATAATAAAAGCTGGTTTAGATAGGGCAGGGCTCCAATATAACATGGAAACGCAATCAGTTCCCGGGATCTCGCAAGTATGATGCTTTATTTTAGGCCAGGGTATCATTATGCAAGAGAACTTTGTTATTCATTTTATCTCCTTTTTATTTTCGTTCAAGCTGTAACGTATATGCTTTCGATTCAATATTCTGAAAATTTTCTTAAATAGTATAAAAAACATAAGATGGGATCGCCTATGCAATCTTTCACACATTTCTATTGCATGAAGTAAAGCAAAATAGGGACAAGTCTAGTCTATAACAAACCACATAGCCGTTGGGGCGTTGCCTTCCTTCTTGCATATTCAGTTTCTTTGTTATCATTGGAGTGGTTTCAAACGCGCAGCATATTCCGTTTTTGCATAGGGTGCGGTCGATATAGCGGCATCAAATACATTCAGCCATTCCGTTCCGATTTTCTTTTTAGCTGATTTCCTATGCATCTGTATATGACTTCTATATTTTATCTTTGACTATAGACAGTGCATCTTATCAAAGGTTTAATGCTAAGTAAAATTCTAATTCGCGCACATTCGTTTCTCTGAAGGAATATAGCAACCGCTGCTCTCTGTGTTGTTATTATGATGCGCCAGGGGACACATATATAGATATAAAAAAAGAGGACTATAAAGTCCTCTTAAAAATAGAATCCGGCAGAGACCTATCTTCCCGGGCCGTTACCAGCCAAGTATTGTC